>JBKEBS010000139.1:0-4641 GCA_047973265.1 Oscillospiraceae bacterium
CCAAGATAGAGTACACAGAGGCGAATTACCATTCTTGCCGCCCGACCTCTTCTATCGGAGGGATTTCCCCGACTGTAGTCGCCCGCGACTTGTATCTCGGAGCCTGTTCAGGTTGTTGTCTACTATATCGGGAAGGGCTCACCTCCAGCTTGTTCAGCAGCTCGGCAAAGTTTTCCATGCTCTCTCTTTCCTTTCAACTATATATAAATGGTGAGGTTGTTATTTCCCGCAGTAGACAGTGGGCAGCGCGGCGTAGACAGCGGCACAGAGCACCAAGTCGTCTTTCCAGGTCTTCTCGTTGGGGGCATGGGCCTGCGCCTCTGCGCCGGGGCCGAAGCCGATGACAGGAATACCGTTGCGGCCCATGATGGACACGCCGTTGGTAGAGAATGTCCACTTGTCGGTGAGGGGACGGGCGCGGCGCATCTCGACGGTCTCCTTGGAGCCCACGCGCTCGTTGCCGTACAGGCCCTTGTAGGCCTCCTCCAGGGAGCTTGTGACCTTGTGATCCTCCGGAATAACCCAGGTGGGGAAATAGCACTCGATGGGGTACACACAGCCCGTGAAGGAGGGCCGGTCGTACTGGTACATGGAAACCTTCACATCGTCGCCGTACTTCTTCACGGCGGGCAGAGCGCGGATTTCATCCAGGCAGCTCTCCCAGGTCTCGCCCGCAGTCATGCGGCGGTCAAGGGAGACGGCGCAGGAATCGGCCACCGCGCAGCGGCTGGGAGAGGTGTAGAAAATTTCGCTGGTGGTGACAGTTCCCCTGCCGAGGAAGCCCGCTTCCTTCCACTGGGGGTTGTACTTCTCATCCAGCATCTTCACAAGGCCCTTGATTTCGGTGCCGGGCGCCGCGTCATTCTCATTGAGATCGCGGATATTCTGGAGGATGTCGGCCATCTTGTAGATGGCGTTGTCGCCCCGCTCGGGAGCGGAACCGTGGCAGGATACACCCTTCACGTCAACCCTGATCTCCATGCGTCCGCGCTGGCCGCGATAGATGCCGCCGTCGGTTGGCTCGGTGGAAACGACGAACTCGGGGCGCACATTGTCCTCTTTGATAATGTACTGCCAGCAGAGGCCGTCGCAGTCCTCTTCCTGCACTGTGGCGGTGACAAGGACGGTGTACTCGTCACTGAGCATACCCAAATCCTTCATGATCTTCGCGCCATACACGGCGGAGACGATGCCGCCCTCCTGGTCTGAGGTGCCGCGACCGCCGATCTCCTCGTCGTTCTCGTAGCCCTCGTAGGGGTCGAACGTCCAGTTAGAGCGTTCGCCGACACCCACGGTGTCGATGTGGCCGTCAAAAGCGATGAGCGTCTTGCCGGTACCCATGTAGCCCAGCAGGTTGCCCATGGGGTCGATTTCCACTTTATCAAAGCCCAGATCGCGCATTTCCTGCGCCGCACGCTCAATTTTGCCCTTCTCGTCGGCGCTCTCGCCGGGAATCCGTACCAAATCCCTGAGGAATTTGGTCATGTCGGCCCGGTATCCCTCAGCTGCCTCTTTTATTGCGGTGTAATCCATGATCGCCATTCCTTTCCGTCACATAACACTGGTTGCTGCGCCCCGCTCCGTACAGACGATTAATAGGAGGGATATTCCCCATCCCACACGATGCTGCGGTACTTGTCCGGATCGGTGTCCCCTTCTGTGCTAAAGAGCAAAATCCTGGAGTCTTTATCGATACCGGCTTCCTTCTTAAAGTTCTCGTAGGCCGGATTTTCCAGCAATTCCATCAGCAGTCCGAAGCCTGCGGCGCCCGATTCCCCGGAAACAACCTGGGGATCGTCCCGCAGAGGGGCTGCCAGCGTTCTCATCCCCTTGGCGGCCGCATAGTCGGGAAGTGAAACAAAAAAGCCGGCATAATTCTTGAGAATCTCCCAGGAGATCGTGTTGGCCTCGCCGCAGGCAAGACCCGCCATGATGGTGTCCAGGTCTCCGCCAACTGCAACGGCCTTGCCGTCCGCGTTCACGGCGGAGCGGTAGAGGCAGTCCGCGATCCCCGCCTCCACGATGATGGTGGTGGGAGGGTTTTCTGGGTAGCGGTTCGTGAAGTAGCCCTGCACAGCCCCTGCCAGGGAGCCCACACCTGCCTGGACAATCACGTGAGTGGGTCGGTTAACTCCCAGGTTTTCCAACTGCTCGGAGGCCTCCAGCGCCATGGTGCCGTAGCCCTGCATGATCCAGCCGGGGATTTCCTCGTAGCCCTCCCAGGCGGTGTCCTGGATCACGACGCTCTGTGGCGTCTTCGCTGATTCCTTGGCGGCGAGCCGGACTGCGTCATCGTAGTTCATCTCCACAATGGAGGCGTCGGAGCCTTCCTTGCGGATGTTTTCCAGCCTGGTCTGGGAGGAACCCTTGGGCATGTAAATGACAGATTTCTGGCCGATCTGGTTGGCCGCCCATGCGACGCCCCGTCCGTGATTGCCGTCGGTGGCGGAAAAGAAGGTGAACTCCCCCAGCTCTTTCTTGATCTCCGGGGAGGTGAGCTTGTCGTAACCGAGGTCGTCGATCTCCCTGCCGGTGGTCTGGGCAATGAACTTGCCCATGGCGAAGGAGCCGCCCAGAACCTTGAAGGCATTCAGACCAAAGCGGTAGGACTCATCCTTCACATAGATTCCCCCCACCCCATGATCCTTCGCCAGACGGTCGAGGGATGCGAGGGGTGTCTCGGAATACTGGGGAAAACTTTTGTGGAAACGGCGAACTGACTGGATGGCCTCCGGCTTCATTAAAGCAAGCGCTTTCTCCGCATCCGACTTTGCAATGTGATTCCCGACCCACTTGATCTGTTCCTTCACGATGTTCCTCCCTTTCCTGTCCCGACGTCCGGTCAGGACTCGCTGTCCATGTAGTTGTACAGTGTGTATTTGGAAATATCAAAGAATCTTGATATTTTGTCCCCTGCCTTCTTAATAAGGAATGCGCCCTTTTCGTTGAGGTACTGGATCGCCCTGATCTTGTCGTCCTTGGTCATAAGGGCAACCGGCTTGCCCACCATCTTGACAGATTCGTCGATCAGCTGCTCCAGCAGGTCGTTCACATTGGTTGTGATGTTGACAACGTCTGTTCCGCCGTCTTCCTCTACATGGGTCAGGTTTTCCAGTACCGACTGGGCCATCACAATATCAGAGATGTCATAGTTGATTCCGAACAGACCTACCACCTTGCCGTCATCGTCTCGGATGAAGATGGAGGAGGATTTGATCACCCGCCCCTCCTTCGTCCTCGCCAGGTAGCTGTACATATCCTGGACGTTCTTGGGGTCTGCCCGCAGGGTTTTCAGCACCAGCTCGGAGGAGCCGTCCCCGATGCTGCGGTTTGTGACATGGCCGTTCTCTATGGCGACAATCGTATTTTCGTATCCATTGCTCAGGTCGTGTACCGTTACCTCGCAGCTGCGGCCAAACAGTGTGGAAACTCCTTTTCCCAGCCGCTTCAAAAACATAAGCTGATCCTGCATGTTCATGAAAATTACTCCTCATCCGCGCCTCTGGAACAACCTCTGGTTCCAATATAGCACTTTCTTTTTAGATTTCAACTATTTTTTAGCTCAAAAGAATATTTTTTAGCTTTTTCGTCCTCTTGCACACCTTTTAGACTCATATGTTGTTGAGTATTACTCTTTTCACTTTAATGTGATACAAGTATTTGGCTATAACGTCATTATCACTTTTGCCTGATCCTCTGTATCGATGTCCATCAGTGCCTCCCGGCAGGACGCTTCCACTTCATTCACACATTCCGGATACTTTTCCATGATCACTTTCCCGCCTCTCCCTTTCGGCAGGCTCAGCAACTGCCGCCTGTACTCTGCGGAAAAGAGAACCGGACTCCCCCTGGCGCCGCTCCAGACCGGACAGACAATCCGGCTGGGCGATGCGGCCTCCAATACATTGGAGACCGTCTGCCCATCCAGCAGCGGCTGGTCACAGGGAAGAAAGAGGTAATACTCCCCCGATGACGAAGACACCCCAAGGCGTATGCTTTCGCTGATACCGTCCTCAGGGTGTTCATTTACAATTATTTCTAACGGATAGCGCCTTGCTATCTCCATCACCTCCGGATCGGAACAGACGATGAGAATGCGGGCAAAGCTGCCCAGGCCCACCGCAAGGGATAGTGCGCGTTCCACAAGGGGAACGCCCCGAAATGGCAGAAGGAGCTTGTTTTCCCGCCCATAGCGCCGGGAAAGTCCCGCCGCCAGCAGGATTGCATCTATCTGTTTCATACAAAGTGACACCCTTTCCATTCGCAGAGAATTGTGTTTCTTCAGCTTATTATTTTTTAGCTTTGATTAATTTTTAGTTTATGATGATTCCACGGGAATGTCAACACAGAAAACAAATTATGTCGCGTAGTTATCACACTTTTTTCCTTATATCAAAAAAAGCCTCCCTTCTGTTTTCACAGAAAGCCTGCAAATAAAAAGTCAAGCCCAAAATGACAAAAATTTGCAGGCAGAAATTGCGCAACAAAAATAAGCCGATACACAGCAGGGTGTTTCAGCCATAGAAGAAAGGACGAAATCTATGCGTCATCGCCCTCGTCGAGAGCGTTCAGGTACTCTTTTACACGCCCATAGTATATGCGCAGAAACTTGTTAGCCGTAGCGGTCATGTAGACGAAGTA
>JBKEBS010000140.1:0-1965 GCA_047973265.1 Oscillospiraceae bacterium
GCTTGCGAGAATGGGATTCATCGTTTCCGATTCACAGCATGCCTCACACGCTACATAAAGGCTGATCCTTCTTGATTGGACTGCCTTTATGACGGTCTGCTTTGCTATACCCTTTTTAGGGCGGTGTGTCACTGATTTGTTTCAAACTTAACCTCCCAAAACAAAGAGGGCACCCAATGGGTGCCCTCTCATCCTATTTTATTTAGTGGCCAACTTTGTTGCCGGAAAGAGAATCTCCAACATCGCCGACTGTGCCTTGGTTAGCACCGCCATCTTTCACCCAGCCGAAGCCCTCAACATAAACATACTTGACGCCATCGATAGTTTTCGTATCGCCATTCTTGGCTGAGCTTGAAGTAGATGTGCTGCCGGTGCTGGAGGCCTGGGAACTGGACTGAGAAGCCTGCGCTTCCTCCTTGGTAGTAGGCGGCTCAGAAACGGGAGCCTTGCTTGCGCTGCCCACGTATTCCGGCTCCTTGCTGGCGTCCTCCAGGTCTGTTCCCTCCTTGAGGGTCTTTTGCTCCTCCCAATTTGGGGTCTGCACCACTCCGCCGTTGCCGTCCGCACTCTCGGTGACGCCGGGTGTGGGCAGGTTGTCGGTCTCGCTGCCGGAGCTATCCGGGATGACGTCGGGAGCGCTGGACTTGATCTCCGGCACCTCAATGGTGCTGCTCTCGGCGGGCTTGCTTGCTTCCTCGATGACCGGCGCGGAGACCGGTTCCTCAGATGCTTCGGAAACGGCAGGGATCTCCGCCTCCGGGATCGCCGGTGTATTGCGGACTCTGAAAAACACGACTACGGCCACGCAGAGAAGCGCCACCGCAAGAACAGAGCCTCCAAGTAAGGCCCATTGCTTTTTATTCATAGTAATGTTCAGTCCTTTCCTTATATCGGAATTTGTGCCGGTTCGGCGCAGCCGAATTCAGGCCATACTTAACGCTTGAAAGGCACAAAACCGGTAGTTTGAAAGCTGTAGCTTCAAACTATCCTCCTAATTGAATGGAACGGCAATGAATGGATAAACGTATGGGGAGACTTTAACACTTTACTACATGCTTATTATACCATGTAGATTAGTAAATCTCAATGACTTTCGCTACTGCATGAAAGTATCTACAGCTTCCCGATCAGCAGCTCAGCAGTGTATTTTGCAAGTGCGTAAAAGTCACCGTTCTGGTCGATGGCGGGCATCTCCTCGTTCAAGGTAATGAGAAGGCTGTATCTTTTTTTCCTCTCTGAATAGAAGGGGATAGAAGCAATGACCGGCCAGCCGTCCTTTGGAACAGCAAACGTCTTTGTGGGCAGGTCAAAGAGCCTGGGGCCGGTCTCCAGCACAAGGGTTCGCAGGGAGTTTGTGAGCGGTGCCTGCTTGTTCTCGTCGGCGGTGTCGCTGATGGAGAAGAGGACGGAATCCGCAGTGGCCAGGTGGACGTCGTAGCGGATAGTGTTGCGGAGTTTTACCAGCATGGTGACGGCCTCCGGGCTCCAGTAGGGCGCTTTGTCTTTTTCCCTGGAGAGCCACATAGTGCCGTCCGGAAACAGGGTGATGTCGAAGCTGTCGCGGTAGTTCATGTTATAGGCCATGCGCACCTCATAGGGGATGGTGAGCCGCCCGCCCGAATCCATCTTCCGGGGAAAGATCAGAGGCCTCCCCTCACTCCTTGGGCTTATCTTCACAGGGCTTCCTCCATATCGTAGTCAATTTCCGGTTTCTCCCGGTCAACACCCGCTTCCTGGGCATTGGAATGGCCAGTTCTTTGTCATAAGCAAAGTCACGGTCAGCAGACGGGGCCTCTACCGACGCCTGGAAGCTGTTTTGTGCTGTGGGCTCTCTCCCTTTTTGATTCTGCATGTTGTCCATACTGTAGCTCCTTTCCATGTAACCGCTTTGACCGGCACCGGCAGCTGCGACCGGAGATCTAACCGGTTACATATTCAGCGTACTTAAACTCGCGGCGTGTAGTA
>JBKEBS010000008.1:0-32550 GCA_047973265.1 Oscillospiraceae bacterium
CTAAGAAGTGGGGTAAATTGAAGTCCGGGGCTGGCTGGATTTCTCTTGACTACACTGAAAAAGTTTAATGAAACGTAAAAACAAGAGAGCACCTATAGAGTTTTCTAAGAAGATACTGATTGTTGCGGCAATTATAAATATTGCTGTGGTGATATTCACTTTCATCATCGGATGGAAGACGCTTGATACATCACCATTGGCATACCTCATTCCAGCAGTTGCCGCCGAAGTTGCAACAGGAACAGGATTCTATTATTCCAAAGCAAAAGTCGAAAACCGTATCAAACTGATGAAGCATTATAAGGTTGAACCAAGCGAGCAGTCGTTCGCAGAAAATGGAGGATACAACAATGGTTGATTTGACACAGGTACTTATTGCAGTTCTTACACTTATTTTTTCACTGATATCTGCTTTCCTTATTCCTTATCTGAAAACAAAAATAAGTGCCGAACAACTCGACACAATCAAGTTTTGGGTGAACATTGCAGTTGAAGCGGCTGAAATGATTTACAATGGTACTGGTCGAGGTGAGGAAAAGAAAGCCTACGTTGTTAAATTTTTAAATAGTAAAGGGTTCACGCTTAATACCGAAGAGATTGATAATCTAATTGAAGCCGCTGTATTGAAACTAAAATCAACGCAAAAAGAAGAAGCCTAACCACAGTTAGACCTCCTCTATTATTAAAACAAATCCGAAACAGTGCTTTACGAAAAATAAGGTGTTCGGATTTGCACTATTTGGTGGAGGAGGTGGGATTCGAACCCACGTGCCCGTGAAGGCAACTGCATTTCGAGTCTTTTTACTTGTAAAGACCATAGTGGAAGATGTGAGAATTAAGCGGAAGATACGAGACGCTGGAAACCCTGCAATAATCGGGGCTTCCAGCGTCTTTTTTGCGTTTACCCGGATGGCAGTAAGGAAATTCGAACCTACTATGATTTTGGCCGTTTTGCGGTTTTTGGGGAGACATTGGGGAGACAGGGGAGACATTGGGGAGACATTTTCACCCAAAATGCACTTTTGCAGCCACCAATTTACCTACCGTTGACAATCTATTATAGGCGGTGAATTAGATGGCAGAAAAACAATACGAAAGACTGTTAAGCGAGTACCCCGAATATATCAGCAAAGAACAACTCTACCGAATATGTCATGTGAGCAAGCGCACGGCACTTCATTACTTGGAAAATGGATTTATCCCTGCGACCAGTACCGGAAAGAAAACTCGAAAATATAAAATTGCCATAAAAGATGTTGTTGATTTCCTGATTGAGCGCGATAAGCACCCAAAGCGTTATCTTGCGCCGAATGGTTGGTATCAAGGTACAAACGGCTATAAGCGCAAACCGAGATTTTTCTATGTTCGTTTGAATGCAGATGAAGATACTAAAATTCGGCTTGCACACTGGCTGGAAAATTACAGTGATGTGATGAAGTCAAAAGATGTTTCCAAAGCAACAGGATATGAAGCAACTACCGTTATTGATTGGTGTGCTACCGAAAAATTGCACCACTTCACTATCCGGCGAACATTTTTCATTCCTAAGTTATCCCTAATTGACTTCATGTTGTCGGATAATTTTAATGGTATCAAAGTCAAACCGAGCAGTTACGAGGATTTTATAGCAAGCTTCAATAAATCATGAACGCAAGCGAGAAGCCGTCACAGTCAAGTGGCGGCTTTTTGCAATAAGGCCATCGGAATAGTACGCAGAAATAATCACAAAAACACCTGATATTATTCCGATAACGATTTGTCGTTAGTTAAAAGGAGGGCTACCCATGAACGGGATTATAGAAACCACAGCAACAATACAAGCGAAAACCTTTGCAAATACCGTCTACGCAGCCTATGAAAACAGTTTTGATAAGCTGTCGCTAATGGAGCATACCCTATGCCACCTGTTTGACATCTTGGAGAGCGGGCAATTACTTTCTGCGCTGCAAACACTATTTGTTGCGCTTGATTGCACCACTATTGACAAAAGTTTATGCGAGGACGAAAACGCGGCAGATATTTTCACACTGGCCTTTATGAACGCCTTTGAGGATACGGTGCTGGAAATCGGTTTTTCAGAGCAGGAGGGATAATGCTATGGCAGTATTCCGAGTAGAGAAAAACAAGGGCTACACGGTAATGAGCAACCACCATTTGCGAAATAAGGAATTGACCCTAAAAGCAAAAGGCTTGTTGTCGCAAATGCTTTCCTTGCCGGAGAAATGGGACTATACCCTTTCGGGGCTGTCCCATATCAACCGTGAGAGTATCGACGCTATCCGTACCGCAGTTTGGGAGCTTGAAAGGGCGGGATATATCACCCGGCAGCAAGGCCGGGACGACAAGGGCAAAATGACCGCCATTGAGTACGCCATATATGAGCAGCCGCAACCGTCGCCGGTATTGGAAGATCCAACAATGGACAAGCCGGTATTGGAAAACCCGACATCGGATAAGCCGTCGTCGGAAAATCCAATGCAATTAAGTAAAGAAGTAATAAAAACTGACTTACCAAAAAAAGAAAAATCAAATACGGATTTATCAAGTACCCATTCCATTCCTATCCTTTCCCCGCGTGATAATCACGCTACCCCTATGCCTTATGAGGGCGCAGCGGACACACCGCTGGAAAGGAACAGAACGGAAGCGACCGACGCATACAGGATTTATGAGGAAATCATCAAGGAGAATATCGAGTATGACCATCTTGTGCAGCACTCCATTGTAGAAAAAGACCGCTTGGACGAAATCGTTGCCCTGATACTTGAAATCGTCTGCACGGCAAGAAAGACAATCCGTGTCGCCGGTGACGATTATCCCGCCGAGCTTGTGAAAGCGAAGTTTATGAAGCTGAACAGCAGCCACATTCAATTTGTCTTTGATTGCATGAAAGAGAATACGACCAAAATCCGAAATATCAAAAAATACCTGTTGGCGGTGCTGTTCAATGCACCGTCCACGATGGACAGCTATTACACCGCCCTTGTCAATCACGATATGGCGCATTGGGGCGAATAGCTTATCTGCCGTCCATTATCTGATTGACCGTTTCTTCCGGCGTTTGGAAACTGTTATCAATCCATAAACCAATACGTGGCGTATCCTGCATGAAAGCATGGTACAGGCTTTCTACAGAAAAACCATGATAGCCGATTTTGCCGCGCCCCGCTTCTCGTTGCCGTATGGTATCAGCGTTGGGACACAAGACAACGACTTGCACCTGTTCCGGTGCAAGTAAGCTAAGAAGATACGGGAGTTTATCGCCGTAGTAATTATCCTGCACAACAACCGTAAAACCGGCCTTATGGTACTGTTTTGCTGCTTGGGCAGTAAGCCGATAACGTAAATCCAGTTGTGATAAGGCTTCCGGCGTGGGTGCGTCACTCATTTCTTCTCGCCCACGCACCACCATTTTTCTGAATGTATCGCCACGCAGATGTACGGATTTATCAAACCTCCCGGCCAATAATTCAGCGACGGTAGATTTACCACTTGCCATGACGCCGGTTAACAAATATATCATACCAACACCCACTTTTTGTTATTAACACATCTATAATACCATATCCGCAGACACGGTATCACTTCACAATGACACTTCCCGCAGCAGGGTTGCGGAGAATCGGGCCACCGTGTCATAAAAATGCGGTTGCTGTCAGATGTTGGATTTGAAGCCGGCGGCGATAAACACATCCATCGCTTCCTTGGTCTGCAAGAACTCCACAAACAGGGCGGCCGCCTCAGACTGGGGGGCCTCGGTCAGAATCCCCACCGGATAAATCACCTTGGTTTCCAGGCTGCCCTCGGGAGCTGTAGCCACAATCTTCACCTTGTCGGTCATCTGGGCGGCGTCGGTGGCGTACACAATTCCCACGTCGGCGCTGCCCTCAGCCACGGCGTTCAGCACCTCGGTCACGTTGGTGCCCAGGCTCACCCTGTCCTGAATCGCATCCCACACGCCCAGGCTGGTCAGCGCCTCCTCGGCATACTGGCCCGCAGGCACACTGGCGGGGTCGCCCACGGCGATGGTCTCCGCATTCACGATCTCCTCAAAGGAGGTGATGGCGCTGTCCGAATCGATGGGTACGATCAGGACGATCTCATTTTCCAAAAGATTGATCACACTGGCGCCGTCGATGAAGCCGGAATCGGTCAGGGCGGTCATCTGCTTGGTGGCAGCACTCATGAACACGCTGGCCTCCAGACCCTCCTCGATTTGGGTCTGGAGCTTGCCAGAGGAATCATAGGTGCCCTCCACCGTGATCCAGGGATACTTCTCCTGGAACATGGGGATCAGCTCTTCATCATAAGACGTTTTCAGGCTTGCGGCGGCGGCGACCAGCATGGTGACCGGCTCGTGCTCCGACTCGCTCGTAGAAGGGGTCGAACTTGTGCCGCCGTTGCAGCCGGCCAGCAACATAACAACCAAAGATAAAACAATTGCAATCGACAGTGCCTTTTTCATTTAACTATCTCCTCTTTTTATCATTATCCTTTTTGTCAAACCGCCTTGCAGGCGGCTGTACACCTTTTAAGGCCGCTTATACGCCCGCGCCAAAGGCGCAGTTGGGAAAAATGCACTCCCGGCAGTTCAGGCACAGGCCGCCGTGGCCCAACGCGGCAAGGTCCTTCTCTGTGACAGGCACATCGGCCAGGATGCGGGGCAGGATTAGATCAAAGATGGTGCGCCTAGCATACATCACGCAGCCAGGCAATCCCATAATGGGAATCCCGCTGTCTGTGTACGAAAGCAGGAACATAGCCCCTGGAAGCACCGGAGCCCCATAGCTCACAATCCGGGCACCTGTATTCTTGATGGCCAGCGGCGTCTTGTCGTCCGGGTCTACACTCATTCCCCCCGTGCAGAGCACAAGCTCGACACCCTCGTCCAGGAAACTCAGGATTGCATCCGTTATGGCTCCGGGATCGTCCCCCAACACGGTGTGGCCAATCTCCTCCCAGGCAAATTCGTCCAGCTTGCTCCGTAAAACCGGGGTGAAGGTGTCCTGGATAAGCCCCTTGTAAACCTCGCTGCCTGTGGTGATAATGGCGACTTTCTTCTTGCGGTAAGGCCGCAGCGCGAGCAGGGGGCTCTTCCCCGCCATCGCCTGGGCTCTCTCCATCTTTTCCAGCTCGATAATCAGCGGGATGACCCGGGTGCCCGCCAAAACCTCCCCCTGCTTGACAGGGGTGTTGGTGTGGCGTGTGGCGATCATCATCTGCCCCAGGCTGTTGACGGCGCGCAGCCGCTCCACATCCACCTGCAGCAGGCCGTCGGCATCCGCAATTACTTCAATTTTTCCCTCTTTTACAGGCCCGGGGCGCATGTGCTGCCCCGCACAGATATGGTACAAAATATCCGCCGCTTCGTTTTCGTGCAGCATCCCTTCCTGCTTTTCCCAAACATACAGATTTTCTTTTCCGAGGGCCAGCAGGGCCGGGATATCCTCCTCGGTCACCACATGCCCCTTGGAAAAGGCCACTCCCTTTGTGACGTCCTTAACGATGCGGGTGATATCGTGGCAGAGCACATGCCCCACAGCGTCAACTGTTTTGATTTCCTTCATGATTCTCCACCGATTTGTTTTTGTAAATAAGTCGAACTTTTAATAGAGTATACACTCGTTACCCTTTTAATGCAACTGTGGATTTTCTATTGCATGAGTATCCTTTCGTATAATCGCAGTCGCAAACAGCGGGGAGAAATGCTATAATGATGACAACTGAAAGCGGCATCGCAGGGAGGCAACGGCTTGGGCACCGAGTTGATCTACACTTTTTCCAACACCCACTATTCCATATCGGCGGAAAAGGCTTTGCTGGAAGCGGATGTGCCTGTCAAGGTGATGCCGCTGCCCTCGGCGATACGCGCTGGGTGCGGGCTCTGCCTGCGCATGCCCATGGAGTGCGACGATGCCGCCGGAGAAGCCCTGCGCAGCTACAACATCCCGCTGCAACAGCGCTACAAAAAGCTGGATGATAACGGCACAGCCCGATACATCTCATTTGAAGAGGAGGCGGAGCGCGGTGGATAAGCCTGAATCGATCCTTTCCGGCTGTACAAGCGGCGGCTGCGGCGCGAAAATCGGCCCCGGAGAGCTGTCCGCCCTGCTGGAGAGCATCCCGCGGCCCACATCCCCCGACCTGCTCGTGGGCTTCGATTCTTTCGATGATGCCGCGGTGTACCGCCTGGATGAGGAGCGCTCCCTCGTCTCCACAGTGGATTTCTTCTCGCCCATGGTGGAGGAGCCCCGCATTTTTGGCCGCATTGCAGCCGCCAACGCCCTGAGCGATGTCTATGCCATGGGGGGCAAGCCATTTCTTGCGCTAAATTTAGTCTGCTTTCCGGAAAAGATGTCCAAGTCCATCCTGGGGGAGATACTCGCAGGCGGCGCCGAAAAAGTGGCCGAAGCGGAGGCCTCCATCGGCGGCGGGCACTCGATTTATGACAAGGAACCTAAGTACGGGCTGGCAGTGACTGGCATTGTCCCGACAAAGCGTATCATCCGCAACAACACGCCCAAGGCCGGGCACAGGCTCATCCTGACCAAACCCCTGGGCGTGGGCATTGTCATGGCGGCGGCGCGAGTCAGCATGGCCAGCGAGTCCGCGGTTGACGACGCTCTGGCCTGCATGCAGCGCCTGAACCGCTACGCGGCCGAGAAAATGGTGGGGTATGATGTGAGCGCCTGCACAGACATCACAGGCTTTGGCTTGCTCGCCCACCTTCTGGAAATGTGCGGGGAGACCGTCTCGGCGGAAATCCGGGCGGACAGGCTGCCCTTTCTCGAAAAAGCGGCGGACTATGCAAACGAGTATCTGCTCACCGCAGCGGGCCAACGCAACCGGAACCACTTTGGCGAAAGCGGCGCTGTCGATTCCCTTCCCTTCGCCGTACAGGAGCTTTTGTTCGACCCGCAAACAAGCGGAGGCCTTCTAATCTGCGTGGACTCTGCCCAGGCAGACGCCCTGCTGGCCGAAATACAGACCGGCGACCCCTGGGCGGAAATCATTGGGGAGATCGTGCCACGCCGGGAAAAAACCGTGACATTCAAAACAACCTAATATAAATGCGAAAGAAAGGGTAGACAATGGAACGACTGGATATGACCGGAAATCCCTGCCCAATCCCTGTGATCAAGGCGAAAAAGGAGCTGGAAAAGCCGGACTCCAGCGGGGTTATTGTGCTGGTGGACAATATTGTAGCCGTGCAGAATCTGCAAAAAATGGCGGATGGC
Source organism: Oscillospiraceae bacterium (assembly GCA_047973265.1). Classification (GTDB taxonomy): domain Bacteria; phylum Bacillota; class Clostridia; order Oscillospirales; family Ruminococcaceae; genus WRAV01. The sequence continues at coordinate 7,239 of JBKEBS010000008.1, forward strand.
CTTGGCTACACCATATCCTCCATCCCGGATGGGGACAACTTCCTTGTCACAATCGGCAAATCGGATAGCACCGCCCCCGCAACTACCGCTTCGCCTGCCGAGCCGGTGCAAGAGGAAAAGGGTGTCACCGTATTGCTGACAAGCAACCAGATCGGCAGCGGCAGTGAAGAGCTGGGTGCGATACTGGCAAAGGGCTTTCTGTTCTCCTTAACAGAGCTTGTCCCCGCGCCCAGGGCCGTTATCTTCATGAACAGCGGCGTGCGTCTCGCCTGCGAGGGCAGCAATGCCCTGGACGACCTGAAATCTCTCGCAGAAAAAGGCGTTGCCATCCTGGCCTGCGGTACCTGCCTGAACTACTACTCCCTGACGGACAAGCTGGCTGTGGGAGAGGTTGTCAATATGTATACCATTACAGAACAGCTTGCCTCCGCCGAGAAGCTGATCAGCCTATGAGCGCTCCCCCCTTTCTCGCTGCCGGAGCACTGCTCGGCATCTCCGATGGAAACGCAGGCGCGCCGGTTGTGGCAGCCGTCGTTGGCTGCGGCGGAAAGACTACATTCATCTCCGCTCTCGCCCGGGAATATAGGCAAAAAAAAGTGCTGATCACCCCCACAACCAAAATTTTGCCGATGAGGGATCAGGACGTTGTAGTTCGCACAACCTTGGCGGATTGCGAAAAGCATTCGCCTGTAACCGGAATCCAGTGCCTGGGGATTCAAAACAGCGTCACCGGCAAGCTGGAGGCTCTCCCCTCCGAACTGTTGGCCCGGATTGCCCCGCAATATGATCTTATTTTGCTGGAGGCGGACGGCTCCCGTGGACTGCCCTGCAAGGGCTGGCGGGACGATGAACCGGTGGTGCCGGACTACTGCACCCACACCGTTGGCATTGTGACGATGGACGCCATCGGGAAGCCTGCGGATGACTGTAATGTGCTTCGCCTTCCGGAATTTTTGGCCCTGACTGGACTGCACGAGGGGGAGCCCATCACGCCAAAAGCCCTTGGCGCAATGATTTGCGCGCCGGGGGGGATGTTCAAAAACAGCGCCGGAATGGCGTACCTCTTCGTCAACCGGGTCGAGGACGAAAAGACTGCGACATTGGCCGGAGAATGGCTGCGGGACATTCAAACACAGCACCCCGGCAGATTCAGAGGATTGGCCTATGGCAGCGCACAGTCAAACCAATGGCAGGAGGCGGGGACGGAATGCTGAAGGATAAACTGGTGATCATCCGGGGCGGGGGAGACCTCGCCACAGGTGTTATTCAAAAATTTTACCGCAGTGGTTTTCCGCTGCTGGTACTTGAAGTGGAAAGACCCACCGCCATACGCAGAAGCGTCGCCCTGTGCGAGGCTGTCTACAGCGGGTTTGCCAAGGTGGAGGACGTGCCCTGCCGCCGCATTTCGGGGCTTTCCGAACTGGATGCCTGCCATAAAAACGGTGACGTTCCCATTCTGGTTGATTCGGTCGGCGAGAGTATCGCCGCGCTAAAGCCCGCGGCGGTGATCGACGCCATCCTGGCAAAGCGCAATTTGGGGACATCCAGGGCCATGGCTCCCATCACCATCGCATTGGGGCCGGGCTTTCACGCCGGGGAGGATGTGGATGCCGTGATCGAGACCATGCGGGGGCATGACCTGGGCCGCCTGATCCTCTCCGGCAGCGCATTGCCCAACACCGGCGTGCCAGGCGAAATCGGTGGAAAAAGTGCTCTGCGGGTCATTCACGCGCCTGCCGCAGGCATCATCAGCCATATTTGCCAAATCGGCGACGTTGTGGAGGCCGGCCAGCCTATCTTCAAAATAGGCGATACCGTCGCTGTCGCCCCCTTCAGAGGGCTCTTGCGCGGCCTGATCCGCGAGGGGCTTCGGGTGCCTGCGGGCATGAAGGTGGCCGACATCGACCCGCGCCTGGATGTCGACTGGCACACCATATCCGACAAGGCCAGATGCCTGGGCGGCGCTGCCCTGGAGGCTTATTTTTATCTGGATAATCTTTGCAACTCAAAGGGGGAGCCGGCATGATTCAAGATGTATTGGCCTTTGCCCAGCAGCAGGTGGAGCAGGGCCGCCAGGTGGCGCTTGTGACGGTCACCGAAACCGAGGGCAGCTCCCCCGCAAGCGCCGGGCAGATGATGGCGGTACTTTCAGATGGCAGTGCAGTGGGCACCGTGGGCGGAGGCACAACCGAATTCAGGGTAATCCAACAGGCTGTGGAGGCTATGAAAAACGGGGGAAAGACCTTCCCCTTTGCCTATGACCACGCCGAGGCCGGGATGGTGTGCGGCGGCGGTATGCGCGGCTTTGGGAATGTGCTGGGCAACGAGAATCATCTATATATTTTTGGCGGCGGGCATGTGGGACAAAGCCTCGCTCCCCTTGCGGTGAACATCGGGTTCCATGTCACAGTGATCGAAGACCGTCCCGAGCTGGAAAGCGCATTTTCCCGGGTGCAATACAAAGTGTGCAAACCGGAGGACTATGAAAAAGAGATCGCGGTAACCGGCAGCGCTTACGGGGTGATTTGCACACGGGGACATCAAACGGACGACGAGGCCCTGCGCTTTTGCCTGGGTAAGCCCTTTCGGTACACCGGCATGATCGGCAGCAGAAAAAAAGTCGGCGCCCTCTTCGGCAAGCTCCGGGAGGAGGGGTACAGCGAAGATAGAATAAAGACCATTTTCGCCCCCATCGGCCTTGATATTGCGAGCAGTATACCGGCGGAAATCGCTGTTTCCATCCTGGCGGAGATATTGCTGATCAAGAACAACGGCACTGCCAAGCACAAATGCCAGACGGTCTGATCAGATACCCCCCGATGCTTTCTTGTGATAGCATCGGGGGGTATCTGTTTTACAATATGGCAGCGCGCTACATGAGCTATCTAACCCACGCAGTGTTCGCCTTTTGAATTTTGCAAAGGCGGTTGTACAGCCCGTCGTTTTCAATCAGTTCTTCATGGGTGCCCTGCTCCACAACCACGCCGTCTTCCAGCACCACGATATGATCCGCCTGGGTGATGGTGCGCAGCCTGTGGGCGATGACGATGGTGGTCTTTCCCGCGACCAGCCGCGAAATGGCGTTTTGAACCAGCAGCTCGCTTTCCGGGTCGAGGGATGCCGTGGCCTCGTCCAGCAGGACAATCGGCGCGTCTTTCAGCAGCGCCCGTGCAATGGAGATGCGCTGGCGCTCCCCGCCGGACAGCGTGCCGCCGTTTTCTCCCAGCAGAGTCTGGTAGCCCTCCGGCAGCGCAGACACAAACTCGTCGCACTGAGCGGCCCTCGCGGCAGCGCGCACCTCCTCGTCAGTGGCCTGCGCGTTCCCCACGCGGATATTGTTTTCGATGGTGTCGTTGAACAGCGTCACATCCTGGAACACAAAGGCGATCCGCTTCATCAGCTCCTCGGGATCGACTTCCTTCACATCGGCGCCCCCGATGCGCACTGTGCCCCTCTGCGCATCCCAAAAGCGGGCCGCAAGCTTGGCCAACGTGCTTTTCCCGCTGCCGGAGGGCCCCACCAGAGCGGTGATTTTCCCGGCGGGCGCCCGAAAGCTCACATCCTCCAGCACGGCATCCTGATTGTAGGAAAAGGACACGCCCTCGAACACCACATCAAAGGCCGTGGGGACCGCATCGGTTGAGCCCTTCATGGGTTCGGTGTCGATCAGGGTGTGCAGCCGCCGGGAGGATATGCTCAAGTACAGCAAATCCGGCAACAGGGTCAGGACAGTCAGGATAGGCCCATAGATGCGCACCACAATCAGCAAGAACATCAGCATGGTCAGAAAGTCGATCTGTCCGCCGGTGAGCAAGGCCACCCCCACAAAGGCCGTGACGCCGACCCCGGCGCGCAGCAGCATGCTGGACACCGCCATGGCGCTGCCGGAAACGAGCTCCACCTGTAGGGAAGCCCGTTTGAGCTCCAAAAACGCGTCGTCCAGCGCCTTGAACCGTTCCCCGCCCAGCCCGCAGGCGCGGATAACTTTGATGCCTTCCAGGTATTCTTGGGACTGCTTCTCGGCATTCACCTTGGCCTCCACCTGCCGGCTGAAGGCGCGGGATTGCAGCGCCCTGCTCAGCCAGAAAACCAGAAAGGCCAGCGGCAGGGTGACAAACACCGCCAGCGCCATGCGCCAGTCAAAGAAGGCGAGGGCGACACAGACAATGAGGATGGACACCACGTTGGCGGCCAGCTGGGGAATCGCGCTGCTCAAGGTTTGCTCGACGTTGGTGCAGTCGGACATGATGTTGGAGGAGAGCTCGGACAAATCCCTGGTGTTAAAAAAGCTCATGGGCAGTGTCCGCATGTGCTCCGCCACTCGCAGGCGCGTCTCCTCCGCCTGCCCATATGCGTTGCCGTAGGATTTGCGGTACTCATTTTTCGAGAGAATAAAGGTGAGCACAAAGGCGGTGACGCCGATCCCTAGCAGGAGCCACATCCGGTTCCAGTCGACCTCTCCCCCCGCAAAGGGCTTCATCAGCTCGGTAAACGCCTGCACCGTGATCGTGAAGGGAATCATCAGCGACAGGCTGGTCGCAAGGCAGGCCACTATCGCCTTGCGAAGGCCCTTCTTTCCGGGCCCATCCAGCAGCAGCAACCGCTCAAGCCAGCCCATTGGCCCACACCTCCTCTCTGCCCAGCCGCCAGGCCAGCGATTGAGTGTAATTTTGCCACATGCAGCTGTACAGCCCGCCCTGTTCCAGCAGCTGCCTGTGGGTGCCCTGCTGGGATATTGTACCCTTGTCCATCACAACGATGTTGTCGGCGCTGGTTACGGTTCCCAGGCGGTGGGCAATCATGATGACCGTTTTATTCCGCATCAGTGCCGCCAGCGCCTGCTGGATCAGTTGTTCATTTTCGGGGTCGGCAAAGGCGGTGGCCTCGTCCAGTACCAGAATCGGTGCATCCTTGACTATGGCTCTGGCAATAGCGATGCGCTGGGCCTCTCCGCCGGAAAGATGCACCCCCTCCTCTCCCACCACGGTGTCGTAGCCCCGGGGCAGTGTTTGAATGAAGTCGTGGCAACGGGCGGCCTTCGCCGCCGCCTGCACTTCCTCAAGGGTGGCCGTCTGGCTGCCCATGCGGATGTTGTCGGCGATGCTCTGGCCAAACAGGGTGATATCCTGGAATACAAAGCTCACCATCCGCATCAAATCGTCGCTGTGCATCTGCCGGATGTCCGCGCCGCCGATGGAGATGCTCCCTCCGCCCACATCCCAAAACCGGGGAATCAGGTGGGCGATGGTGCTCTTGCCGCTGCCGGACGGCCCGACAATCGCCGTCACGCTTCCGGCAGCCGCTGTGAAGCTGACACCGCGAAGAACGACTTCCCCTCCCGGATCGTTATAGGAGAAGGTGACATTATCAAAGCGCACCTCCCCATCCCGGGGCTGCCGGGATGGGGAGGGCTCCTCCAGTTCCGGCAGGGCCATCATCTGGTCAAGGTTGGCGACTCCCCCCGCGATGCGCATACTGGCGGAGGAGACGTACATCAGCTTGTTCAGCACCGAGGCGATGGAGGGTGCAAACAGCAGGAAAAACACGAAGGTAAGCGCAAAAGAGGGGTAGTCGCCCACCCCTTGCCCCAGCAGGATGCCCACGGGAAGCACCAGCAGGTAGATGTTGTTGACCACCGTCTGGAATGCCGCGGTGTAATTCTCCCATTTCATGGTATAGGTCAGCATGAATTTGGTGTAGGCTTTGATCGCGGCGTACAGCTGTTTGAAGGAGCGGGCGGTCTGCCCGAAGGCCTTAAGCACCGGCATGCCGCGCACATATTCTATCGAGGCGCTGTTCATGTCGGCCATGGCCTTCTGCATCTCGGTCATCAGCTCGGGGCCCGCCGCGCCGAAGGTCATCATTTGCAGCACAAACGCGATGATTACAGCCGCAAGACAGGCAAGACCGAACCGCCAATCCACGCCGAACATCACAGCCAGCATTACAACCGGCGCGGTGAAGGACGCAACAATATCCGGGAATTGGTGTGCCAGAAAGCTCTCGATCTTTTCGATGTCGGAGTCAATCACCTTGCGGAAGCGCCCGCTGCCAATGGTCAGGTGAAAGCCGAGAGGAATTCTGGCCAGATGCCGGGTGAAATTCCGTTTCAGCTGGTATTGGGTGCCGAACGCCGCGATGTGGGCGCAGATGGAGGATGCTAGGTAGCACAGCACATCAGCGGCAATCCCGGCCAGAGCCAGCAGCCCGTGACTCAGGAGCACCTGCGTATCCAGCAGGGCGATGTTGGGGTAGACCGCCAGCACATCCCGTATGATGAAATAGATTGCGAGGTAGGGCACAAAGGAAGCCACCGCCGCCAGCGCGGATAGAATGCCCGATACGACGAGCAGGCCCTTCCGGTTCTCCGCCAGCTCAAAAATTCTGGCGAGCCCGGTCTTTGGCTTGTCCGCCTTTTTTTGTTTTGCCATTGTTTATACCATCCCCACGCGCGAAAAGTGCTTTTTCACCATTACCTTAGCTAGCAGCGCTCCCAAAACAGAGCAGACAGCGGTTGCTGCCAGCGCCGCAATCAGGATGGGCCCGGTGTAAAAGTCCAGCAATTCCAACATGTAGGCGTTGTCAACGCTGTTGGACATCGCGAGCTGGTAGTAGCTCTCCTTCATGAGAATCATCGGCGCGTAGGAGCTGGCGGCAAACGCGGTCATCAGAACAGCGTATCCGGCTGTGGTCAACCAAAAGTTTTCATTCCGCCCGGCCTGGGTCAGCAGTTCCGCCACCGCAGTTGCCGCCAGAAGGCTGACGACAATAATCCAGCCGGAGCCGCTTGCCAGCATTGCCAGGGCCAGCAGTACCCCCGTGATCAGCACGCCGCCGAACTTGTTCACCTTGGCCCGCATGTACATGTAGATGGTTCCGCCCAGCAGCGCCGCAATGGCGATGCCGAAGGGCTGTGTTACAACTGCGATGCTGGACGCGAAAATACACAGGAAACAGACAATGATAAACAGCACCGAAAAGATTCCCAGGGTGATAAAATCCCGGGATTTAAGCTTTTTGTCCTTTTTTTGCTCGTTGATTTGCATAATGAACCTCCTCATTTTTCTGATTGGCCGCCTGGCATTGCTCCAGCCCGACGACCCTGTGGCACCCCATTGTCAGCAGCTCCCTGTCGTGACTGATTACCAGGATTGTCTTTCCCCGTTCCGCCAGCCACTCCAGCATCTGCGTGACTCTGCGCATATTGCCGTAATCCAGGCCGCTGGTGGGCTCGTCAAACAGGAGAATGTCAGCGGGACTGAGCGCCGCCAGCGCAATGGCCAGCCGCTGCTTCTGCCCGCCGGACAGAGAGAGGGGGTGGCGTTCCCTGTAGGCCTCCAGCTCCAGCCGCTGCAACACATGCTCCAGCTTCTCCGGCGGCGGTTTCCCCATGGCGTTCAGCCGCAGCTCCCCCCCCACGCTGTCGCTGAACAGCTGGTAGTTGGGGTCCTGCATCACCAGATAGGCATGGCGGCTTCGCTTTTTTGGGGGCAGGGCCTTCCCTGAAAACAGAATTTGTCCGCCGCTCTCCCTGTGCAGGCCGCAGATGGTACGTGCCAGCGTGGTCTTGCCCTTGCCGTTTGCACCGGTGATCCCCACAATCTCCGATTTGCCGGCCCCAAACTCGAAGCCCGACAAGACCTCCCTGTCTCCGTATCTTGCGCAGAGGCCGCGGATTTCAATGGCCGTGGTTGTCGGCGCTCGGTAATCACCCAAGGCGGGTATCGGGGATTCCCGGAAGGAGCGCAGGCCGAGGTCTGCAAGCGCATTGTCACTCAAGGCGGCGAAGTCCTCTGCCGGCCATTCCCCCGCGATGCGGCCATCCTTCATCAAGACAATGCGGTCGGCCACCCCGCGCAGATAGGCCAGCTGGTGCTCCGCCAACAAAATCGCCCTGCCCTGACTTTTCACATGCAGCAGGGCGTCCCGCAGATGGGCAACCGCCTGAGCGTCAAGGTTGGCGGTGGGCTCATCCAGCGCATATGCCAGCGGCGACATAGCGTAGACCCCGCCAAAGGCGATACGCTGCTTTTCCCCGCCGGACAAGGCAAAGATATCCCGCCCGGTGAGGGCTTCAAGCTGTAAATCCCGCACCGTATCCCCATAACGGGCGTGCATTTCATTGTGGGGGAGCCCGGCGTTCTCCATCCCGAATACCAACTCGCTGGTGGTGTCGGTGTTGAAAAACTGGGTTCTGGGGTTCTGGAATACCGAGCCCACCAGAGGCGAGAGCTCATGGGGCTGCGCATCGGCCACCGGTTTGCCCGCTACCAGCACCCGCCCGCTTACCTCCCCCGCGTAGAAATGGGGAATTAGCCCGTTCACCAAGCGTGTGACAGTGGTTTTCCCGCAGCCGGAGGCCCCCGTCAGCACAACGCATTCTCCGGGCCGCACGCGCAGCGACACCCCTTGCAAGGCGGCTGCCTCAGCGCCCTCGTACATAAAGGAAGCCTTCTCCAGCTCGATCAAGCCCACACCTCACAAAGCATTTTGGCGGCCACCACCCCGCAGATCATGAGCCCAAAGACAATCACTATCACGGTATCCCGCGCCGTGATGCGCAGCGGGGTGAAGGAGGTGCGGGCGCCGGGATTGTCGATGCCACGGGTGATGGACGCGGCGGACAGCTCATCCGCAATGGTGGAGGCGCGCATCATCATCGGCACCATCACCCATTCAAATACGAGCGCCGGCCGCGCCAGAAGATTCCGGGCCGAAAAAATCAGGCCGCGCAGCTTCATAGCGTCGCGGATTGCGTGCAGCTCCTCCTTGACCGAAGGGAAAAAACGAAGAGCCACGGCCAGGCTGATGGTCAGCGCACGGGACATTCTCATGGCGTACATGCCGTTGATTATTTCGCTGACTGCAGTGGTGGCCGCAAAGGTTCTGGCATACAGCAAAACGGGCAGGAACATACGCATGCACAGCGCCAGCATCAGGAAAATGCTGCGCAGCACCCAAGGGAAATGGGGCGCTAAAAATTGCAGTGCCACCACGCCGATATATGCGGCGGCATATTTCAGAGTCGCCTTCCCCTGTCCCATTGAAAAGGAAATGATGCAGACGACAGCAAACAAGATGCTGCCAAATAGCAAATCCTTCACAAAAAAGGGGAGGATGCTCACCAGCACCAAGAGCAGCATCTTGTACCGCACATCGAGGATCATCGGCTATCACTCCTATTTCAAAGTCATGGGTTCTGTGTTATACTATAAATGTTAGTTTACGCTAACCAATAGTATAGACAGTGCTCCTCAAATAAACAATGTGGCCGGGACAGAAATGTCCGACCACAAGAAAAACATGTCCAATCAGAAAGAAAGCTGGGATTCCGTGCACACACAGGCAGCCGCGACACCTGAAATCATGATGGAAAATCTTGCCGACACAATGGGGATGGCATCGCTTGGCGGCTCAGATCACACTATCGGACGCTGTTATGTCGGCGACGGCAGCATTACCCGGGGCCAGATGTGGGCCTACACCCACGAAGATCACTTTGTGGTGACAAAGTGTGACTTCGTTTTTGTCGAGGACTGCGTTCTGCACATGCCCACCGATTCAGTATATCTCGCCCTGCGGCTGGACTACGCAAACCATCTCTCGCCCGGAAAAATCGTGTCCTTCCTGGAGGAAAAGGGGGGAATGGTCAGCTCCCACATGAAAAAGGGAGACCGGGTGGCCTATACCGAAATCATGTATTTCCAAGCGTTTTACCGCAGCCTGATTGAAGCCGCCTTCCCCACACAACAAGAAAATTCGGTTGAAATCCTGCGGAATATGACGGGCGAGCACAACTGGCCCGCCGATATCTTTAGCATTTTCAGCCAGGTCAACGCCCACGACTGTGCGGGCTCCGCGGCAGGGCTGTACTATATCGGCAAGGCGTACGAGCTGATGTCGACTCTGCTCGCCATGGGCACACGACGATACCCCCGCAACGAGTCGGACTATTCCCGCCTGACCCAAGTGCTCGCCCACATTGACCGGCGCGCGTTTGAACCGATTCAGCAGAAGGATCTTGTGCGCATCGCCAACATGAGCTCCACCAAGCTGAAAACGCTGTTCCGCCGCTTTACGGGCCTGAGTATCACCGATTACATCTCGGAACGGCGGCTGGATCACGCCTCGCACCTGCTGTCCGACACGGATTTGAGTATCGAGGCCATCGCCGGTCAAACGGGCTTTCAAACACCGTCGGGTTTTGCGACCTTTTTCAAGAAGCATGCGGGAATTTCGCCCCTGGAATACCGAAAGCAGATGAAATTCCACTGCTTTACCAATCCCAGCGATTCGGGGGTTTTTTCGCCATCACGCAGCAGCGCACAGACATAATTGTCTGTGCGCTGTTTTTACTGTGTCACATCTTCTCTTCAAAATCGGCTCTTCTAGCTAATAGCAGGACAAAAATCAACAAGCAGGCGACCAGCGGCACAAGCATCACTCCCCGTTGACCGAGCCGCTCCCCCAACCAACCTGTCACCGGCCCCGTGATCACGGGGCCCAGCGTTCCCACCGCCATGGCCGCCGCAATTACACTGGCGCTGTCGGAGCGGGCTGCTCCGCACACCCAATCGATCAGGTAGGCGTAGAGCGGCCCCATTGCAAAGCCCGCCAGTGCCGCGGCAGGCAGCAGCCAGACGCCGCCCGTCAGCAGAACCGCAGCAGCACTGACGATACTGGCCGACACGAAGAGCACCAGCACTCTCCATCCAGAAGCTGTTTTTCTTCCGGCAACCACCATCCTGCTCAGCGCCATCCCGGCCCACAGCAGGGAGGTGGACAGCGCCACATAGTTCTCACTGCCGCCGGTTTTCCCCACATAGGAGGGCAAAAATCCCCACAACCCGACTTCGGCGCTGACATAGAGCAACATTGCCAGCAAAGCGGCCAGTCCCGATCCGCTCTTAGCCAGGCGTGTGAACTCCCCTGCAACCGCCGAAAAGCACATCCCTTTTTCCCCGCTGGGAATCTGCTGCCCCGCGCCAAAAAAGAGGAGTAAAGCCATCAGTCCCCCCACCAGCAGAACGAGAGAGCGCCATCCGAAGCCAACCATATCCAGGTAGTAGAGGAGAACCGGCATTGCCACAGCTCCCAGGCAATAGGCAAACTGTAACCATGTGCTCTTTTTCACCGCCTGTTCGCTGTCCAGGTAGACAATGGCTGTGAGGAGATTTTCCAGCACCCCGCCAAAGGCCCCAACCAGAACTGGTATGACATAGAGCAGCCAGGGCGCGCGCACTGTGCCGTACAGCAGGGCTGTCAGCGCAAAGCAGGCCATTCCTGCCCGCAGCGCCCGTAGCTTGCCGAAGCGGTCGGCCAGCACCGCCCCCGTCAGGACAGCGACTGTGTATCCCACAAACTGCCCCCCAATCAGCAGTCCCTGCTGGGACAGGCTCAGATTGTATTCGGCCTCCAGCCGGGGCAACAGGATGCCGACGCCGGTCAGCAGCATGGCGTTGACCATCATGACCGCACCGTAATACCACACAGGAATGCGCACCGCTCTTTCCATTTTGATTCCTTTCTCGAAAAACTGCGCGAAAGCCCGCAATCCATGGGCCTTCGCGCAGTTTTAATCGGGCACTATCGGGCGGTTTCTTTTTCCTTCCTCGCCCGGTTGATACTACTGTTGGGTTTTGTCGTACGCCGTCTGGGCGATTTCCAGCGCTCTGGGCAGGCCGATCTTGTCCATCTCGGCGAGATAGGCCTCCCAGTCGCTGTCCAGGCTCCACTCCCCTGTCAGGACCTTGGCAAAGGATTCGTTCACATAGGTTTCCAGTGTGGAGAGGATGTTTGCGTATTCCGCTGAGAGATCGGCCTCCAGCGATATGGCGGGCATGGTCTTATCCACGCTGTAGGGGCGGTACTTCTCGCTGGTCTCCTCGTACAGAACCCGCTCCTGGTCGTAGACGCCCTCCACTACCTCAGCGGTCATCATTTCCTTCCAGGGACTGCGCATGTTGATGACAAACTTTTCATACCAATGGGTGTTCAGCGGGTCGCTCCAGTTGAAGTTCCACTTGAAGTAGGCAGGCTTTCCGGTAAAGCCGGTTTCGCCCTCCGCCGCCCTGGACCATCCCTGGGGATCATCCTCGGGGCCATACCAGAAGTTGAGCATGTCGTAGTTGCCGCTCTCCACCTCGCTCACCACATCCACGCACATGGCATCGGCCCAGCGGAAAGCGATCTCCGGTTCCTCGCACTTGGCGGTGATCATGAAGGTGGGTTGGGGCACAAAGTTCTCGAGAGGCGCCTGGCGCAGGCCGGAGGGGCCCTCCAGCGGCGGAACAGTGACGTAGTCGAAGATGTCGGCGGAGGTGGTGTCCACATTCTCTGTAGCGATGCCGCCGGGGAAGGAGCCGATGCGGTTGCCGCCCGGGTCGCTGGACAGAGCGCGCACCTGATCCGTGGTGATGGTCAGGGCCTCGGGGTCGAGCAGCTTTTCATCGTAAAGCTTCTTGTAGAAGCGCAGGCCCTCCCGCCAGCCCTCCTGGGCGAAAGCCGCCGTCATTCCGCCATTCTCCAGATAAAAGGTGGTGAGAGTGGGCGGGGAATAGACGAAGGAGTTCATGAGGAAATAGCGTATCTGGCCGTTCCAGCCGTTTTTGGTTCCAATATAGGGAATTTCATCGTTGGGGTCGCCATTGCCGTTGGCGTCCTCCTCCTTAAAGGCTTTCAGTACCTTGTAGTATTCGTCGGTGGTGGTGGGCATTTCGAGGCCCAGATTATCCAGCCACTTCTGGTTGATCCACTGCTTCTGGGAGTGGAGTATGTGGATAGTCTCGTAGTACTGGGAGAGGAAGTAGATATTGCCGTCGTAGGAGAGGCTCTGCTGCAAAACTGATGGATTGTTCTCCACGATCCTCTTGTAGTTGACGCTGCTGTTCTCGATGTAGTCCTGCAGGGGAATCAGCAGGCCCTGAGCGCCGTAGGCATCGGCCTGGGCGCGGTTCATATTGGAGCAGAGAAAGATGTCGGGCATGTCGTTGGCGTTGGACATCACAAGGGTCAGCTTGGTGGCGTAGTCCTCCTGGGTTGTGATGTTCCAGTTGATATGCACGTTGGTCTTTTCCTCAAACCACTTGGTGGCGTAGTTTTCACTCATGTCTGTGACTGCCACATGCGGGATAAAGAATACGGTGAACTCCACCTTTTCCTCCGTCAGGGGAAAGCCCTCCTGGGCCGCGGGAGCGGTGCCGGTCTCCTCCGAAGAGGTGGAGGAGGCAGGGGCGGACTCCGAAGCCGCCTGGGAAGATTCGGACTGCTCCGCAGCGGGAGTCTCTTCGCCGGAACTGCCGGAGCCGCTGCAGGCGGGAAGGAACAGCGATACGAGCAGGGTGAGCACCAATAACAGTGCCAAGGATTTCCGTTTCATGTCTTACCTCCAATGCTCAATTCACAGTTGTGGTTGATAATCGGGTTGCCATGTCATTCAAATGCTTCGCATTTCTCCTATCCCTTTACAGCTCCAATCATTACTCCCTTGACAAAATACTTCTGCACAAAGGGGTAGATGATCATCATGGGCACGCTGGATACGACAATCAGCGCATACTTCAGCAGCTCCGACAGGCTCTGCTTGGAGGAGATATCGGCGGCGCTGGAGGCGGATAGCATCGAGACATCCACCTTGTTCTGCACCAGAATCTGCCGCAGGATGATTTGAAGCGGAAACAGCTTCTCATCGGTGAGATAAATCATGGCGTTGAAGTAGGAATTCCAGATTCCCACCGCGTAGAACAGAGCCATGACGGCAATGATCGCCTTGGACAGGGGCAGCACGATGGAGCCGAAAAAGCGGAAGTCGCTGCACCCGTCCACCCGGGCGGCGTCCAGCAGCTCGTTGGGGATGGTGTTCTCGAAAAAAGTGCGCGTTACAATCAGGTTGTACACCGACAGGCCGGTGGGCAGAATCATGGCGAGCCGAGTGTTGATCAGGCCCAAGTTGCTCACCAGCAGGTAGGAGGGAATCAACCCGCCCGAAAACAACATGGTGAAGGCGAAAATGCCCATCAGCGGCTTGCGGAGGCAGAAGTCAGACCTGGAAAGGGAAAATGCGCAAGTCAGGGTGAGTACAAGGCTGTAGAGCGTGCCCGCTATTGTATAGAAGATGCTGTTTGCGTAGCCGCTCATAATCAGCTTGTTCTCAAAAATTCGCTGGTAGCCGATCAGCGTTGGCTCTACCGGCCAGAGAAAGACCTGTCCCGACACGACCGCGCGGCTGGAACTGAAGGAGCAGGCCACCACATAGATTAGTGGATAAGTGACCAGCAAAAAGGCGAGAATCAGCAGCACATTGTTGAAGGCGAAAAACGCCCTGTCCTGGGAGGAAGCCTTGATCTTGTTTGTCCGTTTCACCAGCATCGGCAGTTCCTCCTTCTTTTAGAACAGTCCCGTTCCGCTCATCTTTTTCGATATGCCGTTCACCACCGCTATGAGAAACAGGTTGATCGCCGAATTGAACAGGCCAATGGCGGTGCCGTAGGAGAAGTCCGGCATGGCATTTTGCAGGCTCACCTTGTAGATATAGGTGGAGATGACCTCAGAAAACTTCTGATTCATGTCGTTTTGCAGCAGCAAAACCTTCTCCTGCCCCACGTTCATGACCTGCCCCGCACTGAGAATCAGCATAATCACAATTGTGGGCACAAGGGAGGGCAGGTCGATGTGGATGACCCGCTTAAGCCGGGAAGCCCCGTCCACAATGGCCGCCTCGTGTAGGGTGGGATCCACCGCCGACAGCGCCGAAATGTAGATCACGGCATTCCATCCGGTGGCCTGCCAGACGCCCGACCACACGTAGATGGAGCGGAAATACTCCGGCGTCGCCATAAAGAGGATTTCCTCCCCGCCGAACATCTTGATGACATTGTTGACAATGCCGAATTTGGGCGAAAGCACCTGCATCACAATGCCCACCAGCACGACGACCGAGATAAAATAGGGGGCGTAGGTGACCATCTGCACTGTCTTGGCGAGTTTTGGCCGCCGACAGCAGTTCAGGGCCAGCGCCAGCAGGATGGGGAGGGGGAAACCGGCGATCAGGCTGTAAAAGCTGACCGCCAGTGTGTTTTTCAGCACACTGGCAAACTGGTAGGAGTCAAAGAACTTGCGAAAATGATCCAGCCCCACCCAGGGGCTGCCCCAAATCCCCAATACGGCATTGTATTTTTTGAAGGCGATCTGCGCGCCGTACATGGGGACATAGGCAAAGATGATGATAAACGCCAGCGCCGGAAGCGCCAGGACAATCAGCTGCCAATCCCTGCGCAGCGCCCTCTTTACCCGGTAGAGCAGCCCTGTCCGGTTAATCTTCTTCACAGGCTTCCCTGTCAAATTTTCGGTCATCGGAAATTCCTTTCCTCTCTTATTGCGGTGCGGCCTCCCCACCGGCAGCGGCACAGACAGACCCGCCCGCCACAAACTGGTGGGGCAGCGCGACCTGGTGGTACTGTCCCTGCTCCTTGCCCTTCTTTGCGTCCAGGCACAGTTCCACCGCCACACGACCAAAATCCTGCACCGGCTGGTTGACTGTCGTGATCTGGGGGGTGATCAGCCCTGTCTCGTCGTCCGCGTCAAAAGCGGCGATGGAGACATCCTCCGGCACCCTGTGGCCGTGCCGCCGCAGCGCCAGCATCGCACCGTAGGCCAAGCTGTTGTTTGCCGCCAGGATGGCTGTAGGCCTGGTGCGCTGAGCCAGAAATCGCTCCGTCGCCTGATAGCCGGAGGGTATCGTAAATTCCCCTGTGACAATCCAGTCCTCCGGAATTGCCAGCTTCTCCTGAGCAATCACTTCCCGCCAGCCCGCCAGGCGCTCCCTGCCGGAGGTTTCCTCCTGAGAGCCTGCCAGCATGGCAATGTTTCTGTGCCCCAGCGAGAGAAGATGGTGGAGCAGTTCCCTTGCCGCCAACCGATTGTCAATGGCGACGGAGTTGAACTGGCCGGTGTGGGTAGGCAGGTTGTCGATGTAGACATAGGGCGTACCCTCGTCTATCTGGTCGGCAAAGGTAGTGCTGTAGCTGGCTGAGGCCATGATGATTCCAGATACGTGCTTGGAGAGGAGCAGCTCCACGCTCTTTCTCTCCCGCTCGCTGTCGCTGTCGGTGTTGCAAACCAGGATGTTGTAGCCTTCGGCCATCGCCGCATCCTCCGCGCCCTTGATCAGACGGGCGAAAAAGATGTTGGAGATGTCGCTGACCACAATGCCGATGGTGCTGCTGGCCTTACCCCGCATGATGCGCGCAGTCTCGTTTGGCATGTAGTCGTATTTTTCCAGCGCCTCCCGCACAAGCTGCCGTGTCTCTTCGCTGACCCGGTCCTTGTTGTTCGCCACGCGGGAAACGGTGGAGACCGATATGCCCAGTTCCCGTGCAATGTCTTTCAAGCTGATACCCACAACATCACCTCAAATAATAACGTTATTACCATGCAATCACTATAGCACGCTGATCATTTTATTGTCAATATATATAACTAAAATATTTAATTTGTCACTTTTCTATATATTTATTCAATTTCTTGTTTTCCTTTTGAGAATCCCATATCCTGTATAATAACATGGTTCCATTTTCTCAAAAAATCCTGATGTCTTTTATGTTAAATATATGTAAATTTATATATTTTGCTCATAAATATTGACTTGTTTGAATGATATCAGTATAATTCGCATTGTAATATCGTTATTACTAAGCGAAATAGAAACAGACAGGGGGCAGATACAATCCATGAGAACAATCAGACGGGCCGTCCACATGGACTTCCACACCATGCCGGATATCCCAGATTTCGGTCGCGGCTTCGACGCGGACAAATTCGCCCTGACCCTGGAACAGGCAAGGGTGGACTACATCACCTTCTTCGCACGCTGCAATATCGGCTACAGCTACTTCGACACGCAGGTGGGCCTGCCACACCCCTTCTGCGACACGAATCTCCTGGGAGAGGTGCTGAACGCCTGCCACAGGCGGGACATTGCCGTAGCGGCATACCTGAATGCCGGGCTGGATCACACCTGGGCCGACCTTCACCCGGAGTGGAATGTCCTGCGGGAAGACGGCTCCATCCTTCACGGCGACCGCACCGCAAACTTTTTCCGCTCCATGTGCTATAACAGCGGCTACCGGGATCATCTCAAGGCGGAGGTGGAGGAGGTGCTGGCGCGCTTCCCCACAATCGACGGCATCTTTCTGGACTGCATGGTTCCGGTTTCCTGTTATTGCCCTGCCTGTCTGGACAGAATGCGGGCTGAGGGCATTGACAGCTCCGACCCCACAGCGGTGGAACTCTACGCGACAAGGGTGCGCACCGCCGTCACAGAGGAAATCAGGGCCATTGTCCCGGAGGGCAAATTCCTCTTTTTCAACGGCTCCTTCCAGACCGGTGCGCCCTTTCCCAGCATGGTGAAGAATCAAACCCACCACGAGATCGAGTGCTTGCCCACCGCGCCCTTTTGGGCCTACGACACCTTCCCCGCCTATGTTGCCTACGCCCGGAATGTTTTTGACCAAGTAGTCTTCATGACCGGACGCTTCCAGGAAAATTGGGGTGACCTGCATGGACTCCGCCCCAGGGAGGCCATGGAGTTCGACTGCTACTACGCCCTGGCCCAGGGGGCTGTCACCTCGGTGGGGGATCACATGCACCCCAGGGATTTCCTGGAGCCGGCAGTGTACGAATCCATCGGCGCAATCTACCGGGATCTGGAAAAGACCGAGCCCTGGACACTGGGGTCAAAGCCCCTCGCCGAGGTCGGCGTGCTGTTCCCCCTGGATGAAAACCGTACCGAGGCGGACAAAGCGGCTCTCTCCGACGCCCTGGCGGGCGCGGCGCGGCTGTTGGGGGAGCTACACCTGCAATTCGACATCGTGGACGACAGCATGGATATCTCCCGGTACCGGCTGGTCATCCTCCCCGACCTCGTCCGATTGGAGAAGGGCTTGGCGGAGAAGCTTAGCACCTATCTGGCTTCGGGCGGCACCGTGCTCTCTAGCGGCCATGCAGGGCTAACGCCCGACGGAAGCGGCTTCGCCCTCCCCGAGTGGCAGTTCCGGTGCAAGGGGGACGACCCCTGGACAAGGGGCTTCTACCGCCTGAACGAAGGCGTCGCCCCCGACCATCCGGCCCTCACTACCGCCATCTACCAGACCGGCATCGCCATGGAGGCCGAAAGTGGCACAGAGGTGCTTGCCGCCTACTGGAAGCCTTACTTCAACCGGCACTGGGACGGCCACCAGGGCTATTTCTACATCCCCGCCGACAGCCCCAACGGGGACGCCGCGGTAGCCAGGGCGGGCCAGGTCACCCACATCTGTTTTCCGCTCTTCACCGCCTACCTCAAAACCGCTGCAATCTCCTACAAGCTGCTGCTGAAAAATCTGCTGGGCCACTACCTGGAAAAGCCGCTGATCGTGGGTGAGCTCCCTTCCTACGCCAGGGTCTCCCTGACCAGCAGGCCGGAAGGCGGCCCCACCCTGCTGCACATCCTGGCCTACTGCCCCGAGTTCCGAGCCATGCTTCCAGCCCTGGAGGAGGGCATCCCCCTCCGCGATCTGGAGCTCGCCGTGCACTGGGGTAAAGCCCCGCTCCAGGAAAAAGCGCCCTCCCGGGTATACGAGATACCCAGTGAGGCGCCGGTCTCCTACGATTTCGACGGGGAGTATGTTCGCCTGCACATCCCAAAAGTGGATGGCCACGCAATTATCGCGCTGGAATAGCAGGCTTATCCAGCACCCCGGCAATCCTTTTCGCCATCGCATCAGCGGCGGCCTCATCCAGGCAGCCCGCCCGCAGGGAAAATGTCACGGACTCCCCGCCGGAGAGGCTGCGCAGTAGTCCCCGTCTCTCCGCCGCCGTCCGGCCCTTGTGGTCGGCGGTGGCGGGCAGCAGGAAGCCGATGGCATCCTCATCTCCGGTGCGGGATATCCAGCGGATGCCGCAGGGCAACTCCGCCACGCGGAAGCCCACGTAGTCCGCCAGCTCCCCCCGGCGCTGCATGCAGTGGCCGTACCCTTCGCCGTCGGCCCGGTATTTTACCGACAGCACCATCTCCGGGTCATAAATCTGATCCGTGCCGCCAATTTTGTCGTGGAGTTTCGGGTTCTTTTCCACCGCATCCATGTACTGTTGGAGCTTTTTCCTGTGGCCCTCCGAAAGGTTGTCCGGCACATCCACAAAGACACTCACATGTTCCCGGTCAGAGGGTGCGCTGTACACCAGCTCCCCTCCCTCCAGGGGCAAGAAGTTGATGTGGCACATGTACATGTAATCCATCGGCGTGCTACGCATATTTTCTAGGGTGGAGCTAACCTCCAACACTGTCGCTCCGGCGTAAAGGCGAATTTCCGGTCGGAAGCGGTAGTACAGCTCAAAGCCGATGCGTACCTCGGTCATCCCTCCGGCCGCAATGTAGTCGCCCTTTTCGTCGCTGCCGGTGCGCAGGTACGCCTCCCCGTAGGGGATGTTGGGCAGCTCCCCGTGCAGGGGATGACTGTCTTCCGCCGATGGCACCCCCATGGCAATGGCACCGCAGTGGATCAGAAAACCGCCGTAGGTGCCCAGGTAGTCCCGTGTTGGAATGGGCTCGGGGAAGGTGGTATGCATGGTCAGCTCCCGGCCCAAAAAACCGGCGCGCCAGACCTGCTGGCCCTGGAAGGGCAGCAGCACAATTTCCCCCCTGCCGTTTCGGATGCGGAGTGCCTCCACCCCGGTGGAGTAGCGGAAGGTGCCTGCCGAAAACTCCCCCGCCTCAAGGAGAACCTCCTCCTGCCGGGAAAACATTTCGTGCCGTAGGGATACGCGGGTCTCAAACATTGCAGTGCCTCCTTTTTTAGGTTGGCCGGGATACTTTCCGTTTTCTTTCTACGTACCGGCCAAATTTTTGCCCCAGTATAATCGCAGTTTTTTCATTCGTCAACTGCCGTTTGCAATTTTAACAGCGGCAAAACCGGATCAAAACCGCACCACAAAAGCCAAATAAAAAATTTGCAGCCAAAAAAACTGACTGTGCAAAGGAGTATTCAGCCATGAACCGAGTCATGATTCCCGAATCCGAATACAGAGAGAGAATCCAGAAGGCGGCCACACTGGCGGCTGAGCGCAATTTGGATGTGCTTTTGGTTAACTCTACCGAGGCCGATTACGCCAATGTCCGCTACTTCTCCGGCTTCTGGCCCCTCTTCGAGCGGGCGGGCGTCGCCATCACCCCGGCGGGGGATGCCGCCATCATCGTCGGGCCCGAGAGCACCAAGTTCGCCACCGATGTCAGCCGTATCAGCCGGGTGTTCACCTCCCTCAGCTACCGGGAGTCCGCTAACCCCTCCTACCCCGAGCTCCGGCCCAACGACTACCGGGATGTCTTCCGCGGGCTGGGCGTTTCCGGCGAGGCCATCCGCATTGGCGTGTGCAGCCTGCTGGACACCACCGCCGTGATGATGAACGATCTGAGGGAGTGCTACCCGAAGGCAGAGGTCGTGGACGCCTTCGACATCATGGTGAAGCTGCGCAGCATCAAAAGCGAGAACGAACTCGCCTGTCTGCGGGAGGGCTTCCGTATAACAAATCTCGCTATGGAGGAGGTGCGGAAGGCGCTGCGCCCCGGCGTCACAGAGCTCCAGATGGTGGGCATCGCCCAGCGGGTGATCTACGAAAACGGCGCGGAGTACGAGGGGCTGCCCATGTACGTGTTCAGCGAAAAGTCCACCCGTCACGCCATCTCCCGTCCCTCCTACCGGGTAATTGAGAAGGATGATATCGTCCAGCTGAACCTCTCCGCTAAGGTGGACGGCTACTCCCCCAGTATTGGCTACCCCGTCTGCGTGGGCGCCCTGACCCCGGAAAAACGCCGCATCGTGGAGTTTGGGCTGGAGGCCCACAACTGGACAGAGAGCAAGCTCAGCGCCGGTGTCCCGGCGGCCTCGGTCGCATCCGACTTCTACAAAATGTACCAGGAACGAGGCTTCGAGGAAAACTTCGTCTACGGCCCCTGCCACGGCATCGGCATGATCGAGGTGGAGGCCCCCTGGATGGAGAGCAACTCCAGCTATCTGCTCCAGCCCAACATGACCTTCCAGATCGACACTTTCGTCTCCGGCAGCACCTTCGGCATTCGCTGGGAGAAGGGCGTCGTCATCCGGGAGGGTGGAGTGGAAAGCCTCAGCGCCCCCATCGGCGAAATCTACGAATTGGGATGATAAAGCAGCTTGACTGTCACGACGTCTAGTCCCGCGAAAGGAAGATTCTCATGAAGCTGGAATACGCCCCCTTCCGGGAACTGGAGGACGCCAAGGCCCGCCGCGTCCCCCTAATCATCCCGGTTGGCACCATCGAATACCACGGCCCCCACTGCTCCCTTGGCTGCGACACCCAGATCGCCGTGGACATCGCTGACCGTCTGGCTGAGCGCAAGGAGCTGGTCACCGCTCCCCCCATCTGGTACGGAGTGGCCAGCTACGCGGTGGCGGGGCCGGAGAAGAATACCGTCCAGATCGATGTGGATGTCTTCGAGCAGTACGTCGCCTGCCTTCTCACCTCCCTGCTGGAGGGCGGGTGGAGGAACATCTACCTCCTTATCCACCACCAGTACGAGGAAGAGAGTCTCATGCCCATGACCCTGGCCTGCATGAAGGCGGGCAAAAAGGTCACCATGGCTTTTCTGGAGAAATCCCGGGGCAATGCCTGGTGGGGGGATAACCAAAACGCCGCCTACTACAACCAGCTGGATTCCGGCGACAACCCCTTCAACTGGATCACAACCCTGCCCTGCATGAGCACCCGCGCCCAGCAGGAAACCGGCTACGACCATGCAGGCGAGTGGGAGTGCTCTCTGCTGATGGCTCTGGAACCAGAGGCAGTGAACCTTTCCCGCCTGCCGGAAAGCGATGAGTGGTTCATCCAGAGCGCCGCGGTGGCCTCCGCCGAAAAGGGTATGGAGATGCTGGGGATATCCCTGGACGACCTTGCCAAGCGAATCACATAGAAAGGGGGCTTTGCGATGGAACAGCCCTATGCCTTCCGGCAGGAGCTTTTGCAGCTTCACAAACCGGGCCTGCGGGATGACAACTTTCCGTTGCCCAACCCCGCCGAGTTCCTCCTGTTGAGCAGCGAGACCACCATTCTGGTGCAGCGAAGCACAGACCTGCTGGTTCACCGCGCGGCGGAGTACCTCCGGGACTTTCTGGCCGTCTCCATGGGGGTGGATGTGCGGCTGGAACACTGCGATGCTCGTCCCGTTTCCGCCTCCGGGCACATCTGCATTGCCCTCGCGGAAAACCCCGGCGACTTGCTGGATGGGAATGCTCCCCGGGGCTTCCGACTGGACTGCGGCGATGGCATCACCGTGACGGCCCATGACCCCGCAGGAGCCCTCCAAGGCGTATTCTACCTGGCAGACCAGATGGAGCTCACCCGACAACCCTGCATCAAAAAAGGGACTGTCTCCCGTTCACCCCTGTTTTCGCCCCGGATGATCCACTCCGGCTATGGGCTTGACCTCTACCCCGACGCCCATCTGGCCCAAATCGCCCGGGCGGGGATGGATTCCATCCTGGTCTTCGTCAAAGGGGTGGACGAAACCCCCGAGGGCTATCTGGATTTCCGGGAGCTGTGCTGCCGGGCGGCGGCCTGGGGGCTGGACGTCTACGCCTACAGCTACCTGGAAAGCCGCATGAATCCGGAGGAGCCGGGAGCAGAGGTCTACTACGACAGGCTCTACGGCTCTATTTTCGAGCACTGCCCCGCCTTCAAGGGCGTGGTTCTGGTGGGGGAATCAGTGGAGTTTCCCTCCCGGGACGAGCGCACCACAGGCCGCTCCTACAAGGAGCCTTCCCCCGACGGACTGCCCGATCCGCGTCCAAACCCCGGCTGGTGGCCCTGCCGGGACTATCCCCAATGGCTGGACAGGGTGAAGAAAGCCGTGCGAAAGCACAAGCCCGGCGCCGATATTGTCTTTTGGACCTACAACTGGGGCTATATTGCGGCGGAACACCGCATCGCCCTCATCGACAGCCTGCCCACCGATATCTCCCTGCTGGTCACCTTCGAGATGTTCGAGAAGCTGCCCAAGGACGACATCACTGCCACCTGCGTGGACTACACCCTTATGTTCCCCGGGCCGGGGCAGTATTTCCTCAGCGAGGCCGAAGCTGCGGCCCGCCGGGGCATTCGCCTCTACTCCATGGTGAACACCGGCGGCCTCACCTGGGACATCGGCGTTATCCCCTACGAGCCTGTCCCCCAGCACTGGATGAAGCGCTACAACGCCGTGCTGGAGGCCCAGCGAAACTACGGCCTCTGCGGCCTGATGGAGTCCCACCACTTCGGCTTCTACCCCTCCTTTATCTCCCAGCTGGCAAAGGAACACTACACCAGGGGCGGCGAGCCGGGAGAATCTTATCTGGAGCGGTTGGCCGCGCGAGATTTCGGCCCCCAGCATTCCGCCGCCCTGGAGGCCTACCGGCTGTTCAGCGAGGGCATCTCCAACTACATCTCCACCAACGAGGATCAGTACGGCCCCTTCCGCATCGGCCCCTCCTACCCCCTGGTGCTGAGCAAGAGTGTCACCCTCCCCGCGGCGGAACACGCCATGTTCGGCCGGGACATCTGCAACACCAATTACGCGCTGCGGCCGACCGACGGCACCCCGCCCTTCCACAGGCTGGAAGTGGAGCGTCGCTGGCTGTGCCGGATGGAGGACTGCTTCCGGAAGGGCTCCGGTATCATCGCGGAACTGGCGGAACAACTGCCCCAGCCCTACAGGCAGCAGGCGGAGCGGCTGGCGGGGTTGGCGATGTTCATCTCCCTTTCCACCCGCACCACCATCCATGTCAAGGAGTGGTACGCTGCCAAGGTTGCGCTCTACGCGGCAGCTACCCCACTGGAGGTTTCCTCCTCCGCCCGGGAGCTGAAGCGGGTCGCCCTGGCCGAGCTGGAAAACACCGAGGCGGCTATCCCCCTTGTGCGGGCGGACTCCCGCCTGGGCTGGGAGCCCAGCATGGACTACATGTGTGACGAAGCCCATCTGCGCTGGAAGCTCCGGCAGCTGCGGGGCGTGCTGGAGCGGGAACTCCCGCCGCTTCTGTCGCCAAAGGAGGCTGAATCAATATGAAGGTGCTCGCCATCGGCTGCCACCCGGACGATGTGGAGATCGGCTGCGCCGGAACCCTCGCCCGCTACAAAAGGGAGGGCCACGAAGTCACCATCTGCCACCTTGCCAACGGCAACCTGGGCCATGCGGTGATCGAACCGGAGGAGCTGCGGACAATCCGGGCGGGGGAGGCCAGGCGTTCGGGGGAGATCATCGGCGTAAAGGTTGTCACCTGCGACGTGGGCGACCTGCTGGTGAACGACTCCAGCAGGGAGCAGCGCGATTTGGTCGTCGACCTGTTGCGCAGTGAACAGCCCGATGTGATTCTCACCCACAGCCCGGAGGACTACATGCCCGACCACGTGGCGGTCAGCAAGCTGGTGTTCGATGCCAGCTTTGCTGCCAGTGTCCCCCATTACCGCACAGCCGAGCCCGGTTCCGCCCCCACTACCCCCATCTTCTATATGGACACCCTGGCGGGTGTGGGCTTTCTGCCCACGGAATATGTGGACATCAGCGAAACCATCGGGGATAAGCTGGCCATGCTGGAATGCCACCAGAGCCAGCTCAGCTGGATGCTGGAGCACGACCATATCGATTTTGCCGAGTTCGTGCGCACCTGCGCCCGATTCCGGGGTCTGCAGTGCGGGGCGGTATACGCGGAGGCCTTCACAGCCTGCAACGTCTGGCCCCGCATGGCACACCGCAGGCTTCTCCCATAATAGAAAGCCTGCAAATAAAAAGTCAAGCCCAAAATGACAAAAATTTGCAGGCAGAAATTGCGCAACAAAAATAAGCCGATACACAGCAGGGTGTTTCAGCCATAGAAGAAAGGACGAAATCTATGCGTCATCGCCCTCGTCGAGAGCGTTCAGGTACTCTTTTACACGCCCATAGTATATGCGCAGAAACTTGTTAGCCGTAGCGGTCATGTAGACGAAGTCGGGCTTCCGCTCGGCCCGTTGTCTGTCACGGAATTCGTAAACGGGCTCATTGGGTGGCGCCTTACGACTCAGTACCGAGGTGATTTGGTAAAGGAGTCTCCGCAATTCAGGGCATCCACTTTTTGCAACGCGGTTACTCTTGGCTTCATACTCACCAGATTGTCTGGCACCGGGGTCAACCCCGGCAAAGGCCGTAAGTGAACCCTTGTGGGCGAAGCGCCTGACATCACCTATCTCGGCCATGAGTTGTGCAGCGGTAGTATCACTGACGCCATACATGGCCACA
>JBKEBS010000141.1:0-11550 GCA_047973265.1 Oscillospiraceae bacterium
ATTTTTTTTTAGTTATCCTGTGAGATTTTTATTTTTATTTTTCGTCGTGCTGAGAGATTTTTCATTATTCGTTATCCTGAGAGATTTTTCACATTTTTTTTCGTTATCCTGTAAGGGTTTTTTTTCATTTTTCGTCGTGCTGAGAGATTTTTCACATCTTTCGTTATCCTGATTTTTTTTTCATTTTTCGTCGTCCTGAGAGATTTTTCACATTTTTCGTTATCCAAAGAGATGTGTTTTTATGTGTTTACCTTGGGCGATGTTTTTCCCTACGTGTTTCCCTACCCCAGGGATGTTTTTTTCAGAACGCCATTCTGTCCCAGCCCTTTTCCACCTCCTCCAGAGGTGGCATGTGCAGGAGCTCCCGGGCGGTTTTCACATAGTAGATGTAGTTTTCCAGCGGCGTGCCGTTGGGAATGCGGTGATCCAGGCCGAACACCACACCGCCCTGCTGCATGAAGGGCTGCATCTTGTACTCCAGCTCCCGCCGGATGGCGACCTTATCCTGGCGAAGCACGTGCTTGTCTATGCCGCCCTTGTAGGCGATGGCGGGGCCGTATTTCTCCCGCAGCGCGACGATATCCATACCCGCGGCGGGCTCACAGGGGTAGAATACGTTGACGCCCGCGTCGATAAATGCGTCCATCACCGGCATCATGTTGCCGTCACTGTCCTGGCAGAACAGCTCGGTGCCCCTTGCGTGGAGCAAATCCCAGGTGGCGCGGTAATAGGGCTTGATAAAGGTTTCTATCGTGGCGGGGCCGATCAGCGGGCCGCTCTTCCCCGCCATATCCTCGTGGACAGATAGTTGGTCGATCACGAAATGGCCGCTCAGGTAGTCCAGCACCCGGGTGTTGGTGTTCGAGACAGTACCGAGGATGTCCTCCACCAGCTCTGGCTGGTCATAGTAGGCCAGGCAGGCGTTTTCCTCCCCCATCAGCTCCCGCAAAACGTCGAAGCCGCCGGGAATCCCAGCCGCGATGATGGCCCCTTCCTTTTGCCGCGCGGCCAGATACTCCACGTCGGTGAGGGCGAGGCGCTCCTCAGAAAAGGCAAAATAGTGCTTCATCTTGATCCAGTCGTCCATGGTTTTGACCGGAAAATCCAGGGGAAGGGGCAGCGTGGCGGTGGCCTTGATCATTTTGCTGGTTCGGCCAAGGCTGTCCCGTATGATCCGGTATTCCTCCGTCTCCTCCAGTACAACCTCCGGGGGCGGATTCAGCATGCCCAGGCCGCCCACCGTTTGTACCTCCATGTGATCAAAGGCGAACCATTCCAGGCTCAGCTGCTCCTGTGTCGCTCCCTGAGCCTCCCATTCCTCGGGAAGCCCCACCAGCAGCCCAAATAGCTCCACAAACATCTGCCGGGAAGAATCTCTGCCTGTCAAAAGATCGACGTATTCCTTGCGATTCCATCGCATCGAAAAGCCCCCTTCCGTTTTGTAAACGTTTTCAGCGAAAATGTTGTTTGCGGTGAAGGTTTATCAGGTCGGATATCTGCTAATCCGGGATTGCGTGGTCTGCCGGGGCGTCCTCCCCTGCCCAGAGGGCCTTCTGTGTCCAGGGCTTGTCCGGCCCGCTCCAGAACTCGTCAGAGGGAGATAGTCCCAGCGGCAGGAATGCTGTGGATGCGAGGTAGAGGCTGCCCGTGCAGATGTAGCTCTCTCCCAGCCCGGGCTGCGCTCCCGCCACGCCAACGGCAAGAAAGCCGTCCTGCCGGTAGGATGCCGGAACCAGCGTCTTGCGGATGGTCTCCCCCAGGGCACAGCGCACCGCCGAGGGATTCAGGCTGCCGAGAAGCTTTCCCTCGGCGGCCAACATGGCCAGCAAATGGAAAACGCCGCAGCGGTAGGCCATTGAGCGGCCCACAATGATATAGCTGCCATCGGGGGCGATCATGCGCTCCAAAATTTCCCCGTAGCGCAGGGCTCGCTTCCACTCCTTTTCCGGCGCGCCCTCCGGTAAAAGCTGTCCCGCCCTGGCACAGAGGTCAAGCAGCATGGGATGAATGACAAGGCTGTTGTAGTAATCCATGGCGAAGTGGTCGCCATCGCAGAACCAGCCGTCGCCGGTGTACCACTCCTCCATCTGGTTGTAGGCCGCCTTAATCATAGCGGCATCCCACTCCTCGCCCAGCTCATGCAGCAGCAGCTCCACCTCGGTGGAGAAGAGAATCCAATTGTTGCGGGGAGGCTCGATTTTCCGCAATTGAAGCATCGCCTGCCGCAGGTGCTCCCTTGTCTCGGCGGATAGCCCATTCAGGAGCGCATTTGGCGCGCGAAGAAGCGCCTCGGCGAGAAACGCGCCGTCCACCAGCAGCTGGCAGCAGGGAAATGTCATCTCCGCAAAATTCGCGTAGTCCGGAGAGGCGGGGTCTACCTGCCCCTGAATCGCCAACAGAGCCTGCCTCAGCAGCCTGTCCCGCAGCGCCCTCTCATCCGCATCGGCAATCTCGGCCTCAAACCAGGGCGCCATGCCGCACAACAGCCTGCCTACAGCCTCAAGGTAAGCGAAGGGCTCCCGGTCTCGCGCACCATTGGATTCGATCGGCATCTCCTTGCGCAGCTGAAAGCGGGATGCAGCTTCCAGTACAGGTGTTGCCATGCGCTCCAAATGGGCGACGTACTCTTTTCTGTTCATTGATCATCTTCCCCCTTTTTCTCTGTCACTGCCCGGCTTATATATCAGAAACAGTAGCACAGGATCGCGCTAAAATCAACCGCTATATCGTATCGAAATATTCGATAAACAGGACACTTATTGTTGATTTTCAATTCAAATTCCTTTTGTAACCGAATTTTAACCGTTTGCATCCGCGCAGAAGAATGAAAAACAGCAACAATCCGCATGGGAATGCGCGCAACCGATTGTGTCTCAAATAGAGGCATTTTTTAAGTTCTTTTTGTACATATTGACATCTTGGTTGTAAGCTGATATATTTATCCCATTCCCAATTTCAGATTCGGTTTTCTGTGTATTTGAAGCAGCTCTGCACTACTGTAGCGAATTGCTGCGTTAAAGGCTCATTTAGTGCACACATAGCCACCATGGTGTGCATATAATAGAATAGACTCAACGACGAATTGCAACTCTGCTTTTCGTCTACGTCCTTTTACCTTTACATAAGGTAAAAGGACGTTTATTGTTGGTTAAAGATACACTAAATGAGCCTACTGCGAAGTTGCAGTTTTCGCCGCTGTCTGATTTCAAGCAGAATAAACCGCTGCCCGCGGGCGCTGTGCGGGTTTGGGGCCACTTTGAAAAAGGAGGAGTTCAATTGTCTTTCGCGACGCGTGACAATCAATCCAAAGCGCCCAAGGTCAGAAAGCCATATTCCCAATGTCCCTTTTACGTCAAAATCTTCCGGGATATCGTCCGAAGCCCCGCCCTATACATCATGCTGATTCCCGTATTGGTGTACTACTTCCTCTTCCGCTACCGACCCATGTACGGCGTGCTCATCGCCTTCACCGACTACATGCCCGGCAGCGGAAAGATCGTTGATTTTTCCCAGTGGGTGGGCCTGGAGCATTTTATCGATTTCTTCACCGGTAAGGACGCGTGGCGGGTTATCCGCAATACGCTCCAGATTTCGCTTACCACGATTCTTTTTGGCTTTCCCGCGCCCATTATCTTCGCCCTGCTCCTCAACGAGCTGCGCTTGCCGCGCTACTCCAAGGTGGTGCAGACCGTCAGCTACCTGCCCCACTTCATCTCGCTGGTAGTCATATGCGGCATGATCCGCACCTTTGTGGGTGGCAATGGATTTATCAGCGTTATTCTCTCCAATCTTGGATTTATCGAACCGGGCGTCTCTCTCATGGGCAAGATGAGCGCCTTCCTCCCCGTCTACGTGGCGTCAGATGTCTGGCAGACGGTGGGCTACAACTCCATCGTCTTCCTGGCGGCAATCGCGGGGGTGAACCAGGAGCTTTACGAGGCCGCGACGGTGGATGGCGCCAGCCGATGGAAACGTGTATGGCATGTCACTCTCCCAAGCATTATGCCCACTATCATAACAATGCTTCTGCTCCGTCTTGGCAACGTCATGACAGTCGGCTACGAAAAAATCATCCTGCTGTACAGCCCCCAGATTTACGAGGTATCGGATGTCATCTCCTCCTACGTCTACCGTGCCGGTCTTCAACAGGCGCGCTACAGCTACAGCACGGCGGTGGGCCTGTTCAACTCGGTTATCAACTTCGTGATTCTGCTGCTGGCTAACCGCATCAGCCGCAAAGTCAGCGACACTGCACTTTGGTAGAAAGGGGGAAAAGCCATGACAGCCACTGTAAAAGCCCCAAAGAACAAAAATGCCATCAAACGCACCATGGGCGAAAAAGTGTTTGACGTTTTCAACACGATTTTGCTGGGCTTAATCGCATTCATCACACTGTATCCCATGCTGTATGTCCTTTTCGCCTCCTTCAGTGAGTCCAGCAGGCTGATGGTCTTTCAGGGCGCCCTGTGGAAGCCGCTGGGCTTCTCCACCGCAGCCTATTCCTATGTTCTGAAAAACCCCGGTGTCTACTCCGGTTACGGCGTGACCTTGATTCTCGTTGTGGTGGGAACCTTTATCAACATCGCCCTCACCAGCTTTGCTGCCTTCTTCGTCACCCGCAAAGACCATTTTCTCGCCAAGTATGTGATGATCATGATCACCATAACAATGTTCTTCTCCGGCGGCATGATTCCAGAATATCTGAACGTGCGCGGCCTTGGTCTTTACAATTCCCTTTGGGCGCTGATGCTGCCCTTCGCCATCAGCACCTTCAACTGCATCATCCTGCGCACCGCTTTCGCCTCCCTTCCCGACAGCCTGGAGGAGTCGGCCAAGCTGGACGGTGCAAACGATTTCACTGTGCTCTTCCGCATCTTCATCCCACTCTCCAAGGCAACGCTGGCAGTGCTTGTCCTGTACTACGCGGTGGGCCACTGGAACTCCTGGTTCCAGGCCATGCTGTACATTCAGGATCGCCCCAAATTCCCCCTCCAGCTGATCCTGCGCGAGATTCTCATCGTCAACGACACCTCCTCCATGATGAACACCGCGGCGGATACTACGCAGATGGCGGAGACGATCAAGTATGCGCTCATCATCGTCACCACCCTGCCAATCCTCTGCATCTACCCCTTCCTCCAGAAATACTTTGCCAAGGGCGTCATGGTGGGAGCCGTGAAGGGATAGACAACACTAGTTTTGTACGCGTACCGGCAGTCCGCCGGTTGTGTGATAGGTTATACCATTTTATAGGAGGCACAAAAATGCAGAAAAAAGGTATTATCGCATTACTGCTGGCAGTCCTTATGATTGTCTCTCTGGCAGCATGCAACGGCGGCTCCACGAGCTCCACCAGTGAGCCTGCCCCCGCTTCCAGCTCCGAGGCGCCCGCCGACAGCTCCGAAGCTCCCGCTGAGGGCTCCGAGACCCCTGCGGATTCCAGCGAGGAGACTCCCGTTGCAACCGGCGCTATCAGCTACCCCATGGAGACCGAAGCTTCCATCCGCTACTGGAAGCCCATCAGCGGCGACCTGATCCGCAAAGAGGGCATCTCCAGCGACAACCAGACCAAATTCGCCGAAAATCTGCAGGCGCTGACCGGCGTGAAGATTGAGTTCGTCAATCCTCCCGTCAACACCGACCAGGAGCAGTTTAATCTGCTGCTCGCCTCCGGCGACATGCCCGACATCATGGAGATCGACTGGCTGCGCAAATACCCCGCCGGCCCCGACGATGCCATCGCAAAGGGTCTTGTCTACGACTTCACCGACCAGATCAACGAGCTCGCCCCCGACTTCCTGTCCACCATCCAGGGCATTGAGGGCCTGGAGAAGAAGTTCAAGACAGACGGCGGCCGATTCTGGGGTATGGGCATGATCCGCGAGACGCCTCTCATGGGCGTGTGGCGCGGCCCGGTCATCCGCACCGACCTTCTGGAAGAGCTCGGCCTTGATAAGCCCGAGACCATTGAAGAGTGGGATACAACTCTCCGCGCCTTCAAGGATGCCGGCGTAGAAGTTCCCCTGACCTTTGCCGGTGGCAACGCAGGCGCCATCAACGAACTGCTCGAGTACGGCCTCTTCTGCGCCTGGGGCGCAAAACCTGGCATCTACCTGGACGACGCAGGCAAGATGGTCTACGGCCCCATTGAGGCAGGCTTTAAGGACACCCTTCTCCTGCTCCGCGGCTGGTACGCTGACGGCCTGCTGGACAAGAACAGCTTCACCAACACCAACACCGAGTACAATGCCCTGATGGGCGGCGGCCGCGCTGGCGCAACCAACGGCAACACCGGCGGCGGAATCGGCGCCTGGACTCCCGTCCTGGAAGAGAACGTGGAGGGCGGCAAGCTGGAAGCCACCCTGTACCCCACCCAGAACAAGGGTGAGCGCGCTATGTTCGGTCAGAAAGAGCCCAACTTCTACGAAGCCTACATCGTGGCCTGCGTCAACCCCAAATCCGCTTATGTGGAAGATTGCGTCAAGCTGCTCAACTACGGCTACACTGACGAAGGCAACATCTTCTACAACTACGGCCTTGAGGGCGAGTCCTGGGAAGGTATGACCGCTGAAGGTTACCCCGACATGATGGACGCTGTTGACAAGGCCCCCGACAACAAGGCCGAGTGGTCTTACTACGCCCGCTCTCCCTACAATGGCCCCATGGTTCAGAACGAGGGCTACATCCGTCAGCTGCTGGTTCTGCCCACACAGGTAGAGGCCATGGAAATCTGGGATCAGACCGACATGGACAAATACCAGCTGCCTCCTGTCACCCAGTCTGTCGATGAGGGCAAGGAATACAGCAAGATCTACCAGGGCGTTGAGGACTACTACAAGGAATTTACCGCAAAGTACATCCTAGGCGAGGTTCCCGAGGACGCTTTTGAGAACGAGTTTGTTCCCACAGTCCAGGGCATGGATATTCAGACATGCCTCGACCTCCGTCAGGCCGCTCTTGACCGCTACAACGCCCGTTAATCATCGCACCACCGATCAAAAAGAGACCCCTCTGGGGGTCTCTTTTTATTGTGTCGTCAATTCTGTTTCCGGCTTGACTCGCGGTCATCGCTGGCCTTATCCGCTTCGCCCAGCGCTTCGTAAGCCGCGGCCCGCTCCTTGTAGTAGTCGCTCTCCGCCGAAATCTCGATGGCCGCGGTGAAGTCGTCCACCGCTTCCTCATAGTTGCCCAGCTTGCTTTGGGCCAGCCCCCTGAGATAATAGGTCTTATCATCTTTATTTTCGCATTCCAGGGCCTTCGTATACCATCCCACCGCCTGCACATACTTCTCGTTGTTGTGGAAAGCCAACGCCTTATTGTGGTAGTAAACATACACGGTGGGATCCAGTTCTATGGCCTTGTCGTAATCGGCCAGCGCAAGATCCAGCTCCCACATCTTAGCATAGCAGAGCGCCCGGTCGGCGTAGTAAGAGGCCTGGTCATCCTCCGGCGCAAGTTCCAGCGCCCTATTGAGATGCTCCATCGCTTCATCGTAGCGTTTCATCCGCATGAGAACCGTACCCGCGCCACGGATGTAATTGGAGTTTTCCGGCGCCAGGGACATCGCCTCCTGAAAGCCTGCCAATGCAATTTCATATTCCCCGCGCTCCCGGTAGATATAGGCTCTGTTGCTGTGG
Source organism: Oscillospiraceae bacterium (assembly GCA_047973265.1). Classification (GTDB taxonomy): domain Bacteria; phylum Bacillota; class Clostridia; order Oscillospirales; family Ruminococcaceae; genus WRAV01. The sequence goes on from JBKEBS010000141.1 coordinate 7,638, forward strand.
GGCGAGGGATGATATGGATTGAGGGAGATGGCGATGTCGTAGTCCGCCAGTTCATTATCGAAATCGCCCAAATAGGAGTATGTCCATCCCCTGCCATAGTAGCCATTCCAATTGTTCGGCTCCATAAGCAGGGACCGGTTGAAATCCAGTAAAGCCTCCTCCGGGCGGCCCAGATTGCGCAGAGCATGGCCCCGTTCCCTGTAATATGCAGCTTCGTATGGTTCCAACTCCAGCGCCTTTTCCGTATCGGCCAAAGCCTGTTCATACCGTTTCGAATCCATGTAGGATATCGCACGGTAAAGATATGCCATGGCCCACTGCGGAGCCAGCGCTATAGCCTTGTCGTAATCGGCCACGGCCAGATCATATTCCTGTAACTTGTGGCTCGCCAAACCGCTGTCCAGAAATTCCTTGGCTTCCGGTGAAGGCTCCTGCATTTCAGCCAAGACAACGCTCCCGAGTACCGATGAGAGCCCAGGTTCCGGTGTCGTCCAAAGGTCTGGGGACTCCTCTGTTGTGTCCACTGTCGATGCAACCCTGTTGCCACCGAGTTCCTCAAAGCTTGCCGCCGCCTCTTTGGTAAGGCGAAACATTTCGGGCATGTCGCCCCTGTTGATACCGACGAGGCGCGCACAGTAGGTACCACCGATGTACCAGCACACGGTCACCTCCAGGCGCTGGCGCGAATCCTCCAACTCCATGTACATGACATAGACCTGCCTGTCCTCCCCTGCCGCAATGTCGTCAAAGCTCAAAAAGCGCAGTAAGTAGCCATTTTCTTCATGCGCCTCCAGGTATAGGGACTTGGCAGCTGCCAGCCAGTTTTGCGGCAAGTTGGGCAGCTCTGCCGACAGGGGTGTCACATCCAGCAGCAGGAAGGAATGCAAATCTCCCAGCTCATCCGTGGAAAATCCGAAACGTTTTGTGCTTCCCGTTCCCCAAATCTCTTGAGAATCTGCTCCGGGTATCTCAATCCAGTATGCTTCCGGTTCCTCCAGCACCATCGGGGGGCCGTCGATCTGATTGCCGACCTCCGGCACACCGGCCGCTGACACCCCGCCCGTCAGCACAAATATCGCCAAAAACATTACAACCCAATGACTGATGCGCATGTTCCTGCCCCTTCACCAAAAATGCTTTTCCACATTAACCCCTTATGTGTACATAGTATAGCAGAAACGGTCAATCCTTGCCTATCCTAATTTTCAGCACAAATTCGGCTCCGCCTCCCTCTGTGTCTCGGACATACAGGCTCCCCTTGTGAAGCAGCGCAATCTCCCTTGCCACGGAAAGGCCGATGCCAAAGTGCTCCTTGTCCGCACGAGCGCTGTCACCCCTGTAGAATCGATCAAAAATCCGCTCCCGATCCCCCTCCGGCACGCCGGGGCCATTGTCGGTAACGGTGAAGCAGACGCTCTTTCGCTGAATGTGAGCACCCAACTTGACAGTTCCACCGGGAGGGGTGTAGCCCAGGGCGTTGTCGACAAGAATGGCCAGCGCCTGTTCTACGCGCTGTGCATCGGCGTGAAGCACAGGGAATTGGATGTCCGGCAACGCCACCTCCAAAAGAATACCCCGCTCCGCCGCTACATCCCCAAAGCGCTCCGCCAAGCCGATCACCACAGTTTCCGGGTACACCTCGGACAGATTCATCTGCCATGTGCCGCAGTCGGCGCTGGCGAGCTTCAGCAGGTCGGCGGTGAGGTGAGAAAGGCGGGTGCATTCCGCCTCAATTTTATCCGCATAGCCTTTCGCGTCCTCCAACGTTCCCCTCTTGATTGCCCCCGCACTGGTCGACATTACCGCGAGCGGCGAGCGAAGCTCGTGGGACGCGGCGGCCACAAACTCTGTCTGGCGCTTCCGATTGTCCTCCACCGGCTTCAGCGTGTAGCCGATAAAGCGGTGGCTGAACAGGATGAGAGCTCCCAATGCGACAATCACGCAGAGCGCCGTGACAATGCGGACGCGGAACAGCAGCGCGTTCTCCGGAGCGGTGCTTTTCAGAACGGTGACACCCACCCACTCCGCGCCGTAGGTGACGGAAGCGACAACCGCCCGGTATTCCGCGCCATCCGCTTCCATCAGAAATTCCACCATTTCGGGCTGAGCGGAGTAGAGGGGGCGCTGCAGGTAGTCAAAGCCCAGCTCTTCCCTGGCATATTCCCTTGCCTGGTCGGTGAGTGCCTTGCGCAGCGGATTGTGGCTTGTATGAACCAAATTCTTATCCCGGATGTTGACGCGGATCAGCAGCCCGCTGTTTGCCTCGGTCTTGCTGAGCCACGATTGATCGATGTACTTCTGGCTGTTCAGGTAATACAGCACCGAATTGACGTCTGTGGTAAAGGCTTTCTCCGCCTGCTCATTCAAAACGGATGTTGTAAAAAGAAGCGCCACAAATGCCATCGCCACCAAAACCAACCCCGTGCTGACCGCGCAGACGAAGGTCAGCTGTACCCTGAGCTTTCGGAGCATCATCATTCCTGCGAGTCCTCCATCACATAGCCCACACCGCGTATGGTATGAATCGCCAGCGGACTGGAAACAGACCTGAGCCGCCGCCGCAGGAAGGTCATATAGTTGTCCAGAATGCCCTCCTCCACCGTCATATCCATTCCCCACACATGGGTCAGCAGCGTGGAGCGCGGTAGCGCAGTGCCGATATTCTTCATGAATATTTCCAGCAGGGCGCATTCGCGCTTGGTCAGCGAAATCTTCTTGTCGCCGTTGTGCAGCAGCATTCTGGTCGGGTCAAGCCGCATGGGCCCGCAGGTAATTTCCTCCCTGCTCTCGTAGGTGCGCGGCCGCCTGCACATGGCGCGGATGCGGGCCAGCAGCTCGTCCATGATGAAGGGTTTCACGATGTAGTCGTCCGCGCCATGATCCAGCCCCTCCACCAAATCGTTGCTGGAACCCATTGCCGTCACCAGGAGAACGGGCGTCAGGATGCCGTCTGCGCGGGCAATGCGCAGAATGTCCATCCCGCTGAGCCTTGGGAGCATCCGATCCAGCAGCACAAGGTCGTGAGCGCGCTCGCGTATGGCACGCAGGCCGTCGTCACCCTCATTGCAGACATCAACCTCGTAGCCGTCCTTTGACAGCGCAAAGGAGATTGCCTGGCAGAGATCTTTGTCATCTTCAATCAGCAGGATACGCATGAGCAATCTTCTCCATATTTATCATCATATTGTCAGTATTTGTTCCGGTGGTAACCAGTATAGCATGGGCATTCCGAAAAAGTCCTGTAAAACGTCCCCTCCTCTTACAGGACATTTTCGGAATTTATCTGTTATTATTGCATTTGGCAAGAGAAACCGCCGCAGAAGGTGGCCACCGCATGTGAGCGTTTCGCATTCCCCCCTACCACAAAAATATGGAGGCACAAAAATATGGTACAAAAAGGCCGCAGGCTTTTGGCATTGCTCTTATGTGTGTCAATGATTTTCGGATTCACCGGGTGCTTCGGCAGCGGAAGCGAATCCGGTTCAGGTTCCTCTCAGAATAACACAGGCTCCGCGACAGCTGAAACAACTGCATCCGGCGCTATGGGCCGCTATGTGGAACAGGAGGAGTTCCTCCCGGCGGAAATCCTTGCAGTGCTCTCTATGGAGCAGTTGCCAGACGGCTCGCTTCGCCTGCTGGGAGACTTGGGCGGACAGGGCATCGGCCCCTACGGCGTATATGAGTCGTCGGACGGCGGAAAAAGCTGGACGCCTGTTGACTACCCCTGGCTCGACCAGCTTTACGGCTGCCCTGTCCTTGCCGCCGCGCTGACTGCGGAGGGCGACTATCTATCGCATATGGAAAACGTGCTCGGCGAAATGCCGCCGGATGATGCCACTGCTGATGAAAGTGAAGCAGTCGGAGAAGATGAAATCGCCGAAGAAACAGACGCCGCTGAGGACGGCACCACCGA
>JBKEBS010000142.1:0-33025 GCA_047973265.1 Oscillospiraceae bacterium
TCAACCCCCACTCCTTCCCCGTCGACACCTTGGTGCAGATGAACATCAACAACGTCAGCCTGTTAGACGATGACGGCAATCCCGTGCCCTGCCAGAGCGTACGCGGGTACCAGACCAACGGCGACGACACGCGGAACACCGTCTTCCCCGTCTCCCTCCCCGGGTTCGGCTACGCTACCTACTACATTTACAAGGATCGGGAGTCGGCCGGACAACAAGCAAGCCTCAGCGCCAGTCAGAATCACTTGGAAAACGACTGCCTGCGGGTGGAATTCGACCCCGCTTCCGGCGGCATATCGCGGTTCTACGACAAAAAGGCGGGGACAGAGCTGGCCGGGGGTGTCCTGTCCCGAGCTTTGGTGATAGACGACGAGCCCTCCGACACCTGGGCACACAAAATCTTCACCTTTGACCGGGTGGTGGGCGCTTTCGAGTGCACGGACATCACGCTGCTGGAGAATGGCCCATTGCGCGCCTGTGTCCGTGTGACAAGCAGGTTCGGCGATTCGACCCTTGTCCAGAAATACAGCCTGTGCGCGGGCAGTCGCGAGCTGAAGGTGACATGCAGCCTGGACTTCCACGAGAAACACAAAATCGTCAAGCTCTCCTTCCCGCTGGCCTCCAAGGATTGCCGGGCAGTCTACTCCATGCCCTACGGCTTCATCGAAAAGGCGTGCACCGGCACCGAGGAGCCCGGCCAAGAGTGGGCAGCCCTCATCGATAAAGACACAGGGCGGGGGCTCGCCGTTGTCAACGACTGCAAGTACAGCTTTTCCGCCGAGGGCAACGAGCTGCGCATGATCGCGGCCCGCAGCGCCATATACGCCGACCATTTCGGCCAGCACAGCCGGGATGACCGGGTGGAGTTCCTTGACCAGGGCGAGCTGGAATTCACCTACAGCCTCCTCCCCCACAACCAAAACAAGCCCTCGGCCACAGTCAGGAGCGCCGCGCTGCTCAACCAGCCGCCCCACGTCATCTTTGAGACCCACCACGAAGGGGCGCTCCCCACCCGGATGGGCGGCATTGAAATCTCAGCCGACAACGTGATCTGCAAGGCCCTCAAGATGGCGGAGGACGGCACCGGATTCATTGCCCGCTTCTTCGAGTGTGCAGGCATCCCCACCGCTGCCAACGTGAGGCTTTCGCTGCTGAATTGCGAGTTTTCGCTTGAACTGAACCCCCAGGAGATCAAAACCATGTGGATCAGCCCGGACGGAACAGAATGCCGCGAGGTCGCCATCACCGAATGGGAACTGTAGAGCTGTAAAGAACACCCCGCCAAATGGCGGGGTGTTCTTTTTTTCCGGGCTACTGCAAATACAATAGGAATGTGTACTCCGACGAGAGCTCTCCTGCCGAAAGAATCAACTTGAGCGGGGTGGGCTCTCCTCTTTCTCCCGCTGCCCCAACTGCATTCAGGGGCGCAACCCCCGCGCTCCGCCTCTCCCCCTTGGGAAAGCGATGGCGCACAGTCGGGCCCGCAAGATTCTGATTGGCCGGTACAGCGGGATAATCCCACCGCAGCAGGAAATGCCTCGCACCATTGTATTCCAGATAAACTTCCCCTTTGCCCGCCTCAATGCCCTCCACACCATCACAGAGCAGCCAGAGGTCGGCGCTGAACTCCTCCCCCGGCTGCCAGCTGAACTTAGGAATTCTGGCGCTGATCAGCCTATTCCTGCTGGATTCCTTCACCGCAAAATAGGCGGGCTTTGGGGTGGCGGGGTAGTTGACGAGGGAGTTGTTCGCGATGGTGGGCCAGGGCTCGTTGTAGCACCAGTTCAATGCCATGGAGCAGTAGGGCTTCTGCCTGCGGGCCTCCTCGAAAATGCACTTGTACCCCTCCCGCTGGAACCACTGGCTCCATTCCACCATCTGCTCCAGGGAGGAGGGCTCACCCAGGTATTTCCGCAGTGTCTCAATCCCGCACCAGGTGTCCCCCTCCGTCCAGGCATCAAAGGCGTGGTGGGCTGTGGTGATGCTGTTTTGTTCCAGCGGGAACAGCTTGTCCCGTGTGGTCGCGGCCAGTAGCGTCTCCATATTGGATATCGACGGCATCCCGAATTCGGTGTAGGCGGTGTAATGGGCCTTCGCCATTGCCTGGTAGACCTCCCGCCCATCGGGATAGAGGAAGGTGTAGCAGCCGTGGGCCATCCCCACCACCGGAGAGGTGGGCAGGAACGGTGTCTCGGCGTCCAGCTCGTAGCACAGCTTGTTCAGCATGCGCAGCGCGTGGGATTGATCTGTCATGCGCGACCAACTGTTGAACAGCTCGTTCCCCCCGCACCAGATGGCAAGACAGGCGCGGCTCCGCAGCCGCCTGATGATGGCTGCCGCCTCCGACTCCAGCACCGCCAGATACTCCGGTGTACCCTCATAGCAGTTGCAGGCCAGCGGAAACTCCTGCCACACCAGGATGCCGTATTCATCACACAAATCAAAGAAGCTGTCCTTGTTGACGATGCCGCCGCCCCACACCCGCAGCAGGTTCATGTTAGCGCCCTTAGCAAGCTCCAGCAGCGGACGGTAGGTGTCCTCCCCCATCGTTCCCGGAAAGATTTCTGGGTTCACCCAGTTGCTGCCCTTGGCAAAGATCGGGATGTGATTGATCGTCAGGGTGATCGGCGCATTGCTCCTGGTCATGGGGAAAACCTTCGGCTCGTCCCATGCGCCCTCATTCATCTCCAGCGTGATGCGCCGGAAGCCGATCCTGCCCGATTTCCCGCTGACCGCCTCCCCATTCCGCAGCATGTCCAGCTCCCAGCGGTAGAGAGCGGGATCGCCGTAGCCGTTGCACCACCAGAGCTGCGGGTTCGTGACAGTGATGGGCCGGGACAGATCGGAGGTCTCCAGCACCAAACCACCCTCGGGGCCGAACAGGCGGAAAATCAGCCCATCCGCACCCTCCCCCTGTGTCTCCACACTCACAGAGAGCTCCGCTACCTTCAAATCCTCGCTGAGGGTGTAGAGCACCTCGGCGTCCAAAATACGATTTGTGGGCTCCACAGTCAGGGTCGTCTCTTCCCAGATACCGCTGGGAACCAGGCGGGGGTGCCAGTCCCAGCCGTAGCTGACTGCAGGCTTGCAGCTCCGGGAGGCCTCCTGCCGGGTTCCCGGAACGCTGCCCTCCGCTTTCGGGACGGGCTCTATTACAACTGTCAGCTCACCGCCCACGGCGGCATATGCCGTCAAATCCAGTTCGAAGGGCCGGAACATGCCCTCGTAGGAGTAGAGCAGCTCTCCCCCAAAAAGCACCCGGTACTTGTAGTCGATTCCCCCGCACCGGAAGACCAGCTGCTCGCCCTCCTGTAGCCTGACCGGGGGAATTTCCGCCCGGTAGACCCACCAGCAGTCCTCCATCCAGCGGTACTCCTCAAAGTTTTCCTCCCAGTTCCAGTCGGGAAGTCCCTTTGCTTTTCCCCAGTCTATCTGCACCGCGCCGGGCACTGTGGCTGGGACAAACTCGGTTGGCAGAGCCTCTCTGCCGCTGCTGTGCCCCACCTGCCAGTTCAGTGGTATCCCCATACTCTCAACCCCTTTCATCCCTCACAAGCACGTAGAGCAGGTCGCCGTTCACCCATGGCATCCCAATCACAGTCTTATCGCCCCTCCACTCTGTCTGGGCGGTCAGGATGCGGCGGTTTTCCAGGTCGTGGGCTTCCGCCACGCGGTAGCGGCCGTTCAGCGTGACCTCGGCCTCACAGGGAAGGTAAAGCAGCAGCGTGCTGTCGTCCGCACTGGTGGAAAGCTGGATTTCCTCGCGCAAGGGAGCTTCCAGCAGCTCCCTTGCAGGCCGCATTCCATAGAGCGCAAGGCGTTCGGCGACGTGCCGGATGTAGCCATAATCCCACGCGCCGGGGAACTGCAAAGCCGTCAGGGCGGGCAGAGCGAGCCCGGAATATTCGGCGGCCATGCCCTCTCCGGGCTGCATCCAGCCCCACACGCCGTGGGCGCCATAGGTGACCCCCGCTGACGCACCCGCCAAAACGCTCTGCCAGCCCGCGCACCGCACCTGGGCGGCGCTGTACCGCCCCAGATCGGTCACCTGGCTGTGGGCCTCGTAGGGCGGTTCGCTGTTGATGAGGGGCTTTGGCGGATAGGCGCCGAATGCCTCCGCCATTTTATACGCCCCCGAAAAGCCCTGTATGTCGTGGGAAGACTGGTAGAGGTAACAGTCCATCCTCTGGACAAGCTCCTCCGGGATCACGGTGTTCCCGCCGTTGAGGTGGAGGGTAAGCAGGCTTTCCGGCTGCCTCTCCCGCACATAATCCATGGCGAACTTGTAGTACGCGGTGCTCCCACTGCTAAAGTCGGTGTCCCCGCTCACGACCCACACCGGGTGGCAATCCCCGAAATAATCCAGCATGAGGTCGAGCACGCCGGGCAACTGCTCAAATGGAATGATTTCCTTCCCGTCCTGCTGTTTGGACAGCCATGTGTCGGGCACCGCGCCGCACCAGAGCATGACCAGCGCCGGAACAAAGCCCATCGACACAGCCTTTTTCGTCATCGCGGCGGCGTGCTCAAAATACGCAAGGTTGGGCTTTGTATAGTCCGGCCTGTCGTCCTTCCCGGGGAAAAACGGCTGCCGCAGAACGGTGGCCAGCCCACTGTCCCACTGGGTCAGGACATTGATTTGCAGCGTGTTGAAGCCCTGTTGCTGCCTGTGCTCCAGGTAGTAATCCCACTCCCGGTCATCAGTTTTCGAGAATGCGCTCCACACGGTGTCCGCGAGCCAGAAAAAAGGGTTGCCGTCTCTTCTGAAAAAGGTTTCGCCGGGTCTGACAGATAATGGCATTATAATCATTCCTTTCAGGTTAGCCGGGCTGCGTGCGGGGTTCCTGTCACCCATTATATTGTATTTCAAGGAGAAGTCCATGCAATCGCAAAGTTTTTCACGATACCACTTTGCCTCGACTGTATTTTTAAGCCTGCCTTAATCTTCCTTCGCTATTTTTTTGACATAAAGGACGACAAGGAGTGGCTGATAGTATGACAAACGAGAGAACCTTTGGAAAGAGAAACATGGCGCTGCTGGTTGGATTGGCGCTGTGCATCGTTTTATTTTTTGGCGCTTTTACCGGAACTGCCGGCGCCGGGGAGGCGCAGACACAGGGCGACGGAGAGGGCGAAGTAATGTACCGGGAGTCCACAGTCTCCCGGGGGGATATCACGGTGGGCGTGACGGAAACCGCCACGGCGACCCTCACCTCTCACAGCCTCTCCTTTGAAATCGGCGGGGAGATCACCGAATTCAATGTAAAGGCTGGGCAATCGGTAAAGGAGGGCGACGTGATCGCCATTGTCTCCACCGACGACGTCCAGGAGGAAATCGACTCCCTGCAGTCGGACTATCAGGAGGCCCTGCTCAAGCTCAGCGACGCGCAGCTCTCCAAGGAAAAAGGAGTCATAGAGGCGCAAAACTCCTACGACAGCACTGTGAACAAGTCCTCCACCGCCGACATGACCTACGATATGACGGTGGAAAAACTGGAGCAAACGGTCGCAAAGGCAGAAAAGGAAATTGACGAGATTCAGACCGAAATCCGCACTTACACCGCCTTGTTGAGAAACATCAGCACCTACGAGCAGGATACCGACACCTACACGGGGGCGCAGTCCGACTACAATGCCGCCAAGGAGTGGGTGTCCGACTGCGAAAAGCTGATCAGCGAATACAAGAAGTCCGCGGGGTCTGATTTTGACGAAAACGACGCCGAATACCAGCGGCTGCTGAGCAATCTGTACTCCGCGGAGGAGGAGCTGGAATACACCAAGCTGGAGTACGAGGACACCGCGAAGGAATACGATATCAAGTACGACACCGACCTCACCAGTGAAAGCGACATCAAGGCCGCCCGCAAGGACGCCTATGACCGGTTGGAGGACGCCGAGGCGACCCTGAAAGAGGCCGAGTACAATCTGGAAATCCAAACCTCCGAGGCCGCCCTCACCAAAGATCAGACCGTCACCAAGGCGGAGACGGCGGACACCACCTACGAAATGGAGCTGCGCTCGCTGGACAACAGCGTGGCAAGCAAGCAACTGGCGGCCCAGACCCTCCAGGATCAAATTGCAAAGCAGCAGACCTATCTGGAGAAAAACACCATTGTCGCCCCCTGCGACGGCATCGTGAGCTCTGTCAACGCAGGGGCGGGGGATGAGGTGCAGGCTGGAACGGCGGTGGCCACCATCTCGGACAGTGCGAACGTCTACGTCTACATCTCTGTGGCACAGGACGACATCACCGGCATCACGCTGGATCAGGCCTGTACCGTGACCATGGACGCCTTCGAGGAGGTCGCCTTCAGCGGTGTGGTGGACAGCATAACAACCACGCCCGCCCGCTCCGCATCCAGCTCGGCCAGCTACAACGTCACCATCAAACTCCAGGGGGATACCGCCCAGGTGTACGAGGGCATGAGCGGCTCGGCGACCCTCATCACCCGCCAGGCCAAAGATGTGCTCTATGTCACCACCCGCACCATCTACGAAAAGGACGGCGCAAGCTACGTGAAGGTGAAGGAGGCTGACGGCAGCATCTCGGAGGTTCCGGTGACCACAGGCTTTTCCGACGGTCGCAACGTGGAGATCACCGACGGGCTCACAGAGGGGCAAACCGTGCTGATTGAGAGCCAGGTGAATGCTCAGTGAGGATTGGCGAAATCGCACGGCTGGTCTTTCTGAATATCCTGGAAAACAAATTTAAGGTTGTGCTCACCTCCATCGGCATCATCGTCGGCGCGGCCACCATCGTCCTGGTTATCGCCGTGGGGCGCGGCGGCGAGATGGATGTGGCGGATCAGTTCAAGAACCTGAACGCCGCCTCTATTGAGATTACGACGTCCTCTTCCTCCACCTCCTCCGGGGCAATGTCCTTCGGGGGAGGTGGAGGTGGCATGCCTGGCGGAGGCGCTATGCCCTCCGGTGGTGGGGGAGGCGGTGGAATGCCCAGCGGCGGCAGTGGCGGCAACGCACAAAGCGGTGGAATGGGCGGCGGCTTTCCCGGCGGCAACTTCAGCTTCGGGATGCCGAACCTTGCTACAGTCAACGCCACCCTCACGGAGGATGACGCGGAGGACATCGCCTTTTTCATCCCCAATGTGGCGGACGCCACAATCTCCGCAAACGGCAGCAAGGCCGTGCTGGGGGGGAATCTGGAGGAGGAGGGCAACTACACGGTGGCCGCTGTCAAGCCCGACTACCTGAGCGTCAGCAATCTCTCCCTCTACCTGGGCGATTTCATCAGCGAGGACGATGAGGAAAACAAGGTAAAGAACTGCGTGATAGGCTACAAGCTGGCCTCTACATTATACGACAGCCCCATCGACGCCTACGACACGGTCATCACCATTGAGGGCACCAGCTTTGTGGTGGTGGGCGTATTGCAGGAGATGGGCACTGTCTCCTCCGGCATCAGCCCGGACGAAGCAATCTACATCCCCTACTCCACCGGCTCCAAATATGTGTTCGGGCGGGAACTCAGCCCTCAGATTACAGTCGTCGCCGACAGCCTGGACGATGTGGAGGGCGTGATCGAGAACATCAACATCCTGCTGGGAGAAAACTATCCCGGCGCAACCTTTACCATCTCCGACGCGGGCAGCAAAATTGAGGCTGCGCTGGCCTCCTCCAACACGCTCACCATGCTGCTGTTCGCCGTGGCCCTCATTGTCTTTGTGGTCGGCGGAATCGGCATCATGAACGTCATGTTCGTGTCGGTCAAGGAGCGCACCAAGGAGATTGGCGTTCTGAAGGCGCTGGGCATGCAGCGACCCCATGTGCTCCTGGAGTTCCTGATGGAGGCGGTTGTCATCAGCATTATTGGCGGCGGTCTCGGCATCCTTCTCAGCCTCATCCTGATTCCGCTTGCAGAGCAGTTCGGTGTGCGGATGGAACCCATCTCTACAGGATATGTCGCGGCCTTCGGCTTTGCTGTCATCTGCGGCACACTGTTCGGCTTCTACCCCGCCCTCAAGGCGTCCAAGCTGATCCCGGTGGAGGCGCTCACACAAGATTAATCAAATCGCACAAGCTCCGCAGAAGGGAATGATGATCAAAGTGAAATATCTTGCCGCGGTATTATTGGCAGCAGCTATAATTCTCACTGCATCGGGCTGCGACCTGATCGCCTTTGGGCAGACCGAGACGCCCGAGGCGGAGGAGACGGTGGCCGCCCAGGTCGTCTACGGCAAAATCAAGGAGATCAACGGCAATGAGCTGTTGCTGGCCATCGGCGAGATGGCGTCCTCTGGCGGCATGGAGGGCTTTTCCGGGATGCCGCCAGATCAGGAAAGCAGCGGTACAGAGGATGGCAGCCCACCGGAGGGCATGCCTTCTGGAATGACCGGCCAGGGCGGCCGCGGCGGAGCCGGCGGCAGAGGAGGAGAATCCTCCGGGGAAGCCCCCACCCAGAGCAGTGCGGATACTTCTGAAATGCCCGCTCAGAGCGGCGGCGCAGAAAGCCCCGCAGGTGCCTCTGGCAGAGGAACCCAGGGCGGACAGGCGCCTACACAGCAGAGCATCACCCTCACCGGGGAAGAGGTCTCATACCAAATTCCCGTGACGGCACAGGTAGTCAGCGGCCAGGGGGAAAACGTGCGCACCATCAGTTTTACCCAGCTGGCCTACAAAAATATCGTCTGTCTGTCCTTGGATGAAGAGGGACGCATCTTCAAGGTGGAGGTACTTCAATGAATGAAATGATTAACATGAAGGGCGTCTGCCGCAGCTACAAAATGGGTGCGGAGACCCTCCAAGTGCTGAAAGATGTGGATTTTGTGGTGGAAAAGGGTGAATTCGTCTCGGTTCTCGGCCCCTCTGGCTCCGGCAAATCCACCCTTATGAATATCATTGGCTGCATGGACAACTCCAGCAGCGGGGAGTATTTCCTGGATGGCGAGGCAATTCATAAGATGAACGACCGCAAGATGACCAAGGTGCGCAACGAAAAAATCGGGTTCGTCTTTCAAAAATACCATCTGATTTCCCAGTACAATGTGCTGCAAAATATCATCATGCCTCTGGTAATTCGGGGGATGCCCCACGGCAAGGCCAAGAAGGAATCCATGGAAATGGTGGAGATGCTGGGGCTGAAGGAGCGGCTGAATCACAAGCCCAGCGAGCTGTCGGGCGGCCAGCAGCAGAGGGTTGCCATCGCGCGGGCGCTGGTCGGCAAGCCGGGCATTTTGCTCGCAGACGAGCCCACCGGCGCGCTGGACTCCACCACAAGCAGAGAGGTTCTCAAGCTATTTGTCAAGCTCAACGGCTTGGGGCACACCATCATCATGATTACCCACGACCTCAATGTGGCAGCCAGCGCACAGCGCATTGTACGCATCGAGGACGGTCAGCTCTTCCACGACATAGAGGAGAAGGCCGGGTGACCGCCCGGCGACAAAAAGAAAAGAACCGCCAAATGGCGGTTCTTTTCTTTTTCTTTTATTTAGACGTGATCTTAGGCTGCTTCATATCCTGATTCACCGACACTGTAATGGTGTCCTTCTCGCTCTCGCCATCGCGGAGCAGGCGGGCAACAACGACAAAGCGCTGGTCGTCGCCCACATCGTAGCGGCGTGTGCAGGTGGAAAGGGTGAGAATGCGGTCATTCTCATTGATATCCACGCCGAAATCATACATGCTGCGGTCTTTCCACTCGCTCACCAGGGTTGTGAACGCCTCCTTGGTGGGGTTGGGGGAGTTGTAGGGGAAATCCAGGCTGGTCTCCACATACGCCACGCAGAACACCTTCCAGACGCCCTCGTTCTTGTCGGTGGAGTAATAGATATAGGGGTTCTTCTTTGCAAAATTGATGTCGGTATAGGAGGGCAGCTGGCCCATCATCAGATGGCTGTTGCTTGTGCCCACATCCACTTTGCCGCCTTTGGCCAGGTTTGTCCAGTTGTGGCCGTAGATGACGGTGTTGCGGGAGGTAGCAGACCAGGTATCGCCCACGACAGAGCGGTAATCAAGATACTCCGCAGTGTCGGCAAAGTTCTTATAATTGTTGTTGGGATACTGCTTGCCTGTCCAATCCCTGTCATTGTAGTAGTAGCGGAAATCCTTGCTAGTAGCACCCTGCAGGATAGGCGCGTTGATATTCGTGCCGGGCACAATCAGCCAGCCCTTTACATCCTTGTTGGTCTCCTTGGCCTTGGTGATGGCCGCCTTGACCGAGGTGTAGGGGTAGACCGCGCTGGTCGTAAATTTGCCGCTGCTGGAACTTGTGGTGGTGCTTCCCGAGGTGGGGTAGCGGGGCTCGTCCATCTGCTCGGCGGAGACCGCCAGCTGTGTTCCCGCAAAGGATGTCATTATAACCGCACAACATATGGCGATTGCCGCAAAACGTTTTTTGAGTCTTTTCATTGAAGTCTTCATTCCTTTCGTTAATCCGGCAATGCACCGATGACACTGCGGCTCCGCACGCCGCTCGGCACAAACCCGGTAGCTTGAAAGCGGACTTTCAAACTATTCTCCTCCTCAAATTCTCACAGATACCGGATATGCGGTGCTTAAAACGATAAAGCATCGCATATCTAGACAATTATACCAAGAACCGATCGTTATTTCAAGATGTTTTATTGCCGATTGTCACCCAACTACATTGGTTGCATTCTACAGAAAAATGGAGTAGAGTGAATCAGCAACCAGTTTGGCCCCTTTTTTTCTCGGTTCAAGTCATACAGAATAGTGATCTTTTTGATATTTATTTTCCGGAGGTATCCATGAAAGCACGGTCTGTCATTCGTTGGGTGGCGCTCGCCTTGGCCGCCGCAGCACTTGTGGGCGCAGCGGTTCTGCTGGCAAGGGAATATATCCGGCGGCTTCCCCCGCCCGAGCCATCCGCCCTCTCTTCTTCGGAGCCGGAATCATCTCCCTCCTCGGAATCCCCTCTCCCGGCCCCCTCCCAATCCCCGGAGCCGGAATCCCAACCCCTCCACACCCCTCTCTATCCCGTGGGGGAATATGGCCCGGATGAGGAGCGGGAGGCCTATGTCAGCGGCGAAATGACGCTGGAAATTCCCCGATTGGAGCTCTCCCTTCCCGTTTACAGCGATCCCGATCTCTCCGTGGTGGACGACGGCGTCTCCCAGGACACTTTGGGAAAGGGCGTGGGCCTCTTCGTACAGGCTCAGCTGCCGGGCCCGGAAAACCGCAATGTGAGCATCGCGGGGCACCGGGATGTGGGCGGAATGGAGTTCTACTACCTGGATCGCCTGGGCGCAGGGGACAAAATTTACCTGATCTACCAGGGTAAGCGGTATGTATACGAGTACCAGGAAACCAAGATCGTCACCCCCGATGACTGGAGCCTGGTCGCGGTGCAGGATTTCAGCTGCGTGACCTTGCAGACCTGCGACCCCATCGGCGTGGCCTCCCACCGCATGTTCGTCGTGGGAAAGCTGGTCGAAATCCAGGAGCTGGCCGATAGCTCGGAAGCCTCTCAATAGCCTGCCATCGACAAGACCGCCATCCGGCGGTCTTGTTTTTATGCGGTGAACATGTGGAGCTTTCCACTCAGTTCTCCCGGTGTCAGGGGCTTGCTGAACAGGAATCCCTGCATGAAGTCCACACCCTTATCGGCGAGCACTTCCTGCTCCCGCTGGGTCTCCACGCCCTCCGCCACCACCTTGATATTTGCGGCGTGGGCTAACTCCACTACCACCTGGAGCAAGTATTGGTTGTAGCTGTCGTTCTCAATATTTTCAATCATGGTGCGCTCGGTTTTTAGTATCTCCACCGGCAGCTTCCGCAGCCGCCCGAAGGTGGAATACCCTGTGCCGAAGTCGTCCAGCACTACCGCCACCCCAAGCCTCTGAAGGCCCTCTATGACAGCCTCCTCCTGGGCATCAAAGCGGAACTCTGTTCCCTCTGTGATCTCCAGCGCCAGCTTGGTGCTTGGGTATGAGTACCTTTCCAACACCTCGCGCACCCGCTCCACCATGAGGGGATCCCGCATCTGGATGGGGGAGACGTTGATGTTGAGCACAAAATCCTCCAGCGTGTCCAGCCCCCACTCCTTGCACTGGGCCACGGCCAGATTCGTCACCCAGTGGCTCAGCGGGTGGATAAGTCCCATGCGCTCCACCACCGGGATAAATGTGTCGGGAGGCACAGCACCATTCCAGGGGGCATTCCAGCGGCAGAGCGCCTCCAGCCCGCACCACTTTCCCGTCACGGCGTTGACGATGGGCTGGTAGTGTAGCGCAAAGCCCTCCATGCCCTCCTGTCGGATGCAGCGCTCCAGCGCCTCCTCCATGCGCAGCTGGTCGTGCACCTCCCTGTCCAGAGTCTCATTGTACAGCGCCACCCCGGACTGTATCCTGGAGGCGCTCAGCGTCCGAAACAGAATGCCGAGGAGCTCGCTCTGTGATGCACCCATTGCATCCAGTTCAACAATTGCCACCGCAGGGGTTGCGAACAGATATGTCTGCTCTTCGCCCGTTCCCAGCAGCCAGGGCCTGTCAAAGCGCGCCATCACGCGGCGGCCGATATCCTCCGCCTCACTGCTGTCGATTCCGCGCATCGCCACGGCGATGCAGTCGCCCTCAATGCGGTAGAGAACCGCGCCGGGTATATTCGCCTCCAGCCAGAGCTTCAGCTTTCCAAGCAGACCGCCGCCCGATTGCCCGGCCGACTGCCTTCTTCGGACAAATCCTGCAGCATCCGGATAGAGTTGGACAGCCCAAGCTCCGGGTCGCGGTAAGCCATCTCGGCAATCTGTGCCTGGAAGCGCCTGATTCCCGTGACGTCGGTCAGGGTTACAAGGTGGGCGGGTCTGCCATCGCGGGCGTTGACCCTTTGGTTGAGTCCCTGCACCCACATCTGCTTTTCCGAAACATAATAGTCCCATATTTTTGCCACATCTGAACGGTCTGCCGCACAGTCGCCGTCTCTGCACGCCTCGCAGAAATTCGGCACATATTTGCCAAGGCTCTTCCAGCATTCCATTCCCACCAGCTGCTCCGCGGGAATCCCAACAATGTCCCCGCAGCGTTCATTGGCCATAATCACCCGCTTGGTATCCACATCCACCATGTAGGCGGCCGCGCGGCGGGGGTCGCTCATCTGTTCCAGCAGGTAGTCGGTGAGGGCCATCTGGTTGGTGAAATGGCTCAGCTTCCTGTCCAGACGTATCACGTCCAAATGGGTCTGTACCATCTGAGTGATGGCGACGCAGAGCGTCTCGAAACGGCGCAGCCGCTCCTGAAAAAGGGTGGGAACTTCATCTGCCCGCTCCGTGCCCTGCACCCAGGCGGCTATCCAGCAGTAGTCGCTTTCGCCGCCGCAATCCGTGACCTGCGCGCCGTAATGCCACCCTGTGGGCTCCCACACCCGGACAGCGGTGTTTTTCCCTCCGCGCGCCTCCCGGAAAAGGTCGGCAAAAAAGGCGCTCGGGACACCCCGGAACTCCGTGTGCGCGGCGCAAGCAGGATAGCTTGGCGGCAGAATTATTTTCCCTTCACCGTCCAGCAGCATCAGGCCGAGGCCCACAACCTCCGCCATGGAGCTCTGGAGAGCTGCCGCCTCTTCCCGGCTCACTAACTCTCCCAGCTGGATCTGTCTGTTCATCATATCGGGTCTGTTCCTTTCCCGGCGCAAAAACAAAATCAACGCAAGAGGTCATTCTTTCAAAGTATTGTTCCGCCGCCTACCACGTATTCATCTCTATAGAATACGACGGATTGTCCCGGCGTAATGGCTCTTTGAGGTTCATCAAACTCAACACGCGCTCGTTTCCCGTCGGGAAACACCGTTGCGGGGGCTGGCTTGTGCGCGTAACGGATGGATGCCTCCACCCGGAATGGCTCCGTCGGCTCGTCGAAGTCGATCCAGCTGACCTCGTCGGCTTCCAGAACCGTGGAGAAAAGCCCCTCCCCCGCTGTGAGGACGACACGGTTGTCCGAGGGGGAGATGGAACGGACAAACATCGGCTGGGTGAATCCACCCCCCAGCCCTTTGCGCTGGCCCACCGTGTAGTGGCGGATACCCTGGTGGGCGCCGATCACATTGCCGTCCGAATCGACGAACTCGCCGGAGGGGGAGTCCTCCTCTGTGTAGCTGTCCAAAAAAGCGCCGTAGTCCCCGTCGGGGATAAAACAGATGTCCTGGCTGTCCGCCTTTCCCCCCACTGCAAGGCCCTCCTGCCGGGCAATCGCCCGGATCTCGTCCTTGTCGTAGCCGTCCAGCGGCAGAAGCGCCGCAGCCAGTTGCTCCTGACTCAGGTGATAGAGGACATAGCTCTGATCCTTTCGGCGCACCGCGGATCTGCGCAGCCGCCAGCGGGAGAGCGCTTCGTCGTAGACGATTCCGGCGTAGTGGCCGGTGGCAATTTTGTCGTGGCCCTGTTCCCGGGCGTAGTCGAGAAACGCCCCGAACTTGATGTTGCGGTTGCAGACGACACAGGGGTTCGGCGTGCGGCCCAGGGCGTACTGTTCCGCAAAGGCATCCACCACCTTCTCCCGGAACAGCTCCCGGTAATCCAGCACATGGTGGGGGATGTCCAGCGCCGCACAGACCTCCCGCGCATCGCGGACAGCCTCCGGCTCGCCTTCCTGCCCGGGCAGCCACAGGTGAAAGGTCGCGCCCTCCACCTCCCAGCCCTGTCGCCGAAGAAGCAGCGCGGCTACTGTGCTGTCCACTCCGCCGCTCATCGCCACCAGCACACGGCCCTTTGCCATCTTCTCCACTCCCATATCCTGATAAACTACTTTTTAGTTGTGAAATCAATCGCAAAGGTTGCATAGAAAAGATTAAAACGCAATATCTGACAAAAATCGACTTCTTTTGTCAATTATATCATGCAACCTGCTTCCACTCAATACGCAACAGGGAAGGGCATCGTTGAAAATGCCCTTCCCTGCTACATGATTTATCATTTCTTTTCTGCACAAAAGCGGTAGAGAGTGGTGACTCCGGCGCCTGTCGCCCCTCTGCACTGGAAGGCGAACAGCGGCGGGTCAACCCATG
This sequence comes from Oscillospiraceae bacterium, assembly GCA_047973265.1. Taxonomy (GTDB): domain Bacteria; phylum Bacillota; class Clostridia; order Oscillospirales; family Ruminococcaceae; genus WRAV01. The sequence goes on from JBKEBS010000142.1 coordinate 14,974, forward strand.
CTGTTCCCGCTATATCCAGGTGAAGCCACGGGGTGTCCCCCACAAAATCGCCGATAAACAGCCCGCCTGTGATGCAGCCCGCCTCGGGCTTGCCCAGATTCTTGATGTCGGCGATGTCGCTGTCCAGCATCCGGCGGTATTCGGGGTAGGTGGGCATGCGCCAGTAGCGCTCTCCCGTTTTGGCAAAGGCCGCAGTAAACTCCTCCCAAAGGCTGTCGCTGTTCCCCACAACGGGGGCCACGCCGAAGCCCAGCGCACGAACCGCCGCACCCGTGAGGGTCGCGATGTCCAGCACCTTGTCCACCTTTTCGTCCCCGATAGCATAGGCCACCGCATCGGAGAGAATCAGCCTGCCCTCGGCGTCCACGTTGAGCACCTCCACCTTCTTGCCGGAGTAGGAGGTGTAGACATCACCCGGCAACAGACTTGCGTCGGAGATGCGGTTCTCGCACAGCGGGGTCACCCCCACCACATTGGCCTGAACCTTGTTTTTCGCCAGAGCGTAGATAGCTCCCGCCACAGCAGCCGCTCCCGCCATATCTCCCTTGGAGCCGGTCATGGAGTCGCCGGGCTTGAGGCAGTAGCCGCCGCTGTCAAAGGTCACACCCTTGCCCACAAGGCCTGTGGGAGCCGTTCCGTTACCCATGGGAAGCCAACGCATCACCAGCAGGCAGGGGGGATTGGCACTGCTTTCCCCAATAAGGCGCAGGCCGTTCATGCCCATCTCCCGCAGTTGCTCCAGATGGATGGTCTCGCACTGTACTCCAACCCGCGACAGCTTCGCAGTGACCTCCGCTGCCATGTCCTCCGGGTGCAGCAGGTTGGCGGGGGTGTTGACAAGGTCGCGGGCAAAAAGAGTGCCCTCCGCAACCGCGGAAGCGCGGTCGATCTGCTCCTGTGTCACAGCACCGTCCAGGCCGATCTCATATGTTTTCTGCTCCCGCTCCAACAGGGAGTAGTCGTAGAGGCCGAGCAACAGACCCTCCACTGCTTCTTCCGGCGGTATGTTGCCAGACAACTGTACGTCGAAACGGGTGATGCACAGTTTTTTCATCTCCGAGGAGGCCTTGGCCAGCAACTCCTTTGCCTCAGCGGGGCCGGGCGCGTCCTCCCCCATGCCGACGTTCAGGGTGACGCTGTCTGCAACCCCAATTACCCTGGTCTCCAGATACTTGGCGGAAAAGTAGCCCGCGGGCAGCTTGCCTTCGCTCCGGTTGTAGAACCGCACATGGCCCTGGGGGGCGTCCGGCCTGCCCGGTGTGATATGGACAATATCTCTCACTGCAATACCATCCTTTCCAAACACAAAATCAGTCTTTCAGCGTAATCTCCACCACCGTGTCCCGCTCGTCGGGCAGGGGATAGCAGTCGGCGGAACGGGAATTGAAGAAGAAAAAGGCATTCTTCGGGTACTCGGTCAGATTCCAGTGAAAAGTCTGCTTGATCTCGCTGCCGTCAGAGAGCAGCCGCAGCTTCTCCACCTTGCCGGCAAGGTCTTCCAGGCAGATAGCGCCCACCTGCTCCTCGTAGACATGGGCGTAGAGCTTGTTTCCCTTCTGGGTGTAGCGGCCCCACTCGGGCTTGGCAAAATCGGCCTTGCCGCAGCCGTAGATGCTCTCGCTGTTGTCCGCCATCCACTCGCCCACTTCCTCCAGAATCTCCACAGATTCCTTCGGAATGCGGCCCTTGGCGTCGGGCCCGACGTTGAGCAGCAGGTTGCCGTTCTTGCTCACGCACTCCGTCAGCATGCGGATGACCATCTTGGCGGATTTGTAGTGATGATCCTCCGAGGCATATCCCCAGTTGTTGTTCAGGGTGATGCAGGCCTCCCAGGGAACGGGATCGCCCAGCACATTGACCACGCCGGTGGGCGGGATCATCTGCTCCGGGGCGGCGAAGTCCCCGGCAAAGGTGGTGGGGTCGGCGGTGAGGATGGTGCCGGACTTCTCGCCGCTGCCCTCCAGCCGGTTGTCCACGACAATGTGGGGCTGGAGCTCCCGCACCATGGCCATCAGCTCCTCGGCCTTCCACTTCTCGCCATACATGTCGGGGGTGTAGGAGAAGTCGTACCACATGATGTCCAGCTTGCCGTAGTTCGTCAGCAGCTCTCTGACCTGGCCGTGCATATAGGTGAGGTAATTGTCCCAGTTGCGACCGTCATTTTTTTCGCTTTCATCGTTCCTCATGGGGTGCTGGCGGTCGCCGTAGTGGGGGAAGTCGGGGTGGTGCCAGTCGATGATGGAGAAGTAAAGCCCAACCTTGATGCCCTCCGCCCGGAATGCCTCCAGATACTCCGCCACCAGGTCGCGGCCGCAGTAGGTGGTGGTCTTGTAGTCGGTGAGCTTGGAGTCAAACAGGCAGAAACCGTCGTGGTGCTTCGCGGTGAGCACCGCGTATTTCATGCCCGCTTTTTTGGCGAGCTTTGCCCACTTCTTGGGCTGAAAGTCGGTGGGATTGAACTCCTCGACAAAGGGCTGGTACTCCTCGATGCTCAGCTGTTCGGTGCTGCGCAGCCACTCGCCCCTGGCGGGAATCGCGTAGGCCCCCCAGTGAATGAACATGCCGAAGCGGGCCTCGTTGAACCATTTGGTGCGCTCGGTGCGGTCTCGAATGACGATGCTTTCCATGATGATTTTCTCCCCTCTTTTAGTGTAATTTTTTTTACAATAATAAAAATTCATTTCTGTCTATTGCAGTTCCATCTAGCATGACAATAAATCCAAGTGCATCTCCAAGTGCATGCCCGGTTCTCCCCACTTCACCTATTACCTCCCCGGTTTGCACCAAATCTCCCAGATTTACAGCGAGCCTGCTACAATGCAGATACCATGTTGTATATCCATTTTTATGTTCGAGGACAATATGACGCCCATATCCATCCGTTTCTTCCGACTTAATTACAACGCCATCTGCCGCTGCCATTACGGGAACACCGGTTTTCGCCGGTAAAACATAGTTTGGTGGAACAGGATATGGTGTCAGGGGCTGAAATATCCTGTATTCGCCTCTTTCAGCATTATCAACCGGCCAGCAGAACAGTGGCAGACTGTTCTGCTCATTATCACTTTGATCCTTCCAGGGAAAAATCAACAACAGGGCTGCGAAGCTGATTAATACAAATATTCTCCTGCATTTTTTTCCTTCCATATTCAAAACCTCAATGACATTTCACTTCGTGGCCCTTTATCTGCTTTGTGCATCTTGCAATCCCAGCAGTGCAGCACCGATCAGCCCCGCCTCACTCCCAAGCTCGGCCTGCACAATCTTCGGGCGCTGCTCGTCGGTTTTCAGATAAGTCTGCTTCTTCACAAGCTCCCGCAGGGGCGCAAGAATCGTTTCGCCCTCCCGGGAGACCCCCCCGCCCAGCACGAAAACCTGCGGCTGCAGCAGATTGATTGCATTGGAAACCCCCAGGCTCAGCGCGTAGAGGAACCTCTCCACCACGCCTTTCGCTGCTTCGTCCCCCTGCTCCGCCGCCCGAAAGGGCGTCTTTGCGCTGGCGGTGTCGATTCTGTCGCCGCAGAGCTCCCACATCAGGCTACCTTCATCTTGCTCCATGGCCTCCTGGGTCAGCTTCCGCAGGGAGGCGGCGGAACAGTAGGCCTCCAGGCAGCCATCCTTGCCGCAGGGGCAGCGTCTTCCTCCCATATCGATAACGATGTGCCCAAGCTCTCCCGCCGCGCCGTTGAAGCCGCTCCAAATCCGGCTGTCGGCGATGATGCCGCCGCCGATGCCTGTGCCGATAGTCAGCATCGTAAGGGATTCATAGCCCCGCCCCGCCCCGCCCAAAAACTCCCCGTAGGCCGCGGCGTTGGCGTCGTTTTCCAGCAGCACCGGGATGCCCAGCCGCTCCTGTAGCAACCCTCCAAGCGGCACATCGTCAAAGCCCAGATTGCTGGCAAAGACCACTACACCGTTGTGGATGACGCCGGGGGAGCCCAGCCCGGCCCAGGCGATGTCCTCCCGGGCCAATTGCAGCTTCGCCAGCAGCCTGTCGGCGATGGCCGCGATGTCGTCGCAGATGCTCTCCGCCGGGCGCGGAGCGTGGGTCTTGATACTCTCGGAGGCGACGATGCGCCTTTCCTCATCCACCACGCCCACCACCAAATTGGTGCCGCCAAGGTCAATGCCCAGGTAGTGCTTCACCGGCTGTCGCCCCTTTCCAGCATATCCATCACGGTACCCAATGTCCCCGCTGTACCCACGTTGTACCCGCAAACGCCGTAGACGCCGTTGTGGCGGCTGTCCATCACCAGCGCAAAGGGCAGGGTGCCGGGGTCAAGGAACATGCGTCGGGCCAGAATCTGCCCGGCCTCCCGGCCTCTGTCCACCAGTATACGCGCAGCGGGAAAAGTCTGCAACACCTTGTTCAGGGTGGGGTCGTCTTTTTCTCCTTCGTCGGGCAGGATAAGGACAAATCGCTCCTGCAAAGAGGAGAATAAACCCGGAGCCTCCAGCGCTTCATTTAAGATGTGCTCGGTGGGTTCCTCCCCCGGTTCCAACCAGACCAGCACTGCGGGGCCGCCCAGTTGCGTGGATGAAATATCCTGCCCACCCTCCTCCAGCCGGAAGGGCTCCAGCAGATTGCTGGTGAGCATGTCCGCCGGTTTCAGCGGCCGCCGGTTGATTTCGACCGCCTTCTCCTCGCTATTATCCAGGTCGAAGGACAGCAGATTGCCCAGCACGCCGCCGTCCACCCGGCGGCTGGCGGTCACAAGGCGATACTTCCCGGCGGGAAGGGAGAGCCGCAGCCTTCCATCCAGCCATTCCGGCTCATCCAGCGAGATTGCGCGGTAGTTGCCCTCGGTTTCCTCCAGCCTGCCCAGCGTCCAATCCTGGGAGTAGACCAGCCCGTCCCCACCCATCAGCTCCAGAAGCGCGGTTCTCTCAGCTTCGCGCAGCACGGTTTGAAAGGCCCCTCTCTGCCAATATTCCGGTGCGCCATCCTGTTCGTTCAGCCGGGCGGGGATGCCCAAAGTGCGGCAGACCGCCACATAGAGCAGCTTTCTGGAGTCGCCGCTTCCCGCTCCACTTCGCAAACAGCCCGCCGGAGTGGTCAGGATGCCTGGATACTCCAACTCCGGCAGTTCGGTGACCGCTTCGCCGATGTACTCCCAAATCGCCGCGGGGTTCTGCCGGAACTTTTCCTTTTGCTCTGCAGTGAGCAGCTCACCCAGCTCCTCCCGCCAGGCGGTCAAGTGCTCCAGCCCGATGCGGGGATTCAGGATATATTTGTCGAACAGCTCCCCATCTTCGGACGGATATGCCGCCGCATGAACCAGATGCGTCAGCAGCACCTCGCTCCTGGCGTCCATCACGTCTTTTTTGCTGAGCGTTATCATCATGCGGAGGGCCAATTCGCCGAGCCCACGCTGCCCCGCCTCTGTCAGAAAGCGCTCGATTTCCTTTTCGTTGCCCTTGACGTTTTCCCGCCAGGGTTCGCTGTCGGAAGCAACCGGAAATCCCGCCGTCTTCTCCCCACGGACGCGGTTCGCCTCGGCCAGCCGCTGCTTGCCCTGCTCCTTCTGCTCCGGGGTGAAGGGCGTCTCCCTGCCCATGGACTCTTTTGGAGGCAGGAGGTCAAAAGGTTGCCAATCCGGCAGGGTGGAAGCACCCAGCACAAGGCTGCAATCGGTGTCCTCCGGGGCGACAATTGTCTCCGCCCATGCCCCCTCTTTCACCGCCCGCAGGTGCAGCCCACCCCTTCCTGTGGTGAGCGAGACTTCCCCCGTTTCATCCGTCTCCCGAACGGAGATCGGATACAGCTCCCCGTAGTTCAGCACCTCAAAATACACCTTCGCGCCGGAAACAGGCTCTCCGCTTTCGTCCGTCACCTTCACACAAATGGCCTTTGTGTGGGCATAGCGGCTCAGCTGGTTCAGCTCCAGCGCCATGCCTGCGCCGCCGGTCACCTCTTCCTCCGCCACTGTGTCAAACAGGCGGGAGTGCACCAGCATCGCCCGGGAGGATGCCGCCACAAACCAACCCCGGTTCAGGGCCTCCTCCGGTTCACAGGCGCCCAGAAATTTCCACCCCTGTTCGCCCGTCCACACCTCCACCCAGGCGTGGTTGTCGTCGCAGTGAGACCAGCGGGGCACGTAGACCTGCCGGGCGGGCACGCCCACACTGCGCAGGGCATTCACCGTAAAAGTGGATTCCTCCCCGCAGCGCCCCTGGGCCGAGCTCCACACCGCCAAGGCGGAGGCAGTCCGCCCGTCGGTGGTCTGGTAGGTCGCCTCCTCCGCGCACCAATAGTTGACCTCCAGTGCGGCGCGCTCCAGGCTCATCCCACCCACCCGCTGGGAGAGCAGGAAGTGGAAGAAGCGCCGGCAGGGCCGCAGTTCCTCGTTGTTGACCCTGTGGTGGAGCACATAGTTGAGGAAAATGTCTTCCGGCATATCCCGGCAGAACGCCCCCTCCCGGAGCAGCGCACCGTGGGAGGCGACTTCCCGGAACAGCTCCACCGGATACTGCACCATATCCGAGAGGGGCATGGCGGAATAGAGGTAGCGGAGCAGCTCCTCAGCCCCATCTATCTCCTGTCGGAGAGCTTCTCCCTGTGGGCCAAGCGCCTCAAAGCGGCGCTCCAGCTCCCTTTCCACTCGATCCAGCCTGTTTTTTGAAAGCATCGGGCATTTCTCTCCTCAATTCAATCGGTTAAATTGTCCAGCGCTTTTCTCGCTGCGGCAATCTTCTCTGTGGAGCAGTTCCAGCGGGCGTATTCGCTGATGCCGGGCAGGCCCATACTGATTTCCGGCTTGCGGTATACCATGGGGCTATCCTCCTCCACCCGGCCGGAGAGGTGAAAGCTCCTGGCCCCGGTGGAGGCCCCCAGCGCCGAGATGACCTCCGCGCTGACGCCGCTGCCCACCAGTATCTCAATCTCACCACTTCGGGCGACAAGCTCCCCAATCAGTGCGGCGCCCTCCCCCGCATTCTGCTTCTGGCCGGAGGTCAGTATCGTGTCCATACCAAGCTGCCGGGCGGTCTCCAGAGCGTCAAAAGGGTCTGCCGTAACGTCGAAGGCCCTGTGCAGGGTGGCTTTCATCTCCCCCGCAGCTTCCCGCAGGCGAGCCATAGCCGTTCTGTCCAGTCCACCATCCGCAGTGAGCACTCCGAACACCACGCCGTTGCAGCCCATCTGCCGGAATTGGCGGATTTCGGCCTCCATGATGTCCAGCTCACTTTCGGTGTAGAGGAAGTCGCCGTAGCGGGGACGGATCATGGCGCGAATCTCCACGCTGCTCTCCCGCCGGATTGCCTCGTAGAGATACGCGCTCGGGGTCGTTCCGCCTATGATCAGGTTGCCGCACAGTTCAATGCGGTTTGCGCCGCCCGCTATCGCGTTCCGCGCGGCCTCCAGAGTATCGACACAGCATTCCAATGTGCGCATATTATTCACTCCTGACTAAAAAACAGCCCCACCCTCGCCGGGCAGGGCTGTTTGATTTCATACTATGTGATTGTATCTGTTTCACCGGGATATGTAAAGACAGATAATCCTGACTTCGTGGCATTTTTTACCGATTTTACATAACCTTTCCGGCCCTATCCCTTTATAGCTCCGATCATCACTCCCTGTACAAAATACTTCTGCACAAAGGGGTAGATGAGCATGACCGGCACCGAGGCCACCACAATGACCGAATACTTGAGCAGATCTGTCAGCCCCTGTTTGGCCAGCATGGCGTCTACATCCGCCATCATGGCGGGATCAATCTTGTTCAGCACCAGAATCTCCCGCAGGACGATCTGAAGCGGCATGAGATTGTTGCTCTTTAAGTAGATCATGGCGTTGAAGTAGGTGTTCCAGTGGCCCACCCCGTAATACAGCACTAACACGGCGATAATCGGCCCGGAAAGAGGGATCACGATGCGCCACAAAAAGCCGATGGGGGTGCAGCCGTCCAGGGATGCCGCCTCGTAAAGGGCATCGGGAATCGTGCTGGACATGAAGGTGCGGCAGATGATGACGTTCCACACAGACAGCGCCACCGGAATGATCATCACCGCCCGGGTGTCGATGAGACCCAGCTTGTTGACCACCATGTAGGTGGGCACCAGGCCGCCGCTGAAGTACATGGTGAATACGATCAGGCCGGAGAGCACGTTTCTGGCCCGGAACTCCCGGCGGGAGAGAGGGTAGGCGCAGAGAAGCGTCATGGCGATGTTGACCGCCGTTCCCACAATCATGTAGAAGAAGGAATTGGCGAAGCCGCTGATGATCTTCGGATTCTTGAATACGGCCTCATAGCCCCGCAGGGTCGGCCGCACCGGCCAGATGAAGACCTCGCCCGCGATCACCGCGCCCGGGTCGCTGAAGGATGCCGCGATGACATGGAGCAGCGGCAGCAGCACGACGAGGAGCGAAAGGGTCAGGAAGAGATAGACCAGCACCATGAAAATCTTGTCGGCGGGCGTATCCTTGATGAGTGTGCTCTTTTTCTTTATCGCTTTTTGCATATCGGCACTCCTTACCACAAGCTCGTGTCGGTGAGCTTCTTGGATATCTGGTTGACCGTAATCAGCAGGATGAATCCCACTACCGAGTTAAAGAGCCCCACCGCCGTGGAGAAGCTGTAGTTGGCGTTTTGCAGGCCCACCTTGTACACATAGGTGGAGATGATCTCGGACACCGGCAGGTTAATATCATTCTGCATCAGGTAGATTTTCTCGTAGCCGATATTCATGACCTGACCGCAGTTGAAGATCAGCAGGATGACGATGGTGGGCATGATAGCGGGCAAATCCACATGCCAGATGCGCTTCAGGCGGGAGGCGCCGTCCACTATAGCCGCCTCCTTCAGCTCCTGGCTGACCCCCGTGAGGGCGGCGATGTAGATGATGGCGGAATACCCCGTGGACTGCCACACCCCACTCCACACATAGAGGCTGCGGAAGATGCCCGGATTGCCGAAGAAGTTGACCGGGTTGATGCCGATCAAACCCAGCACCTGATTGATCACGCCGATGCGCAGGTCGGTGAGCTGCATCAACAGGCCCACCATGACCACGGTGGAGATAAAGTAGGGCGCGTAGGTGACCATCTGCACCGTCTTCTTGAAGCGCACCGCCTTTATCTCATTGAGGCCGATGGCCAGAATGATCGGCAGCGGGAAACTGGCAACCAGACTGTATACACCCAGAATGAGGGTGTTCCAAATGATCTTACGGCTGGAGGGGGAGCCCAAGAACTGCTGGAACCACTTGAGTCCCACCCAGGGGCTGTCCCAGATGCCCTTGCGGGGGCTGAAGTCCTTGAAGGCCATCAGAATGCCGCTCATGGGCAGGTAGTTGAAGATGAAAATGTAGAGCAGCGGCAGTGCGATGATGAGCCAGAACTGCCAGTTGGCGGACTTGATGCGGTTCGACTTCTTTCTCACTTCGCCTTTTCCAGGTTTTGCTGCCTGCATGGCCATATGGAATCCCCCTTGTTGTAATGTTGCGGAATTGTTCGGCTGACGCTTTCCACGCGCGCCAAGCTGTCTTGGAGTGCCTGGAAAACCCCACCCCTTCCCACCGCGGGGGAGTACTCCTCCCCCGCGGTGGAAAATTGGTGTGATTTCAGTTGCTTGCAGTGATGTGCCGTCTAGCTTAACCCTGAGAGCGATCCCAGGCGGCCTGGTAGACTTCGAGATACTTGGGAAGGCCGATGCCCTCAAAGCCTGCGATGTATGCATCCCAATCGGTATCGGGGTTCTTGGTGCCTGTGATGAAGGCGACGCGGTTTTCCTTAATGTAGTTTTCCAGCTCGACGCCGATGGTCTGAATCTCGTCGGCCTCTTCAGCGGTAAACTTCATGCGGTTGGGGATGACGTCATAGTCGCCCTCGCCCTGGGAGTAGGGCTCGCCCTTCTCCTGGGTCTCGATGTAGAGGAGCTTTTCCAGACCCTCTGCGGTGGCGATATCGACATTGGGGTCGGTTGCCTCGCCCAGGCGCAGGAAGGCGGGAGCGTAAATCAGGCCGGTGTCCTGCCAGTCGTGGTTCTGGGCCTCTGCGGTGTAGGGGTTGAGCACCTCAAACAGGGCGGGTTCGCCGTTGAGGCCCACTTTGCCCTCGGGGTTCAGCACCCAGTCGGTGCCCTCGTCGGCGCCGTACTGGTACTGGAGGTAGCCCTCGACAGTGTAGAAGTGGTCGGCCCAGCGCAGGGCGGCTTCGGGATATTCGCACTTGTCGGTGAGGACAAACTTGTTTTCCACCAGGCTGTCATACTTGAAGTTGGTGGAAATGCGGGTGCCGTCCGGGCCCTCCAGAGGGGCAATTGCGCGGTAGTGGGAGTAGGTCTCGGGGTTGGTCGCGGCGTCCACACCGTTGACGATGGCGCCGTAGGAGACAAAGAGAACGGGCTCGCCGGGCTGGTTCATCAGGGTGCGCAGCTGGTCGGGGTTCTGGGTGAAGCTGCCGTCGTAGATGGCGCCCATTGCGTACAGCTCGTTCATGAAGCGCAGGGCTTCCCGGTACTCATCGGTCGCAGTCTGGGTGACGATCTTGCCCTCGGGAGAGACCAGCAGCTTGTCGTCGACAGAGCGCAGTCCGGCATCGGTGATAAAGGAGCCGACGAGGAAATCGTAGAACTGCTCGCCCCAGCCGGTGGTGGAACCGGTCACGGCCACGCCTGTGGGATTGATCTCCAGGAACTTCTGGCAGACTGCCTTGAATTCCTCGGTGGTGGTGGGAACTTCCATCTCCATCTGCTCCAGCCACATGGTGTTGACCCACATCTTGTCAAAGTGGGAGCAGTGGTAGCACTCGTTCCAGGAGGCAACGCCATAGATTTTGCCGTCCGCCTGGCGCTGCATGTTGTAGAGGTCGGGGTTCTGGCTCATAAAGTCGCCATAGTAGTTGGGCATGTTGTCGGGAATCAAGTGGTCGATGGGGATTATGATTTCCTCTTTCAGGCCAAACTGGGCGATGTTGGGGGTTTTGAACATGAAGGCGTCGGGATAGTCACCGCTGGCCAGGAGAAGATTGATCTTCTCGGTGGAGGCATCGTTGGAAGCGGTCTGGAAGTTCCATGTAATGCCGGTCTTCTCTTCCAGGTACTTGGTGAAGTCGTTTGTCTGGAGATCACTCACGTTGGGGGCGCTCATGGCGAACATCTCCATTGTGATGGGCTCTTTGACGATGGGATAAGTGCCGACCTCATTCAGGATGCCGTCGCTGTCGCCGCCGGTTGTCTCGGAAGCCTCGCTCCCAGACTCTGCGGGAGATTCTTCACCGGATGCCGTAGTCGAGGTCTCACTGCTCTGGGATGCGGGAGTGCTGCCGCTGTCTCCCTGGGTGCAGCCTGCCAGAACAATTCCGGCGCACAGGGCCACTGCCAGCAGCTTTGCTGTCCACTTACTCATTGATAGTTTCCTCCTTCTAATCGGTCGCGTTCATTTTGCCTTAAAAACTATTTGTGCCGCTATCGTTTTGTGTGCGTATTGCACATTCCTACGGCCAGAGCGTAACATACCGTTCATATTTTTGACTACGGACAATTCTCGATGCCGGGGGACTATTTTCGCCACCATCCGCGCAAACCCGCATGGGAAAAGGTTTTGTGCCATTGAAATTTTAGGCTTACTTTGATATAATTGCAGCATTCCCTCTGCGGGTTTCGGGTAAATTGCCGGATGACCGTTCAAAGCGTCCAACACAAAAATATCGATTAACACAACTGTGGGTTGTGTTTTGGGAGCATCTGATACAATGGCAAAAAGCAGGCGGAGCATCGACCAAATTTCAGTCAAGATATTGTTGTCCTATCTCTCTATCCTCCTGGTGCCGCTCTGCGCCATCATCGCCATATACTCCGCTTCCACCCGCACCATCCTGGACTCCCAGGTGGAAAAGAACCTGTACTCCCTGGAAAAATCGGCGGAGTCGACCGAGATGCGCCTGGAGGAAGTCCGGCAACTCACCATGCACATCGCCTCCGACCAGCGCACCAACGCCATCGTTAACCGATCTGTGCATGTACCCGCCACTGATATCTATCAAATTTACAGCCTGGTCAACTCCTGTCCCAGCTACCAGCTCACCAACACCATGATCGGGGAGGTCTACATCTTTTTCAACAAGGCCGGGTACACGGCAAAGCTGCCCACCGCCTTCCCCTCCACCCCCTACAACTACGAGAATCTGGTGCGCTTCCACGGCCTTTCCTATGAGCAGCTGGAAGCGCTGCAAAGCACGCCGGATCAGATGGGCTCTCTCCTGTTTACAGAGGATGAAACCGGCAAAAACCTGCTCATGGTGCGCAGCTTCCCCACCCCCGGCACTCCCCAGGGCATCGTGGTGATCGACATCCAGCTGGCGGCCCTGCGGGAGCTGCTGCTCCAAAACGATGTGGGAGAAGGGGGCGTCTACCTCCTTTCCCCGGACGGTGCGCTGGTCACCCATGTGGGGATGGAGCCTTCTCTGCTTGAGACCCTCACATTGGAGCAGCTCGCGCAGCCCTCCTCCGAGGTGAAGCTTGCCGGAACCGACTACGTGCTGTGCACGGCCTCCTCCAGCGGCGGATGGCGCTTTGTCTCCCTCTCCCCAAAATCCCATCTCCTCCAGGAGGTCTGGTACATCCGTGCGGTCATTCTGGCACTGGCTGTCGTATCGGCGCTGATCGGCGCGCTGATCTGCCTGGTGCTCTGGCGGCGGCGCGACCGCTTTTACAAGCGGGTTTCCCTGGAGACCCTGCGTTCAGGCATCACCCCGCCCGACGCCAAATCCGAGCAGGGGTTTTTGGAGGGCGCGATCGGCTCTCTTGTCGACGTGATGGGCACCATGCGCACCACCCTCGAGCAGCAGAAGGAGCTGCTGACTGCCTCTGTCCAGCGCAAATTGCTGACAGGCGACTACGAGAGCTTCGCGGCCCTCTCCGGTGAGCTGGAGGCCTGCGGCCTTGAGCTGAACACTCCGCGCTTTTACGTGCTGGCTGTGGGGCTCCCCGACGGGCGGCAGGACGGCCTCACCTCCCAGCAGATGCTGCCCTATCGCTACTACGTCAAGCAACTGCTGGATGCCGCACTGTCCTGCAGCCACCTATTCTGCGACATGGACAATGAATGCTTCGCGGCCATCCTCCTCTGTGATGAGGATTACCCCTCCGACCAGGCCAGGGAGCAGCTGGAGCGCGTCGCCGACCAGCTTCCCCCCACCGACAGACGCAGCACAGTCTTTGCCCTCAGCGCGTACTGCGGCGATCCCGCGGAAATAGCTGGCCGCTATGCGCAGACCCTCCAGCTGAGGGAGTATATGGCCTACCGGGATTTGGGCGGCGTGATTGCGGCCGAGGAGTTGCCGCTTGGAGGCGACGCTTTCCATTTTCAGCTGCAGGAGGAGCTTCAGCTTGTCCAGCTGGTACGCACCGGAAGCGGCGAAGAGATCGAGCGTTTTTTGGAGGAGCTGTACCGAGAAAACCTGGAGCGGCGCAGCTTGAGCCTGCCCATGCTGCGGGACTTTGCGGAGTCCCTGCGCAGCAGCCTGCTCCGCTTGCTCCGGGAAGAGGCGGAGAAAGGGGGAGAGGACGGCCTGGATGTCGCGGCGCTGCTCCCCGCTTTGGAGCGTGCCGCCTCTGTCAGGGAGATGCTGGAGCTGGCCAGGGAGGCCAACCGCCTGTTGAGCCGCATGCTCCAGGAAGAATCCGGCAGGCAGGAGGACAAACTTCGCGGCAAGGTAGAGGATATAGTAGAGGAGCGCTTCTCCGATCCCGCCTTCAACCTCTACGTCATCTCGGAGCAGACAGGTATTCCCGAGAGCACCCTCTACAAAAATTTCAAGAGCTACTTCGGCGTCACCTTCAGCGAGTACCTGGAGCGCAGGCGCATCAAGGAGGCCTGCAGCCTGTTGGGCAAGCAGGTGCCGGTAAAGGATGTGGCTGAACTGGTGGGATACACCAGCGACCACACCTTCCGCAGAGCCTTCAAGCGCATTGTCAAGGTGCTGCCCAGCCAATACGCGGCGGAGCATATCCCGTCCCCCGCGAACAAATAAGGAGATTCGCAACGACATGATCAATCTTCGGGAAGTCAATGCCCTATCCATCATCCTTCGCATCCTGCTGTCCATCGCCATCGGCGGCGTTTTGGGCATTGAGCGGGGGCGCAAAAACCGCCCCGCGGGCTTCCGCACCTACATGCTGGTCTGCCTGGGCTCGGCCATGGTGATGATGACCAACCAGTACGTCTTTCAGACCCTCTCCCCCTCCGACCCGGTGCGGATGGGCGCCCAGGTTGTCAGTGGGATTGGCTTTCTGGGTGCTGGCACTATCATCCTCACCGGCAAAAACCAGGTAAAGGGCATCACAACGGCGGCGGGATTGTGGACGGCGGCCTGCTGTGGTCTGGCTGTTGGCATCGGCTTCTACGAGGGCGCCGTCGCCGGTGGCATCGCCGTCTTTTTGATCATGGCGCTCCTCCAGCGGATGGACGAAAATATCCGCCGCACCAGTAGCTCGATGGAAATCTATCTGGAATTTGACGGCAAAAATCTGTTCAGCGGTTTTATTGAGAATGCCCGGGAGGGACAGATCGAAATCTATGACATTCAGATGCAGAAAAACAAGATCGACAAGGAAAAGATTACCAGTATCGTGCTCACCGCCAAGGGAGCCAAGGGCATGAGCCGCAACGATGTGCTGAATATCCTGAGCGACGCGCCGGGGGTGCTGTACATCGAGGAGCTGGGCTAGACTACAAAAAACAGCTGCAAGGTTCTCACCTTGCAGCTGTTTTTTGTGTTATCTTTTTGCCGTGCTGTCCAATATCTCCGCCACGATTCGCTCCGCTCCATCTGTGATGGCCAGCGCCCTGGCATTCCTTTCCAGCGTGTGGAGCTTGTCCGGATCGTCCGCCAGCTCCCTTACCATGGCATAAAGCTTTTCCCCATCCAAATCCTTTTCCTGGATCAGCAGGGCCGCGCCCTCGTCCGCCAGCACCTTTCCGTTGTGGTACTGGTGGTTTTCCGCCACATTGGGGGATGGAATGAGGATGGCGGCCCGCCCTGCGGCTTCCAGCTCTACAAGGGTCATCGCACCCGACCGGCAGATCACGAGGTCGGCAGCTGCCAGGCAGTCGGCCATGTCGGCGATATACTCCCGGATGTCCAGGTGTTCCCCCGCCGGATCAACCCCCAGCTTTCGCAGGCTCTGGGGGAACTCTTCCGCCCCAAAGCGGCCTGTGGCGTGAATGTGGTGAAAGCGCCCGGTGGGTACGGTCTTTGCCATCAGCTCCGCCAGCGCTTCGTTCACCTTTTCCGCGCCGTTGCTGCCCCCGAAGGAGAGCACCGCGAAGCGCTCCCCGATGCCCAGCTTTTTCCGGGCCTCCGCCCGGTCGGCCTCCAGCACCTCGGGGCGCAGAGGGTTGCCGGTGACGATGTAGTTCTTCCCTTCCGGCAGGTAGTCCTTCGCCTTTTCCATGGCGAGCAGCACCTTGTCCACCTCTCTGCTGAGCAGCTTGGTGGTGATGCCGGGGTAGGCGTTGGATTCGTGGGTGAGGGTGGGATAGCCCATCTTCGCGGCGGCGCGCAGCACGGGGCCGCTCACATAGCCGCCGGTACCCAACACCACGTCGGGGGCGAACTCCCGCAGGATTTTCTTTGCCTTTCCCGAGGCGGTGAGCAGGCAGCGGGCGGCGGAGAGATTGCGCTTGATATTCGTCCAGCTCAAACTGCGCTGTAGGCCCTCCACCCGAATTGGCGTGAAGTCAAAGCCCGCGGCGGGCACCAGCTGCGCCTCCATCTTGTCGGGATTCCCGGCAAAGAGTATTTGGATTTCCGGGTCGCGCCGCCGCAGGATGGTTGCGACGGCAATGGCGGGATTGATGTGCCCTGCTGTGCCGCCGCAGGCAAAGAGTATCTTCATGAAGGTTTCCCTCTCTTCCATAAATAAAGCTCTGCTCATTATATCACAGAATGAGCAGAGCTTTAATAACGCATTACAATTTCAGCCACAAAGCGGGACGAACGCCGCCGCAGTTATCGTTTGTCAGCGGGTGAATGGTGTTACTGCTATACCGGAAGGTGCCGTTTCCCTGAATGCCTATGTTCCCGTCACCGTGGATGTACACGGCTCTCCTGTTGTCTCGCCCGGGTGAGCGCAGCCACCACCACCATACGTACCCGTCAAATGTCGCTCTCCGCTTGCCATTGTTTTCATCTTTCCTTTGAAACCAATATCGCTGTTTTGGGCTGCGGTTTTCAAGATTCTTGCTGCTGTCACCAAAGTACTTGCACACTGTTTCCTCAATATCCAAGAGGAAAATATGATCCAGAGTGTCTGTTCCGCCCTCTGAACCATACCATGGATTGTCGGGGTTTTTATTGGTAACCGCCACAATTCTGGATCGATCCGCTTCGCTGAACATATTGTAGAATTCGCTGTTCAGGTATTCCCGCAACTCGCAGTCAGCCCAGGTCACATCACCGGCACGGTTATGGTATGCGCGCTGGCCGACCATAGTTTCAGTCATGATCAAAGCCATATTGTTTTGAATATCGAGCACTCGCCATTCGTAGTTGCCGAATTCTATCTTATCCCCCGCCTGCATGTTCGCCTCCCATATTTTCTTCACTATTCGCCGCTGTCCGCAGGGCGCAGCTCTATCTCTGTCTCCTCGGCTGGCAAACCGGAGTGCCGCGAGACAGAGAGCACAATGCCCATCTGCACCAGCAGCATGACCAGCGAGGTTCCTCCCGCTGAGAAAAAGGGCAGCGAGATGCCGGTATTTGGCACCGCATTGGTGACAACCGCAATATTCCATATGGTCTGGAACGCGATCTGGGCGGTGAGTCCCATTGCCAGCAGGGAGCCGAAACGATCCCTGCACCGCAGGCCGATGACAAAGCCCCTCCACACCAGCATGGCGAAGAGCAGGATGATCATAACCGCCCCAACCAGGCCGATTTCCTCGCAGACAATGGCGAAGATAAAGTCGTTCTGGGGCTCGGGCAGGTAGGTGACCTTCTGCGTGGAGTTGCCAATGCCCACACCCAAAAATCCGCCGCTTCCAATGGCGTAGAGGGATTGGATATTTTGATATCCCATATCCCTTGGGTCACTCCAGGGATTTTCCCATATCTCGATGCGCTGCAATACATAGGCGGGAATTTTGTCCGCAGCCAGCAGAATCAAGACCATTACCACTCCCGCAATGGCCAGCGCCGGGAACCAGTACCACTTGACACCACCCAGCCACATCATGGAAACGCCCAGCAGCAAAATCAGCACTGTGCCGGACAGGTGGGGCTCCCTAAAAATCAGGAATGCCACAATGCCAAGAACCGCCACAAACGGCAGCAGCCCTTTGACGGGGTTATTCATCTGGTCGGCGTTCTTCACCGACAGGTGGGCAAATAATACGACAATGGAAAATTTGGCCACCTCTGAGGGCTGTATCGTCATATCGCCGATGATGATCCAGCGGTGGGCGTTGTTCAGAGCCGGAAACTGGAATACGACGATCAGCAAAATCACCGTCACGGCCATGATAAGCCAGGCCATTCCGCCCTTGAAGGAGGTGAAAATCTTGTAGTTGATGCCGGAAAAGAGGAACATCAGGGCGACGCCTGCTCCGGCGTAGATCAGCTGCTTGCTGATGAACTCGAAGCTGCTTCCCTTGTAGTTGTAGTACCCGTGGGCGTGGCTGGCGGAAAAAAGGGAGACCAATCCGACCGCGAGGATAACGATCACCAGCAGCAGGAACAGATAGTCCATCTGCCCCTCCCGCACCGTGATGAGGGAAAAGCCCTTCTTCTTTTGCTGCCGTTTCTTCCCTTTCCCGTTCTGCTCTCCCCCTGTGCGCTGCCGGGCTGTCCGCCCCGGGGCGGCGCTGGTTCGCCGGGTATTGCCTGTCGTCATCGGTACCTCCTATTACTATAAATTTAGGTTATGGACACGACATCCAGCCGTGTCCTTTTCCTATCTCACGCCTAAGCTGTAGAATGAGAGAGCAATTGGCCTGACGTATGCCTCCAGGGACTAACCACGTCCGTCGGAAAGTCAGTCAGCCATCCTCTCATTCACAGCGTTCGTTTTATGCAGGTAGTGCCACCTTCATCGGTGCGTTCGTGTCA
>JBKEBS010000143.1:0-3073 GCA_047973265.1 Oscillospiraceae bacterium
CTGATACTCCCCGTTCTCCACCTTTTGCCGCCAGGCGGTCATGTAGCCGTCGGTGAGCTGTTCCCGCAGCCAGTCGTCCGCATAGGGAATGCTGCCCTGAAAGCTCTCGCCGATCTCCCAAGTGGTGGGCACAATCTCATCCCCCAGGCTCTTGAAAGCCCAGAATTCGGGAGTGCGCACTGTGATTTCCTTGACGGTGTAGTACAGTTTGAGCCGCAGGGCGTTTTTGTGGCACTCCTCCACCAGTTCAGCCACCCGCTCTGTCTCGAAGAAGGGGTAGTTGATGTAGGGGTTCAGGGAATTGCCGTGATGGATGTTGATGACATTTGCCCCTTTGGCGGAGACCTGCGCCAAATCCCCCGGAACTGCGTGGTAATAGTGATCCAGCCAGTGCTCGGCCTTGTCGATGGGCTTGACCGGCGTGGGGGAGAGGTCAAAGCGGAAGCTGAGGCTCTGCCCCTTGCGCAGAACAACTTTGCCGCTGTGTGCCTCGAAGGGCACGATGCTTCCCCGTTGGCGGACAGTGCAGGAGCCCCTGCCGCCGTTGTCCCAGCCCTCGGGCATAACCAGGGGGTGATAGCGGTAGTAGATGAGCATGAAGGGCTTACGGTAGTTGTCGTCCTTCAGGCGCACCATCAGCCCCGCGTTGACATCGCCCATCCAGAGGGTGTCCTGGTTGCGGGATTCGTCCCACTGCCAGTCCAGCTCCCCCGCCCGTAGGCCGCCCTGTTTGCCCATGCCCATCCAGTCTTTCGCGCAGTCCGCCCGGTAGGGGATGCGCAAGGCGAGGTCGTCCAGTTCAGTGTCCTCCAGCGCCTCCACCGCCAGAGCGTACTCCTGGTAGCCGTCGTACTCCATTTTCCCCTCGCAGCTGACGGCAATGTCGCCGCTGTTCCACTCCGACTCCCAGCGTATGATGCCGGGCTTCTCTTCCGTGAAGGAGAGGGGCCTTGTGAGCGCGGCTTCCTGCTCCGGCGCGCCGAAGCCGATGGGCGCAGCCAGTATCTCCCGGGCGCGCAGCGATATCCCCTCCACAGTGAGGGAGAAAGCGCTTGTGAGTTGCTCCGGCAGCCCGTTTTTGCCCAGAATGACACTGTGGCCCAGTCCGGAGATGGTGCTGCCCTTCCGCGTCAGCGGGGCAAAGGGGGCGGTGATCTCATCATCTTGAGCGATGGCGGAGTTGAGCCACCGCAGGCGGGAGTGCCGCCAGGGCTCGCTGTCGCCGCAGTCGGCCAGTACGTCCCCCTCGACCGAGATATGGATGTGAAGGGTTGTCGCCTCCGCTTTTTCCGGCTTGAGGATGAGGGTTCCCTCCACGGAACTGCATCCGCTTTCCGGCAACGAAAAGCCGAACCAGAGGGGCTGCACCCTGCCGGGAACGGGGGAGACGGTCTTGGAGAAGGGCTTGCCGTCGCAGCCGATGCCTCCCAGATTGAAGCAGTCCGGCTGGGGGAGGTTGCCCTCCCAGCCGACGGTGAGCGCCCCGATGTCCTCTTTGGCAAAGACGGCGAGCTGGAAAGCGTAGTATTCCCCGGGATTGCCCTCTGCCCGCAGCGTGTAGGGATCAGAGTATTCCAGCCAGCGCGCAGGAAAGCGCAGGACATCGTGGATGGGGTAGGCCCGGTTTTCCAGCACCGCCAGATACCCGCCGCCGGCGTAATCGCTGTAGTAGCGATCCATCTCCGCCGGGGACATGCGGGGTTCCTCCTCCACCCAGCGAAGCATATTCTTTTCTCGTTCCATATCGTACATTGCGCCACCGCCTTGTTATTGATTGTAGGTCAAATAGCCCTGCTCCGCCAGAAAATGGAAGTAGCGGGTCAGCCAGTCTCTGCGTTGTTCTAATTGAGCGGCATCTTCTCCGGCCTCTGCGGAGGAGAGCAGGATGATCTGTTCCAGACTCCGCGTACCGTCCGCCCAAAACAGGGGGAGGTGCAGGCGGTCGCTCCAGGCGGGCTGCCAGGGCGCCTCCGCAAGGTCATCCCGTCCGGCGAAGTTGAGGCAGCCGGGAATGATTCGGGTGGGGATGGGGCTCGTCTCTCCGCAGATGGGCGGGTTGGCCCCCGACAGCGCCTCTGTCACCAGCGGATTCACGCCTTTTTCCAGCAGGGAGCAGCGGGCGGAATCGTCCAGTCGGGCGAGCTCCTCGCCGCTCAGGTTGGCGGCCTGCCACAGATAGCTGCCCAGCAGCACCGCGCAGCGCTTAAGGATAGCGGGGTCGATGCGCTCTGGCCGATCCAGGGAGGAATGGTAGCTGAGGGCGGGTTCGGTGATCATGGCGATGGTGGGAATCCTCCACCAAGGGTCGCCGATGACGTTGTCGGTGCCAAGGGAAAAAGGCTTTTCCTCCGCCGGATATTCCTCGCCCAGCCACGCACGGTGCTCCCCCAGCAGCTGAGAGATGAGCGCGTCGGGGAAGGAGTAGTTGGAGAGGGGATTGTGCCAGAGGCACATGTGGGTGTTGTCGATTTCCTCGGTGCCCACCATGTCCGCCACCAGGCCGCACACTGCGTTTTTTCTCTGCTCCGGATGGGACAGCAGCCAGGCGGTGGAGCCCACGCATTCCCACCCCAGCACGAAGCGCAGGGTGCGCAGGGGTTTGGGGAGAAGCCCCTCCCGGATGCAGCGGGTCAGGCAGCGGGCCAGCTCCAGAAGGGCAGCGCAGCCGGAGGCGTTGTCCAGCGCGCCGGGCTCGTAGAGGTGGCCATAGGCCAGCACCTCCTCGGCGGATTCGCCGGGAATGGCCCCCGACACCACAAAGGCCTCGCCGTCGTGAAAGCGGGTGTCCACCTCGGCGTGGAGCCTTGCGGGCCCCTTTCGCAGCAGCTCCCTGAGCCTGTCACCACTTTCCGGCGACAGGCTGAAAGCGAATAGCCCGGTGTCATTGCGGGGCAGCCGAAAGGCGTTTTCCCAGCGGCTGTGGCCCCGCATCTGCTCCCGGCTGTCCCGTACGCCGGGATAGAGGGGGAAAAAGTCGGTGACGATGCCGGTGGCGCCTGTCCTTATCGCCAGGGGAACCAGCTCCTCGGCGGGACGGGAGCAAAAGAGCAGCTTGCCGGAGAGATTCTCCTCA
>JBKEBS010000144.1:0-11262 GCA_047973265.1 Oscillospiraceae bacterium
CTCCACCGCCGCCTGCTTGGGGATGGACAGAATCGCGATCTCCGGCTTGTGCTCCCCGCAAAAGGCCTCCAGCCCCGCGGCGTCCAGCACCTGGCCGTCGGCCACCGGCATTCCGATCTTCGCCGGGTTGTTGTCGAAGACCCCCAGCAGCCGGAATCCCCTGTCCTCAAAGCGCATGTGGGTGGCCAGGGCGAGACCCAGGTTGCCCGCGCCGATGAGGATGGTGGGACGCTTTTTTTCCAATGCGAGGATGGAGCCTATCTTTTCGTAGAGATTCCGCACGTTGTAGCCGTAGCCCTGCTGGCCAAAGCCCCCGAAGCAGTTGAGATCCTGTCGGATCTGGGAGGCTGTCACCCCGATGAGCTGGGCAAACTCCTTTGAGGAGATGCGCTCCACCCCATTTTTGTCCAGCTCCTCCAAAAAGCGGTAATACCGCGGAAGACGCCGTATCACCGATATGGATACGCCCGGATAGTTGGCCACTCTCATCACACCTTTGCCGTCGATATGGCGGAATATATTTTATACTTAACATTTTAGCCCAGCGGCATACCCTTGTCAAATTTCTGACAGACTGGCAGGAACACCCAAAATGTGATTTGCCTTTTGAGAATTGCAGAGATATTCGGAGCAAATCAGCGAAAACCGGAGCAGTCTGATTCTATATTGAATTTCTTCTTGACTTTCTCCACAGGGCTGGATATACTGGATAGCGTTGACCTCAGAAAAGATCAAGTGCTGCATATGCAGCCGGAGGAAAAGGAAAGGAAGATAAGAATGTCCACAACCATGCCAAAAGTCGGCGAGATCAGCCGTAAATGGTATATCTTGGACGCCGCGGGCAAGCCCCTGGGCCGCACCGCAGTCGTCGCCGCGCATATTCTTCGCGGCAAGCACAAGACTGACTTTGCCCCCCACTTTGATGGCGGAGACCATGTCATCATCATCAATGCCGAGCAGGCAGTGCTCACCGGCCGCAAGCTGGAGCAGAAGTACCACTACCGCCACACCGGCTGGGTCGGCGGCCTCAAGGCCGTCCGCTACGACGCCCTGATGAAGCAGAAGCCCGAAAAGGCCATGATGCTGGCGGTGAATGGCATGCTGCCGGACACCAGCCTGGGCCGCAAGGCATTGACCCGCTGCAGAATCTACCGCGGTGCAGATCACGGCCAGCAGGCCCAAAAGCCCGAAGTCTGGGCACTGTAAGGGAAGGGGGATAATAAACGATGTACGATACTAAAACATATTTCTACGGCACCGGCCGCCGCAAGAAGAGCGTCGCCCGCGTGCGCCTCTATCCCGGCACCGGAAATGTCACCATCAACGACCGGGACATTGACGATTACTTCGGTCTGGACACCCTCAAGCTCATCGTCAACCAGCCCCTGGAGCTTACCCAGACCTCCGGCCGCTTTGACGTTATCTGCCGCGTGGGCGGCGGCGGCGTCACCGGCCAAGCGGGCGCCATCCGCCACGGCATTTCCCGCGCCCTGCTGGTCTACGACCAGGAGCTGCGCCCCGCACTCAAGAAGGCCGGGTTCCTCACCCGTGACCCCAGAATGAAGGAGCGCAAAAAGTACGGTCTCAAGGCCGCCCGCCGCGCCCCCCAGTTCTCCAAGAGATAGTTTTTCGAACCATACAAAAGGACATTCGACACTTGGTTGTCGAATGTCCTTTTTATTTGACGAAAGCACGCTTCTGTGTGATAATGGAACAGTCTTTAGTCCCCTGATTTTTCCCCAAGAGAAATTTTCTATTCCATGCAACTTTTCTCCTTTCTCCGGGGTATTGTTTGTATAAGGAGCTCAATTCACATGGCTGCTGGCAAGATACTGCTCACCTACGCTTCCAAATACGGCGCTACCGAAACCTACGCCCGCTGGATTGGCGACGCACTGGAAATCGAGCCCATCCCATACAAGAAGGTCTCCGCCGACGATCTCGCCTCCTGCTCCACCCTGATACATGGTGGCGGCCTTTATGGGGGCGGCATCGCGGGCTCCAAGCTGATCACCAAGAACAGCGGCATCCTTCTGGAAAAGCACCTGGTTGTCTTCACTGTGGGCATCTCCTCGGCAGGTAACAGCGAAACCTTCAACCCTGTCATCGAGCAGAACTTTCAGCCGGAACTGCGGGAGAGCATCGCCTTTTTCCACCTGCGGGGCGGCATGGATTACAAAAAGCTGTCCTTCCTGCACAAGACCATGATGGGCGCGATGCGGAAGGCGCTGCAAAGCAAAAGGCCGGAGGATCTGTCCGCCGACGACACCGACCTGCTGGAAGCCTACGACAAAAAGGTGGACTTCACTGACCGGGACAGCCTTTCTCCCCTGCTGGAATATGTAAGGAATCTGTAACCTCGATTATCTGGACAACCTGCGCATCCATCGGATATAGTAGAATGGTACATGGGGCAAACATTTTTGACAAATCTGTAAGGAATTGTCCTCTGCGGCAGTTTCCCATATATATACGATCGGAGATAATTTTCTAACATCTCTTTTTTACTCATGGGCAGAAAACTTGCTCACAAGTTTCCATTCACTCGAAGATATGTTGAAAATTTTATCACCGATCATAACGCATTCGCGGAAAGGAGCGCCGGAATTTCCGGCCTGTTCCATGCTTGAAGTTATCCACATCGCCAAGTCCTACCGGGGGCAGCCTGTTTTGCTGGATGCCTCCCTGACCCTTCCGCCGGGCCGCAGCGCCTGTATTGTCGGTGTCAACGGCAGCGGAAAATCCACCCTTCTCTCCATCATCGCAGGGGCTCTTCCCCCGGACGCCGGAAGCGTTCTGTGGAATGGCTCGCCCGCCCTGGAACAGGGCAGAGCAATCGGCTTTGTCCCCCAGCAGGACACCCTCTTCGACGACCTTTCGGTGGAGGACAACATCGCTTTCTGGGCCTCCGCCGCGGGCCTCTCCAAAAAGGACGCCGCCGTGAGGGACAGCCTGGAGCTGTTCGGGGTGGGGGATTATCTCTCCAAACGGGTAAAAAGACTGTCCGGGGGAATGCGCAGGCGCGCCGCCCTCTGCGCCGCACTTCTCCACGACCCCGCCTGTATCCTGCTGGACGAGCCCTTTACGGGGCTTGACCTCGTGGGCAAAGAGGAGCTCAGCAGCTACATCCTCCGCCTGCGGGACAGGGGCAAGGCAATCCTCTACACCACCCACAACATGGACGAAATCGACCTGCTTGCCCAGGGCCTGATCGTGCTGTACGGGGGCCGGACAACTCTGATGCCCCTTCCGATAGATCCCGCACAGAGCAAAAGCATAGTCATGAATCTGATAAAAGGAGCCGTGCCCAATGAGTGACGAAAACAAGGTAAACCAAAACCCCGAAAACAATGCGCCGGAGCAGGAGTCCTCCGACCTCTGGAACCCTGTGATTCCCGACGCAGAGCCCATCCCTCCCCCGCCCAACTTTGACATGATGTTCCTCGACGATGATGAGCCTGTGGCAGCCGAACCCGCCGCTGAGACCCCTGACGCTGCCGAAACTCCTGTGGCCCCCCCCGAAACACCCGCGCCCGTGGAGCCGACTCCCGTTGTTGAGCAGGCCCCCTCCGAGCCTGGCCAGTGGACACAGGTAGCTCCCGCCCAGGCGGAGCCGCAGCAGGCTGCGGTGTGGGGCGCAGCACCAGAATCACCTCAGCAGACACCTGCGCCCGAAGCTGCTCCGATTCCCCCCGCTCAGACTTTTGAGCCTGCTCAGACCTTTGAACCCGCTCAACCCTACCAGCAGGCTCCTCCGGCTCAATCTTTTGAGCCTCAGCAGCCCTCCCCCGAGCAGGTTGCCGCAGCAAACCAGTGGAGCCAGGCCCAGGCCTACGAGCAGACCCAACAGCAGTACGGCCAGCAGCCGCAAACCCCTCAGCAGCCCTATGGACAGCAGCCTGCCGCCAACCAGTGGGAGCAGCCCGCTGCCGGTCAAGCCGCTCCTCCCGCGCAGCCCTATGGCCAGCCCGATCCCAATCAGCCCGCCACCGGTCAGTGGGGACAACAGCCCTACAGTCAGCAGCCGGCGCCCGGCCAGGCAGTTCCGCCCGCGCAGCCCTATGACCCCAACCAGCAGTATGGCCAGCCGGTTCCCGGGCAACAGCCTCCCCAGCAGCAGTACGGCCAGCCGATTCCCGGCCAGCCCGCTCAGCCTTACGGCGGCTACCAGCCCCCATATGGTGCGCTGCCTGTCGAGCCGCCGAAAAAGAAAGGCTCCGCGCTTCCCATTATCCTCATCATCATTGCGGTGCTGCTCATCGGCGCCGGTGTGCTCCTCTTCGTCTTCTGGGGCCAGATTTCTATCAAGCTGAACCCCGACAAGTACGTGCGGGACGCTATGTCCGACACCATGACCGCCCTGGGCGAGGGCACCTCCTACGGCGCAGAGCTGCCCGATTTCACCAAGTTCCAGGGCAAGCCCACCGAGCAGAATTTCACCCTCACCATCGACGAGATGGACGATTACTACTACAGCGACTTCGAGGGCGCATCCATTGAGATGGGCTTCAAAAGCGACATGGAGGCCAACGAGATGGCCATCTCCGCCTCGGTCTTCTCCTCCTACCTGGATGTGACCGACAACCAGATTTACATCTCCCCCGACCTGATCGCCATCTCCATCCCCGACCTCTACACCGCCCACGACTTCATCACCATCGATCCCGCAACCTTTGTGGAGGACTGGAACAACTCCGACTACGCGGCATACGGCTCTACCCTGCCCGAGGATTTCGACCTCACTGAGATTCTGACCGCCATGTTTGATGCCTCCGATCCGGAGTCCACCGCCGAGCTGGAGACCGCCACCAAAGCCTTCTCCGACCAGATGGACGCCGCCTGGACTACCCTCAGCGGCAACATGACGGTGGTACACAAGGGCAAGGTTTCCAAGTCCTTTGGGGCGGGAACGGAATCCGTCAACGAATTCACCTGCACCTTCGCTGCCTCCGACCTGGAAACCTACATGGCCTCCTTCTCCGACGCGCTGGAGGATTACATGACCGCCTACTTCGACGCCACCTACGGCGCGGCCGGCATCAGCGAGTACCTGTACGACGGCTACTACGACTACGATGACTTCATGGACAGCGTCTACGAGATCACCGACATGCTGCGGGAGTTCAGCTTTGACGAGGCCGCCGTTGTCTCCATCTATGTGGGCAGCGACAACCTGGTTCGGGGCATCTCCATGCAAGATCTGGAGTACGAAGCCCCCTACTACGCCGGTTCCTCCTCCTACGACACCTACGGCGCGGCCTTCGACCTCTCCTTCGCAGGGAAGAAAAACCTGATGGACATCTTCTCCCTCGAAGTCACCATGATCGACGAGTACGGCGACGAATCCATCGCCGAGCTCACCCACGAGATCAACT
This sequence comes from Oscillospiraceae bacterium, assembly GCA_047973265.1. Classification (GTDB taxonomy): domain Bacteria; phylum Bacillota; class Clostridia; order Oscillospirales; family Ruminococcaceae; genus WRAV01. Next base: position 5,376 of record JBKEBS010000144.1, read on the forward strand.
CGGATTCCAAGCTTGGCGGCACATGGGAGCTCAAGCTGGTGGACGATTATGGCGATGAGTCCTACATGACCATGGCATTTGCCTGGGATAAAGCCAACACCACCTCCGAGAACATGAGCCTCACCTTCACCTTCGATGACGACTACGACTCCATGGAGCTGGAGGTGGGCGGTATCCTCACCGAGACCGGCGACAGCATCACCCTTGCCGACGGCTACCTCTCCGCCAGCGACGACTACGACACCTATGAGATGGGCTTCAGCTACGGCGTCAAGACCATCGCCTCCGGCACCATCGAGCCCGACATGGGCAGCACGATCGACTTCTTCGATGTGGACATGGACGCCCTTGGCGAGGAGCTCTACTCCGCACTGTCCGCCCAGTACGGCGGCGTGGACGCTCAGTTGGCCGGGCTGCTTGCCGAAACCGCAAAGTAACCACTGAACCCTATGTTGACTATTTTTCGCACTGCCATCCGCCTGCTGGCCTCCCGCTGGCGGCGGATGGTCTCTCTTCTCTGCCTGATTGCCCTGCTGTCGCTGACGGCAGGGCTGTTGGGCAGTTCCCTTTTGTACGGCGACGCCCCCATAGATGCCCTGGAGATTGCGGTGGTGAATCAGGATGGCTCCGCAGAGTCCCGCCTGGCCTACAGCCTGCTCTCCGGCGCCTTTGAGGACACCCTGATCAACATGCGGGTGCTGGGTGAAAAGCAGGCCCTGCGGCTGCTGGAGCAGGGCAAGGTGAACGCCGTATTCTACATCCCCGAAGGCTTTGTGCAGAGCATCATAAGCGGCCAAAATGAGCCGCTGCGCATCGCCTTCAACCGCTTCACCCCGGTCAAATCCTCCCTTATCCGCCTGTTTGCCGACACCTACCTGGGCCAGCTTCGCAGCAGCCAGCTGGGCATCTACGCCGCGCTGGACTACACCCGGGCGCATGTGCCCCAGGAGTACGACCAAGTGCTCAGAGGCATCAATACCCGCTACATCACCCTGGCTATCTCCCTCTCCCGGCTGGAGGAGGAGACCGTGCTCTCCGCCACCGGAAGAGCTTCCCCCTTTGTCCACTACACGGCCTCGGCCCTGGTGCTGCTGCTGGTGTTGGGCTGCTCCCTCTTTGCCCCCACCATCCAGAAAAATTTCGGCGCACCCACACTGTCCGGTCTGCGCAGGCTGGGCGTTCCCCCGCTGAAAACCGCCGGGGGATGGGCACTCGCCTGGTGGGCGTGGCTTCTCCCCCTGGGGGTGTTGTGCACGGCGGCCCTTGCGGTGGGCGGCAGTGTCATGGGAGAGAGCATCTCCCTCCTCATCATCGCCGGGGTGGCAGTCGTCTGCCTCTGGCTTGGCGCGCTGGGATCGGCCTGCTCCTTTGTGTGCCGCTCCTCCACCGGGGCCACCGCCCTGCTCTGTGTGTACGGGACTCTCTCCTACCTGCTGGCGGGCGGCGCGCTCCCCCTCTCCTTCTTCCCCGGCTGGCTGCAAAACGCCGCCATGGTCTTCCCGTCCTATTGGGCGGTGGAGCTGCTGGAGGGCGCTGCAATGGGTGAGCTGCTCCCTCTGCCGATGGGAGTGCTCGGCCTGTTCGCGCTGGCCTTCTGGGGCATTGCCGCACTCGGCATCCGCCGAAATATGAGGGGGAGGAGATCGCTTTGAAGTTATTTTTCACCACGCTGCGCCTGGAGCTGAAGCGCATCCTCCGCGGCGGTGGCTTCTGGGTTCTGCTCAGTGTGCTGCTGGCCTGTCTCGGCGTCTCCACGCTGCTGCTGAGCGGGGACAGCGGCCTCATCCGGGCCCGGGTGGGCATCGTGTTCCAAGAGGATGATCCGCAGGCGAAGGCCATTTTCAACGCTTTACCGGAGAACGAACTGGTGGAATTTATTCCCCTCCACGACCCCGACGACAGCCAGCTGCGGGATCAGGTGGCGTCCGGGCGGCTGGAGTGCGCCTACCTGCTGGACTCCGGCCTGCGGGAGAGGCTTTTGGACGGCGAAATCTCCTTCTCCGTCCCCAAGCTCACCTCCCCCGCCACCGTGCTGGACATCCTGACAGACCAGTGGCTTTACGCCGCAGTGCTGGAGCAGTTCTCCCCCCAGATTGCCGCAGACGATCTCTCCAAACGGCTGGGGCTCCCCTACGACGAGATGCTGGCCGAGATTGAGCTCTCCTTTTTGAACTACGACAGCGGCCACAACTTCGTGGAGGTCGCGGCGGAATGGGGCGGCGGCTCGGGCAGCGATTCGTCTGCTGTCTCCACCACGCCGGTGCGGGTCACCCATGGATTGATTGCGCTGCTCCTGCTGCTGTTCGCCTCCGCCCGGCTTGGGACACTGCTGGAGGAAAAATCCCGCCTGCGGCCAGGGCTGACCCTCTCCCGGGAGCTGTGCTTCTGGCTGGGGGCTTTCGCCGCACAGCTCGTTTCCTCCTTTGCGATGGGCTGCGGGGGGCTTCTCCTGCTGCAGATTTTCTTCCCCGCCGCACTGGGAACTATCGGCCTGGAGCTCGCTGCACTGTTTCTCTACTGCGCTCTGCTGGCTGCTCTCACTCTGCTGCTAGGCGTTCTGCTGCGCGGCGGGGACGCATTGCTTGCGGGGACAGTCTTCCTCACCATTTGCTGCCTTGTGTTGGGGGGCGTGCTGTTCGACCCCGCTGAAATCAGCCGGTGGCTTCACTCTCTATCCCGGCTGCTGCCCACGTCGGGGTACGGGGACGCCGCCGTCTACGCCAGCCTCTCGCCGCTGGAAGGAAGCACATTCGCCGCTGTCCTGTGCCTGGGGGCCGCCGCGCTGGCCGTGGTTCTCCAGCGAAAATGGTATGGTTTCACTTTCCGCCGCAAGGCCCTGAAAGGAGGCAGCTGATATGCAGGTTGCTATTCTCACCCTGACACTTCGCCTAGATTGGTGCCGGTCGCTGAAGGATAAGCGGCAGGAGATCAAAGGCCTGATTGATACCATCATCCGGCAGTTTCATGTTTCCGCAGCCGAGTCGGAATATCAGGATAACCACAACTTATCGGAGGTAACAATTGCTTTTCTGGTATTTCACCGCGCACAGGCTGACAAGATAGCGGATTCCGTGGTACAATATGTGGAGAATCACTCTCAGGGAGAGTTGACAGATATCTTCCTGGAACTCAGATAAAGGAGGGAACAGGCATGTCACAGCTCACAAAGGAGCGCATCCCCGGCAGCGACGGCATTCACCAGCTGTCCGTCACCATTTGGGAGGAACCCGCCGAGATCAAGGGCGTGGTGCAGATCGTCCACGGCATGCGGGAGTATGTGGAGCGCTACAACGAATTCGCCGTCTATCTGGTCAACCACGGCTTTGTTGTGGCGGGCCACGACCACCTCGGCCACGGCGACACCGCTGTCCCCGGCGAGGAGGGCTTCTTTGGGGAGAAGGACGGCGCAAAGGCCCTGGTGCTGGACTGTGTCCGGGTCACCCGCTGGCTGCGCGACCGCTATCCCGGCCTCCCCCTCTTTCTGCTGGGGCACAGCATGGGCTCCTTCGTGGGGCGGCTGGCCATTTTGCAGACCGCCTCCACCCTTTCCGGCTTCCTCTGCCTTGGCACAGGGGGCGGCAAGGCCTTTACCCCCTATGCCAGGGTGCTCACGGGGCTGCTCTCCAAGGCAAAGGGGCCGGGCGGCCAGAGCGGCATCGCCCACAAGGTCATGAACGCCTACTCCGCCAAAAACTTGAACAGCGAGGAGGCGGAGGACGCCTGGATCAGCCGCGATCCCGCCGTAGTCTCCCGCTACAGCGGGGATGAGCGCACCCGCTTTGAATTCACCAACCAGGCCTACTCCGACCTGCTGGATTTGCAGATTGCCGCGAACCGCAAGGAGTGGTATCGGATGGTGGACAAGCACCTGCCCATCCTGCTGCTGTCCGGCACCAACGACCCCATCGGCGACATGGGAAAGGACTTGCCCAAAATCTGGCGGAAGCTGGCGGAGGCGGGTGTGCAGGACATCGAATACAAGCAGTATCCCGGCGCCCGCCACGAGCTGCTCAACGAGTTGAACCGCCGGGAGGTTTTCAGCGACATTCTCGGATGGCTGGAGGAGCACCTGCCGGAGGGCTGGACTTCCTCGGCAGGCTGGATCAGATAGCACTTGCATTTCTGCGCTGTTTGTGGCAAAATAATACAATTCAATGAAGTCGAAAACAAGGAGAAAGGGAGCTTTCTCCTTGTGTCATTTTAGTAGTATTGAACAGCGAAAGGGATGATTGTTGCATGGCTCATCAGCTCGTGTTGGTTCTGGATTTTGGCGGACAGTACAACCAGCTCATCGCCCGGCGAGTGCGGGATATGGGTGTCTACTGCGAGGTGCACCCCTACTCCATGCCACTTGAAGAGATCAAAAACCGCGCGCCAATCGGCATTATCTTCACCGGCGGGCCCAACAGCGTCTATGCAGACAACTCCCCCCTGATCGACCCCGCACTCTTTGAAATGGGCATCCCGGTGCTGGGCATCTGCTACGGCGACCAGGTAATGGCCCACCTGCTGGGCGGCCACGTGACCAGCCCCGACAGCCGAGAGTACGGCCGCACCGAAACCGCCTTCAACATATCCTGCCCCCTGTTCCAGGGCCTGCCGGAAAAGGCGGTCACCTGGATGAGCCATGTCGACTACATCGACAAGCTGCCCGACGGCTTCCGGGGAACAGCCAGCACCGAATCCACCCCCCATGCCGCCATGGAGCACGCTGAGAAGAAGCTGTACGGTCTCCAATTTCACCCCGAGGTTCTGCACACGGAAAACGGCATCTCGATGCTGAGAAACTTCATCTTCAGCGTCTGCGGCGCCGTGGGCGACTGGAGCATGAAGGACTACGCCGAGACGACTATCCGGGATATCCGGGAAAAGGTGGGCAGCGGCAAGGTGCTGCTGGCGCTCTCCGGCGGCGTGGACAGTTCTGTGGTTGCGTCGCTGCTGTCAAAGGCGGTGGGCAATCAGCTCACCTGCATCTTTGTGGACACCGGCCTCATGCGCAAAACGAGGGGGACGAGGTGGAGGCCGCCTTTAGAAACAGCGGCATGAATTTTGTCCGCGTCAATGCGGAGGAGCGCTTCCTGGCACGCCTGGACGGCGTGACCGACCCTGAGACCAAGCGCAAGATCATCGGCGAGGAGTTCATCCGGGTATTTGAGGAAGAATCCAAGAAAATCGGCGCGGTGGACTACCTTGCCCAGGGCACCATCTACCCCGACGTGATTGAGTCCGGCACCGGGGATGCCGCCGTCATCAAAAGCCACCACAATGTGGGCGGTCTGCCTGATTTTGTGGACTTTAAGGAGATTATTGAGCCCCTCCGCCTGCTGTTCAAGGACGAAGTGCGCAAGTTGGGCGAAGAGCTTGGCATCCCCTCCTACCTGGTGTGGCGCCAGCCCTTCCCCGGCCCGGGCCTGGGCATTCGGGTGATCGGCGCATTGACAAAGGACAAGCTGGATTTGCTCCGCGAGGTGGACTGGATTTTCCGCGAGGAGATCGCCAAGGCCGGGCTGGACAGGGACATTCACCAGTATTTCGCCGTGCTCACCGACATGCGCTCTGTGGGCGTCATGGGGGATGAGCGCACCTACGACTACACGATTGCCCTGCGGGGCGTGACCACCACCGACTTCATGACCGCTGATTGGGCGAGGATTCCCTACGATGTGCTGGAAGCGTCGTCGGGCAGAATCGTGAACGAGGTCAGGGGTGTCAACCGGATTGTGTATGATATTACGAGTAAGCCTCCGGCGACGATAGAGTGGGAGTAGAGTTTTAGAGCCGAAAATCCTTTTAATTAAAGGATTTTCGGCTCTTTCTATCGTGTGTTGCAAACATTTTGCAAACAATCCATATTTACTCATACTGCTTTAGAAGTATAATTCTTCTC
>JBKEBS010000009.1:0-19730 GCA_047973265.1 Oscillospiraceae bacterium
CATGTGGGCCCGCTTTAAGACCGAGGCCATTTATGGCCGACACAATACGGCCCGAATGCCCATGGAGCAGGTGAAAACCCTGGTATTCCGGTATTTCCTCGGCTACTGGAACAACCGCAGAATCTGCCACGCCATTGGTGGCCTACCGCCCGCGCTCAAGCGTCAGCGTTACTACGATGCACAACTTGCTGCCGCCTGACCACACACTTTTTTACGCGAATCTTTCCTGTCAACTGTTATTGACATCTTCATAGAAACCCACAAACACATTTTGTGTTTGTGGGATTCTGTGATAGACGCGTAAAAGTTTTGCTACGCTCTGTGCGACACCTCGCAGGTTTCCTTTGAAAAATCGACTGTAACGGTAGTGCCATCCGCAAAGGTGGTTCGCTGAACACTGTAATCCTTCGACAAAAACTCGTGGCGCAGCAGCTCCTGTTTACCCACCTTTTCGCTGAGTGCACCGACCTCAGCTGCTTTTTCTAGGTTATCCCGATAGGAGTCCTCCGCCAGTTCTGGATCAATATAGCCGATGCCGCCGTTAAGCATGGCGTGCAGGTAGCCGAGCTGGCCCTCCGGCGTGCCCCATTCCCCCTTGCCCAGCATCCAGGGGATGATCACACAGTCATGATAGACCAGGTTCAGCAGCGGCACCGGAATGCCCGCCTCCGGCTTTGCGTAGGGTGCCCAATGGCAGAACACCTGGGAGGGGATGGCCCAGTCGACAACCTCCTCAGAGGAGGAGAGGATTCCCCTGGAAAGCAGATAATCAAAGCACCGGGCCCTGTACTCCAGGCACTCCTTGCGTGTGACCCTGTGCCAGGGATGGGAGCACTCATCCGGCTCGTTGCAGGTAAAGACGTCCAGATAGGTGGCGTCCAGGTGGATGCCATGAGACAACACCTCCTCAAAGTTGCGCTTGACATAGAGAGGTTGCTGGGAGGGGCAGAGGTAGTTCTGCGTTCCTCCAGCCCAGATAGTGTGCTCGTAAAGAGTGCCGTCTGCCAGGTGCACAGCCATGTTGGGGTCGTAGGAAGAGGCATCCAGGTAGTAATCGCGGTATTGGTCGTGGAGCCCGAAGAGGAAGCCGTTGCTGCGGCAGGTGTCCGCGAGCTCTTTCAGGCCCTCCCAGCCGCCGGCTTCCTCACCGGCGGGAAGGTAGTCGGGGTGCTGGTTGTCGTAGCCCGGCTGCCCCCAGCCGTCCAGGTGGAGATATGCCTTCTTGACGCCGTCTGCCGCAAGCTTTTTCATCTGCGCTGTGCGCACGGAGAAGGGGATAAGCCTTTCGTTCTTCTCCGGCTCCTCGGCATTGTAGTAGCGCCCACCCGGCTTGACGCTGGTTTTGGTGCCCAAGTGCACCACAGCGGAGCCGATGAGGCGATTGACATGGGATAGCTTCGCGGCTTTTTCCTCCAGTGTGACAAGCAGACCGTGCTCCTCTGCATATCCCCGGTATATTTTGCACAGGTCGTTGTAGTCGCATTTATCCCGGAAAACGAAGCGCATGGTTCGCTGATAATCCATCCTGCCTAGGGAGGGAAGCCAGCCTATGCCCACAGAGGTGGGGCCGGGAGCGGGATGGCTCACCGCATAGCTTGCGTCCCACGGCTGGTCTACAATGGCGATATAGCCCCCGGTGCCGGGACGAACCTGCCCCCACCAGGGCATGTAGGCGGATTCGCTGCACATCTGCCCGCCGAAGGGCATGTCAGGAAACGGAGTCTCCCAGCTGTTGGGCAGCAGAACCCCCTGGAGAAAGGGCAGCACTGTGTAATCGTCCCCCCCATCCAGCACAAAAGGGGCGGGGTAGTGCACCTTTTCAATCTTCACATTGACCGCTTCCCGGGTGGGAATCCAGCTGAACAGGACATTTCCGGTGGCACTCTCCACCCAGATAATGGTTTCAAATTCCAGGCCGCCCAGCCCGGGAATGCGGCGGTATATGCTGTGGATGCCCCTGCCCACACCGGTCTGCCACAGCAGGTGCTCACACTCCTCTGTCGCGGAAAACGGCACATCGCCTCCGCCGGTTTTCACACGGGGCGCGAACTGTAGGTCGCTGTTCCAGGTGGTTCCACCTACAGAGACAGAGAGGGCAAGGGTTTCGGTGTTCAGCCGGAGTTCCACGCCTGCATGATTGACAGAAACAGTCTTTTCCATGATGATCCGATCCTTTCATTTCTTCTGTTCTTCTCTTCTGCGCAAAAGCGGCGGGCACCGCGTTTTACCACTGTGCCCGCCGCGCGGCCTCTGCCTTATAAATAGATGCGATTATTCGATGCCGTGCTCCTGGGCGTAGGCGTTGACGTCTTCGATCGCCTCGCGGAAGCCTGTATCCATGGCTTTCTGAACCATGTCGTTGAACATATCCTCCACGGGGGCGTCGCCCATGATGATCTCGGCCACTGCGTTAGAGAAGTTGAAAGCATCTGCTTCCAGCTTGGAGGGGCTGGAAATCATCTTGATGTTCATGTTGTTGGGGTAAGCGTAGGGGTTGCGCTGCTCGCGGGCCCAGGCGCTGAGATCGCGAACTTCGTCGGCGTACTGGCCGTATTTTTCGATGGGCCAGTTGTAGTTGCTGTGCAGCTCAAAGCCCCAGCTGGGCATGTTCAGAAGCCCGACGGAGGGGTATAGGTTGGCGGGAACGGGGTTGGAGCCGTCGGCGGTGGGGATGATCACATAGTGGCCGTCGGCGGATTTTTCCCAGTCCTGGCCCTCGATGCCCAGTTTGAAGCCGACGCCTTCGTCGGTCATGGCCCAGTCGTGGAATTCAAGGTAGCGCTCCAGCTGCTCATCGGTGCAGTCTGCACTGAACTCGGTGGCGGTCATGTCCAGAAGGTACTTGTGCATGAGGGGCTCGGAAGCGGCGTCCTTGGAGAGAATCGGTATCAGGCCGATGGTCTCAAAGGGGTCTTTGTCGGGGTTGGCCGCGCCGAACTGCTCGACGATAACGCCGTTGATCCAGTCGGTGTCGGCATTTCGGGTGATGGCGCCGACCGTGCCGCCTGCCAGCTTCTGCTGGGTCTGCTTGTAGTCGACCTGTGCAAACTCGGGGTCGAGAATGCCTTCCTTGTACATCTGGCGGAAGAATTCCAGGGGCTCGATGTTGTTGGGGGTCAGCTGGCCGTGTGTCCAGGTGCCATCCTCGGCCTTGACCCAGTTCTGGTTGTCAACGCCCCAGGCGATGAACCAGATGCGCAGCTTACCCGCTTTCGCGGCGGAAAGGCCCCATGTGTCCTTCGCGCCGTTGCCGTCGGGGTCATCCTCAGTGAAGTGCTTGAGCATGGTGTAGAGCTCCTCGGTGTTGGTGGGAGCTTCGGTGATGCCAAACTTCTCCGCCCAGTCTTTGCGGTAGAAGATGCCGCGGCGCTCTGCGATGTAGAGGGAGCGGTCCATACTGTCCGGTTTGGGGAGCATGTAGTGGCCGCCGTGGATTTCCTTGTCGACGGTACAGGAGTCGGAGGTCTCGATGATGTTTTTGACATTGGGGAATTTGTCGATCATTTCCTGGGGGATTTCGCGGATGTAGCCCTGGTCGACAAAGCTGTTGAACTGGTCGAGGTAATAGAGGGGCTCCGCGTACATGACATCCGGAAGGTCTCCGCTGGCGGCGAGCAGGGTGTACTCGTTGCCGTCGGTGAGCTGGATGTTCTGGGGAACGAATTGGATGCCGAAGCGCTCGTAAATTTCAGCTGCGACAGCGTCGTTGGCGGGGTCGAAGCTCACACCCTCGTCGGCTGCATTGATGGTGATGGTGAGGATTTCGCGGTCGGAAGCGGGAGCCTCGCCACCTTCATCGGTGGAAGCGGTGGATTCTGCGGCACTGCTGCTGTCCGCAGTGGAAGAAGCTGTGCTGCTGGGGTCGGCTGTGGAGCTTGTTCCGCCGCCGGTACAGCCCGCCATGACGCCCAAAATCATGACCAGCGCCATCGCTAAATACAAAAATCTCTTCATTGTTACTCCTCCTACAAATATTGGCAATTCTGGCATAGCATATGTGCGAAGATGGAATCAGCCCTTGACCGATCCGATCATAACACCCTTTTCAAAATACTTCTGCATGAACGGATAGATCAGCAGCATGGGCACCACGGTGATGATGACCATGGCCATCTTGAGGCCGTCCTCAAAGAAGGGGATTGGATTTCCGGCAGCGTCGCGCATCTGCCCGTAGGCGATCATAAGCTCCGCCGGTTTGTTTGCATCCTTTACCATGTTTCGCAGCACCAGCTGGAGAGGATAGAGGTTGGCGTCACCGATGTAGAGCTTGGCGCTGAACCACGCGTTCCACAGGTTGACGCCCACGAACAGCGCGAGGGTGGCCAGCATGGGGATGGAGAGGGGATAGATGATGCGGAAGAGGATGACGAAGTCGTTGGCGCCGTCAATCTTAGCGGACTCCTCCATGGAGTCGGGAATCTGCGAGAAAAAGGTGCGCATGATAACAAAGTTCCAGACATTGACGCTGGCCGGAAGGATGAGCGCCAGCAGGTTGTTTTTCAGGTGCAGCGTCTGGGTGATGAGCAGGTAAGTGGGAATCAGGCCGCCGGAGAAAAACATGGTAATCAACAGGTAAATGGTGAAGCCTTTTCTGCCTGCCAGTCTCTTTTTGGAGAGGGGATAGGCCAGCATGGAGGTAAAGAGGGTGCTGAGAATCGTTCCGCTGAGGGTAACTGTGATGGTCACCAGAAATGCCCTGGGAATGGTTCCCGCGCTGAACAGGAACTCATAGGAGGTCAGGTTGAAACCGTAGGGGAGCAGAACCAATGGCCTGCTGTAGTATTCCCCCTGATTGGTGAGGGAAATCATGAGCACATTCCAGAAGGGAATGATCATGACGACTGCGAGTATTATAAAGAAAATGACGTTGCACACATCAAAAACGCGGGAACCAAGACTCTGCTGTATCCGGTTGCGCTTTTTTGTGGATTTAGCACTTTGCATTGCGATGCCTCCGTTTCCTTTTCCATCGGTTGTTTAGCGCTGTTACAGGAAGCTGTCCTCGCCCATTCGCTTGACCACCCAGTTGGTGGACAGCAATAGGATGAAGTTGATCACCTGTTGGAAAAGGCCTATCGCCGTGGTAAAGGAATAGCTCATCTTCGTGACGCCCTGCTCGTAGACCAATACGTCGATGGTCTGCGCCACAGGGTAGACCGGCGCGGAGATCAGATTGTAGATTTGGTCGAAGTTGGAGCTCATGACGCTGCCGACATTGAGGATGAGCAGTGTGACTATAGTGAATTTGATGGAGGGCAGGGTGATGTTCCACATCCTTCGCAGACGCCCCGCACCGTCAATTTCGGCGGCTTCATAGAGGGTGGGGTCGACACCCGTGATCGCGGCCATGTAGATGATGGTTCCCCAGCCAGCCCCCTTCCAGATATTGGTCAGATAGAGCAGGGTGCGGAAGGTGTTGGGGTTGGAAAGGAAGTTGATCGCCTGGCCGCCTCCGGCCACAATCAGCTTGTTGACCATGCCGCTGGTGACGGAGAAAAAGCCGAACAGCAGGCCGTTTATGACAACCCAGGACATGAAGTGGGGGAGGTACAGGATGGACTGAACCGTCTTTTTGTAGCGGGGGAATTTCAACTCGTTGAGCAGCAGGGAGAGAATGATAGGGGCGGGGAAGGCCCAGATGAGGGAGTTAAAGCTGATGATGAGGGTGTTGATGATGGCTTGCTTGCCGTCAGGATGGGTAAAAAGGCGCTCGAAATGCTTGAGCCCCACCCAGGCGCTGCCGAAGAAGCCGTCTTTGATTTTGTAGTCGCGGAATGCAATTTGAAGGCCGTACATGGGCATGTAGGAGAAAATAAACACGATGATGATGCCCGGTATCATCATGAGATACAGATAGCGGTCAGCATAGATTTTGCGCCCCAGTCTGTTGAGACGGGAAGTATTCGCTGTGTTTGCTTTTTGAGCCATAATGACTCCTCCCATTGGCAGATTTTGGGCGGCTGTAATTTCGATGTACTCCCATTTAGTGCAGGAACCGGCATGCTTTCACCTTTTCGGTGCACAAATAACAATAAAAAACAAAGATTAAGATGAAAACTCCTGTACGCTTTTTATCCGCTCGCGGAAAAAGGGCGTATTTTTTGTGCACAAGGATACGTTAAATGGGAGTTTAGCGCTGTATTTTTGGCTAATTGATGGCGATATTGTTGCTAAAGTGTAAATGAAGCTAACCTAATGTAACTACATTATTGCATAAATGTCAAGTATATATTTGCAATAATACTGGAGCAGGTGTACAATGATCAAGAACGGATACCCTGAAACTGTCCACTATGCAAGGACAGTTGTTTGCAATAGTTACAAATAGGCAGAGAAGAAATTGAGTTTTATAGACAGATTCCCCAGTGAGTGAGGGGTGGTGAAAAAACATAAAATGTGTTGAAATATTTGCATTGCCTTTTATCTCGGTCAGTGGAAAGGAATGAATATGATAATGGAAAATATGATGAATGCCTTGGTGAAGGAAGCGCCCGGAGAAGGTCTCGCGCTAAAGAGGGTTCCTGTTCCCCAGCTCGGGGTGGGGGAGGTCAAAATCCGCGTGCTGAAAACGGCGATATGCGGAACAGACCTGCACATCTACAACTGGGATGAATGGAGCCAGCGCACCATCCACACCCCCATGGTGATCGGACATGAATTTGTGGGCGAAATCGTCGAGATGGACGAGCACGCCCGGGGATACAAGGTGGGGGACATTGTGTCGGGTGAGGGCCACATTGTCTGCCAGACCTGTCGCAACTGCATGGCCGGGCGACGACACCTGTGCAAGAATACGGTGGGAGTCGGCGTCAACCGCAACGGCGCTTTTGCGGAGTACATCGTGATTCCCTATGAAAATGTGGTGAAGGTAGCGGACGGAATCGATCTGGAGATCGCAGCCTGCTTTGATCCCCTTGGGAATGCCGTGCACACCGCGCTGAAATACAATTTGGTGGGGGAAGATGTGCTGATCACGGGGGCGGGGCCAATAGGCGTAATGGCCGCTGCAATTTGCAGGCACTGCGGTGCGAAGCATGTCGTCATCACCGATGTAAACGACTACCGGCTGGATTTGGCAAAGGAAATATCGGATGTCTACCCCCTGAATGTGGCGAAGGAAACGGTGGAGGACGCCATGCGGGAGCTTGGCATGAAGGAAGGCTTCGACATCGGCCTGGAGATGAGCGGCAGCGAGATGGCGTTCAACTCAATGATCGACAACATGAATTCCGGCGGTAAGGTCGCCCTGCTGGGCATTCACTCCGGCAAAACCGTGATCAACTGGGACAAGGTTGTGTTCAGCGGCCTCACCATACAGGGCATCTATGGCCGGGAGATGTTCGAGACATGGTATAAAATGATGAGCATGCTGCAAACAGGCCTCGACATTAGCGGTGTGATCACTCACAGGCTGGACTACAGGGATTATGAAGAGGGCTTTGAAGCGATGAAAAGCGGCCGCGCGGGCAAGGTGATCTTGAACTGGGCCGAGCTTTAAGCGAAAGCACAGCGAAATGAAGCGATGACAGTACAATTCCGATGAAAGGAATGGTCATTAAGATGAACAAGCGGGAGATATATTCTCATTACCAAGCGGAAGTGGAGGCCATGCGCGCGGCGGGGACTTACAAAGAGGAGCGGCTGCTGCAAAGCCCTCAGGGCGGCAAGGTGGACACTACCGTCACCGAGGGCGTCGTCAATCTGTGCGCCAACAATTACCTTGGACTGTGCAACCACCCGGAAATTATAGCCGCCGCCAAAACCAGCTATGACGAGTGGGGCTACGGGCTCTCCTCGGTGCGGTTTATCTGCGGGACGACAGTGCTGCACAAACAGCTGGAAAGCCGCTTGTCCGCATTCCTCGGCATGGAGGACACTATTCTCTATTCCTCCTGCTTTGACGCCAATGGCGGGCTGTTCGAGACGCTGCTGGGCGAAGAGGATGCAGTAATTTCCGACGAGTTGAACCACGCCTCGATCATTGATGGAATCCGGCTCAGCAAAGCCAAGCGGTTCCGCTACCGCAACAGCGATATGGCGGACCTGGAGCGCTGCCTGAAAGAGGCGGCCGGTGCGCGCATTCGGCTCATTGCCACCGACGGCGTGTTTTCCATGGATGGGCTCATTGCGAAGCTGCCGGAGATCTGCGATTTGGCGGATAAATACGGCGCATTGGTGATGGTTGACGACAGCCATGCCGTCGGATTCATGGGGGAGCATGGGCGCGGTACACATGAGTACACTGGTGCGATGGGCAGGGTGGACATCATAACCGGCACGCTGGGAAAGGCGATGGGCGGCGCCTCGGGCGGGTATACCAGCGCGAGCAGGGAGGTCGTTGATCTACTGCGCCAGCGCAGCAGGCCGTATCTGTTTTCAAACTCCCTTGCCCCATCTATCGTTGCGGCGAGCTGCAGAGTTTTGGAATTGCTTGAGGAGTCCCCGGAGCAAAGGGTAAAATTGAAGGAGAATACAGAGTGTTTCAGGAGCGGGATTGCCAAATTGGGGATGGATGTGATAGAGAGCGAGCACCCCATTGTGGCGATCATGCTGTACGATGCGCAATTGGCGTCCAGGGTTGCGGCCCGGCTGCTGGAGCTTGGCGTTTATGTAGTTGGATTTTCATTTCCCGTTGTGCCCAAGGGTAAGGCGAGGATTCGCGCGCAGGTTTCTGCCGCGCACAGTCTGGCCGATTTGGATTTGGCGCTGGCAGCTTTTGCGCAGTGCAAGAAGGAATTTGGGATTTAGCAAAGTCCAACGTAGTGATTGCAGCAAAAATTCATCAGAAAAAGCCTGTGGATTCCATTGGAATCCACAGGCTTTTGATCTGGATATCTATCAGTTACTACCCTCGTTACGGTCATCCCAGGGATTCTGCCGAATCTCCCCGCCCCTGCACCAATTTAGATAGCGCAGTGCATGCAGTTGGCCCGTCATCTCCCAGTCGTCTTTGAAAATGGGGTCGTGATAGCCCTCCACGCAGACATCCCCATCATAGCCGCCACTGTAGAGGAGGGAGAACACATTGCGCCAGTCGGTGTCGCCAAAGCCGGGTGTGCGGGGTGTCGCGAACTCGCAGGCTCCCAAAACGCCCCACCGGTTTACCGCGTCGCGGTCGATGACAGCGTCCTTGCCGTGTATGTGGACAATCTTGGGCAACCAATCCCGAAGCTGCGGCAACGGCTCTATGAGCTGTATCATTTGGTGGGCGGGCTCCCACTCCAGGCCTATGTGTGCGCTGGGGACTTCGTGAAACATCATTTCCCACGCCTTGGGGTGAAAGGCGATGTTGCAGGTTGTGCGGTTCCATGTGCCGTCCATGGGGCAATTTTCAAAGGCGATGGTCACGCCCTTCGCCTCCGCCCGTTTCGCAAGCTCGGTGAAAACCTCCTTGAACCGGGGGATGGCTGCCTCCACCGAATCACCCTCCAGTGCGCCTGCAAATGTGGTCACAAGCTTTGTTCCGAAGTGGTGGGCGCTGTCGATAAAGAGTTCCAGGGTGCGCAACTGCTCTTCGCTCTGCAGCGGGTTGCAGTAAAACCCGATGGAGGAAATCGGGACACCACCCGTCGCCTCCCTCACGCGGGAAGCATAGTCCGCCAAATCGCTGTACTCACACTCCATGTGAAAGTTCAGGGCTATACACTCAAAACCCGCTTTCACCAGGCCGGGAGCCCAGGTAAGGGCGCTTTGATCGGGCACACAAGTGCCGATGCGTATCTGTTTCATAAGCTGCTCCATTCTGTTGATTTTAGCCTTTTACACCGCCTGCTGCAAGGCCGGACTGCACCTGCTCCTGGGCGATGGCATAGATGATAATGCCGGGCAGCACCACGACAACCAGCGCGGCAAACAGCTTGGTGTAGTCGTAGGAGAAGGATTCGTTGAAGAACTGCAGCGCGATAGGAAGGGTGCGGTTTTTGTCGGATGATGTAATCAGCGAAGCATAGAAATACTCATTCCAGTTGTTGAGGAACATGAGCACCCCCGCCGTGGAGAGACCGTTTTTTGCCAGGGGCAGATTGATAGACCAGAAGGTGCGGAAAAAGCCCGCTCCCTCCAGTGACGCCGCCTCGTCCAGCGAGGCTGGAATCGACATGAAGGTGGAGCGCAGGATGAACATGGACATCGCCATTCCCGCCGAGGTGTAGACAAGCGTCAGCCCCCATATCGTGTCGTAGAGATTCAGATTCATAATCAGCGAGAAAATGGGTTGCGCCTTCGCCTGGGCCGGCACCAACAGGGTGATGGTGAAGAGAGCGAAGAAGAAGGTTCTCCCGGGGAAGCGAAACTTGCCCAGCACATAGCCCCCCATGGCAAAGACGAAGAGGGACACCAGGGTTGACACCACAGAGACGATGAAGGAGTTCAGGGTGTAACCCAGGAAATTGTACTGCTCGAACAGGTAGATGAAGGGAGAGAAGTCGATGCCAGTTGGAAGGGAAAAGGGGTCGGACAGAATCTGCCCATTGGTCTTAAAGGCAGACATGATCACCCAAAGGATGGGGAAAATGGAGACGACGACCACAAAGAGGAGCACAATGTACTGGAAGGCGCGGCTGCCCAGCTTTTTTACGTTGTCCACAATTCTGCTCCTCTCTTAATACACAGGGTCGTTCATGCGGAACAGCTTGTTGATCACAAAGAGAATGATCAGGCCGATGACGATCATGATGACACCGTTGGCATTGGCGTAGCCGTAATTCATGTCCAGAATGGAATTCACCAGAATTAGGGGAATGTTCATGGTATCGTCGCCGGGGCCTCCGGCGGTGGTCAGGGCAATGGCCTCGTACATGGCGATACGGGAGGTGATGGAAGCGATGATGCTGGTTCCGATGGCGCTGCGGCAGAGGGGCAGCTGGATGCGGAGCAGCACCTGAAAGCCGGTGGCGCCGTCTATGCGGGCCGCCTCGTTGAGCTCCTCCGGGATCGCCGACAGGTCGTTGTAGACCAGCAGGGAGACGATGACGGCATAGAAAAGCCAGGTAAAGGTGACCGCCCAGAAGGCATAGGGGGAGGTGTAAAACCACTGGACGTTGAAGTCGGGGTTAAACCTGCGGATGAGGTTGTTGAGGATTCCCATGTCATGATTGAAGATGAATTTGTAGATCATGGCCCAGGCCGCTGCGGAGATGACATTGGGAATCATGAAGACCGTGCGGGTGAATTTCCAGCCGAAGGGCTTCTGGAACAGAACGACCCCCACCAGCACCCCGAAGCCGACGTGCAGTGTCATGGCGATGACAGACCACATCAAAAGGTTGCGCAGCGAAATGAGAAAGGTGCTGTTGCGGAACATCTTGGTGTAGTTGGCGAGGCCAATCCAGGTGGGGCTGTTAAAGCCGTCCCACTTGGTAAAGGAGGTGTAGAGAACACTGAGGATTGGAACGAAGTAAAAAACCAGAAATATGGCGACAGAGGGTAACAGAAAAAGATAAATCCATTTGTAGTTTTTCTTTTCCAGCTTGCTGACCGGCATCCGCATGAGGCTTATCCCCTTCCCTGCATCAATGTCTGATGAAACTCCCCGCTCACTCCGAGCAGGCTATTCTTTGTAAAAGAAGGCGGACCGGCAAAGCCGATCCGCCTTGCTGTGTATGGATCAATCAAGTATTAGCTGAGGATGTCCTGAGCCTTTTCAGTGAGCTGCTGGCAAAATTCCTCGGCGGTGAGGGTGCCGTCAGCCAGCTTGGGCAGAAGCTTGCCGAACTCCACATCTGCAATGGAGGAGGGGAAGACCTCCAGCACGTTGGGGATGTAGTTGGTCTCGGGCGTGGTAGCGGCGTCCAGGTCGGCCAGCACCTGGGTCTTGGCCAGCTCCTGAAGGAAGGCGTCGCTGCGGTCAAGGTTGGGGGCGGAACCGCCCTCGGCCAGCATAAAGGCCTCCAGCTCTTCGGGGGAAAGGCGGAAGTTGATGAAGGCAAGGGCTACCTCGATTTCCGCGGGGTCAGCGTTTGCAGAGACCCAGAAATCGCCGAAGCCGCGGGTGGAGGCGATGGCTACGTTGCCGGGCTGGAAATCGGCGCGCACATCGGCGCCGTTGAACTCGTTGCTCCACTTGTCGGAGGAATCCGCATTGAACTCGGCGGCCATCCAGGGGCCGTTGCAGATGACAGCGGCGTTGTCGCTCATGAAGGCGTTGGCCGCATCGGCATAGGCGGCGCCGATGGAGTTGGATGCGCCGTTCTGCTGGATGATGGTCTGAAGCTTGCCGACAGCCGCGACAAAGGCGGGATCATTGTAGTCGTACAGGCGATCCTCCAGATTGTTCAGCAGCAGGTCTGCGCCGCCGGGCTGCTCGGCGATGAGGCCGGTGAGCAGCAGGCCGGTTGTCCAAGCGTTGTCCACTGTCTGGAAGGCGATCTTGTTCTCGCCCAGAGAGGCGATGAAGCTGTCCATATCCATGTCGCGGATGGGGGTTTCGGGGCTGTACAGCTTGCTGTTGTAGTAGAGGCCGACGGGGCGGATCACCGCGAGGGGCATGCAGACCAGCTTGCCGTCGATGGTGCAGAAATCGGCGGAATCGGAAATCACAACATCCTTGGCGGGGCCATTCAGGATGGCGTCGGTCAGATCGTAGGCCATTCCGTTGGGCACGGCCACGGTGCGGAACCACTGGACGTCGATGCCGCCGGAGCCGGGGGCGTGGAGGAGTGCGGGCAGTTTGTTCTGCTGGGCCAGCTGCTTGATCTTATCCGCATAGGAGGCCTGGGGCACCTCTTCGATGACGATTTTGTACTGCCCCGCATACTGCGCGTTGAAGCGTTCAACCTGGGGAAGGAAAAACTTTGCGCCGACATTTTCACCGGCGAGATAGGTGAGGAATTTCAGCTCGATCTCTTCCCCTGTCGCAGTTTCAGAGGGAGTGCTTTCTTCGCTTCCGGCTTCAGAGGAGGCACTGCTCTCCGCTGTGGAAGAGGCTGTGCTCTCGCTGGGCGCGGCCACGGAACTTCCGGTTGTGCCATTGTTGCATGCGGTAGCGCTCAGCACAAGTGCTGCGCAGAGAAGCGCTGCCAATAGTTTTTTCACTGACTTCATGATGATCCTCCTTAAACATTGTCCACTCTATTGTTCTGTGCGGAGCTGTTGACATTTCCCGCACTGTGGAGCCCTCTTTCAGTCGTTCTCCCGTGTACTCTCCCTGGGGCGGAACTTGTGGGGCACGACGATGCGGGTCTCTTCCGCCGTGCCGCTCACCATGTCGTGCAGGAGCTTTGCCGCCTGATACCCCTTGCTGACGAAGTCCTGCTCTACCGAGGTGATGGAGGGGGTGGAGTACACGCCGACGCTGAACCCGTCGAAGCCGGAGACAGAGTAGTCTTCGGGCACCCGGAAGCCCTCATCCCGAATTGCCTGTATGGCGGCAAAGGCGGTCAGGTCGCTCATGGAGATGAAGGCAGTCACCTCGTTACCGTGGTTCTGAATGAACTGCCGGGTCTGTTCGTAAGCGGTTTGCCGCAAGAAATCGGTGTAGATAATCCAATCGGGGTTGACGGAAATTCCGTTTTTCTGAAAAGAACGCTTTGCCCCCTCCCAGCGCTTCTGAGCGACCATGGAGTGAATGCGTCCGTACAGCAGGGCTATCCTTCGGTGGCCCAAGCCGATCATGTAGTCACACACCTGTTCAAATGCGGCCTCGTCGTCCGTCACCACGCTGCCCACCATAGGATTGTCAATCTCCAGGTCCACCGTCACACAGGGAATGCGGGTTTGCCGAAGGATGCTCACCCACGGGTCTTCCAGGCTCAGCCCGAACAGAACTGCTCCCGACAAACTATGCTCCCTGCAATACTGCTCGTAGGTGCGGCTGGCCTGCTTGTTTTGCGGGATATAGTAGACAGCCAGCTCCATGTCGAGCATATTGGCATACCGCATGGCGCCCTCCACCATGTGGGGATTTGATTCGCTGAGCGTACTCTGGAACTCGTGGTCTGCTTCGTGGTCAAAGAAGAAGACTGCGACGTCACGGTTGGTTTTGGAGGAGAGATTGCGGGCGCTTCTGTTTGGGATATAACCGAGCTCGTTGGCTACGGCGAGAATGTGCTCCCTTGTTTCGGGCCGGATGTCGTCGTAGTCGTTGAAGGCCCTGGAGACGGTGCCAATTGCCACGCCTGCCTTTTTCGCGACATCTTTTATGGAAGGATTGGGCATTTTGGCACCTTCTTCCGAAAACGATTTTGTAAGCTTGATAGTAAGACTTTGATTCAAAAAAGTCAATGACATATTTGGAAATTTGTATTATATCACAATGAATTGCATAGATGTTCGGCGATATACACATGGGTGCAAGACCGCCTCATTCTCGCAAAGTCTATAGACAAAAACGTTTTTGAATATTCAAAAACAAAAAGAATGAAAGGGAACACCGACAATGAGTGTCGGTGTTCCCTTTCTGTAAGGCTAAGCTATATTATGATTGGAAAAACATCCGCTACGCAGTCATCTTGCTCCTGCTTTCAGGAGGCGGCACCTCATTGTCGTCCTGCAGAGCAGCATATCCGGTCTCGCCAGTGCGCACCTTGACCACATCCTCCACATCGTAGACAAATATCTTACCGTCGCCGATATGTCCGGTATACAGCACCTTTTTGATGGTGTTGATCACAATATCGACCGGCACCTTGCAGACCACAATTTCCACCTTTACTTTGGGTAAAAGCGTGACCTCCACTGGCACCCCCCGGTAATACTCCCCTGCTCCCTTCTGCATGCCGCACCCCAAGACATTGGTGAGCGTCATACCGGTAACACCGATGGTGTTCATTGCCATCTTGAACTCCTCAAACTTGCTTTGCTTGAATACCACAGAGAGCTTGGTCATCTTCTCATAGCCGGACGGATGCGTCTGCACGGACGCGGAAACAGAATGCTCCACCGGAATGGCTTGCTCTAGGGAGACGGGGGAGGCGGACGTGTCGAGGACGACTGCGGGCATAAAGTCGGCGTAACTGCTGGCGAGCCCGTGCTCCACGATATCCAAACCGGCAACCTCCTCCGCTTCGGATACGCGCAGGCCGATCGTCCGCTTGATGACATTGAATACAATTGTCATTGTCACCGCAACCCAGGCAATGATTGCTGCCACCCCTAGAAGCTGGATGCCAATATACCGCCAGCCCCCGCCGTAAAAGAGGCCCCCATCCACGGCGAACAGGCCAGTCAGAACGGTGCCGAGCGCGCCGCAGATGCCGTGGACACCGATCGCGCCCACAGGATCATCAATCTTCAAAACCTTGTCGACAAACTCAATGCCAAATACTACCGCAACGCCCGCAATGCCGCCAATGATGGCTGCGCCCACAGGGGAAACTGCGTCACATCCTGCCGTAATGGCAACCAGACCAGCCAGCGCACCGTTTAAGGTCATGGACACATCCGGCTTCTTGTAGCGAATCCAGGTAATAATCATGGTGACGGTGGCCGCCGCTACTGCCGCCAGATTGGTGGTGACGAAAATATTGCCGACAGAACGAATCGTGTCGTCTCCTGTCATGGAAAGGGTGGAGCTGCCGTTAAAGCCGAACCAGCAGAACCAAAGAATGAACACGCCGAGAGCGCCCAGTGTCAGGCTGTGACCGGGAATGGCGCGTGATTTGCCTTTTCTGCTGTACTTTCCGATGCGGGGCCCGAGAATCTTTGCGCCGATCAGTGCCGAGATGCCGCCGACCATATGGACTGCAGTGGAGCCTGCAAAATCATGGAAGCCCAACTGGCTGAGCCAGCCGCCGCCCCAAATCCAGTGACCGGAAATGGGATAAACCAGCATGCTGATGACGATACTATAAATACAGTAGGCGGAGAATTTGGTACGTTCCGCCATGGCGCCGGACACAATGGTGGCCGCTGTAGCACAGAACACAGTCTGAAAAATGATAAAAGCGGAGGAGGGGTAGGATGCCCCGTAATCCCCCCGGATGAACAGATCGGGGACGCCGATGATGCCGCCGATGGATGTGCCGTGCATGAGCCCAAAGCCGATGAACCAGAATACCAGTGAGCCCAGAGCAAAATCCATCAGGTTTTTCATGATGATGTTGCCCGCATTCTTGGCCCGGGTGAAGCCGGTTTCCACCATTGCGAAACCCGCCTGCATGAGGAATACCATTGCTGCCCCCAGCAATACCCATATGGTATCCACGGATGAATAGAGTTGTTGTACCATTGTCAATCCCTCCTTGATTTTTGTTGATATGGACTATTACACGCCGAACAAGAGATCTCCGTAATCCGGCATTGGCCAGAAACTTTTGCCCACCAAGGGCTCGGCTTCATCCACCGCTGTCCGCAGCTCCTGCATGGCGGCAAGCACATTGTTTCGGTACTTGCCGGCCTGGCAGTCCAGATCGTCGCCGCAGTTTTTCACATCCTGGAGAATCGCTTCCAGCGCGTCACTCTTGGTATAAATGGACTCCAGCAGGGCGGAGAGTTTGGTGATCAGCTCCTTTTCCGCATAAAGGGAGGCGTCGGGGCAAACCTGCATCTTTCGGGCCGCAGCTTCGCTTAGGTGGCCGACATAGGCGCTGATGGCGGGAATTATCTCCCGGCTCGTCATCTCCAGCATGGTCAGGGATTCAATGGCGATGGTCTTGCAGTATCCCTCCAGAATGATTTCATAACGGGAGCGCATCTCGCTTTCGGTGAGGATGCCGTGGCTGGTAAACAGTTTGATATTTTTCTCAGAGATAAATGTGGGCAGGGCATCCACGGTGGTTTTTAGATTCAGCAAGCCGCGTCGTTCCGCCTCTTCCACCCATTCCTGGGCGTAGTTGTTGCCATTAAATACGATGCGCTTGTGGGCGATGACCGTATCCCGAACCAACGCCATGGCATCGCAGACAATGTTGTCGCTGCCATCCAGCCGGTCGGCGAACTGCTTCAGAGACTCCGCCACAATGGTATTGAGCACAAAGTTGGGGCCCGCTATGGAGAGACTGGAACCGGGCATGCGGAATTCAAATTTGTTGCCGGTAAAGGCAAAGGGAGAAGTCCTGTTGCGGTCGGTGGTATCTTTTTTGAAGCTGGGCAGTGTTTTGACTCCCGCCCTCATCTTCTCCGCTGAATGGGCAAGGGGGAATCCGGTTTCCACCGCATCCAGCACAGCCGCCAAATCATCGCCGACAAACATGGAAATGATAGCGGGAGGTGCTTCGTTCGCCCCGAGGCGGTGATCATTTCCTGCGGTTGCCACAGAGACGCGCAGCAGATCCTGGTAGTCATCCACCGCCTTGATCACAGCCACAAGAAATAGCAGGAACTGCAGGCTTTCCTCCGGTTTGTCGGTGGGATCAAGGAGGTTTTCGCCGCTGTCGGTACTCAGCGACCAGTTGTTGTGTTTGCCGCTTCCATTGACACCTGCAAAGGGCTTCTCGTGGAGCAGGCAAACCAAGCCGTGGTGGTCGGCCACCTTCTTCATCATTTCCATAGTCAGCTGGTTGTGATCGGTAGCGATGTTGGTGGTGGAAAATATGGGAGCGAGCTCGTGTTGGGCGGGAGCGACCTCGTTGTGTTCGGTCTTTGCCAAAATCCCCAGTTCCCACAGCTCCCTGTTCAGATCTTGCATAAAGGCCAGTACCCGGGGCTTGATGGCTCCGAAATAGTGATCATCCAGCTCCTGACCTTTAGGGGGCTTTGCTCCAAAGAGGGTGCGCCCGCAAAACTGCAAGTCCCGGCGGCTTCTGTACATCTGTTTGTCGATGAGGAAGTACTCCTGTTCCGGGCCAACCGTTGTGGTAACGTGCCTGACATCGCACCGACCCAGCAACTTCAGAATGCGCAGGGACTCCCGGTTGATGGTCTCCATAGAGCGCAGCAGCGGCGTTTTTTTGTCCAGAGCCTCTCCCCCGTAGGAGCAGAAGGCGGTGGGGATGCATAGCGTTCCCTCTTTGATGAAGGCGTAGGAAGTGGGATCCCAGGCAGTGTAACCCCTGGCCTCAAAGGTGGCGCGCAGGCCGCCGGAGGGGAAGCTGGAGGCATCCGGCTCGCCCTGGATGAGCTCCTTGCCCGAAAACTCCATGATGATGCCGCCATCTCCCGCGGGGGAGATAAAGCTGTCGTGCTTTTCGGCTGTGATGCCGGTCATGGGCTGGAACCAGTGGGTGTAGTGGGTGACCCCTTTGCTCAGCGCCCAATCCTTCATGGCATTGGCCACCACTCCGGCAATGTTGGGATCGATGCTTTTCCCCTGTTCCATGGTTCGCTTCAGGGATTTGTAGACATCCTTGGGCAGCCTTTCCCGCATGGTGCGGTCGCTGAATACCATGGAACTGAAATTGTTGAGCGCATTGTTGTTTATAATGGCTGTGCTCATGGAAACCCCTCCTCAGATAAAATGGAAAGCAAAAAGCGCTGTGGGCAATCCAAGCCCACAGCGCCATTGCTGTCATGGGCACAGCATAGCAAAATGAAATATCTATGTCAACAAAATTCAATTATTTCTTGTCAATTTGTCGAAAACAAAATAAAACAGCATTAAAATACGATTTCATTTTTCAAAAAGTTACAAAATTGCAAGAAATATAAATATAGCTTGCAAAATATATTGACAACGATATAACTTCGTCGTATAGTAATACCAGTGAACAATGGCGTTCATCACAGGGCAATGGCGCTCAGCGTCTGCCTTGTGGTGGGCGTTTTTTCATTGAGGAGGGATTTTCATGCAGAGAGAGGGCGAGGTTCGCATTCCGTCGGGATGTGCGATATCCGGTATTTTCGCGCGGGACGGGCGGCGCTTCAGCGGTGAGGACATCATGAAGTCCATCGCCGTCATGCACGACCGGAGCAACGGATTGGGGGGCGGCTTTGCGGGGTACGGCATCTATCCTGAATACAAGGATTTGTATGCGCTGCACCTGTTCTATGACGATATTGATGCCCGCCAGGTCTGCGAGCGCTTTTTAGAGCGGCACTTCGATGTTGTGAATCTGTCCAAGATCCCGGTCAAAAAGATATCCGCCATACGGGATGAGCCGCTGATCTGGCGCTACTTTGTGCAGCCGCTGCCAATAAAATTGGCGGAGAGTCATCTGGATGAGCGGGAGTATATGGCCCGCTGCATGTTCCGTGTGAACACCCGAATCCAGGGCGCCTATGTGTTTTCCTGCGGGAAAAATATGGGCGTGTTCAAAGCGGTGGGTTTTCCCGAGGATGTGGGGGAATTCTACCGGCTGGAGGAGTATGCCGGGCACTGCTGGATTGCCCATGGCCGCTACCCCACGAACACACCGGGCTGGTGGGGCGGTGCCCACCCCTTTGCCATGCTGGATTACGCCGTGGTGCACAACGGGGAGATATCCTCTTACGACGCCAACCGGCGTTATATAGAAATGTTTGGCTATAAGTGTACCCTCCAGACCGATACCGAGGTTATCACCTATATCATTGATTATCTCCACCGCACAATGGGACTCACGCTGGAGGAGGTATCCGAAGTCATTGCCGCCCCCTTCTGGAGTAGTATCAGCCGTCTGCCGGAACCGGAGCAAGTACAGGCATCATATCTGCGAAGCATGTTTTCCAGCTTGCTTATCACAGGGCCATTTTCCATTCTGCTTGGCTTTGAAGGGGGCATGATGGCCCTGGGTGATCGGCTCAAGCTTCGCTCCATGGTGATCGGCAAAAAAGGTGACATGGTCTATGCCGCCAGTGAGGAGTGTGCAATCCGGGAGATCGCGCCGGATCTGGATCGAATAGGGTCACCCGAAGCGGGGGAGCCTGTCATCATCGCA
>JBKEBS010000145.1:0-2174 GCA_047973265.1 Oscillospiraceae bacterium
CAACGCCATCGCCAAGGGCTATATCGCGGACAGGGTGAAGGTCTTTCTGACGGATCGGGGCGTAGAGCACGCCCTGATTGACCTGGGTCGCAACATCCTGCTCATTGGGGGCAAGCCGGACGGCAGCGACTTCCGCATCGGGGTGCAGGATCCCTTTGATCCGGAGGAGGCATCCGCGCGCTATGTGCTGAAGGCTGCGGGAAAGAGTGTGGTGACGTCAGGGGTCTATGAGCGGTATTTTGAGTATGAGGGCGTCCGGTATCATCATATTCTGGATCCCTTCACAGGCTTTCCGGCGGATCGGGGCGTGGTTTCCGCCACCATCGTTTCCGATGATTCCGCCCAGGGGGACGCCTTATCCACCACCTGTTTGCTTCTGGGCCCAGAGGCGGGACTGGCAGTGATCGAGTCCGTTCCCGGCGTGGAGGCGCTGCTCATCGGCGCGGATGGCCAGGAGTGGTTCAGCAGCGGCTTCAAGGCTTATCTGGCTGATTAAGTAAGGAAAAAACACCCATGGTTGCAGGTACTTGCGTCCTGTCAGCCATGGGTGTTTTCAGTGGGTCAGGCTTCCATATGCTTGCCCAGAAAGCCGGCGATGGTCTGAGCCAGCTTGACCTCAATCTCATCGGAGTTGAGGTTATCCCGAGGGCCGCAGAAAATCACGCAGCCCATGGGATCGCTGTCGGTAAGGATGGGCGCGGCGGTCTCCAGGAAGAAGCCGTCAGACTCCTCGCAGACGGGAACGGGGCTTCCATCCCGCTGGTGCTGATAGATCTGCCGGGCCTCCATGATCTGCTCCAGCTGGGGAGAGATGCGCTTGTCGGTGAGGGCGCGCTTGGCGTTTCCGGCCACGGCAATACAGTTGTCGCGGTCAGTGATGACAACGGTACGGCCTGTGGTCTTGTGCAGGGTATCACAGAGCTGAGCGGCAAACTCGCCGAGACCGCTCATCAGGGAATATTTCTTAAAGATAACGCCGCCTTCTTTATCTGTATAGATTTCCAGCGGGTCACCGCCGCTGATAACATTGACACCATAGACCTTGTCCTTTCTGTTTGCGCTGGCCTGGACGATGCGGGTCTGTAAGCTATCTATGATGCCGGACTCAAAATTTGCGGGAGCGCCTCCCCTTGCCATGGCGGCTATGCTGACATCTTGGGGTGAATCGCCCCGGGGCGCGCACCGCAGCAGGCTGTCAATATCGGCCTTCAGCCGGATATCCGCGTGGCTTTCATAGACTTTGATCTCCTCGACAATCAGCTCAATGTCCGCCTTTGAAAGGGATGGCTTGGTGAGGATATCGTCAAATACAGAGAGGACGGTTCTGGCTGTGCGGCCGGCCTGGACGATGGCATTGTTTTTCTGAATGGCCAGGGCCAGCTGGTTCTTCAGACCTTCCAAACGGAGGGAGAGCTCTTCCTCGATTTCTCCGTAGAGCTCATCCAGCTGGCTCTGTCGCTCCGGGTGGAGGGTGAGATCCCGGATCTTCTGCTTCTTCGTGGATTTCAGCTGCAGCTTAACCTCCTCTCGCTCCTTCTCCAGGAGCTCCACCAGGCTGCGGCTTCGCTCCAGAGAAGCGGGGGAGTTCTCCATGGTCTTCTGAAGGGCTGCCATCATCTCCGCGGCGTTATCCTTCACCAATTGAATATACCGCTTGAGGAGGTCATCCAGGAGCGATACCCGGATGTGATGGGAGGAGCAACCTGCCGTGCCACGGCGGTGATAGGTTCCGCAGGTGTAGGCGGGCTTCAGATCCGGGCGGCTCATGGCGAACATGGGTGCGCCGCAATCGCCGCAGCGCAGCAGGCCGGAATAGCTGTTTTCATATTTTTTTACACCGCGGTAGTTGCTTTTGGTGCGCAGCTTCATCTGCTCCTGCACCTTTAAAAAGTGCTGATCGGTGAAGATAGCGGGATGATGGTTCTCAAAGACAAATTGCTCGGAAGCTTCAATCCGCCGGTCACTGCCGTTGATCTTGGTGCGCTGGTATTTATGCTGCCGCAGGGTGCCGATATAAAAATCGTTGGTTAGAATCCCCTGTATGGTGGCAATGCTCCATTGAGGCCTTGCTTCCCGCCGGACGGTCTCGCCGGCGGCCAGGCGGCGTTCGTTTTCCAGGATCCTGGGGGTGGGGATGGCCTGCTCCGTGAGCCAGTTGGCGATTTTTTTATAGC
>JBKEBS010000146.1:0-3555 GCA_047973265.1 Oscillospiraceae bacterium
AATCCCTTCTGATTGAGGTGGAGGGAAAGCAGTATGCGCGCATTCCCATCAAGACCCATGTCATCACCGACAAGGACAAGCTGGAGGATGTGTTCACGGCTTATGTGAAGCCGACAGCGCAGCCGGGAGATATCGCTTTTATCTCGGAAAAAGCGGTTGCCTGCACACAGAAGCGGGCAATTCCCATGAAGGATATCAAGCCACGCTGGCTGGCCCGCAAACTGTGCAAGTTCGTGTATAAGAACCCCTATGGCATCGGACTCAGCATTCCTGAGACCATGGAGATGGCCTTTCAGGAGTGCGGAACGCCCCGGATTCTCTTTGCGTCTGCGGTTTCCGTCGTGGGCAAACTATTCGGTCAACGGGGATGGTTCTACAGGGTGGCGGGGGACAAGGCGCGCTCTATTGACGGCCCCTGTGACTGCACAATTCCCCCCTATAATGAGTATGTAGTGCTGGGCCCCCTTGACCCCGACCAGTCGGCGCGGCAGGGTTCCGGTGCCGCGGGTTGCCCCGTGACGGTGGTCGACCTCAACGATTTGGGCGGCAATATACTGGGCGTTTCCGACTCCTCTATGGATATCGACTGGCTGCTGAAAGTTCTGGCGGACAATCCGCTGGGGCAGTCCGACGAGCAGACCCCCATCGGGCTGATTCGTCCGATTCAGTAACCAGGAAAGCCTGTATTGAGCCGCTTTAGCGTCAAGTTTTTTGAACAGGAGAATCGGAATGCAGACTTTTTACGAGTTGGTTATCTATTTTGTGCTGTTCAGCTTTTGCGGCTGGGTTTGCGAATCCATTTTTTGTTCTATCAATGAGAAAAAGGTAGTCAACCGCGGATTTCTCAACGGGCCGGTCTGCCCGGTCTACGGCTTCGGTGGGCTGATTGTGGTCTATGTGCTGGCGCCTTTTCAGCATCATATTGCGCTGCTGTTTCTGTTTGGAATGATCGCCACAACCATATTGGAATATATTACCTCCCTAAATAATCTTACGTTTTCTTCGAACAGCTCTCGTTTTCACAGTATTTCACAGACACAACAAAGCGGATGCGGGTAGGACGGCGTCGAGCGCCATGTCCAGCGGGAAAAGCGGGTACGGCAAAGCCAGCGTCAAGTGATTTCTTGATGACAGGCCAAACGGCAACCCACAAATCCCACAGCAGCAAACCTCCCATGTCTAACAGGGTCAATGCCCTCAATTCCTTCGTTCTGCTTGCCCGCAAGGTGGTGTCAGTCCTGCTCCTTTACCGAGTCGATGCTCTGATGGTGTAATTCAATGACCAACTACCGGCTCTGTGTTTGTGAAAGGGCTGTGATCACGGAAGCAGTTGTCCCGCCGCGACGCTTCGGGGAGACGCTTCCAGCAACGGCTTGGTTACGCCGCTTTAGGCGGCTGGTTTCTATGGATGTCTGCCAGTAGCTTCACGGGGTCGTAGGCGACGCCTTTGGTGACGAGCGCATAGAACACCCGGATGAGCTTGCAGCTCATAGCGATGATGGATTGCTTCCTTTTCAGGGGATTGTTTTCTCTGGTGGTGTAGTATCGATGCAGCTCGCGGAACTCCTGATTGCCGTATTTGCCAACCAGTGAAATTGCCGCTCGGAACAGTACCGCCCGCAAGCGGGAGCGTCCCCGTTTGCTGATGCTGCTGCGTCCCTGGAATTTGCCGGAGCTGTTTGAGCGAATGGACAGCCCCGCCAGCTTCTGAATCTGTTTGGGGGAATCGAACCGGCGAATATCGCCTGTCTCCGCGAGAAAGCCCGCCACGCTCACAAGGCCGATCCCCTTGATTTTCAGCAGCTCGGCCACCTCCGGCAGCTGTTCGCACAGCCCCTCGACCACCGCCATGATTTCCTCGTATTGCCGCTGCTTTGCGGCATAGTCCTCCAGCAGCATCCTCAGCTCCATGCGGGCCGCTGCGATTCCTGCCTTGCAGCCCACGCTGATTGTCGCCGCCGATAGCAGTCTCGCAGCCTTCTTTTTCCCCACGGCGCGCAGCTTCATCTTCCGCCAGATGGCGTTGATTCCATCCGCGCCCAGGGCGATCAGATCCGCCGGCAGCGGCGCTTCCAAAAGAACCGCCATGCTGCTCGCGCAGCTGTAATCGGCAAAGACGTCGCCATGCTCGGGAAAGTAGATTTTCAGCCACCGCTGTATCTGATTCTTCGATGCCGTCAGCTCCCGCTGGATGCGCCACCGCACATTCATGGCCACCCGCAAGTCCGCATATATCCCTTCCGGGATGTACGGCTCGCTGTATCGCCCCTCCAGCACCAGCTTCGCGATCACCTTCGGGTCTTTGCGATCATTTTTGCTCGGATCATTGTCGTCCAATTCCTTGCTCTTTTTTACATGATGCGGATTCACCAGCACCAGCTTGATCTCGCTGCTTTTCAGATACGCCACCAGCGTGAACCAGTAATGGCCTGTTGGCTCCGCTCCGATAATGACACGGGTTTTGCCTGTTTTCGAACAGAGCATCTCTATCCAATGCAACAGCTGGGCAAATCCTGCGCTGCTGTTTTCAAACTGGAATGCCCGGTCATGCTCGATTCCGCGCCAGTCAAATGCCCTGGCCCAGTGGCTCTCGCTGGCGATGTCCACGCCGATCACCAGTGTACTCTCTGTTACTTGACGGATTTTTTCGTTCTGTGTTACACTCATCTTGGATACTCCCTTACATGTTACGCACTTTTTATTAGGGCTTTGACCCTGTACTGGGGCTTGACCCCGTGTGCTTATTGTAGGGAGTATCTTTCTTTTGCTCAATTCTCATTTTTCGCCGTTACAGGACTGCTCCTTTGTGTTGGAAAAGCTGTTCCATACAAAGTGGTGGGATTATTCCGGCATGTTCTGCAACATAAACGGGAGAGTCTGTCTACAGTTTTCCCTGATTTTCGGAGCACTCTCTGTGGTGGCAGTCAAGCTACTCTACCCGCCCTTTTCTTCCCTGATGGCCTGGATTCCCATGACGGTGAAACCGTTCTTGGCCTGGGGGCTGCTGGCGATCCTGGTGGGGGACACCACTGTGACAGTGATTTCCATCCTGCGCCTCAACGGCAAGCTGGCGGAGATGGAGAAGGCAATGAAGGAGTTTCAGGAGCGGCTCGGGCATCTTCCGGGCGAGCTGCCCACCTTTTCCCAGTGGGTGCAGGAGTTGAAGGACAACACTGCCCGGCAGAAGGACTCCGGTCTGAAGGCCTGGATGGAGGCTACCTCTAAAAAGGTGGAGGCATTTCTCTCCCAGCACGGCTTCCAGGGTTTCCAGGTCAAGCGGCTTTCCAAGGCGTTCCCCAACATGAGCTCGACCAAGTACAAGGAGCAGCTGGACAAGCTCAAGGAGCGGATTTTGGATAGAAAAAGCAAAAATGAAAAAGAAAATGAAGATTAACCCTTGACACTGGTTTTTGGGTGTGCTAAACTAGACAAGCTGTCACGCCGCAGGGGACATCCTGAAAGGGCATAAACAGCAGGCATTTGGGCTTACTTTTACGGGCCCCCTGTACCTTGAAAATTGAACAACGTGAACTTGAGTATTCGGCGGAGGTCGGC
>JBKEBS010000147.1:0-4995 GCA_047973265.1 Oscillospiraceae bacterium
AGCGAAAGCACCGGCCCTGTTTCATTCCTCGTTGGTGCCTTTCGCAGAAAGGTATGGTCATATATGAAAAGAAGATTCACGGCATTTTTGCTCGCAGTTGCCTTGGTGGCCACATTGTTTGCAGCATGTGCAGATAGCTCCACCTCAAGCCAGGCCTTGCCGGAAAGCGGCACAGCAACAGAAAGCGGCTCCTCCGCCGAGAGTACCGACAGCACAGAAGAGAGTGCGGGCAGCGAAGCCGCACCGGCAGGGGGACTCGACACCTCTCCGATCACCCTCAAAATCCTCAACCGCGTCAATCCCGAGGTTATGTTTGACGGCAACCAGATGCTGGAAGCTGTCAAGGAGCAGACCGGCGTGGAGCTCATCTATGAGGCACCTCCCATCAGCAACTACACCGACAGGCTCCAGATCGTCATGGCCTCCGGTGATCTTCCTGACATCATCTATACATGGGAAATGGATCAGAAATACGAAAAGTGGGCTGTTGACGGCTTGCTGTGGGATATCACAGACAAGGTCGCAAGCTATCCCAACCTGATGGACAACGTCACCGAAAACATGTGGAATCGGGCACGCGTGAGCCAGGCGGGCGGCAATATCTACTGCGTGCCCCGCCCCCACGGGGAAGGTCAGTGGGGTGTCCTCCTCAACTCCGAGTGGCTGGCCACACTGGGCCACGAGGCGCCGAGCAATCTTGACGAGCTCTACGAATACGGCAAAGCTGTTATATCCGGTGACCCGGACGGCAACGGAAAGAATGACACATTCCTGTTTTCGCCCTACAGCCTTTGGTCTGACTGCTGGCTGATCTTCTCTTTCATGCCCTTTTCGCTTCAGCATGCGGCGCCCTACCTGCCCGACCCCGCAGATGGAGCCTACAAGGTAAAGGAAAAGATGAGCGGTTACATCCCTTACCTTACCTTTATGCGCAAGCTGTATGAGGAGGGGATTATGGATCCCGAGTGGTTCACAAACAACTACTATGACGACCAGGTCAAGTTCAAGCAGGGACGTGTTGCGATGCTGCACGGCGGCCCCGGAACCATTGCACAGTTTGCTGCGACCGAAATACCCAATGCGACAGAGCTGTATGAATTCCACGCCGCAATGATGGGCGAGGGCCAGACAAAGCCGCGCAATGAGGCCGCCGCCGCGACCTGGGGCGGCTGGATGATCAACGGCGATGTTGATGAAAATACGTTGGGCCGCATTCTCTCCCTGCTCGACTGGGCAAACGGCGCCGATGGATTCACAACCGTTGCTGCCGGTGTTCAGGGCGTCCACTATGAGACATATGACCTCGACACCCGCGTTATCGTCCGAACAGAGTCCCAGCAGGAGCTTGCCACCCGGGAGCTCAGCGGCTACATGAACTTTGCGAATGCCTATCACGGCGCAACCCTTTCCCCCGCCTCCACCCCCGAGTTGAGCGCTTATACAACAGATATCACCGAGGCATTCAAGGCGGAAGTGGAGCAGATAGACATTCCCGCTGTAAAATGTGAAGAAATCGACAACTGGGCTTCCGAAAATCCCGACATCGCCTCCAAGAAAGAGGAGCTTGAGGTGAAGTATGTCGTGGGCGAGATCAGCCTTGAAGAATTCCAAGCTTTTCTGGACAACGAGTACTTCCCCTCTGTCGAAGCGGCTGAGGCGGTGTATGTAGAATTCATGAAGGAGTACAACAGCTGATCATTTCCCAACGAGGCAAAAAAGAAGGACAGCCGCAAGGGGGAAGCCCAATAGGGATGTTTTCAGTTCTTGAGATTTGCCGCAGGATTTTAAAGTCCTGCGGCTTTTCTCTTGCCTTAAACCTTACCCACAAAGTTGAAATACACATCAACCTGCTGGGTGTAGTTTTTCTTCTTCCACGGATCACTGCGGTCATGGATAACGATTTTCTCAATAAACTCCCGCACCAGCTCCGGTGTCAGTTCCTGAATATCGGTGTATTTATCCACAATTTTCAGAAACCGGTCGGCGTTCAGCATTTTG
Source organism: Oscillospiraceae bacterium (assembly GCA_047973265.1). Classification (GTDB taxonomy): domain Bacteria; phylum Bacillota; class Clostridia; order Oscillospirales; family Ruminococcaceae; genus WRAV01. Next base: position 1,999 of record JBKEBS010000147.1, read on the forward strand.
TCCTTTGCGCCGCTGATGGCTTGTTCCAGTTCTGCTGCACGTTTGGAAAGCTCCAGCTTTTCCGCTTCATAGCCGCCTGTCAGCATATGAAATTGCTGTTCTGAGAGATGTTCCAGCGCCATTTGTTCAAAGGCTTTCCGAAACAGCTTATCCAGCTCTTCCAAGCGCCTCTGCGCCTTTTCCAGTTCGCGGGTCTGCGCTGCCATCTCTTTTTTGAGCTGGCTGCTGTGCTTTTCCATTGCCCGTTTCAGGAAAGCTTCCCGATGCGCATTTGCCTCCAGCGTTACCCGCCGTATTTCTGCCAACACAATCTGGCGCAGAGCCACCGCCTTGATGGTGTGGGGGGGTGCAGTCCTCTTTATGGCGGTGATACTTGCCGCATATGTAGACATAGCGTTCTTCCTCCCACCCGCCGCAGCGGCTGACGTAGAGCTTTGTTCCACAGTCGCAGCAGTAAATCAGCCCGGAAAGAATATCCTGTTCACCCAAGCGGTTGGGACGGCGCTTGCCCTGCCGCACCCTCTGCACAATATCCCATGTTTCTCGGTCTACAATCGGTTCATGGGCATTTTCAAACCGCAGCCATTTTTCCGGCGGATTTTTCTTCTTTTTCTTGCTTTTGAACGATGGGGCAAATGTGCGGCAGTTTACCAAAGTTCCGATATATTCCTCATGCTCTAAAATTTTAGCCACAGTCTTTTCCGGCCACGCATAGGATTTGCCCCCATAGGGCGAAAAAACGGCTTCATCCTTGCATTTGAGAATATACGCCTGTGGGGTCAAGACTTGTTCCTCCCGCAGAATCCGTGCAATCTTACTGGGACCTAATCCGCTGGCACAAAGGGTAAAGATGTGCTGTACCACAGGTGCGGTATCCTCATTGGGGACAATGCACTTAGGGTTGTCCGGGTCTTTTTTGTAACCATAGGGCGGGTGGGTACCAATTCGTTCCCCACGATAGGCACTTGCCATCTTGATGGCTCTGACCTTTTTGCTGGTATCTCTGGCGTGCCACTCGTTGAACAGGTCACGCAGAGGAAGGGTCTCATCCATTCCTTTTTCGGTATCAATGGCATCGTTGACGGCGATATACCTCACACCGTAGTCAGGCAATTTTTCCTCAATGAGATAGCCCATCACAAGGCGGTTTCTACCCAGCCGTGAGTGGTCTTTTACGATGATGGTGGACACATTTCCGGCTTCGACTTCTGCCATCATTTCGTTGTAGGCAGGGCGGTCAAAGGTCACACCTGAATACCCATCATCTGCCCATATCCTCGGATTGGGGAAGCCGTTCTTTTCAGCATATTCCCTTAATATCTGCTTTTGGTGCTGGATACTGCCGGACTCGCCCGCAAGCTCATCCTCTTGACTCAAACGGCAATAGAGCGCCGTGATCTTCTCGTTTTGCTGTAACAATGTTTTACTCCTTTCTTCCTTACAGCCAAAACGATTCCGAATAAATTATATGAATCCATTTTACCCGGAATCGCTCTGCGCGTCCAGACAAAATCGACTCTCTACGCCGTTTCTATCTCTTTTTCAATTAAACGGGCAACCTTATCCGCAGCAGTCAGATTGCTCTGCTCCTTGTAATATGCGGTTACAAGATAGGTCACCCCGCCGATCTCAAATTTCCGCTTCTCTTTGTCGCCTTCGGCAATCCTCACATCAGATTGACCAAGGCTTTTCATATACACTCTCCCTTCTTAAAAAAATAGTCATATATATTTTTTAAAAGCCTATTTAGGCGCTTCTTTCGATTTCATAGTTTACAGATTACCGCTTGCCGTGCCGCAGGCATATTCACCGTCCCGCAAAATATCGTTGACGGTCTGATTGCTCTGCTTCATAAATGCCACGCCCATCTGCCCGGCCTGCTCCGCCATGCGGGTAAAGTCCTCCACGCTAAGCTGCCCGGTCAGGTACATCAGTACCTTGAGCAGCAGGAAGTATCCGGCGGCGGATGCCTTTCCGCTTTTCCGTTGGGTGTTCTCAAATTTTCTCAGTGTTTCCTCCAACGAACTGACCACCAAGTGCTGAATGTCAGTGGGGTGGTAAATGGCCATTAATTCCTGCCGGATGATGCTGGCAATCAGGTCGATATGCTGGGCGTTGCCGTTCACCGACAGTCCTTCCTCAATAAAGCGGCGGAGCTGCTCGGCGACGGTAATTTGGTTGAAGGCAGCCAGCCGCTTAATCTGGTCAGCGGTGGTATCCGTTACCTTCACATTAAGTTGAATCGTCGTATAGCGTTTCATTTCACACCTCTTTTCCGGTTGTTAAATTGACAGTCCAAAGAGGTTCCCTAATACCCCTTGGATTTCCGTTGCAGGCTTTGCCTGCAAGCCGTTTTCCGGCGAGTGTGCTACTCGCCTATTCCTGCCTATATCACAAACCTAAACAGTTTGCAATATAGTTTGTCCTGCCGCAAGCGGCAGGATGTCGCTTCGCTCCAAAAGTGAAAAACCATGTGCGCACCTCCTTTCGGGTAAAAATAAAAAACCTGACAGAACCGACGTGGCAGGCGTCGGATTTGTCAGGCTTTACTTCTATTCGTTATTCTTCTTTTGGTACGGCCTTTTCTGCCGTAAATTTATGGTAGCAGGTCCGGCGGGGTTTGTCAAGCTGATGCATGAATGTCAGAGAGAAAAGAATCATCGGGTTATCCTTAGGCAGCTGAAATGTGTGGACGGGGCGGAGTCCAGTCTGCGACCCCCTTGAACTACTCATGTGAACTGGTTATAAACAGTGGAAATAAGGTTAGATAAGAGCTTATGGTGATAGATCAATCTACCCTTCCCACATGTAAAGTATGATTTTACCAAATCTTCATTTCTTTTTGTTGAATATTTCATTATAATGAAATATAATAAATAACAAAGAGTACAGATTTGGAGGAAAACTATGGAATGGGTCAGTGTAAAGGAGGCGGCAGACATGTGGGGGCTTACCTCGCGAATGGTAGTTTACCATTGTGTTAACGGCCGCATTAAG
>JBKEBS010000148.1:0-10488 GCA_047973265.1 Oscillospiraceae bacterium
CATCAAGTCCTCCCGGAGCCCCAAAATCATGGCGCGGTGGTCGAAGTCCATATCGTAGTAGTAGACGTCGGTGCCGAGCCGGGTGGAGAGCGCCTTTTCGCAGGCCGATTTTACCATGTTGATGGTGTCCATCAACGCGTCGTCCCGGCTTCTGCCGGAAAAGTCAAAATGAGCGATGAGAACCAGCAGGCTGCCCTCCAGGCTGCGGAAATCCAGCTGGGAGGCAAACCAGAGAATCTCCTCCCTGTCGTCAAACCAGCCGGAGAGGAGCTTTTCCACAAAAGTTGTCCGCATCAGAGGCTTCTGCCGGTCGAGGCTTCCCTTGAGGTGCTCGTTGTTCTGGTAGAGGTCGCGGATGGAGTTGGCGATGTAGGAATACTCATTTCCTCTGCCAGCACCGCGCTTTTCCCCGTCGCCCTGGCTGTCCAGAAGGGAGACAACGCCCGATATGGGCTTGGTGTTGCGGAAGGTGAAAAAGAGCGCCAGCGCAAGGCCGATCAGGACAGTGAGCGCCACATAAAGGTACAGCAGCGAGCGCACATGGGTGAGGCGCTCGCCCACCACCGCCTGGGGAATTTTCATCACGTAAATCCAGCCGTTGAATTCGGATACGGTGCGCACCAGAATAAAGCTTTCGCCCCCGATTTGGGCGCGGGAAAAGGTGTCGCCGGTGGCAAACGCGGACGAGTCGGACAGCAATTCCTCCCTGCCGGGAACTTCGGTGGTGAAGAACAGTCCGCCCCTGTTGTCGAAGATGTAGACGTCGCTGTTCCACTCCTCGGTGACGCCGGAAAGGGTGGAGCGCAGCGTGTCTGCGGAGACAATCATCACGATCTGCCCCTTGGCGGACTGACTGGAGGGGAAGGTGTTGAGGAAGAGAAAACCGCTTCCCCCCGGCTCCGAAGAAGTCTGGGAATAGGTCTGGCGGCTCAGCAGGCTGTCGCAGGCGAAGTAGGCGTTGCGGTACTGGTTTGCCTGCAACAGCTCCCGGAATTCCTCCCCGGTATAGCTGCCGTAGCGGAAGAAATCCCCGTAAAACCGATCCCAGCTCAGATAAGAGGCATTGGGGGAGATGATGACATCTGACTCCCGGTAGTAGAGGAACATGTCGCTGATGAACTGGTTGGCAATTGACGCGGGAACCAGTTTTTTTCGGATATCGTTGATCAGGGTGGGGAGGGAGCCGTCGACATAGGGGCTTTTGCGCTTGGCGAAGCTGATGGCCTGCTGATCCATGGAAAAGAGGGTAGCATAGTTTTCCATTTCGCCCAGGCGGCCGTCCAGTGCGACCATGCTGGTTTCCAGTGCGGCGAGGCTGGCCTCCTGCACGTTATCCTCCAGCGCCTTGATGTTTTCATTGTAGATATAGAAGGAGAGAAACAGCGGGATGACGAATATCAGGACATAGGAAAAGAGGAACCCTCGAAATACGCCAGACATTTTTCCGCGCAATGAGGTTCCCTCCTGAATGGATTATATTACAGAGAATTTTATCATATTTAGAATAAAAACACAAGAAACCGGCGCTTTTGGGGCCAGGATATGGCAACCTTGTAATACATTCAAAAATAGCATATAATTTGGGAAATTCCTGTTGGCCTGAGGGGATATTGAAAGGAAGAGCTTTAGAGAGGGTGGGGATAAATGTACAAGTATGACAGAAAGCGCATAGAGAAGGACATGCTGTCCTGGTGGAATTTTGAGGAAATCGGCCGCCCCATTGTCCGGATCATGGGCTATGATGAGCCGATTCAGATGCCGGAGGAACCGGCGGACGCCCAGATGCTCCATCTTGACCCATCCTACAAAATGGCGGCTGCAAAGGCGGTCTACGATGGCGCAACCTTCTATGGGGAGGCCTTCCAGAGCCTGGAGCTCAATCTGGGCCCCGGCTCTATGGCGACCTATCTCGGCTCTGAACCCATCTTTCACCGGGATACCATTTGGTTCAGCGAAGTGGCCGAAAACAGCCTGGAGGAGCTGGGCGAGCTCCGCTACAATCCCGACAACAAGTGGTGGAAGTATCATCTAGACGTGGTGACCCGGGGGGCGGCCCTCTGCAAGGGCACCGCAATCATCCCCAACATACCGGACATTCTGGAGAATATCGACATCCTCTCCCTGCTCCGCTCCCCCCAGGAGCTCTGCTACGACATCATTGACGAGCCGGAGGTCGTTCACAGGTACATCGGGCAGATTGACGACATCTATTTCGACTACTACGACCCCATGTACGAGCTGATCAAGGACGGGGACGGCGGGTGCAGCTACACCGCATTCAGCATTATTGCACCCGAGAAGTGCGCGAAAATCCAGTGCGATTTCGCCGCGCTGATGTCCCCCGGGCAGTTCCGGGAGTTCATCATTCCCTCCCTGAAAAAGCAGTGCGAGAAAATTCCCTACACCCTCTTCCACCTGGATGGGCCGGACGCCATCCGCCACATCGAGGCGCTGATGGAGATTGAAGAGCTGAACGCCATCAACTGGGTTCCCGGCTCGGCCGAGGCGGATGGGGGAGACGAGAAGTGGTATCCCCTCTACGACAAGGTGATAGAGGCGGGCAAGTCCCTGTGGATAGCGTTGGAGCATGGCGGGGTGGAGCGATTTATCGCTCTCAGCCGCAAGCTGGTGGAGCGGTACGGCAGCAGCCGGGGATTCTACCTGCACTACCCCATGCTGCCCAACAGGGACGCGAAGCGGCTGTACGAGGCTTCCCTGCGGGAATTTCAGGAATAGAGCAGCCATCAAAAAAGGCAGGAGCATTGCTCCTGCCTTTTTGGTATACGAATTATTTGCGGTACTGCGCCGCTCTTTCGCCGACAATCCGCTGCATTTCCTCCCATTTCGCCTCCATGTCCACCACCAGGGCCAGCTGGGTGCGGCAGCGGTCAAGGTTGTGTTTTTCCCTTGCGGTGTGGAAGTAAACGTCTCCCGCCAGGAAGTCGGTGAGGAAGCGCGCGCCGCACTCCAGGGTCATCATTTTGGCGCCGGTCACCAAATGCTCCAGCTCGCCGGAGGTGAGGCTGCCGCCGCAGGCGGAAAGAAAGCCGTCAGTGTAGGCCTCGAACATGGGAAGGGAGAGGCTGACCTTGGCCAGGTCGGTCTCGTCCTCCGTCGCCGTGGAAGCCCCAAAGCGGATGGAGTCGCCGAAATCGTTGACCGAGAGGCCGGGCATGACGGTGTCCAGGTCGATGACGCAGAGGGCCTTTCTGGTGGCGGCGTCGAAAAGCACGTTGTTGAGCTTGGTGTCGTTGTGGGTGACCCGCAGGGGGAGGGCTCCCGCCGCCTGTGCCCGCACAAGGGTGGAGGCGAAGTCCTCCCGGGCAAGGTAGCCTTCGATTTCGGGGGCGGCCTCCGCGGCCCGGCCCTTTACATCCGCGTCGATGGCGGCGTGGAGGGCGGCAAAGCGATTCGGGGTGTCGTGGAATCGGGGGATGGTCTCGGTGAGGGTGTCGGCGGCGAAGTCGGCCAGCTGGCGCTGAAAGCGCCCAAAGGCGATGCCGCTCTGGCGGAAATCCTCGGCGGATTCGGGCAAATCCAGGCTCAGGCTGTCGCTGACAAAGGGGAAAACCCGCCAGTATTCACCGTCGTCACCCACCAGCCAACCCTCCCCTGATTTGGTCGGTATGAGGGTGAGCACTTCCCTGAGAAAGGAGACCTTCTCCTTCAGATGGGAGGTGACGGCCTGAAGGTTGCGCATGACGGCCTCGGGATTGGTGAACACCTTCTGGTTGATTTTCTGCAGGATATAGAGCGCTTCATTGTCGGTTTCCACACGGTAAGTTTCGTTGATGTGGCCGTTGCCGTAGCGCTCGCAGGAGATGGGGCTGCCCTCCAGGGCAAAGGCAGATAATTGATTCAGCACGGATCGAGACATCCTTTCCCAATACTAATCTTTCCAGAAAGATTAGTATAATGAAATATACTGTTTCCATTATATCCTTATTTGTGGAAATGGACAAGAGAAAGGCTGGCTCTTCCGGGGCGGTTATGGTATATTTGGTGCTGGAATACATTGCATGGGAGATGTTCGCATGGCAAACGACGGCGCGGCGGTCAGACTCCTCCGGCGGCTTCCGCCCCAAAGAGTCCCCCAGCTGTTCGGATTGTGCTGGGTGATTTACTTTGCCGCCAATCTGGGCCGGCTGAGCTATGGGGCGGCGATGGCCGACATCATCATAGCGGAGGGCTTTTCCCTGGCGAAAGCGGGCCTTGTGGGCACCGGCTTCTTTTTCAGCTACGGGGCGGGGCAGCTGGTCACGGGCTATGTGGGGGACAAGGTTCCGCCGGGCAGAATGGTGCTGTTGGGCATACTGGGCTCGGGGCTGATCAATCTGACGATGGGCTTTCTCCACACCCCCGGCCAGATGCTGGCTGCCTGGTGCCTGAACGGCCTGATCCAGAGTGCCATCTGGACGCCCATCCTGCGCATCATAACCGAATACTTTCCCATTGCCCTGCGCCACAGAATTTGCGTCAATATGTCCACCACCTATCCCGTCGCCGCCCTGATCGCCTACCTGGGCGGCGGGCTGCTGGTCTATCTGTCGGGGTGGAGGAGCATTTTTTTGATCACCGGCGGGCTGATGGTTCTGCTCTCCGCTGTCTGGGTTGTCGCGTTCCGGCGCATCGACCGGGATACCGGGGTGGAGGCCGTGCAGGAGGAAGTCCCTGCGGAAGCCGCCGCTGCGCCCGCGAATGAGGCCACCGGGAGGAAGCTGCCCCTTCCCATTCTCCTGCTGGGGCTGATCTGCGCCGCGCTGGTGATGCAGGGTGCTCTGCGGGACGGGGTCATGACCTGGGTGCCCGCCTTTCTTGACAGCAATTTCAAGGTGGGGGCAACCCTTTCCACCCTGTCCACAACGCTGTTGCCGGTGGTCAATCTGGCAGGGGTCTACGCCGCAGGAGCCGTTCAGCGCAGGCTGAAAAACGAGCTGTCCACATCGATGGTGTTCTTCACCACAGCCAGTTTGGGTGCGGGGCTTTTGCTGGCCGGGAGGAGCAGCCTGGTCATCTCGCTGCTCGCGTTCTCCCTCATCACGTCCTCCATGATGGGCGTCAACCTGATGCTGGTCAGCTTCGTGCCCACCTACTTCCTGGCGTGGGGGAGAGTTTCCTTTGTGGCGGGGCTGGTCAACTCCATGGTCTATGTGGGGAGCAGCGTGGCCACCTACGGAATCGGCGCGGTGGCGGACAGCTTGGGCTGGGGTGTTCTGCTGTTTTTACTGCTGGGCATCGCTGTGGCGGGCGGGATATTCTGCTTGCTGAATATTTCGCCATGGAAGCGATTTTTGCGCAGAATCGAAAAATAACCGCATAGAAGGCGGATTTATTCAGATACTACCAACCTTTTGCAGAACCCGCTTTTGGTTTCGCCAGAATATGCGGGGGAGAAGTCCTATACTGAATTCAGATAAAAACAGTTGCGCACTGAATTCTGCGAAAGGGGATGGCTGTCCGTGCTTTGGATATTTCTTGCTATCGTGTTGGCGATTGTGGTGGTTGTCCTTATGGTGAGGCTTCTCATGAATTTTGTGAACATGGCCGTATACGCCAGGGTGATCAATCTGGCAGCGCTCATGGTTGCATTCGGGTTTCTGCTCTGGCCGCTGCGAATACTCATAGTAGGATGAGAAAAAAATAAACCGTCTGTATCAAAAATACAGACGATTTTGTGTTTTAGAGCGAGTCCTCTGCGGGGATAAGATTGCGGTCTTCGTCAAAGCGCAGGGGGATGACATTGCTGCGGGTCAGGCGGATCATCTCACGCAGTCTGCCCTCCTCCTCCGGCATGTAGAGCACGTAGGAGGCTCCCTCCCGTTTGGCCCGGCCGGTGCGGCCGATGCGGTGGGTGTAGTACTCGTTGGAGGAGGGCACGTCGTAGTTGATCACAGCATCCACATCCTCCACGTCGATGCCGCGGGCGGCCACGTCGGTGCTCACCAGCACCCGGAGCTGCCCCTGGCGGAAGCGCTCCATTACCCGGTTGCGGTCGGCCTGGGACATATCGCCGTTGAGGCAGTCGGCGTCCACTCCCAGCCCCAGCAGCTGCCGGGCCAGCATCTCGGTGCCGTACTTGGTGTTGCAGAAGGCCATCACACGGTCATATTCCCTGCTTCGCACAATGTCGGCCACATCGGTGGATTTGCCGTAGCCGGTGGTCGCCAGAGAGAATTGGCTGATTTTGGGCATAGAGTCTGCGACGGGCTGTACGGTGATCTCCTCCGGGTCGCGCTGGTAGAGCCAGCTGATATCCATGACCTGGCGGCTGATGGTGGCGCTGAACATGCCCAGCTGCTTGCGGTTTTTCAGGGAATCCAGAATGCGGATGACATCCTTGTAGAAGCCCATGTCCAACATCTCGTCCGCCTCGTCCAGCACAACCTTTTCCACGTGGCGCAGGTCGACGGAGCGGCGCTTCTGGTGATCCAGCAGCCGTCCCGGCGTGGCCACGAGAATCTGCGGGCCTTTTTTCAGCTGATCGATCTGGGTGCGGATGGGCTGTCCCCCGTAGACGCAGACGATGCGAACACCGGGCAGGAATTGGGAGAGCTCCTGCAAATCCTCGGTGATCTGCCTTGCAAGCTCCCTTGTGGGCGCGAGGATGAGGCACTGTACTTTGTCGCTGTCCCGCTCAAGGCCCATCAGCAGGGGGATGCCGAAGGCGCAGGTCTTGCCGGTGCCGGTGGGGGCTTTGGCTACGAGGTCTTTGCCCTCCAGCATGGGAGGGATCGCCTTTTCCTGCACCTCAGTCATCTCAACAAAGCCCATCTTCTCGACGGCCTGGCGAATCTCAGGGGGGAAGTTGGTGTCGCTGTAAAGCATGTGTCGGACCAGTCCTTTCACAAATCGTATGCCGCCAAGCAAAAAGCCGCTCTCCCGCCATGGGAAAGTGGCTTTTCTTTCAGAAGAAAACCTTTCGGCAGTTATCTTACAGTCCCTATTCACTCCGTATTATCGCATATATTGCCGCTATTTTCAACTGCAATCGGTTTTTGAATGAAAAAGCGCCCGGCTACGGGCCCAGGCGCTTCGCTGTTTAGCCAATCTTCTCCAGCAGCATTTTTGCACAATCGATTTGATTCGGAATGTTGCCGTTTTCATCCTTGATGCGCCAGATATCCGGCGTGATCTCGTCCGCCACGACTACCCTTCCGTTTTCATCATAGCCCAGCTCGATTTTGAAGTCGATGAGGGTGTAGCCCATGCCGGCCAGTTCTTTTCGCAGCACCTCTCCGACTCTTACCAGCACATCCAGGGCCTCGTCGTACTGCCCGGGCGCAAGCAGGCCCTTGAGCAGGCACAGCCGCTCGCTGATCAATGGGTCGCCGTTGTCGTCATCCTTCAAGGTGACTTCGAGATAGGGGGGATCAAAGGGGATGCCCTCCTCGAGGGTAAAGCGCCTGCACATGCTGCCTGCGGTGAAATAGCGCAGCACAAACTCCAGCGGCGGCACGGTGACCTTGTGTACTTCCATCAGGCCCTTGTCGATGTCCGAGCCCACATAGTGAGTTGGGATGCCGTTCTTTTCCATCAGCTCAAAGAAGTAGCTGGTTATTTTCAGCCCGATTTTCCCTTTGCCTTCGACGCTCCCTCCAACAGTGTTGGAACCGGGATCAAACACGCCGTTTTCACCGGTTGCACTGTCTTTGAACAGCAGATAGACCGCGCCGGTTGCCTCGTCGGTGAGGACATCCTTGGTTTTGCCGTGATACAAGGTTTTCATTTCATCTTCTCCTTAGAGTTGCAGGTTACGGATTTTATTCCCACTCGCCAAGTTAATCTCGTTTCTAAACTTTTCTGTTTAGACATTTTGATTCCATTTGATAGGATATGATTTCAGGTATCCTTATCCTAACGGGTTGCCGAACTTCTGCTATCAAAAATCTATCAATGGGACGCTATCGTAGGTCGCATTCACTGTGTGCTTGTAGGTGGTTTGCAAGTCTGCCTCAAGGTAACTCTGGCAATCCAAGCTCCCTCAAAAACTGGTTATGTTTAGCTTTTGCCTTACATATATTATCCTCGATTTTATCCAGGCTATCTTTCACCTCAGCAAGGTCAACCACCTCTTCTTCCACGGCTGTGCTCACATACCTTGATATATTAAGATTGAAACCGTTCTTTTCAATTTCTTCCATTGATACACGCCGAGAATATCTTTTGTCCTCCTCTTTGCGATATTGGTATGTGTCAACAATCCTGTCGATATGTTCGGGCAACAAGACATTTTGACGCTTACCTTTGTCGAAATATTCACTTGCGTTGATGAAAAGTACATCATCGGATTTCTTGCATTTTTTTAACACAAGAATACAAACCGGAATACCTGTTGAGAAAAAGAGGTTGGCTGGTAAGCCAATAAGCGTATCGATGTTTCCATCTTTAAGAAGCTTTGTTCTAATCCGTTCTTCTGCACCGCCGCGGAATAAAACACCATGCGGTAATATGATTGCCATTGTGCCCTCATCACTCAAAAAGTGAAAGCCATGCAGTAGGAAGGCAAAATCAGCCGCAGATTTTGGAGCAAGCCCATATCTCTTAAAACGAAAATCTTCCGCCAGTGTATCATTGGGTTCCCAGCGATAGCTGAATGGGGGATTTGCCACGACCGCATCACATTTTAATTTTTTTGCTGGATTCATCTCATTCAATATATCCCAATCATTGAGCAACGAGTCTCCGTGGAAGATTTGAAACTCAGAATCTTTAAATCCATGAAGAAGCATGTTCATACGTGCCAGGTTGTAAGTTGTTATGTTCTTTTCTTGTCCATATATCTGGCTGATACTATTTGGTTCAAGATGCTTTTTAACGTTGATTAGCAGTGAAGCTGAACCACAAGCAAAGTCCAATAGATTATTAATGTATGGTTTCTTCCCTTTTCTGGGATCCTGGCTGTCAAGTATAACAATGCGAGAAAGGATGGTTGAAACTTGCTGAGGCGTATAGAACTCACCCGCTTTTTTTCCTGATCCCGCCGCAAATTGGCCTATCAGATATTCATAGGCATTGCCCAAAAGATCACTCTCGTTAGAAAACTCAGAAAGCCCTTCCGATATTTCAGTTATAATTGAGCACAACATTGTATTGCGAGTTTCATAAGTTTTTCCAAGTTTATCGGAATCGAGATTGACCTCGGAAAATAAGCCGCGAAATGCGCTGTCAAAGGATTCGTTTTCAATAAACTTGAAACCCGCTTGCAGTGTCTTCAAAAGTTCTTTGTTTTGCGTACGAGCCAATTCATATATATTGCTCCAAAGGTAATGCGGCTTTATAACAAAATGAACTTTTCGTCGCATTTGCTTTTCAAAAGTATCTACTTGGTCTAAATTTACTATATACCACACAATAAGGGGATTGAGCTTTTTGCTTTCAAGGAGAGCCCCATACTCTTTGACAAGAGCCTGTGTTTCTTTACTTAAATCCTCAACTGCCGTTTTTGCTTCTTGATCTGATTGCTCCTTTAATATTGCTGCTTTCTTTACCGATTCACGCTTTGCAAAATAATCAGTAATGTGGTCGTGGAGTACGTCAACAAGCACAAATTGTTCGTTTGCAGCTATATCTTCTTCACACTTAGTATAATCACTGCCAAGCTCTTTCTTTGCAGCCATTTCATAGTTGTCAGAAAGATAGCGTAAAAAAAGGAACGACAACATATAGTCGCGGAAGTCATCGGCATTCATGGCTCCGCGCAGTTTGTCGGCTATCGCCCATAGGGTTGCGCCTAATTGCTTTTGTTGAGTATTGTTCATTCTTGCACCTCCCGAGCTTGCTCATCTATGAACAGATTTTCATTGAAATTGTAATCTTCCAAGAAATTATTCAGTATTTTCTTGAAATACTCCTTGTTCTCATCAACCATTTCCATTGGGTCAAATAAAGAATAATTGCCGTGACTCAAGAGGTCTAATATCCTTTTATGCACAGGGCTATCTTCTTCTTCACCAGTCCTAATACATGAAGAAAAATGCGCAAACCCGTGAAATGACGCAGTCTTTTCTAATATGCTTCTGAGGATATTAAAATGGTACGTATACAGCTCGTCTCTATCGGCAGCCTTTTTTAATTCTTTTAGCAACGCAACATGATGAAAGAAAGGAGTTTTTCTTGTATCCTTCAAGATATATGTATCATTTGCAGTGTTTCTTTGCAAAAACATTTGCTCGGCATTATTGATTTCATTGCATAGCACATTAAAAAATAATGCATGGTGCGACGATACAATTACTTTGACGCCATTGTCACTCATTAGTCCTGCCAAATGGCTTGCAACAGCAATAACATTATTATCATCAAGCGATGAAATAGGGTCATCTACATAAATATACTTTACCCAATTATATGATTCAACTTTATCTACAACCAACTGGACGATGGCGAGAAAAAAGCACCAAATGAAAATATTTTCTACACCGCGAGATATTTAGAACTTATCCACTCATTGAGTGGCTCTAGAAAATAATACACCTCTTGAAAAACAAA
>JBKEBS010000149.1:0-3950 GCA_047973265.1 Oscillospiraceae bacterium
AAAAACGAGTTGCGTCTTTACAAAGATAAGTTTACAGGCTCTATGTCCTACTCATTGGTGCTTGAATGGATGTCCGACAACTTATATATGAGCGCGGCTACAGCATGCTGCACCGCACCTACCTCCTCGTGTTCTGTAGTATTGCTGCTCTCATCTTTATTTTAACACCAAACTACAATTTACAGCGAAAGCACCGGCCCTGTTTCATTCCTCGTTGGTGCCTTTCGCAGAAAGGTATGGTCATATATGAGTCAACACAGGCGTTTAGGGAAGCATGTAATATTTTAGAGTGTGAAATTTTAACTAGGATAGGAGATAGAAGGCGAATAGATTATTTAGAGAACATTAATAGGCTGTTTTCAAAGATTCAAATCTTATTTGATAGTGCTAAAGACCTTGCATATAAGACAAATACGAACAACACTGTGAATTTCAAAAGTCGATACGATCACCTATATCCACAGATTTCCGAAATGGTTGACAAGACTATTCGTGATTTGATAAAAACTGAATAAATATACATTTACTGAAAAGCCATTTTATTGAAGACATAGAAAAGAACTGTTATAATTAGTCTAAGACGCAAAAAAACCTCGCAATCCCCATAACAAAAGGGTTGAGAGGTTTTTTCGATTTCTGTCTCAAGTTCCTATCTATTTTGAAAAAGAAGGATTACTTACATTTTGTGCGAACTTTTCCCCTTTCTCGAAAACCCTAATATGTGCTTATTTAATGCGGGTTTATATGGGTTTTACATAGAAAGGAAATAATTGCGTTTTGCGCGATCACTCACATCCTGGTGCCAGGTCAGGGCATTTTTGTAGCTGTCGTCCTCCCGGGAGAATTTGGGATCCATGGGCGCGCCATCGTATTCCTTCCAGCCTGTCAGACCAAAGGCGGGGCCGTAGATCAGGTCGATGTTGCCCTCCGGGGTGGCGTTGCTGGCAATGCCGTAGGTGTCGTTTGCGCCGTTGCCGTCGGGGTCGTTAAAGGTGAAGAGGGTGGCGATTTCCTCTATCTGCTCCAGGGTGAGGGGTTTGCCCTCCTCCACATAGGTGATGCCAACCGCATCCAGCCAATCTTTACGAAGCATGAAGCCGTCGGCCCGGGCAATGGAGGTGCGGGGAATGCCGTAGATGTTGTCGTCTCCGGCAAGCCGCAGCATCTCCCAGGAGATATCGTAGGTGTAGGCCATCAGGTTGGGGGCATTCGCGATGAGATCGTTGACTGGGATCACCACTCCGTCCCTGACAATATCGCTGCGAATTTTGGTCTGGTCGTCGGGAATCAGGAAGAGCTCCGCGTAGTCGCCGCTGGCCAGCATCATCTGCAGGCTTTCCACGTAGCTGCTGCTGGGAGGAATTTCCACGTCCAGCTTGAGGTTCAGCTTATCTTCCAGCCCCTTGATATAGGCCTGATCAGCCTCCTTCAGCTCGGTGCCCATGTTTGCGCCGAAGATGGAAAACTCATACAGCTCATTGTCACTGATGGATTCGATGGGCTGATCGGCCGACGCCTCCCCGCTACCCTCAGAAGCGGTTTCGGAAGCCGCGGAAGAACTGCCCTCGGAGGATGCGGGCGACGCACTGCCACTGCTATCCCCCGTACAGGCCGCGAACAGGGTGAGCAGCAGGGTGAGAACCAGTGCCAGGGATACCCATCTGGCAGATTGTTTCGATTTCATAAAGTGCCTCCTTGTCTTTCGTTTCCTTTTCCATTCAAACCGGCAAAGCGCCGGTCGAAACCTATTCCTTCACTGCCCCCAGCATGACTCCCTTTGTAAAGTATTTCTGCAAAAAGGGGTAGATGCACATGATGGGCAGCATGACCACAATGAGGGATGCATAGCGCAGAGAATCGATAGGGATGCTCTTGAGGTCCATCTCGGCCATATTTCCGGCGGAATTGAGCGCGGCGGTGTTGGCTGCCATGACAATTTCCCGCAGCACCAGCTGCACCGGCCAGATCGCCTGCCTGCGAGCATAGAGCACGGCGCTGAAGTAGCTGTTCCAGTACCCCACCGCCGCAAACAGGGCGATGGTTGCCAGAATCGCCGAGGAGAGGGGCAGCACAATGCGCGTCAAGATATACGGTTCACTTGCCCCATCCACCTTTGCTGCCTCCAGCAGGCTTTCGGGCAGGCTTTTGAAAAAATTGATCATTAGTATCACGTTGAAGGCGGAGAGGACGCCGGGCAGAATCTGGGCGATCAGCTTGTCGTACATGCCCAGTCCGCGGATGAGTAGAAAGTTTGGGATGATACCGCCATTGAACATCATGGTGAAGACAACAAGCGACATGAAGAAGGCCTTGCCCTTCAGGTTCGGGCGGGAGAGAGGATAGGCGGTCAGCACTGTGAAGAAGAGGGTCAGGAGGGTTCCACTCACGGTGATGATGACGGTGTTCAGATAGCTGCGCATGAGCAGCGAGCTTCCAAACACCGCGCGAAAGGCCGTGAAATCCAGCTCATAGGGAAAAAACATCCAGGGTGTTGTTGCATAGGATCGGTAGCTGGACATGGACACTGCGATGACGTTCAGCACAGGGTACAGCATGGTGAGAGCCACCGCCGTGACAAACCCGTATGCCGCCACCGCCATGAAGATATCGCTCCTGGTCGCTCTTATCTTTGTGCCCCGGGCAGGCTTTGCCGTTTTCACCACAGGCCGCCACCTCCAATCCGCTTAGAGACAAAGTTTGTGATGTACAGCAGCAGGCAGCCTACAATGGACTGAAAAATACCGACGGCGGAGGCAAAGCTGTAGCGCCCCTCCCGCAAGCCGACCTGATAGGTGTAGGTCTCAAAGATTTCAGACACCTCGCTGACCAGGGCGTTGGACATGAGGTAGACCTGCTCAAAGCCGTTATTGAGAATAGACCCCATTCGCATGATCAACATGACCACAATCGTCCCGGCGATACAGGGCAGCGTGACGTAGCGCATGCGCTGCAACCGGGTAGCGCCATCGATGATCGCCGCCTCATACAGCGAGGGATCGATGCCGCTGATCGCCGCCATGTAAACAATAGTGCCCCATCCCGCACCCTTCCAGATATCGGTTATGACCAGGATGGATCGGAAATAGTTGGGGTTGGTGAGAAATGCCACCGGATCCCCACCCATCGCCTGTATGAAATAGTTCAGGATACCGCTGGAGGGGGAGAGCATGTTGTACACCATTCCCACCACCACCCAGGAGATGAAGTGGGGCAAGTAGAGAACCGTCTGCATAGAGCGCTTGTATTTCTGGGAGCGCATTTCGTTCATCAGCAGCGCCAGGAGAATCGGGACGGGAAAGCCCCAGAACAGGCGGTAGAGGCTGATGAGAATGGAGTTGCGCAGAATGCGGTAAAAGTCGGCGGACTGGAACAGGTAGCGGAAATGCTCCAGCCCCACCCACTCGCTTCCCGCGATCCCCTTGACGATGTTGAAGTCCTGAAAAGCAATGATAACTCCCCCCATGGGGATGTATTTGAATATGATCAAAAACGCGATGCCGGGGATGAGAAAGATGTAAAACCAGTAATTCGCCTTCAGGTATGCCCGCAGCGGCGTTTTTCGCAGCGGTGGAGAAACCGTCTTTTTCTCTCTGGCCGTCACAAAATGTCCTCCTTTTCAAATTTCTCTTTCCTATTTCAGTTATTATGTATATGTTATACAAAAAATAGCGCACCCTGAATCCGTCAAAATCAACGAAAAGGGTGGGCTATTTTTACCTGCTTTTATCTCTGTCGCTACATTACTGGGAGGCGATGGCGTAAAATATCAACTAAATGGTATGACAAATTCTACTTTTAGCCCTCCATGGCCGCTGCGGCTGAGAGATAAGATATATTCATCCCCATAAACCAGCTTGATGCGCTGGCTCAGGTTTACAAGCCCCACATGCTTGCTGGTGTAGAGGAATTCCGTGTTGCAGATTCTCTCGATTTCGTCAATCCTTTCCTTG
>JBKEBS010000150.1:0-21527 GCA_047973265.1 Oscillospiraceae bacterium
CGACGACCTGACAAAGCTGCTCCACCACGCGCTCTCTGACGAGCGGGGCTTTGGGCTCCAGCAGGTGGAAATCGGCGAGGAGCTGCTTGTCGCCATCGCAACCTTTGCCAACGGGGACGCCCGCGTGGCGCTTAGCACCCTGGAGATGGTGGTGCTCAACGGGGAGCGGGAGGGCGAGAAGACCATCGTCACAAGGGATGTGCTGGAGCAGTGCATCGGCAGGCGCTCCCTGCTATACGACAAGGGCGGCGAGGAGCACTACAACATTATCTCCGCGCTGCACAAATCCATGCGCAACAGCGACCCGGACGCCGCCATCTACTGGTTGGCCAGGATGCTGGAGGGTGGGGAAGACCCACTCTACGTCGCCCGCCGAGTCATCCGCTTTGCCAGCGAGGATATTGGCATGGCGGACAGCCGGGCGCTGGAAATCGCCGTTGCCGCCTACCAAGCCTGCCACTTCATCGGCATGCCCGAGTGCAATGTGCACCTCACCCATGCCGTCACCTACATGGCGCTGGCGCCCAAGTCCAACGCACTGGATGCCGCCTATATGGCCGCCCGGGAGGATGCCCAGAAGAGCCTGGCCGAGCCTGTCCCCCTCCAGATTCGCAACGCGCCCACCTCCCTGATGAAAGATTTGGGCTACGGCGAGGACTACCGGTACGCCCACAACTACGAGGAAAAGCTGACGACCATGCAGTGCCTGCCCGACAGTCTGGTTGGACGGGAATACTACCACCCCACCGACCAGGGCAAAGAGGCCAGGGTGGGGGAGTGGCTGGAAAAGATCAAGGCCTGGAAGGCCGAACACCGGGAAAAGGAGGCGGCCGATGCGGATTCTGATTGACGCCGACGGCTGCCCGGTGGTGGACATCGCCCTTTCTGCGGGGAAATCTTATGGGGTGGAGTGCATCATTCTGTGCGACACCTCCCACGTCTTTCAGCGGGAGGGTGCCAGAACTATCACGGTCTCCAAGGGGGCGGACAGCGTGGATTTTGCCCTGGTCAACATGGTGGAGCCGGGGGACATTGTGGTGACCCAGGACTACGGCCTCGCCGCCATGTGCCTGGCCCGGCGGGCGGTGCCCATCAGTCAGGACGGCATGGTGTACAGCAGCGACAACATCGAGGCATTGCTGGGCGCCCGCCACACCGCCCGAAAAATCCGCCAGAGCGGCGGGCGGCTGCGGGGCAGCAAGAAGCGGACGCCGGAACAGAATGAGGCATTCCGGCGGGAGCTGGAACAATTGCTGATTGTAAAATCATCGCAGTAAAGATGACTCATAGTTGTCATATTTGATATTGTACAATGACACTAAGTCAACTAGGAGAGGAATGGTTATCAACATGACAAATCTTCACGGACACTGTGTCTGCGGTGCGGTCGAAATCGTGATCAAAGAGTATGGGGACTTCGTCTACACCTGTCACTGCGACACCTGCCGCCGTATGAATTCGGGGCCGGTGTTGTCGGTTGACCCCGGGACAAAGGAGAATGTACTCTTCACCAAGGGGCAGGATAAGATCACAGTTTACCACGACGAGGAGATCGAGCGAGGGTTCTGCTCGGTCTGCGGCAGTAATCTATACTGGTACAATCCGGCGGACACCCACTACTGCATGAATGCCGAACTGTTTGACGAAATTATCAAGAACGCCTCCTTCAATCTGGAGCTGTTCTATGACATGAAACCGGACTACTACTCCTTTGTGGGGGAGAGAAAGCGGCTAGATCGCAATTATCAAGAGATTTGACCTTGTGCGATTGATGCAACAAAAGAAAGGCGGATGCAAATGCATCCGCCTTTCTTTTGGTTATCGCCTTACTCGACGCTCAGGTAACCCCAAAGGCCGCCCCGTTTGACGGGAATCATCCCCTCGGCGTAGACGCCCGCGTCCTCCCAGACGTCGGGGCTGATGGTCTCGCCCGCGGTGTTGATAATGGCGAAGCCGCCCTCCACCTGCACCCTGGCATAGCCCTGGGAAAAACTGTAGGCGTGTTCGTAGACAGTGGCGTTAAATTGGGGGTTGTTCTCGTGGTCAATGTAGTACCAGATTCCGGCGTTCTTGGAGACAGGGGCGTAGCCGCCGGAGAAGCTGTAGCAATCGATGTACTGGGGCTCTATGACAAAGTCCTGACTCTTGCCGTCCACAAAGCCGTACAGGTCGCCCACCTTGGCGGTACCCATGCCGTCCTGAAGTGGCCAGAGCTGATCCACCTCGGGCGAGAGCCGCTCGCCGGTGCCGTTGACATAGAATTGCCGGGTTCCCTGGCGCACGACCGCCAGACCGTTCTGGAAGTCCTCGGCGCCGTCGTACTGGAAGTCAACCGCCTGGGCAAAGTCGGTGGAAACATAGCCCCATTTCCCGTTCTTGCTGACTGCCGCATAGCCGCCGGAAAAGGCGCGGGCGTCCTGGAAGATGGGGGATTGCGGCTCACCGCTGCTGTCGATAAAGAAGACCTCGCCGTTTTGGCGAACCACCGCCAGGCCGTCCTGGAACGCCCCCGCGTACTCGTACTGAAAGGGGAGGCGCTCGTTGCCGTCGGGGCCGATATAGCCCCAGCTGCCGTCCCGGTTCACCGCCGCGACGCCCTCGCTGAAATCTCCGGCGTCCATATAAGTGGCCGCTATCGCCTCGCTGCCGTTGCTGTCAAGGAAGCCGTACAGCAGATTGACATTGGAAAAGCGGGCTCGCTCCTCCGAGAAGGGGGCGATGGAGGCATAGGAATTCGTTGTGATAATTTCACCGGCACGGTTGACAAGGCCCATGGTGTTGGGGCCGTCCTGCTGAATGCGGGCAAAGCCCTCCCCATCGAAGGAGGAGGCCATCTCCCAGGTGTTAGGGATGGAGAGCTGGACGATGCCCTGTCCGGTGGAGGTGGTGCCCTCAGGCTCCGAGGGGAGCTCGGGGGCGGCCTCTTCGGAGGGGTTTGAGGGCTCGGTGGAAGCGTCCACAATGTCGGCGGGCTGGGACTGCGCCGCTGGGGAGACCGAAGAGGCGGAGGATGTGCCGGAGCCAAAAAGTGATCCCGGCAGAAGCACCTGAAAGATGAAGATGACGCCGAAAACCAGAATGAGAATCAGCAGAATGATCAGCATCGGAATGACGGGGGAGGTCTTTTTCCGCAGGACGACGTCGCTTTCCGTCAAGATATCCTCTTCTGTAATGTCATCGGGCTGGAACGGTTGGAGGTTGCCGAGGCCCAACTCCTCTGAATCTTCCTCCGCCACGGGATAACCGGGATAGGAGGCGTCCGAAGAAGAATCGGAGACATCGGGAGGCTCCTCTACTGGTGGCACGGGCGGCGCTTGAACAGGCTCAGCGGCCTTTGGATAATCCGGCTGCGGGTAGGGGGGATAGGTCGACGGGGAGGAAGCCTGGGGGGGATCATCCGGGGCGTCGTAAACCGCAATCTCTTCCTCATAGCACTCCGGCTGTGGTGTAGCCGGGGTGACAACCGGCTCGGGAGCCGCCACTTCTTCCTCTTGTTGCGGTTCAGGCTCAGGGTCTGGCTTGGCGGGCGGAATGTCCAGCGGGGGCATCTCCGCCACCCACACAGCAGCCTTGCCAACAGGCTTTTCTTCTTCCTTTTCCGGCTCCGCTTCCCCTGCTTCCGTCGAACTGCCGCAGGCCCCGCAGAAACGGGCGCCCTCTTTTAGGGGTGCGCCGCAGGTTGCGCATTTGGGTTCGGGCTCCACTGAGGGAAGCGCCACATCGGCGGGCTTGCCGCAGCCGGTGCAGAAAAGCTCCCCCTCCAGAATTTCGGTGTCGCAGAATTGGCATTGCCCCAAAACGGGGGGCTTTTCAGTGGGAACAGGCGCGCCGCAAACGGCACAGAATACCGCGCCTTCCCGCAGATCACTATTGCAATTGCTACACTTCATATCGGATCACCCGGCCGCCCCATTTGAGCGTGCCGTTCCTCCTTTTTCGCACGATAGCACTATTATAATGGATTTTGGGACGAAGTGCAATCTCAAAGCGCATTTGCAATTGCTTTTCGGAAGCGAGGAAGATATAATGGTGCTCGTCTGTACATGAGGAGGGATTCATATGTCCTTTACCTATAAGCACACCCGCATTGCCTGCTACCTGGGCTACATCACCCAGGCGATTGTCAACAATCTTGCACCGCTGCTCTTTCTCACCTTTCAGCGCCAGTTTGACATCTCCCTGGACAAGATCGCAGCGCTCATCGGCATCAACTTCGGCGTGCAGATTGCCGTCGATTTGGCCGCCACCAAGTTTGTGGACAAGATCGGCTACCGCACATCGGCGCTGCTGGCCCAGGTGTTCGCCACCCTGGGGCTGGTGTCGATGGGGATTCTGCCCTTTGTTCTGCCTTCTCCCTATGTGGGATTGCTGATCGCAATCGTGCTCAACGCCATCGGCGGAGGACTGCTTGAGGTCATCGTCAGCCCCATCATCGAGGCGCTGCCCAGTGACAGGAAGGCCGCCGAGATGAGCTTTCTCCACTCTTTTTACAGCTGGGGTCATGTGGGGGTCGTACTGCTCTCCACCCTCTATTTTGTGACCATCGGCACAGGAAGCTGGCAGTTTCTGCCCATCTGCTGGGCGCTGGTTCCCCTGTTCAATCTGTTCTTGTTTTCCAAGGTGCCGCTGGCTCCATTGGTGGAGGCCCACGAGGAACCAATCCCTCTGCGCAAGCTGTTCGGGCGCAAGCTGTTCCTACTCTTTTTCCTGCTGATGATCTGTTCCGGCGCGGCGGAGCAGTCCATGGCGCAGTGGAGCTCCTTCTTCGCCGAGGCGGGGTTGGGCATCTCCAAGACGATGGGCGATTTGCTCGGCACCTGTTCCTTTGCCGTCTGCATGGGGATTTCCCGGCTGTTCTATGGCATCAAGGGTGAAAAAATCCGCCTCGAAAACGGGCTTCTGGCAAGCAGTGTTCTCTGTATTTTCAGTTATCTTCTCGCCATCTTTTCCCCGGTGCCTGCACTCTCCCTGCTGGGCTGCGCGCTGTGCGGCCTGTCGGTGGGCATGCTCTGGCCTGGGGTGTTCAGCCTCACCTCCAAGTATTTCCGCCGGGGCGGAACTGCGATGTTCGCCATCCTGGCCCTCGCCGGGGATGTGGGTTGCGCCGGTGGGCCGGGGCTTGTGGGGGTGCTGTCCGACGCGGTGGAGCAGGGAAGCATCACCTTTACGGCCAACTGGTTCCCCTCCGGCTCCCTCACTGAGACAGCGATGAAAACGGGACTGCTGGCCTCCACCTGCTTTGCGGTGATTTTGCTGGTGGGATTCCTGGTGCTGGTCGTGCGGAGGAACAAACTGAAAACGACCGATTAGGATTTTTCAACAAAAATCTTGCCATTTGCGTCTTCCAAAGATATGATATACCTATTAAACAATTGGGAGGCAGCCATGAAAAAATATATCCTGGCCCTTGACCAGGGCACAACCAGCTCCCGCGCCGTGCTGTTTGACCACGGGCAGAACGTGGTGGACATCCGCGCCATGGAGTACCCGCAAATCTATCCCCAGCCCGGCTGGGTGGAGCACGATCCCTATGTGATTCTGAACAGCCAGAAAAATGCCATGGAGCGGCTGCTGGAGAAGTCCGGCGTCAAAGGGGAGCAGCTTGCGGCCATCGGCATCACCAACCAGCGGGAGACCACCCTGGTGTGGGAGCGGGAGACGGGCAGCCCCATCTTCAATGCCATTGTGTGGCAGTGCCGCCGCACCAGCGAGATGTGTGAGGCCCTCTACCGGGACGGCCACGACAAATACATCCGGGAGGTCACCGGGCTGATTCCCGACGCCTACTTCTCCGCCACAAAAATCCGCTGGATTCTCGACCATGTAGAGGGCGCGCAGCAGCGGGCCGAGCGGGGCGAGCTTTGCGCCGGAACGGTGGACAGCTGGCTGGTCTGGAACCTCACCGGAGGCAAGGCCTTTGTCACCGACTATACCAACGCCTCCCGCACCATGCTGTACAACATTCACCAATGCAAATGGGATGAAAAGCTGCTGGAGCTTTTTGATATCCCGGAATCCATGCTGCCCGAGGTGCTGCCCTCCAGCCACGGCTACGGCTATGCGGAGATCGGCGGCGCGCAGGTGCCCATCGCGGGCATTGCGGGGGATCAGCAGGCGTCCCTGTTCGGGCAGGCCTGCTTTGAGGAGCGGGACGCCAAAAATACCTACGGCACCGGCTGCTTTTTGCTGATGAATACCGGGGAGACCCCGGTGAAAAGTGAGAACGGCCTGCTCACCACCATCGCCTACGGCGTGAACGGAAAGGTCTGCTACGCACTGGAGGGCTCGGTTTTCAACGCCGGATCGGTGGTGCAGTGGCTGCGGGATGAGCAGAGACTCATCGAGAGCGCCTCCCAGATGAGCGAGATATGTGCCTCCTGCGACGATACGGGCGGGGTGTACATGGTGCCCGCCTTCACGGGGCTGGGCGCTCCCCACTGGAATATGCGGGCGAGGGGCTGCATCGTCGGCATCACCCGGGGCACCACAAGGGAGCATTTGATCCGCGCGGTGGAGGAATCCATCGCCTACCAGGTCGGCGACGTGATGAGGGCCATGGAGAAGGATATCGGCGCGGACATCCCCTGCCTCAAAGTGGACGGCGGGGCCAGCCGGGACAGCTTTCTGCTCCAATTCCAGGCGGACATTCTGGGCGCGACAATCCAGCGGGGCTACATCCAGGAATCCAGCGCCCTGGGCGCGGCTTACTTGGCGGGATTGGCCGTCGGCTTCTGGAAGGATATGGGGGAGATCAAGGCCGCATACCGTCTGGACAAGGAGATCAAGCCCCAGATGGAGAAGAAACAGCGGAACGCCCTCTGTCGGGGCTGGAGCCGCGCGGTGGAGCGCAGCCTGGACTGGGAAGAAGCGTAAGAAATGGTACCCTGGTAAGGTATAGAGATATTAAGTTAATGAATAAAATTTAGATTAGTTGAGGTAACGCGCATGGATTATATTATAAAAAATGCTGAAGCTTGGGATAAAAATGTCGAAAATAAAAATACATGGACTGTGCCGGTTTCCTCTAATGAAGTTGAGAATGCTCGAAAAGGAATTTGGAATGTATTATTAACGCCAAATAAGCCTGTTCCAAAAAGTTGGTTTCCAAACGATTTAACGGATAAAAAGGTGTTGCTATTGGCAGGAGGGGGAGGACAGCAAGGTCCGATACTGTCGGCGGCAGGGGCAGACGTAACAGTTTTCGATAATAGTGCGAAGCAATTAGAACAAGATAGAATGGTTGCTGAACGTGATAATTTATCTATCAAAACGATACAGGGTAATGTACAGGATTTGTCGGTGTTTGCAGATGAATCGTTCGATTTTATTATGCAATTAGTAGGCTGTTGGGTTGATTCGATTTTGCCTGTATGGAATGAAGCATACAGGGTGTTGAAAAAAGGCGGCATAATGATTTCAGCTTTAATTAACCCCGTTGAATTTCTATTTGATTGGGAAAGGCAAGAAAAAGGTGAGCTTGTAGTTCGACATAAAATCCCTTATTCTGATTTGACAAGCCTCACTAAAGATGAAAGTGAAAGGATAACGGCTGAAGGTGGAGTAGCCTTTGGGCACACATTACACGACCAAATTCAAGGACAAATTGATTCAGGTTTTTTAATTGCAGGATTTTATGAAGATAATGGTGATGGCACTGTATTGGATAATTATATTGAGATGTATTGCGCCACGAAAGCAATTAAGATGAATATCTGCAAATAAGCAATCGACACAAAAAAGAGCGGCAATTCCTGCCGCTCTTTTTGCATATTTTTGTTGCTTTTTCCGCAAGTTTCTTTCAATTACTTCGCGATTGTACCGTCCAAATCCCACAAATCCTCCCAACCGGAAGCGCCCTCCCACAGGAACACCTGTCCCTTTACCAGGCGGCAGTTCCGCTCGGCCTTTTCCAGCAGTGCCATCTCGGCGGGTGTGAGAGGGTCTTCGGTGACACAGCGCAGATTGGCCGTGTAGTTCTTCTCCGTGGCCGAGACGGGGATGGGCACCTGTCCCCGCTGTGCGGCCCATTTGAGGCAGACAAGGGCTGGGTGGATGTCGTGGGCCTCCGCCACCTGCACCACCTCGGGCAGTTCGGTGTCCACCACATCGCCGGGAGCCTTGTCCCGCTCCGGGCGGTTGGGGGAGCCGATGGGGCAGTAGCCGATGGGCAGAATGTCCCTTGCCACGCAGTAGTCGAACAGCTCCTGCTGCTGGAAGGAAGGGTGCAGCTCCATCTCAATCAGGGTGGGCTTCACCTCGCAGAGCGGGAGCACAAGCTCCAGCTTGGGGATGGTCATGTTGGACATGCCGATGTTTCTTGTAAGGCCCATCTTCTGGGCGCGCTCCAGCTGTCGCCAGGTTGCCATGAATTCCTCCACGGAAAAGGGGCGGGAGTCGGGGTTGCGGGCGTCGCCGTCACAGCCGGGCGCATGGTAGTTGGGGAAGGGCCAGTGGAGGAAGTAGCTGTCCACATAGTCCAGCTGCAAATCCTTCAAGGTTTTTGCCAGGGAGAGCAGCACGTCGCCCTTGCCGTGCATGTCGTTCCACAGCTTGGAGGTGATATGCAGCTCCTCCCGGCGGACTGTGCCCTCCCGGAAGGCCTCCGCGAACACAGCGCCGATCTGATCCTCGTTGCCGTAGACAGAGGCGCAGTCGAACAGGCGATAGCCGCAGCGGATCGCGCCCGCTACAGCGTCGGCCACTTGCCGCGGGGTGACGTGGTCAGAGCCGAAGGTGCCGATGCCGATGCAGGGGATTTCCTCTCCGGTGTACAGCCTGCGCTTGGGGACAATAACGGGGTCGATGTAATTGCTCATAGCGATTCCTCCTGTAAAAGTGAAACGTTTCGGTTTTGGGGTAAAAATAACAGCAAATGGATTTCATTGTTAGGGAATGAGGCGCTTGACCGATTCTCCCTGCCGCAGGGCGGTATCCAGCAGGACACGCCGGGCAGCTTCGTTGTCCCCCCGCAGGCGGGCTAGCAGCAGCGCGGCGGCCTCCCGGCCAATCTGCTCCATGGGCTGCTCCACCACTGTCAATGGCGGGTGGAAGATTTGCGCCAGCTCCAGGTTGTCGAAGCCGATGAGCGAGAGCTGCTCCGGCACCCTGATGCCGAGCTCCCCCAGGGCGAGCATCGCCCCTACAGTTGTCTCATAGTTGGTGACAAACAGCGCTGTGATGCCCGGATTTCCGGCCAGCAGCTCTTTGGTGGCCTCCAGACCGCCCCGGATGCTGTAGTCGGTGTGGCAGATCAGGGCGCTGTCCGGCAGCATGCCGGCGCCGCTCAATGCCATGCGGTATCCGTTTCGCCGCTGCTTGGAGGTGTGAATGCGCTTGGGCCCCAGCACGATGCCTATTTTTTCGTGCCCCGCCTTCAGCAGCAGCTCCGTGCACTGCTTGGCGGCGGAGAAGTTGTTCACCAGCACGGCGTCCGCTCGCGCCTCCAGGCCGGGAACGTCCCGGTCGATGAGCACAAGGGGGAGCGCCTCGTTCAGGTGGGGCAGCAGGTGGGAGGCGTCACCGCCCACCGACATGAGGGCGAGGGCGTCCACCTGTTTGCCCTGTAAAAAGCTGATAGCCTGTGTCTCCAGTTCGGGGTCGGAGCGGCAGTCGCACACCAGCACGCCGTAGCTCTCCCGGCGGAGCACGTCCTCCATGGCGGAGATGATAGTGGTGATAAAGCCGTTGCTCAGTTCGGGGATGACCACCCCGACCGTGCGGGAGCGGCGGGTCTTGAGGCCCCTGGCGAACTCGTTGACGGTGAAGTCCATTTCCCTGATTGCCGCCTCGATGACGACGCGGTTTTTATCCCGCACATTGCCACCGTTGAGATACTTTGAGATGGTTGCGAGGCCAAGGCCTGTGCGCTTCGCGATATCTTTGATTGTTGCGGCCATCCTGCACCTGTCCTCTCAAACACGAAACGATTCGTTTTCGTCAGAATAGCATATGCGACTCCCAGTGTCAACACAGAAAAAGGAGGCATCCGCAAGCAGCGGACACCTCCCTTGAGCACAGTGTTATCTGACTCGATCTTTGGGGATATCGACATAATCGAGGGGATCCATGACGCTGCCATTTTGGCGCATTTCAAAGTGGAGCATGAGGCCGGTGGTCATGCCGGAATCGCCCAGAGTGGCAATCTGATCGCCCTGCTCGACGTAGTCGCCTACCTGGACATCAATGGAGTTGCAGTGGCCGTACAGTGTGGTGATGCCATTGCCGTGGTCGATCATGAGGTGTTTGCCATACCCGGTGTAGCCGTTGACAGCCTTGGTGACCGTTCCCGCTGCCGATGCGTAAACTGGGGTGCCCTCCGGCAGTCCGGCAATATCCGCTCCGGCGTGGCCGGGATAGCCGTTGACGTGGCAGCTGACATAGCCGCCCTCCACAGGCGCGAGAAATTCCTGCCCAATTTCAGGCTGGATGGGGTCTATTCTAGGGGTTGTGTCAAGCAATACAGGCGCGGGGAAGTTTGGCTCCCATTCAGCAAAAACCTCTGGCGGCGTTGATGTGGATAGATAGCGGAGCTCGAAGTGCAGGAACCACGAATCCTCATCGAGGAGCGCATTGTCGGCTGCGGTCTGCTTTCCGGCGCTGCCCAGAAGAGCGCCTGTCCGCACCTCGTCGCCCTCCTCCACCTCCACAGTGGCGAGGCAGGCGTAGAGGCTGTAGAGGGAGCCGCCGTGATTTACAATGACGTAGTTGCCATAGCCGCCGGTTGGGTTATCCCGTTCGGTGGCGGTCACCCTGCCCGGCGCCACGGCACTGACAGGGAAAGTGTCATCGGCTTTACTCGTGAAGACGATGGCCGGAACGGCCCGTCCACCCCAGACCGCACCGCTGCTGCCTAGCATGGTGTATTCCACCGACTGCAAATCCACCGGGGGCTGGGAGCCCTCAACGGAATAGCTTTCTCCACCCGCCTCGAATGTGCGGAACAGAGCGGCCATATCCCCATAGTTCTTGCCCCGGTTTTGGGCGGTTTCCGCTGCCGCATAGCCCACGGCGGAGCCAAAGCCAATCACCAGTGTCAGGGCCAGAAGCAGGGGGATGATCCCCTTCTTTTTGGGGATGGCAGCATCCAGTACTTGATGGAAGCGCCGCTTCACATCCTTCTTGCTGCCGGCGAAAGTGGTGGCAAGGGGGACGGAGGCCTGCTCCATATGGGTGAGGAGGGTTGCGGCGTAGTCCAGGCGCTCGCCGTCGCCGGAACAGCGCAGTGTCTCGGCGTCGCAGCAAAGCTCAATTTGCAGGTCGGCCTGCCTTGCCAACAGCCAGGCCAAGGGGTTGAACCAGTGCAGAGTGGCTGCGGCGGCGAACAACAGCTTGCGCCACAGGTCTTTCCGGCGCAGGTGAGTCAGCTCGTGGCGGAGCAGGAGGGGGAGGGACGCGGCATCTGTTTTTTCAGGCAGGACAATGGTGGGAGAGAAGAATCCTACCAGCAGGGGGCCGTCGCCCCGCAGGGAGGTTCGCAGCGCAATCTTTTGGGTGATACTCAACCGGGATTTTTCCTCCTCCAGCAGGGATAAAAGGGTGGAATCCTTCGCCGGACGACTCCAGCGGCGCAGACGCCTGCGGCTTCGATAACAGCCGATTGACCGCAGCACTATAACAGCGCAAAAGCCCGCCGCCCAGAAGCATGCCAAAATTTCGTGCGGGGAAGGGGCAGAGCCGTTTTCCCGGTGCGCCTCGGGCGGGGTGACGATTCCATGGGATGTGTCTGGCAGGCTGTTTCCTGTGTTCTGGGCGGGTAAGCTGTAGCTATCACTGACTGTGGGCAACTCCGCGTGAGCGGTGGGCTGTGGGGCGCTTTCCACGGCGGGAAGGCGAATGACGCCGGGAAGTCCCGGCAGGGGAAGCAGAAGCCGCAGGGCGAAGACGAGGCAAATCCAGCCGCTGAGCACGGGTACGTAGCGCTTCCCCAGGCGCGGGGCGCAGAGCAGAAAGAGAAGCAGGAGTGGCGACAGGGAGAGGGAGAGAGCCAGCAGAGAAAAGACAAACTTCGCGATCATGTCACTGCTCCCCCTTTTCCCGCTCCAGAATGGCGCGAAGCTCCGCCAGCTCCTCGGCTGTAAAGGTGTAGCCGCCTGCCAGCGCTGCGATCAGCCGCGCGGGGGAGTTGTCGTAGACCCGCTCCACAAAGCTGGCGGTTTCGGCGGCAAGGTAGGAATCCTTCTGCACCAGGGGATGGTAGTAGTTGAGTCTGCCCAGCTTTTCGCAGTGCAGAAATCCTTTGTCGCACAGGCGGGAGAGGAGCGTCTGAACCGCTTGCAGCTTTGTCTTTTTGCCGGAAGCCTCCACCCGCCGGAGAATTTCTCCGGTGTGAACGGGGGCGTCGCCCTCCCAGACGGCCAGCATGACCTCCAGCTCGGCGTCCGGCAGGCGTTTGATGCTACTTTCCATGGCAGTATCCTCCAAACATACAAATGGGTGCGATACATACAATTGTATGCTAAGAGATTACAGCATAATCACTCTGTTGTCAACCGGTAAAGGCGAAAGTAGCTCTAAAATTTTGAAATTGCGCAGCGATTGTGTTATCCTGAACGCAGATAAAAATCGATGCTTGGAGGCAACCGCATGAGACTGCACATCATTCGCCACGGCGACCCGGACTACACCAACGACTCCCTGACCCCCTGGGGCAAAAAGGAGGCGGAGGCGCTCTCCCTGCGCATGGCCGAGCTGCCGCTGCAGACGCTCTACTGCTCCCCCTTGGGCAGGGCGAAGGAGACAGCCAGCTATACTGAAAAATGCTCCGGGCTGGAGGCGAAGGTGCTGCCATGGGCGAGGGAGCTTCACGTGCCGCCTGTGGCCCATGGCGACGAAAACAGGCGCAGCCCCACCGTGATATGGGATATCCCTGCCGGAATGCTGCGGGAGGCGGAGCAGATGGGCGATAAATGGGCGGAGTACGCGGCGTTTTCCCATCCGGAGACAGGGGAAGCGGTGGAGGCTGTCCGCTGCGGCTGGGAGACAGTGCTTGCGGAATGCGGCATCCGACGAAACGGGGATTTGCTGATCGCGGAGGAGCCGTTGCCGGAGGGAGAGATGGCGCTGTTCTGCCACCACGGCCTGGGCCTTGCGCTGCTGGGCATCATCCTCGACCTGCCGGTTCCGGCCATGTGGAGGGCATTTTGGCTGCCGCCCAGCTCGGTGAGCACCGTGCTGTTTGAGCGGCAGTGGGGTAATGTGGTCAACCCCCGCATGGTGTGCGTGGGGGATACCTCCCACCTGTACAGGGAGGATGTGACCGGAAACACCAGCGGGCTGATTTACAATGTCAAATAAGGTGACTTTTGGATTATTTGCCGATGCGCAATACGCCCTGTGTTCAGAGAGCCTGGGGCGGCAATATGGCCGCTCCATGGAAAAGGTGGGGCTGTACCTGGACATCTTCCGCCGGGAACAGGCGGACTTTATTGTGCACCTGGGTGATCTGATCGACGACAGCGGGGCGGAGACCGGAAGAGCGCTGCACGACATCACCAGCCTGGTGGAGAGTGGGGAAATTCCCTGCCACTACCTGCTGGGCAATCACGATGTGGATATGGTGGACTGGCGGGAGCTGACCGCCCTGTGGCACTATCCCGGCAGCCTGCCTTACTACTCCTTTAACCAGGGGGATATCCACTTTGTGGTGCTGAACAGCAACTGCGACGAGGCGGGAAAAGTTTATCTGCCAACCACCGGGAAGTGGGACCGCTGCTTTCTGGATGGGCCCCAGCTGAAATGGCTGGAGGATGACTT
Organism: Oscillospiraceae bacterium; assembly: GCA_047973265.1. Lineage (GTDB taxonomy): Bacteria > Bacillota > Clostridia > Oscillospirales > Ruminococcaceae > WRAV01. The sequence continues at coordinate 13,753 of JBKEBS010000150.1, forward strand.
TTCCCGAAACCGCCAGCCGCTGACGGTGGTGTTTGTCCACGCGCTGCTGGATGAGCTGGACGATCCCCATGTGATCATCAACGCGGGGGAAGCCAGGCGGATTCTGGAGGGCAGCGGCGGAAAGCTGCTGGTCTTTCAGGGGCACATGCACAGCGGGCGGCGGAGCGAGACAAGGGGAATCCCCTACTATACCCTTCCTGGAACGGTGCAGGGAGACACTTTCTGTTGTTGGGTGGTAGAGGTGGAAGGGGAAGAGGTGCGGGCGAGAATCTACACCTCTCTTGACAAAGCCGGAGAAGAGTGTATACTGTTTTGAATAAACAAATACCCGTGGCGTTCGCCGGGACGTGCGGGAGGCAGTAGGCATTTTAATGCCTACTGCTTTTTTTGTGGGACAAAATGAGCTCTGCCCAGAAAGGATGATGACAAATGAAAACCGCGACACAGGAAAAAAGTCTGCGGCGGGAATATTTTCACTACCTGTTCCCGAGTATAGCGAGTATGGTGAGCCTCTCCTGCTACATACTGGCCGACACCTATTTTGTGTCGGCGGGGGTGGGCAGTTTGGGCCTTGCCGGGCTCAACATCGCGCTGCCCGCCTATTCGCTGATCAACGCTCTGGGGCTGATGTTGGGCATCGGTGCGGGCGTGGTCGTGTCGGTGAGTCGGGGGCAGGGGGATGAGCGGAAGGCAAACAGCGCCTTTGGCTGCGCCGTGGCAGTGGGGCTGGCTGTCGGATTGGTGCTGACGGCGGTGGGAGTGACCCAGGCGGAGGGGATTGCCACTTTGCTGGGAGCGAGCGAACAGTCGCTGCCCTACGCGGCCACCTATCTACGCACCATCACGGCCTTTTCGGTGTTCTTCCTGCTCAACAACATCCTTGTGGCGCTGGTGCGCAACGACGGCAACCCGAGGCTTTCCATGGTCGCGATGGTCATCTGCTCTCTGAGCAATGTGGCGCTGGACGCGCTGTTCATTCTCGGCTTTGGCTGGGGGATGTTCGGTGCGGCTTTCGCCACGGGGCTGGCGCCCATCATCAGCATCGGCATCCTCTCCCTGCACTGGATCAAGGGAAAGGCGGGGCTGCGGCTGGAAAAGAAGCGCCCGCAGCTCTCCCTGCTCCCCACGATTGTGAAGGGCGGCAGCGCGAATTTTATCACCGAGATGGGCAACGGCGTCGTGATTCTGCTGTTTAACCTGACGCTGGCCTCCCTGGGGGGAGACCTGGCAGTGGCGGCCTACGGCATAGTGGCGAACATTGCACTTGTCATCGCCAATCTCTTTGTGGGCATCGGCCAGGGAATGCAGCCGGTTTGCAGCCGCTGCCACGGGGAGGGCAACGTCAAGGGAACCGGGCAGCTGCTGCGCCTTGCAATGGGCATTTCCCTGGGCCTTGGGGTGCTGTTCCTGATTGCGGGGGAGATATTTCCCGCCCAGCTGGCCGCCGTTTTCAACAGCAAGGGGGATGCAGAGCTGGCCGCGCTGACCATTCGGGCGATCCGGTTTTACTTCGCGGCCTTCCCCTTCATGGGCATCAACCTCAGCATGACCGCCTGGATGCAGTCTGTGATGCGGACGAGGCCGGCGGGGAATCTTTCGCTGCTGCGGGCCTTTGTGCTGGTGGTGGCGGGAATCCTGCTGCTGCCCCGGATGATGGGTCTGGACGGCGTCTGGCTGATTGTCCCCATCGCGGAGGCGCTCACGCTGCTGGCGGGGGTGGCCACAATGCTGCTGTCCCGCTCCGCATCGGCTAAAAAGACAAATCAAACGGCTTAAGGTCATTTTCATCTTTTCTTTGTAGGATGTGTAGTATCCGAAACTATATTGACCCCGAGAGGAAAGATAAAATGAATAAAATGAGCTACAGAATATTGGCAGTGTTCTGCGCTTTTATGGTGCTGTTCGCGGCCTGTACCCAGACGACGCAGGAGGAGAGCGGCAGTGCCGGATCGGAGGTTGCGGCGTCGGCGTCCCAGAGCGAGGCGGCTTCATCGGAGGCTGTCGAAGAAGAGAGTGCGGACGGAGTGGTCTTTTCCCAGTCCGGCGGGCTGTATGAGGACGCCTTCGAGCTCACCCTGAGCACCAATTTGGATGGCGTAATCCGCTACACGCTGGACGGCAGCGACCCCACGCCGGAGTCCGAGGCCTACAGCGAGCCGATTTCTGTCCACGACCGGACAGAGGAGGAGAACAACCTCTCCGCCATTGTGATAAGTGGTGGACGGGGCGGCGGTGGCGGTGGGGGAGGATTCCCCGGAGGAGGGGGAGGCAACTTTAACCCCGGCGGCGATGGAGAAGCGACAGGCGAGCCGCCTGAGAGACCCCAGATGGAAGAGGGGACAGAGGAAACGACGGCGGAGACGGCCCAGGGCGGCGGAATGCAGCGCCCCGAGGGGGGAACCCGGCCGGAAGGCGAAGCTGGCGAGATGCCCGCGTTTGGCGGGGACGGGGAGGGGGGCACGCCCCCCGAGATGCCCGAGGGCGGCCAGCCGGGCCGAGGCGGCATGGGCGGTGGAATGGGAGGCGGCATGGGTGGAACGGCTGTGGAGCCAACCGACAACGTCTTCAAGGGAACGGTTGTGAAGGCGGCGGTCTTCTCCGAGAGCGGCGAGATGCTGTCCGACATCGCGGTGAACTCCTATTTTGTCAGCGAGGACATCTATTCCCGCTACGGTGATCTTCCGGTGGTGTCCATCGTCACGGATTCGGCCAATTTCTACGATGAGGAGACGGGCATCTACGCCAACGCCAACGAATCCGGCTCCGAATGGGAGCGCCCCGTGCACTTTGAGCTCTTTGAGATGGACGGCACGACCGGGGTTTCCCAGAACATGGGGGTGCGCATCAACGGCAACAGCACGCGCACCTACGCCCAAAAGTCCCTGCGGTTCTACGCGAAAAACGACTACGACGAGGAGAACTCCTCCATTGAATATGAGCTATTCGAAGGTCTGACCAAATCCTACAGCGACGACCTGCTCACCAGCTTTAAGCGCATTGTGCTGCGCAACAGCGGCAACGATAACACCGGTACGCTCTTCCGAGACGCCGTTATGCAGGATTTGGTGAGTGATCTCAATGTGGATACGCAGGCCTCCCAGCCCTGTGTGGCTTTTGTCAACGGCGAGTTCTGGGGTGTCTACAACATCCGGGAGCGCTACGACGACCACTACTTTGCAAACCACTATGACATCGACACCGCCGACATCACAGTGCTGGAGCTGGAGATGGGCTCCAGCGAGGCGGTAGTCAGCGAGGGCGAGGAGTCCGACATCGACTACTATAACGAGATGTACAGCTTTTTTGAGAACAACTCCATGGCGGAGGAAGCCAACTACCAGAAGGCCCAGGAGTACATCGACATCGACAATTTTATCGATTACTACATCGCGAACATCTACTCCGGCAACCAGGACTGGCCCGCCAACAACAATGTATTCTGGCGCTACAAGACGGATAACGGCGGCTACGACGCCGACGCTGTCTGGTACGAGGACGGCCGCTACCGCTGGGTGCTCAAGGACATGGATTTCGGCTTTGGAATGATGGTGCAGGTGGACGGCAACACCCTCTCCCACGCCATGAGCGAGGCGGCAAGCAGCCGCGGCGGCGGGGGAGGTGGCGGAGGCGGAGGCGGCTTCACAAGCGCCTACAGCACCCTGCTTTTCCGCAGCCTGCTGGAAAATGAGGAGTTCCTGAACGAATTCGTCAACCGCTTCTGCGACGTCATGAACACGAATTACCAGCCGGACTACGTAAAGGGCGTGATTGAGGCCTACCAGGCCGAGATAGCGGACGCCATGCCGGAGCAGATCAACCGGTACCCCGGCGCGATTTCCAGCATGGAGGACTGGCAGTCCAACATAGACAAGATGGAGGCCTTTGCCGAGGGGCGCGGCGACTACATCCGCGGCTATCTGCGGGATGCGTTCTCTCTGGGCGAGAACGTCACAGTGACGGTGGAGACGGCGGGGAGCGGCTCTGTCCGCATCAATGACACCGACCTGACGGAGGAGACAAAGGGAGTCACCGACCCCGCCAACTGGAGCGGCTCCTACTTTGCTGGCACGACACAGACCTTTACCGCTGTGGGCGACGGCTTCACAGGCTTTGCCGTGACGGACAACGCCACCGGCGAGACGACGGAGTATACGGAGGAGAGTATTGCGGTCTCAACAGGAACAGCGGGAATTACAGTGAAGGCCACCTTTGCATAAAGATTGGACTGAAAACAGCAAAAAACGGAGAGAGGTTGACCTCTCTCCGTTTTTTGCGGACAATGCTTATTCATGGAACTAGAAATTCTTGTAAAAGTAGTTCGATCTGCTGTATCCATTGTGCTCGTAGAAGGAGTGGGCGGCAGTGCGCTGAACCCCACTTTGCAGCCCTGCGCCGGTCATGCCCATTGCTCTGGCGTAATTCTCCGCATGCCCCAGGAGCTTTTTGCCGATCCCCTTGTTCTGGTATTCGCTCTGTACGGCGAAACACTGAATGAACAGATTGGTCGACGACACCCAGAATATCGCTGCAGTGGAGAGAAAGCCCACCACGCTGCCGTCAAGCAGTGCAACAAAGGTTACATATTGATCATCGTTTTTCACTTTGTCAAAAAACAGAGCGACAGGTTCTTTATAGCTGCTGTCGGCATCACGCTTTCCCATTATCTCGTTGGTAAAAAGCGACGTTACTGCGGGATAATCATTTTCCTCGATTTCACGAATGACAACATCCATAGAAATGCCCTTTCCCTCTCTAATAGTACTCGTCTATGGTTTCCTGCACCAGCTTGTTCCAGAGGATGAGATTTTCCGGCTTGCTGCCCACCGTGCTGATATCCTTGAGCACCAGCTCGTAGGGGCAGCCGTGTTTCAGGCAGGCCTCGACGGTCTCCCGGGTCTCCCTGCGGACAGCATCCTCATCTACCGTACCCGCCACCATGGCGGGGTTGGGCTTGCGGGAGTAGACGTAGCCGCCGCCGATTTCCTCGGCGCTGCGCTCCACGTCAGCCCAGGAACTGACGCCGATTTTGCGCATGTTGGGAATCTTTTTCAGCATGTCAAGCCGGTCGTGGAGGGGTTCACAGCAGCCGTAGTAGACCAGACCGCACTTTTCCGCCAGCGGCTTAAGGTACTCCACGTCGAACTCCTCCTGCATGGCGGGGGAGGCGCTGGAGAACATCTGGGCCATACTGCGCAGCCACACGTCCTTCAGGCGGATGTGGCCGCCGTCGTAGTCGGGGGCGGGAAGGTCGTCCACCCAGGCGGGGGTGCAGTGGAGGTCGGCGGAGTCGTATTCCAGCAAGTCGAGCTTCTCCATCTGGTCGATGGTGGAGAGGCCGAACTCGGTGAAGCGTTTCATAGTGGCATGGATGAACTCGGGGCGATCCAGGATGTCGATCAAAATCGGCTCCACGCCCCGGTAGCGGGAAATCCTGTCCCAGGGAGCGTAGTAGATGATGGAGCCCCGCAGCTTGACCGGCAGAATATCGCCGAGAATCTCCCGGGCAAAGGCCACATTGGCCTCATCCGCCGCCTTATCCGCCGACAGAATCGGGTTGCGCAGGGCCTCCAGCTTTTCCTCGGTGTCCAGCTGATCGCCGTAGCTGTGGGAGATGATATTGTTGCGGTTGTCCGTGACCCGCACCTCCTCCTGCGCCTCGATGCCGACGCCGGTGGTGCTCCAGGATTTGTTCACGGTGTAAAAGGGCTCCGCCACCATGTCCGCCTGGAAATACTTCCAGCGGAAGAGGCTGCTGCGGAAAAACCACTCCATCTCCCGCGCTTTGGGGTCTGTGCAGTGGAGGAGCAGCTGGCCGTCGATATCCATTTCGTGCCAGGGAATCTCGTGAATCCAGACAATGGGCCGGGCGGGGCGCAGGCTGTTGATGCCGGTGGCCCGCTGCTTGCGCTCTGTGTTGACAGGCTGCGAGGCAATCTCCGCGTACTGCTTTGCCAGCTCCCGCAGGAGGGAGGTCTCCTTGTTGCTGTTGATCATCGATTTCACCCTTTACCGCTTATTCGGACTGGCTTGTCCGTGTTTCAAGAATGCTTTTCAGCTCATCCATAAAGGAGTTGATATCCTTGAACTGCCGATAGACCGAGGCGAAGCGGACATAGGCCACCTCGTCGATATTCTTGAGCTTGCGCATGGCGAGGGTTCCGATCTCCGAGGACTGCACCTCCCGATCCATGGTGTTGAGGATTTCCGCCTGGATTTCGTCCACCGCCCGCTCGATGGTTCCAAGGGGCACGGGGCGCTTTTCGCAGGCGCGAATCATGCCGCGGAGCAGCTTGTCGGCGTCAAATGCCTCCCGGGAGCGGTCTTTTTTGATGACCATGATGGGGGTGGTTTCCACCACCTCGTAGGTGGTGAAGCGCTTGAAGCATTCCAGGCATTCCCGGCGGCGGCGCACCTTGGTTTCCTCGTCGGCGGGACGGGAATCGATGACCTTGCTGTCCGGGTGGGAGCAAAAGGGACATTTCACTGTAACCACTCCTTTGTTTACAAAAGTATACCCCATGGCAGTCTCCACAGTCAATCACTTTGCAGGTATCCATTGACGAAAGGGAAAAAATACTTTATTCTAGGGATACGATAAGCAATTGTTCCACAGAGGTTGCCGCCAAAGGGGGTGTCGCCGTGATTTTGCGGGGCAATCCGGTTTCTCCGGGCGTTGCGGTCGGCAAGGTATATGTCTACCAGCCCTTTCATGTTCAAGTGGCGATGTCTGTTTTTCCGGCGGAACTGGCCGGGGAGCAGCTGGAGCGGTATGACCGCGCCAGGTGTAACGCAGCCCGGGAGCTGCAAAGCCTTTACCAGGAGATTCACAGCCGCGACCGGGAACAGGCCGGTATTTTCGACGCCCACCGCCAGATTATGGAGGATGAGGAGTTGGACGGCAGCATCCGGAAAGCGATTCTGGAGGAGCACCTGTCACCGGACTGGGCGATCTACAAGATATATGAGGAATACATCTCGCTGTTTCAGGATGCCGCCGACGCGGTGACCAGGGAACGGGCTGACGATTTGAAAGACCTGCGCACCCGCCTGCTGCGCAATTGGTACGGCATTGGCGAGGTGAACCTGTCCCGACTGTCCGAGCCGCTGGTGGTGGTGGCCCATGACCTGCTGCCCTCCGACACCGCCACCCTGGACAGGCAGAAGGTGCTGGGTATTCTCACCGAACGGGGAGGGGGAACCTCCCACGCGGCCATCATTGCCCGCAGTTACGGAATTCCCGCTGTGATGGGAATTGACGGTCTGATCTCCTCTATTGCGCCCGACTCACAGGTGGCGGTGGATGCCCTTGCCGGGGAGGTGACGCTCTTTCCGTCGAGAGAGCAGATCAGGGAGGCGGAGGAGAAGCGGGCCCACTTTTTGGGTGAGCGGGCAAAGACGAGTGAATACCTCCTCGCCCCGCCCAGGATGGCGGATGGCGTGAGGATAGAGGTCGGGCTCAACCTCAACTCCGACAGCGACGAGGAGCTTGCGGCAGCCCCCGCTGTGGATTCGGTTGGGCTGACCCGCACCGAGTTTCTGTATTCCGGCAGGATTGCCGACGAAGAGAGCCAGCTTCAGGTATATAAAAAGATATTGAGGGCGTTCGGCGGCAAGCCGGTTACGGTGCGCACCCTGGACATCGGGGGCGATAATCCGATGGACCGCATCTCCGGTTCGGGGGAGCCGAATCCATTCCAGGGGAACAGGGGAATCCGATTCTGCTTAGACCATCCCCAGCTGCTGCGCACCCAATATCGGGCGGCCCAGCGGGCGTC
>JBKEBS010000151.1:0-11280 GCA_047973265.1 Oscillospiraceae bacterium
ATTGACAGAAATCCCCTTCGACTACACGTCGGAGATTAACTCCGCCATCACAACCACGCTGTATCCGGCCAGTAACGGGGACTTGATCTCAGTCGGGCTGACGGGAGAGATTTTGCAGATCGACACCGCAAGCTGGAAGGTGAAAAACACTTATCACGCCACAGCGGGAATCGGCATCGCTCCCGGCGTTGCAACCTGGGGCAATATCCTGGCGGTCAATTCCGCGGACAAGATAGCGCTGTACGATCTGGAGAGCGGCGGCGCCACAGGCGACATTACGACCACCGGCAGCTCCCAGAGCAGCTACATGCAGCAGGCGGTCTCCGTGCTCACCATCCCATCCGACGGCTCCGCTTACCTCTACTCCAACGAGAGCGGCATCTACCGCGTGCCCATGGACACCACGGTTTCCGAGCGCCTGGTGGATGGCGGCCTCAGCTCTCTCGGCATCCAGACTCTCTCCTTCACCAACCTGTTCGCAGTGGGAGACGACGAATATCTGGCGTTGGCCAAGACAATGGAGCAGGGATACCGCATATTCCGCTACACCTTTAATCCCGATATCCCCACCGAGCCCAGCCAGGTCTTGGGTGTGTACTCCCTTCGTGACAATAAGACCATCCGGCAGGCCATATCGGGTTACCAGACGCTTCACCCCGACGTGCGGGTGAACTACCAGGTCGGTCTGGTGGAGGGCAGCGGTGTGACCGCCGCGGACGCTATGCGCACCCTCTCCACAGAGCTGTTGGCCGGAAAGGGCCCCGACGTCATCGTCCTGGACGACATGGATGTGGATGGCTACATTCAGAAAAATGTGCTGCGGGATATAACCGACCTCGCATCCGGCACCGACACCCTCTCCAACATCACCGGCGCATACGGCCAGGATGGAAAGCTGCATGCAATCCCTGCGCGCTTCTACATCCCCATGCTCCTCGGTGACGGTGTGGAGGATGTCAGGAATCTCAGCGACTTTACCGCCTGGCTGGACACCGCCTACACAAAGGACATCGGCATCCGCTCCGACGAGCTGGTAGAACGCTTTTATGCGGCCTGCTCTTACCGCTGGTTCACCGAAGACAGCGGATTGAATGAGGAGGCGTTCCGCAGCGACCTGGAACAGCTCGGCAAACTGGCGGAGGGAATCCGCGACGTGGGCGAGGTGCAGTCCTTCGACGATGTCGCCATCGATACCCTGCTCTGGTATGGCGGTGCAATTGCCGCCAATTACGGCATCGTCAGCGGCTATGTCGATGTGGCGCTGTTCGACGCGGCCATCCAGAATCGGCCAACCGGCAGCTATCACCCCTTTCCCAACGACGAGGGAGACATCTTCATCCCCGGAACCGTTCTCGGAATCAATGCCGCCACAGGCTCCCCCGACAGCGCCGAAAGCTTTGTCCAATACGTTTTGTCGGAGGAGGTGCAGGCGACCCATCTGGGAGACGGCTTCCCCGTGAACTCCGCCGCCTTCGAGCAGCTCAGCCAAAACCCTGCACCCGGCTCCGCGCAGGATGAAATGCTCGCGCAGCTGGCGGTTCAGGATGCCCGAACTGGGGAGCTGACAGAGGTATCCCTCAGCGGCGCATGGCCCTCGGATGAGTTCATGTCGGAGCTGAAAACCATGCTGCGGGGCGTTCAAGTTCCCGTTAAGGCAAATGCTGTGATAAGGGAAATGGTAATTGATGAAACGGCAGGATTTATCGGCGGGACAAAGTCCCTCGACGACACGGTTCGCTCTCTGGCGCAGAAGATGGACCTCTACCTCTCGGAATAAAATGCCCGCAAACAATAAACTGAATGCAAATCAAAGGCCTCCTTCTCCCGAGGGAGAGGGGGGCCTTTCCATAGCCAAAAACAGGATAGTAGAGGCATTTCGGAGCGTTTTTCTCGCGGACGGCAAGGGCCCGGGCATCTATTTTGTCCTCCCCAGCCTCCTTGGGGTGCTGGTGTTTGTGCTACTCCCCTTTCTGGATGTGGTTCGGCGCTCCTTTTCCACCACCATGGGCGGGGAAAACGTGGGCTTTGCAAACTACCGGACGATTTTCACCAACGAAGCCTTTCTCCTGGCCGCCTCCAACACGCTCAAGTTCATGGCGGTGTGCCTGCCGCTTCTGCTCAGCTTGTCCCTGGGGCTGGCCTTGATTCTCTACGCTATCGGCGAAAAGGCGGGCATTTTCAAGACGGCGTTTCTCATTCCAATGGCGATCCCCGTCGCGTCCATCGTTCTTCTGTGGAAGGTGCTGTTCGCGAATCAGGGTCTTGCGAACAATTGGATCGTGGGGCTGGGCGGAACCCCCATCTCCTGGATGGACTCCGACAGTGCCTTTTGGGTGCTGGTTGGGAGCTATTTGTGGAAAAATATCGGCTACGATGTGGTGCTCTGGCTGGCTGGACTGGCGGGGATCAACGAATCCCTGTTTGAGGCGGCCAAGGTGGACGGTGCAGGCAAGTTCCGGACATTCTGGCAGATCACGCTCCCCAACCTGCTGCCCTCCCTCTACACCATCCTGGTTCTCTCCCTAATCAACGCCTTCAAGGTCTTTCGGGAGGCCTATCTGGTGGCGGGGGATTATCCCCACAGCAGCATCTATCTGCTGCAGCACCTGTTCAACAACTGGTTCCGCGACCTTTCCATGGACAAGCTGTCAGCTGCCGCGGTGGTGACGGCGCTCGCGATTCTGATCCTGATTTTGGCTCTGCGCCGCGCATTTGAGGAGGAGGACTAGACTGTGCAGAATTTCAAAAAAGCTTTCCGCCCCACGCGCTTGAAAACCACCCTCCTCTCCCTTCTCCCCTTCCTCCTCTCCTTCATGGTGTGGCTGCCTCTGGCTTTTCTTCTGGGCGGCTCCCTGATGAGTCAACTGGAGCTGCAAAATCTGCTTGATCCGGCGCTTCGCATAGGCAGGGAGGGCTTCGCAAACTGGCGGCTTCTGCCGGATTACCCCACGCTGCGCTCCTACGTGCAGCTCCTCTTTGACAGCCCCCAGTTTTTCGTGATGTTCTGGAACTCCGTCAAGCTTGCGGCGGGCTCCCTGCTGGGGCAGGCGCTGGTCGCCGTCCCGGCGGCATGGTGGTACGCGCGCACAAGGACAAAAATCGGGAAGCGGCTTTTCATCCTCAACATTGTCCTCATGCTCATGCCGTTTCAGGTGACGATGGTCTCCAGCTACCTGGTGATGGATGGGGCCGGACTGATGGACACCCATTGGGCCATACTTCTTCCGGCCATCTTCTCCACCTTCCCCATCTTCATCATGTACCGCTTTTTCAAGGCGATTCCCCAGGCGGTGATCGAAGCGGCCCAGATTGACGGCGCCGGTTCTCTGCGGGCATTTTTCTACATCGGCCTGCCAATGGGCAAGGCGGGCGTCGCCTCCGCCATGGTGCTGGGCTTCCTGGAATATTGGAATCTGATCGAACAGCCTATGACTTTCCTGAAAACCAAGAGCCTGTGGCCGCTCAGCCTGTTTTTGCCGGAGATCGCCAACGACAAGTTGGGGCTGAGCCTGGCGGCCTCAGTGATCACGTTGCTGCCCTCCATCATCGTATTCTTGATGGGACAGAGCTATCTGGAGCAGGGAATTGTCGGCTCCAGCGTAAAGGAGTGATTATATGAATATGCTTACCAGGGCATGGAACTACCTGCCCTCGCCGGAGGCCCGACGCTCGGTCAAATCCAGGGCTGTAGCGGCGCTTGTCTGGCTGCTGGCGCTGATGCTCTGCTTCACCCTCATTTCCAGAGCGACCAGCTCCATGACCGTCCCGGTTGTGGAGACGGAAAAGCCCAATCGCGCCAGCATCAGCCACAAGGTCACTACAGACGGCATTTTGGAAACTGCCTGGGACAAAGGTGTCGTCGCAGCCCAGGGTGCTCTTGTGCAGGAGGTGCATGTCAAGGAGGGTGACACTGTCGCAGCGGGTGATCTCCTGTTCACATATGATACCGCGGAGTTTAACCGTCAGATTTCCGAATACCAGACCCAGCTCGCCCAGATCAACACCCGGATCAGGTCATATCAAAACCAGCAGACGCTGGATGAGGAGAGCAAAGAGCTCGCTGTGGAACGGGCCAAGGAAGACCTGGAAGCCACCGAAGGCCAGGGAGATCTGGATGCGGAGATCGCGGAGGAGCAGGTGCTGTCCGCCGGTGAGCGGTTTCGCGCCGCAAAGGAAGCGCTGCGAAAATATGAGGGCATCCGCCGCTCGGATTACGACGATTACGAGGACGGCGAGTACACGAAGGAGGAATATGACAGACTCCGCACCGAGTGCAATCAGGCGCAGATCGCTTATGATGAGGCTGTTCTCTCCCAGGAGAAGATGCTCTCGCAGAAGGAGAAGGCTGCCCTGGATGCCCAGCGCGTTCTTGAGGACAGCGGTCGTCCGGCGGCACCGGATGCAAGCATCGATCTCGAGCGGCTGGATGCACAGTCGATCAATTTGAAGCTGTCGGTTTTGTATGAGGCCGTGGAAAATGATGGCGAGGTGTACGCGCCGGTTGACGGTGTGGTCACCGATGTCAGGGTTGGCGCTGGAACCCGCACTACGGACGAGGCCGCCATGTTCATCAACAATTCGGCCACCATGAATTTTGTCGCCGAAGTATCAAAAGACCAGAAGAAGCATGTCAACGCCGGAAACACCGTCAAGCTGCGGATGGCCGGAGAGAGCGCGGATATACAGGGGCTTTCGGTCACATCGGTGCAGCCGTCCACTGTGGAAGGCTCTTACCGTGTCACCGTCGAGCTGCCCGCAGATTATGCGCCGGGAACCAGCGGCACGCTGGAGATTGAAGAAAGGTCAAAGACCTACGACACTGTGGTGCCTCTGTCCGCGTTACAGGCGGAAGGGAGCCAGTTCTACGTGCTGCGGGTTCGGGAGTCGGAAACCTCTCTGGGAACGGAATGCTTCGCAGAGCGCATTGATGTAACCGTGCTCGAAAAGAACGAAACCTATGCCGCTGTGAGTGGCGCACTGGCAACCGAGGATAAGGTGATCCACTCCACATCACGGACGATTCAGGATGGCGACCGGGTTCGCCTGCCCGCAGAGGAGTAGCCGATGAATCGAGGAATCTGGTTTTACCGCGTGAACTTTCTCGTCTTGTTCTGTGTTGCGGTTCTATGCTGGTCACTGAGCGGGAATGCGTACAGAGATATGCAAAAACAGCCTCAGACCACCACTTTTCAGAATATAGAAGGCTTGACCGCCGCTGACTATGAGCCGATGCTTCGCTCGGAAGCACAGGCGAGAGACCCCCTGGCATTTTGCCTCTGGGCACAGGCTGACAAACAGCATATAGAGGGATTGGGCACCGGTCGCATCCAGGCAGTCTCCTGGGTTGCGGTAAAGGGGGATGTCCGGCTGCATTTCCCGGCGATGCAGACGCTTTTTGAAGATGATGCTTTCGGCTGTCTGATTGACCGGACGACAGCAGAGGAGTTGTTCCACAGCGGCAATGTTGTGGGAAGCACCGTCAAAATGGGCGGCAAGGAGTACACCGTGCGGGGCGTAATCGATGGCCCAGATCGGACAATGGTCACCCAGCTCGCCGGTGAATGCCTGCATCCTCTCACCAATATCACTGTTTCCGGCACCGAAATGACCGAGACGTTCCTGCTGCGCCACGGGCTGTCAGCTGCCAACACGGTCAAAACAAGCCAACATCTGTGGCTGGCACGTATTTTTCACGACTTCCCGGTTATGGCAGTCCTATTGGTTAGTCTGCTGCTGCTCGGTCTGTTGCGCGGATATTGGCGGGAATATCCGATACGCAAGCTCCTCTTGTCCATTGGTATGCTGGGAATAGGCACCATAGTCCTGTTTCGCCTCTTTACCGTTATTCCAGAAGCGCTGATCCCCACACAGTGGTCGGATTTCGAGTTTTGGGAAACGGCTGGCAGGAATTTTATGCGAACCTGCACGGACTACATTGCATCGGCAAAATACCGGCCCGACCTGACTTGGCTTTATGGAGTATTGGGAGCGTCGTGGGGAATTGTCAGCGCGCTTTTTATTTTGTGCATGTATAGTCTAGTTAGCATTCACATTGGCCGACCTCAAAATTAATATGGATAAAAAAGGAGCAGCTGATAGCTGCTCCTTTTTTATCCATATTGTAAATCTTCATCCCAACACTACTGTGCCGACGTCTGCTCCCCGCTGTCGTGGTAGCGCTTGTGGGCGCGGCGAAATACCTGGGGGGAATTGTAGCCGACCATTCTTGCGATCTCGTTGACCTGGTAACGCCGCTCCCCTATCAGCTCCTCCGCCCGCTCGACACGGAGCTTTTCCACATACTTGGTAAAGTTCATCCCCGCACTCTGCTTGAACAGGCGGGAGAGATAAGCCTCCGTGATGTCAAAGTGAGCGGCCACATGGGATAGGGAAATCTGGGGGTCCTGGAAGTTGTGTTCAACAAAATCGATGATCTGTTCCCTGATCGTGCTTCTCTGCCCCTCCGCCTCCGCCTGCCTGGCGGCTGCCTCCACACAGAAATCTCGTATCCTGTCGTAGAGCAGCCCGGCATTTTGCTGCTCCTTAATCCTGTCCAGTAGCCCGGTATCAGCCCAATTATCCGCCAGATTATAGCGCAGCAAGGTTGCGTATAAGGATTGCAGCAGCTGATAGGCTCCGGCGGGCTCCGGCTCATGGAACAGCCTGCCATTCAGGGATCGAATATGCTCAAACAGCCGGGCGGCAGCTTGGGGATTTCCCCCCTGTACAAGGGCCGCCAGCTCATTTTCCATATTGACTGGGTAGTAGAACCCGGCGTCGCCGTTGTTGCCGTACCACTGTACCTGTGCGGGCGTGGCATGGTGCTCCTGCAACTGCCCTGTCTTCATGTAGGAGAACAAGGCCGGTACCCCCATGAGGCTGTCGGTCATGGTGCCCACATAGGATATATGGATGTTGCCCGTCTTGGAAAGCGCTTCCCTGCACCGCAGCAGATCGGTTTCCAGCTGCTCCATTGCGGAGGCCGCATCCTTCTGCGGTGCGTTGACCAGAAGCACAATCTGCTCCAAATCCATATCCTGGGCGTAGACAAGTCCCCTGATGTTATCGCGAAACACATCCTTGATCAGCGATTTGTAGACGCCAAGCTCCGGCAAAGCGCTGTTGTAGGGCATATCGTTGAAGGTAGCGATCAAAACGGCGACATTGCCCCGGTGAATAATGAGACCCACCTGGGCCATATTTTCCCTGATCTCTTCCTCACTGACAAAAACGCCGTTCAAGAAGTTATTGACCACCGCCACCTGCAGCAGCGGCACCTGCAGCTCCAACTCCTCCCGCATGGCGTTGTTCGTTGTGACCAGCTTGCCGATCTGCTCCCCCAAATCCTCCGCCGAAAGGGAGACCCCCGGCGCGCTGCGCGAAATAGCGTTATAAACCGAAACAACCGGTCTCGAGGCGCGGTACGCTGCAAAAAAGACCAGCAGTATCCCCACTGCCAAAGTGAGAACGATGAGCAGTGTCAGGGAAGTGCGCAGCTGCTCCACCGGTGCCAGCACCTGGGTCATGGGAATCGCCGTTACATAGCTCCAATTCTGGGAACTGCCCTTCATGTAGGTGAGCAGCATCTGGGTGCCGTCAATTGTCTGAAAAAAGTAGCCATTGGCGTCGGTCATCTGGTTAAAGTCGACTGCATGTATGTCCATCGCCGAGGGATTGTCCTGGAGCACCGCCTCCCCGCTCCGGTCATAAATAGCGAGAAAACCGCCGTCTTGATAGGCGATTCCACTGTAAAATTCCAACAAATCCTCCGTGTTAAAGAAAACGAATATATTGGCATCCATCGCGCCGCCTGCCCGGGAAGAGATTGTGTGGGCATACATGACTCGCGGCTTTGCATCCGCCGCAATATAGATGTTTGTGCTGGGGAAAATTCGTTTGTGAAACATCCCCTCCAGCAGATCAGCCTTCCACTCCTCCTCCCCCATTCCCTCTATGCGGAAGGCGGAATTGTAATACCGACCCAAGACGAGTGCGGTGGTGCTGGAGTCGATGAGAAACTCGTTTTTCTTGGCGTAAATTTGAACACCGCTGAGAAGCTTGTTGGTATTCTTGTAGTCGCTGAGGTACTTCTGCGCCTTGCGGATTTCCTCGATGCTCCGGTTATCCTCCTCCAGCTTGTTCAGCTTGGAGAAGGTGACAAGCAGATTGCTGTTGGAAATGTAGTAAAGCAACTCGTTGACACTGTCAAAGGTCTGCTCCACCGATTCGGCGCTGGTCTTCATGGTGTGGAGCGTGCTCTTGTAAGTCTGTTGACGGAGCGCCTCCATTGCCTGCTGGTAGATCACCTGAGTGATCAGCAGGGGCACCACTAAAACTATGGTAAAATATGCCAGGTAGCGGATCAGGAAACCACTTTCTCTGCGAAGTTTCGTTCTTCCCCTCTCCTTTCCTCACCTGACAGGATTTCCGCTGCATTCCATAACCCACACCGTATTTTAGCTATAATGAATAGCTAAAGTTTATTCTACGATCAATATTTTGTCAACACTCTCCATCATTTGTGGGCCGAATCGGATGGGACGATTGTTGCACTTCACGGCAAAAATCGTTCGCTTTGCATCGTCTTGACGCAGTGATCGAACTGTTTTTTACCGGATATCAATTATTGCCCCTACCATTTATATGCATATATCCTATAATTATGTCATTCAGTTGTAATTGTTATATGCATTGTCTCCATAAAACACAAGGAGTGTGGATGTATGCCAAAGGTTGCTGCTGCAAACAAGTCCAGATTAGCCCCTCGCCTGTTTCGCGGGTTCAAAAAGAAGGGCCTTTGGCAGCTATACCTGCTGGCCGCGATACCCGTAGCCTTTATCGTCATCTTCAACTATCTTCCCATGGCAGGGGTTCTCATTGCCTTCAAAGACTTCAGCATCCGCAAAGGCATTTTTGGCAGCCCCTGGGCGGGGCTCAAATACTTCAACCAGCTGTTCAGCACCCCGATTTTCCCCACCATCCTGAAAAACACCATTGTAATCAGCTTGCAAACCCTGATCATCTCCTTTCCCTTTCCCATTTTGCTGGCCCTCGCCTACAACGAGATTGGCAATCTGCGCACCAAAAAGACAGTGCAGACCATCGCCTTTGCCCCTTACTTTGTGTCCACGGTGGTCGTGGTAAGCATTGTGATGCAGATGTTCTCTTACCGGTACGGTGTCGTTAACGAAATCGTCAAACTATTTGGCGGCGAAGCGGTAGATTTTCTCGGCCCTACCTCTTTCTTCCGGCCCGCCTATATCTGGTCGGGGGTCTGGCAGTCGGCCGGTTACAACTCTGTGCTCTATTTGGCGGCGCTCTCCGGCATCGATACCAGCCTCTACGAGGCGGCGAGTATCGACGGGGCAAACCGCCTGCAAAAGCTGTGGTACATTGACTTGCCAGGCATCCGCCCCACCATCATCATCACGCTGATTCTCAACACCGGCAATATCCTCAACGTGGGCTTTGAAAAAGTATTCCTCATGCAGAACCCTGTCAACTACGGCATCTCAGAGATCATCTCCACCTATGTCTACAAGGTGGGAATCGAACAGGCGCAGTTCAGCTTCGCAACCGCTGTCGGGCTGTTTAATTCGGCGGTCAACTGCGTGATTCTCTTGCTGGTCAACTACATCGCAAAGCAAGTCAGCGACACCAGCTTATTCTAGGAGGTGATAAAGATGCTCTCAGTCAAAGAGAAGAAAGTCCGCAACAAAATCCGCCTTGCCGCCACCGACAAAATATAC
The DNA here is from genome assembly GCA_047973265.1 of Oscillospiraceae bacterium. Classification (GTDB taxonomy): domain Bacteria; phylum Bacillota; class Clostridia; order Oscillospirales; family Ruminococcaceae; genus WRAV01. The sequence goes on from JBKEBS010000151.1 coordinate 9,750, forward strand.
CTCGGCGTAGTCTATACCTTCCTGGGCATTTTCACGCTCATCGTGATCTACCCCTTGCTCTATGTTGTGTCCTGCTCTTTTTCCTCGCCGGAAGCGCTGGTTGCAGGCCGCGTGTTTTTTCTCCCGGTTGACCCAGGGATAAAGGGGTATCAGGCTGTTTTTAGCAACAGGAATATATGGTCTGGCTACGCAAATACCATTCTCTATACCCTTACGGGCACTGTTCTCTCCACCGTTGTAACCATGATCGGGGGCTTTGTTCTCTCCCGCAGGGAGTTCCCTTTGCGGGGTTTCATCACACTGCTATTCACCTTCACCATGTTTTTCAACGGCGGCGTCATGCCCACTTATCTGCTGATCAAGTCTCTGCACATGCAGGACACCATATGGGCGATCATTTTGCCCGGTGCCTTCAGTGTCTGGATGGGCATCATCGCCCGCACATTTATCCAATCAAATATTCCGGAGGAGTTGTTCGAGGCCACCAGCCTGGACGGGGGCAACTACATCCAGTTTTTCACCAAGATTGTCCTTCCCCTGTCCAAGCCGATTTTGGCTGTGCTGGCCCTTACCTTCGCAACCGGGCAGTGGAATTCCTATTTCAGCGCCATGATCTACCTCAACACACCCAGCAAATTTCCCCTTCAAATTGTCTTGCGCAACATCCTGATTCAAAATGTGGTTGACTTCTCCTCCATCGGCGCAACAGATGTCAAGAGCATGCTCGACCGCCAGTACCTGGCCGAGCTTCTGAAATATTCCCTGATCATAGTCTCCAGCGTTCCGCTTCTTGTGATCTACCCCTTTATCCAGAAATATTTTGTCCAGGGTATCATGGTGGGGTCTATCAAAGGATAAGTGTGTTTACAGCAATACAACTATTGGGAGGTAATCAAATGAAAAAAAGACGCATTCTGGCTCTCCTGCTGGCAGCAGTTCTGGTGACCGGCATCCTGTCCGCCTGTACCGGCAGCGATTCCGGGCAATCCCAGGGCGCGGCTGCACCCGCAGATTCCACCGCGAGCACCGCCGCGGACGACAGCTCAGCAACGCCCTCGGGCAGTGGCGTCTCCGCGCCGGGTGAATTGCCAATCGTCGCGGAAATGACCACGCTGAACGTCTTCATCCAGCAGCTCTCCTACCATTTGACAGACGTCACCACCAACACCTTCACCCAGGAGCTGGAGGAGATGACCAATGTCCACCTGAACATGACCGTCGCCCCGCAGGACTCCTACAAGGAAAAGCTCAATCTGATTCTCAGCAGCGGCGATTACCCTGAGGTCATCATGTCCGCCGATTTCGACGGGGCCTCCCTGGTCAAATATGGCATAGACGAGCAGATGTTTTTTCCTCTGAAATACTACATCGACTATCACGGTTTTTACATCAATCAGCGCTTTTATGAAAACCCCTACTACCGGGAGGACATGACCGAGGTTGACGGCAACATATACGGCATTCCTTCCAGCGATTCCGGCATTGTGGGCCACGGCGCAGTTGGATACAATCTGTGTCTCAATGATAGCTG
>JBKEBS010000152.1:0-46911 GCA_047973265.1 Oscillospiraceae bacterium
CAATGCAGATGCCTAGATCCGTAGCGACCTGTCGAGCTGGATGATGTTGCTCAACAACCATCCGAACCGCGCCCTCCCTAAATGCTTCATCGTAACGCGGTGGAGCTTCACCTTTTCTTGATTTGTTTGACATGTTTTTTGCCTCCTTCTTTCAGTATACACGATTGGCTGCGTGTCTACCATTTCGAGAAGGGGGACAGCACACGGTAGGGCCTTTCCCCTTCCGGCTGTTCCGGTTGTTCCGTGGGCAACTTCACTGGAACAGTGCCGAAGAATGCACAGATAGCCTTGTAGTAACGCCAGGCCACCTCCTGCCACTCGTGGGGCTCATCGAAGTCCTTCACATCGGCGGGGTTGTTGTGATGAAGGCCAGCTCAGAAAGCGCAGCTAGGCACATGGCATTGCGGACAACGCCGTAGTAAGACCGCAGTTTTTCTGTGTTTTTGTCCTTGCTCTCCTTGAACAAATGCGCCCCATTGTTGTTGTAGCAGAAGCGGACACCATCCAGTCCGCGGAGGTTCTGAATGTCGCTGATCCCGGTTGCCAGGAAGCGGGCAAACTGCAGACTCTTGGTGTGATAGGTTTCTCCCGGCACCTGCGGATAGCACTCGAAGCCGTCACCGGCCTCACCGACCGCGGAGTTCATATGAATGGACAGCAGTAGATCAGCCTCCAGGTTATTAGCCGTCTGCCAGCGGGCATCAGCGCTGGGAAAGACAGCTGCCCGCCTGGCCATGAACGGGGTGTAATTTGGATCGTTTTTCAGATATTCCTCAAGGTACAGGCCGATAGCTTGAAGGAACACCCCAACGGGCATCCCCTCTCCAGATCAGCTGCAGAGAAGCTGCTGTGGGCCGTAGAAGGTATCTTTGACACCGCCGTCGATAATCGCCTTTGTATAACTTCCCCTGTAATTGGAATTGAATTGCCCCCAAAATCAAAAAAAGCTCCTTCTGTGTTCACATCGAATCACATGAGGAGCATTGTTGACTATATGCAAAGCCACGAATATGGCCCCTATATTGCGCTTTATCTGTACTCCGGGTTACGCCCCGGCGAGGGCTTCGGCCTTATGTGGAATGATATTGACCGAAAGAATATGGTGTTTCACATCCAACGGTCTCTCACCCTGGTCGAAGTTGTTGATGAGCAGACTGGGAAGGCCAGGAACACCTACCAGATCACCCCTGGGACTAAGACTGATGAAGAACGGGTGGTTGCCTATAACGCAGCACTGGAGGTCTTGCTGGACAGGATACCTCAGCACGGTCTGTTTGTGATGAGCCGAGAAATCAAGAGCAAGAATGATCTCGGCGACACAATCACCACATACTCCCACCACACTCATTCATCCTTCGATGCGCTCTACTACAAATTTTTCGATGACCTGAATCGAATCCTAGCCCCAGAGTTAATCCCCCGCCTCACCCCCCACAAGATGCGGCACACTTTCGCCACCTATCTTCGCAAGGCCGGTGCCAACCTCGATGAGATCAGGGAGCTGCTTGGACACAAGAGTATCTCCACTACAATGATCTATGACACAGTCGATATTGAGGACAAGCGAAGCACCGTATCCAAGCTCCCCTATTGAGTTGAAATCACCGAATAATTGGACACAATTGGACACGAAGCCATTTTGGGGCGAAAAGAAAAAATCCCCATGCGGCAATAAACCGCATGAGAATAACATTTTTCTGGTTGGCCCGGATGGAATCGAACCATCGAATGACGGAGTCAAAGTCCGTTGCCTTACCGCTTGGCGACGGGCCAAAATATAGATTGAAGATAGGACATTTGCATATCCTATCTTCAATTTATGTGGGGTGGGTGATGAGAATCGAACTCACGACCTCCAGGACCACAATCTGGCGCTCTAACCGACTGAGCTACACCCACCACGCTCTATCAGCGCGCCTAAACATCATACCTGAAAACGGTACTTTCGTCAAGTGGAAAATGCAAATTTCCCCAGCGCATATAAAATCATCGGTATGAAAAAGGCCTCTCCTGTGAGAGGCCTTTCGTGTTTGATTTGATTCTTGCCCTAGTCTGTAGAGAAGGGCAGCAGCGCTACGTGGCGGGCGCGCTTGATGGCCACTGTCAGCGTGCGCTGATGGTGGGCACAGGTGCCGGTCACTCTGCGGGGAATGATCTTCGCGCGGTCACTGAGATACCTGCCGATGCGGCTGATATCCTTGTAGTCTATCTGATCGATTTTATCGACGCAGAAAGAACATACCTTGCGGCGGCCCTTGCGGCCTCCGCGGGGACGCTCGCTGCGCTCCGACCTGTCTCCTCTGTCATAAGCCATGGTGAAACCTCCTGTCCTCGTAAAGTCTGCCGAAACCGGCTCTTAGAACGGCAGATCGCCGTCGTCGTCGATTTCCGCGAAATCGTCCACACTGCCGCTGGAATATGCGGCAGGGGGCTCGCTGGGCGGCGCAGTCATCTGACTGCCTCCCCCACTCGGGCCACCCGATGCGTTCTTGCTCTCGGTAAAAGCTGCGTTGTCCGCCACAATCTCCCAGGCGCGCCGACTCTGTCCCTGTTTGTCGGTGAACTGGCGAACCTGAATGCTGCCCTCAATCAATATGGGGCGGCCCTTGGAGAAATACCGGCAGATAAACTCAGCTGTCTGGCGCCAGGCCACAATATCCAGAAAATCCGTCTGGCGCTCGCCGCCGGAACTAAACCGGCGGTCTACGGCGATGGAAAAGGATGTGACCGCGACGCCATTGGGAGTCTGGCGAAGCTCGGGATCCGCGGTGAGTCTTCCCATCACAATCGCTCTGTTGTACATGGGTTATTCCTCCTCCGCGGGAGCGGACTCTTCGGCAGGGGCAGCTTCTTCAACAGGAGCGGGCTCCTCCGCAGGGGTTGCTTCCTCTACAGCGGCCTCGGCCGCTTCCTCAACGACTTCAGCAGCAGCCTCAGCGGGCTTCTCCTCCGCTACAGGAGCAGTTGCCACAGCGGGAGCGGGAGCAGCCACAGGGGCAGGAGCGGCGGCCTTCGGCTCGGGGCGGTCGGGCAGCTCGTCGGCGCGGACGATCATAGTCCGCAGCACACCGTCGTTGATGCCAGCCACACGATCCAGCTCAGCCGGGAAATCGGGAGCGCTTGTAAAGCGAACCAGCAGGTAGTAGCCCTCGATCTCGTCCTCGATGGGATAGGCCAGCCTGCGCTTGCCCCAATCCTCAACGATGTCGATAGTGCCGTTCTCGCTGATAAGGGCCTTGAACTTGTCGCCAAGAGCCTTTACACCCTCTTCTCCGCTGTTCACGTTGAAGACCATGAGAACTTCGTACTTTGCAGTGATATTTGCCATTATTTGCACCTCCTTTTGGACATATGGCCCCCGCCTTTTGCGGGAGCAAGGAAGCATTATCCTTGGATAACGCGATTTAAAGTATAGCATTTTGGGCCGGACGAGTCAAGGAAATCAGCATGTTTACTTGTCTTTTGCCCCAAAAAACGATATGATACTTAAGATTGTTAAATGAAAGGAAATCGGAATTCCATGTATGAACTGATCACAACAGAGGGCAAGGCGCGCCGGGGCGACTTCACCACGCCCCACGGCACGGTTAAAATGCCTGCTTTCATGAATGTCGGCACCGCGGGCGCCATCAAGGGCGGCATCTCCTCCCACGATTTGGTGGAGCTGAAATGCCAGGTGGAACTGTGCAACACCTACCACCTGCACCTCCGCCCGGGGGACGACATTGTGCGCCAGATGGGCGGCCTGCACAAATTCATCGGCTGGAACGGCCCCCTGCTCACCGACAGCGGCGGCTTCCAGGTCTTTTCCCTGGCCAAGCTGCGCAGAATCAGGGAAGTGGGCGTCACCTTCCAGTCCCACATCGACGGCAAACCCATCTTCATGGGCCCCGAGGAGAGCATGCGCATCCAGTCCAACCTGGGTTCCACCATTGCAATGGCCTTCGATGAGTGCATTGAAAACCCCGCTGAGTACGACTACACCGTGAAGTCCATCGCCCGCACCACCCGTTGGCTCCACCGCTGCAAGGAGGAGCTGGACAGGCTGAACGAGCTACCGGACACCGTCAACCCCAAGCAGATGCTGTTCGGCATCAACCAGGGCTCCACTTATGCCGACCTGCGCAAGCGCCACATGGAGGAGATCGCCGCTCTGAATCTGGACGGCTACGCCATCGGCGGTCTGGCCGTGGGCGAGACAGCCGAGCAGATGTACACCACCATTGAGGATGTGGAACCCCTCATGCCCGCCGACAGGCCCCGTTACCTCATGGGAGTCGGCACGCCTGTGAACATCATCGAGGCCGTCTACCGCGGCATTGACCTCTTCGACTGCGTAATGCCCAGCCGCAACGCCCGCCACGGCACCATGTACACCTGGCAGGGCATCATGATACTGGGCAACGCCCGGTATGCCACCGATCCCCTTCCCCTGGACGAGGAGTGCGGCTGTCCCACCTGCCAAAACTATTCCCGGGCATACCTCCGCCACCTGCTCAAGGCCAAGGAGATTCTGGCCTACCGGCTGCTGGTCGCCCACAATCTCTGGTTCTACAACACGTTGATGGAGCGCATCCGCGAGGCCCTGGAGGCGGGCAGCTTCGTAGCCTTCCGGGAGCAGATGGTGCCCATATTGGGCAGTCATGTCGACTGATGAATTCCACAGAAAGGAATGATCATTCCTATGACTATTGAAAAAGTGCGGGAGCTGTTCAAAAATGACCGCTTTGCCACAGAAAACGGCATGGTGATCGAGAGCGCCGGAGACGGCGAGACCGTCTGTACCGTGGAGCTGAACGACTCCCATCTCAATGCGGCGGGCAGCGTCCAGGGGGGCGTCATCTTCACCCTGGCGGACTTTGCTTTTGCGGTGGCCGCCAACTGCGAACGGATGGGCACCGTCACTCTGGCAAGCACCGTCAACTTCCTGCGGCCGCCCAAGGGGCAGAAGCTCTCCGCCCGCGCCGTCCCGCGCCACCGGGGCCGCACCACGAATCTCTACATTGTCGAAGTGACCGACGAAGAAGGTACACTTGTGGCACAACTGTCCATTACAGGCTACACGATCGCAGAAAAATGACATCTTTTTTACATGATTGACTGATTTGTCACTATAACTTGCATTTCATAGTCACTTTTGCAAATAATCTCGCATTCAGTCAAGAGAGATTTGCAGTATTTTTCTGAAATCTCTTGCATTTGCAACGTCATTTTGCTATACTGAGGTCAAATAACATGGCATTCTGGTATAGATTTGCAAAATCTACCGGATCGCCGGTTTTAGAGAAAGGAAGGGTCGGCATATGTTGTCACAGCGTCTCAGAGAAATACGAAAGGAACGCGGTATCCGACAGGAAGAAGTGGCCGATTTCCTGGGTGTGAAACGCCAAACCTACAGCGCCTACGAACGGGCAGTCTCCGTCCCCGATTCCCTCACTCTCAAAAAGCTGGCCGACTACTTTGACGTCAGCACAGAGGACTTCTTCTTCGACATCGGCGAGCGGGACGACTCCATCGAGGCGCAGGAGCGCCAGATGGTACTGCTGGCCCGCAAGACCCAGAAAATCCCTGTGGAACAGCGGGAAAAGCTGATCCGCAACTTCGAGGAAAACATTGAGCTCTATCTGGAGGCCCTTGGCCTGGCGGAAGAAAAAGAAAACTGAGGGATTTTCCCTTTATTTTAAGTTCTTGTGACGGACATATAGTTGCATTCATCCTGTCTTTTTCTGATTTGAGAAGGAATGATCATAAACGTGAACAGCCTTGCCGCCGACGCCGCCGCCAAGTTACTCCTTGCGCAGCGGCGTCACGTTTTGCCTATAGACCCCCTGCGGCTCACCCTTGAACAGCGCATCTGCTTCGAGAGCATCGGGCATTACTGCCTGCGCACCACCTGCCGCCGGGAGGAGCTCATCTGCAATCCCGCCAGCGCCGACGGCTGCACTCTGGTAGAGATTCGGGGCAGTACCTCCTACTATTTCATCCTCTACAACGAATCGGTACCCAACCGTGGCCGAATCGCCTTTACCCTCGCCCACGAGCTGGGGCACATCCTGCTGGATCACCTGGATGACGACGATGACAGCGAGGAGCTTGCCGATCAGTTTGCCGCCGAGCTGCTCATGCCCCGCAGCCTTGTGTGGGAGCTTCTGCGCCGCAACCCGCGCACCGCTCCGGAGGATTTGTGCGAGCTCTTCGGCGTCTCCTACAGCGCCGCCTGGCGCAAGCTGTGCGGGCTGCGCACACGTCCCGATTTGTCCGCCGACGAGCAGCGGCTGCTTGTGGTTTACGGCAGGCTGCTCCCCGACGAAGAGGGGCCGCTCATCTCTTGGTAGAAAAAGACCTGGCTTTTCACAGCCAGGTCTTTTATTATTCAACTGAGATGATGAAGTAGTACACGGGTTGTCCGCCGTCGATCAGCGCAAGCTCCACGTTCTCCGGCAACTTGGCCCGCACTGCGGCCTCAATTTCCTGAGCCTGTTCCTCGGTGACATCCTCGCCGTACATCATGGTAACGAAGGTGCTCTCCTTTGTCACCATGTTCCGCACCAGCCGTAGCACCGCGTGATCCAGCTCCTTATCGGAGAAGGACACCTTCCCGTTTTCCAGGACAAGGATTTCATCCTTTTTGATTTTGTGGCCGTCAATGCTGGAATCCCTGGCCGCAAAGGTGATCTGCCCGGTTCCCACGTGCTCGCTGGCCTTCACCATGTTCATCTGGTTCTCGCCCAATGGGAGCTCCGGGTCAAATGCCAGCAGTGCCGCCAAGCCCTGGGGAATGGTCATGGTGGGCAGCACGTAGACCTTCCGGTCGGCCATTTTGCCCGCCTGTTCCGCCGCCATGATAATGTTCTTGTTGTTGGGCAGCACAATCACCGTCTTGGCGGGCGTCGCCTGCACGGCCTCCAGAATATCATCGGTGGAGGGGTTCATGGTCTGGCCGCCAGACACCACATTGTCCACTGCCAGATCATGGAACAGCGCCTCGATCCCCGGCCCGGCCGCAATGGCCACAAAGCCATATTCCTGCTCGGGGTCGACAGCGGTATACTCAAAGGTCTTGGTCTTGGCGCGGCTTGCGGCAACCGACTTTTTGTTGCTGGCGTGCTGCTCCCGCATATTCTCAATCTTCATATTGATGAGCTGGCCTGACTCCAGGCCCTTCTGCATGGCATTGCCAGGGTTGTCGGTGTGCACGTGGGTCTTGATGATGTCATCATCCTCCACCACCACAACACTGTCGCCGATAGACTCCAAATAGGCCCGCAGGGATAGGGCGTTTGCCCGCTCATCCTTTACAACGATAAACTCCGTGCAATAGGTGAAGGTAATCTCGCCCTCGTACTCCCCTGCGGCGTTTCGCTCGTCCGGGATCTCCTCTATCTGGGCGGTCTCCACCGCGTCGGGAACCATGCCCGCACCGGTAAAGACCAGCTGCATCCCCTCGTAGATGATGACCAATCCACGGCCGCCTGCGTCCACCACACCGGCCTTTTTCAGAACTGGGAGCAGCTCCGGGGTGGTTTCCAGCGTCCTCTGAACGGAATCGACCACAATGTCCCAAAGGGCCACCGCATCGATGTCAGCATTCTCTTCATAGGCCTTGGCGGCATCCTCCGCACTCACCCGTGCAACGGTGAGAATCGTCCCCTCTGTGGGCTTCATGACGGCCTTATAAGCCGCCTCAACGCCCTTAGCCAGCGCCGCAACAATGTCGCCTGCTTCCGCCGCCTTCTTGCCCTGGAGCCCCTTGGCAAAACCGCGGAACAGCAGGGACAGAATCACACCCGAATTTCCGCGGGCGCCGCGAAGCAGCGCGGAAGCCGCTGTCTGGGCGACGTCACCCACATCGGCGCCGTCCTCCATGAGCTGAACTTCCCGTTTTGCCGCGCCGAAGGTCATGGACATATTGGTGCCGGTGTCGCCGTCGGGAACCGGGAATACGTTGAGCGCGTCCACATGTTTTCTGTGCTTTGCGATATTATTGGCCGCGCTGATCAGCGCATCCCGCAAAAGTTTGCCGTCAATCACTGTAACCTTCATTCCTCTCTCGGAGCTGTCGCCTCTGGCGGGCGGTAATTTGAAATATCAGCCTATTTTCATGTCGGCCACATAGACGTTGACCTTTGATACAGTGAGTCCGCTGGCCGCCTGCACGTTATAGGTGACCTTGTTGGCGATACTCTTGACAATCGCCGAAATATTGACGCCGTAGGTCACCGCGATGTACAGGTCGATGATGAGGTCGCCGCCGTTGCTCCTGACCCGCACCCCTTTGTCGGGAATTTCCCGCTTGCCAAAGAAAGAGCGAATCCCCTGGGAGGGGGAGGAATAAACAAGCCCCGCAACGCCAAAAGCTTCAGAGGCCACGTGCCCCACCAAATTGGCGAAGTAGGAGTCGAGAATGGTGATCTTTCCCAGATGGTTGTCCATGCGAATCATTTGGATCCCTCCAGTTGTATCGTAATCATCTATGTGTTGTCAGCTTTGTCTGCCTTTGTCCCAGTCGTCGCCTGTAAGGTAGAGATACTGGCTGATCTCCTGGTAGGTTTTCTCCCCGATGCCCTTGATGTCCATCAGCTGCTCCAGCTGGGAATAGCCGCCCAGCTGCTGCCGATACTCCACAATGCGGGATGCCGTGACCTCCCCGATGCGCGGAATCATCATGAGTTCCTCTGCGGTGGCCGCATTCAGCTCCAGCGGGAAGTAGACGACCGGCGCTGTGCCCGCCTCCGTAGCGGCATCTTCCTCCTGCTTCGCCGGAACCACCGCCTCTTCTTCGGCGGCGATCAGCACCTCCTCGGCAAAGGGCTTCTCCTGTGAAGGAGCCTCTGCCGATACAGATGGAAAAGCATATGCGATGCTGACAGGATAGGTCGGCTGAAAGACATACTCCAGCAATATCGCCGGAACAGCGACCGCCAGTGCCGCCACGAGAAGAATTGTGTAAAGCTTGTTCAGTTTCATAACAACTGATCTTCCCATATACTGTAGTAACCGCAACGGTAACTATATTCCCGAATAGTATAGCACAATTCAAGCTCGAATAAAAGGAAAAATGCGCTCAAGAGAGCGCATTTTTCAAAGTTTACACTATTTGCTGGTCAAAGAGGGCTTGGGAACCTTCAGAATTCCCGAAGCGGAGAGCTGGAGCTCGTTGTTGTTTTCGCTCAGGTCTATGACTGTGGGCTGGGTTTCGGGGTTATCCAACAACATGTTGGCGATGTTGTCCTCCACCTCTTTGCGGATCACCCTGCGCAGGTCGCGTGCGCCGCTGTCCTTCCCAAAGCCCTTGTCGGCGATCACTTTCAGCGATTCGGGAGTGTAGCGGAAGTCGATCCCCTTCTCCTCCAGAGGGCCTTTCAGCTCGTCCAGCATCAGGGCGGCGATGCGCTCGTAATCCTGCTTGTCCAGTGCGCGGAAGACCACAACCTCGTCCACCCTGCCCAAAAACTCCGGCCGGAGGAAATCGCTGAGGGCCTTCTGCACCTTCTCCTTTGCCACAGATTCCTCGGCGCGGTTGAAGCCGAAGCTGGTGCTCTTCATGTTGCTGCCAGCATTGGAGGTCATGACGATGACGGTGTTCTCAAAGTTGACCGCCCGGCCCTGGGCGTCGGTGATCTTGCCCTCGTCCAGTATCTGGAGGAGAATATTCATCACGTCGGGATGGGCCTTCTCGATCTCGTCGAACAGTACCACGGAGTAGGGCCTGCGGCGCACCTTCTCGGTGAGCTGGCCGGCCTCGTCGTAGCCAACGTATCCCGGAGGGGAACCGATGATGCGGGAAACCGCATGCTTCTCCATGAACTCGCTCATGTCGAGGCGGATCAGCGGATCGGCAGTGTCAAACAGCTCCTTGGAGAGCACCTTGACCAACTCGGTCTTGCCCACGCCGGTGGGGCCCACAAAGATAAAGGATGCGGGCCGTCTGCGGCTGGTGATCTGCACACGGGAACGGCGCACGGCTGCTGCCACAAGCTCCACGGCCTCGTTCTGGCCGATGATCTTGGATTTGAGGGTGCTCTCCAGGTTGGAGACCTTCCGCAGTTCGGTTTCCCTGATCTTGCTGGCGGGAATACCCGTCCACAGCTCCAGCACCTGGGCCAGATCATCCAGCGTGACAGAGACATTCAACGCGTCGTTTTCCACCTTGCGGAGCTTCTCGGTCACCCGGAGCTTTTCGGCGCGGAGCTCAGCCAAGCGCTGGTAGTCGGCCTCGGAGCTCTGGGAGAACTCGTCCTCGTAGCGCTCCTCTTTCTCCAACAGCTCCTTGAGCTCGTCGTTGAGGGCATCAAACTCGGACATGGATTTGTTGTTCAGCACCGAGCAGGAGCAGGCTTCATCCAGCAGGTCGATGGCTTTGTCAGGCAGGAATCGGTCTGTGATATAGCGCTCGCTGAGCACCACACAGCTCTGCACCACGCTGTCCGGCACCCGGACACGGTGGAAATCTTCGTAGTAGCCCTTAATGCCCTTGAGCACCTCGGTGGTGTCGCTGATGGAGGGCTCCTCCACCTTGACAGGCTGGAAACGGCGCTCCAGCGCTGCGTCCTTCTCAATGTACTTACGATACTCGGAGAAAGTGGTCGCGCCAATCACCTGAAGCTCCCCGCGGGACAGGGCGGGCTTCAGGATATTTGCGGTATTCATGGAACCCTCGGAGTCACCCGCGCCGACGATGTTGTGCACCTCGTCGATGAAGAGGATGACGTTTCCGGCCTCTTTGATGTCGCCCAGCAAACCCTTCACCCTGCTCTCAAACTGGCCGCGGAACTGGGTTCCGGCCACCAGGGCGGTGAGGTCGAGAAGATAGAGCTCCTTGTCTGCCAGGCGGTGGGGAACCTTTCCGCTGGCAAGGCGGACTGCGATGCCCTCGGCGATGGCAGTCTTGCCCACACCGGGCTCACCGATGAGCACCGGGTTGTTCTTGGTGCGCCGGTTGAGAATCTGCATCACGCGGTAAATCTCGTTGTCCCTGCCGACAATGCGGTCAATATCGCCCTTTTTGGCTTTTTCGGTGAGGTTTTCACAGAAGTTATCCAGGAACTTGCGCTTGCGGCGGCTTTCCTTTTTGCGGTCGCCTCTGTTATCCCTCTCCCGCTCGGGCTGCTCCCGGGTAAAGCCCACCTCTCTGGGAGCTTCATCGGGCTGGTCGGCGGAAGCAGCGGCGGAATCGGAGAAAAACTTCTCGAAGAAGGGCATCGTCTTTGGGGATGCCTCCTCAAAGTCACCGTCAAGGTTGTCGCCGTCGATAGCCTCATGGTCGCTGTCGGAGCCCATCAGCTCGGCCATCTGGTTGCTCATGGCCTCGATTTCCTCGTCGCTGAGACCCATTTTATCCATTACCTCCTGCACCTGGGGAATGTTGAGCTCCCTGGCGCACTGCAGGCAAAGGCCGCTGTTCTTCATCTCGCCGTTCTCCATGTGGGCGAGAAAGATCACAGCCATACGTTTATTGCACTTGGAACATAGCATATTCATATTTTTTGATGGATTTACCTGGGTAAATCCTTTCTCCTTTCCGGAAGAGTTCCTTTTCATCTATATTATATCGCAAACCTTCGGCCAGGAATAGTCCAAAATTGGTACTTTCAGCCTAAAGTGGCGCGAAATAACTCTCTGTTGAAGATGGTGCTGTCTGTCCCTACTTCATTCCAACCCTGGTCTCCCTTCCCAATATAGTAACTTATGATACGTTGTTATTATACTTTCCCTTTGTGAACATCATATGACGAAAAAATGTCGATCTGGTAAGGAATTTTCCTATGGGAAACATGCCGTCATTCGGGCCCTCAACAACAGCTGATCCATTTGGACAGCGCGAAGGAGTAGAGGATCATATCCTTCACCTCCATCTCCAGGCTGCCGCCCAGAATATCGCGGTAGAGTTCCATCTGGCGGCGATAGCGTTCCAGCAACTCCCCAATTTCGATTATGCGGTCGGTCTTGTAGTCCAGCAGCACCGCGCCGTCCGGCTCGATGAACACGCAGTCCGCCATGCCCTGGAGGACAATGCGGCTCTCGGAATCCATCTCCCCTGCCACGCCGTTTAGGATGCTGTCGTCCGCCTCTGTCATGAAGCGAAGCTCCCGGTAGACCTTTTTGCTTGCGAAAATGCGGTCTGCCAGCGGCGAGTGGAAAAAGCCGTGCAGCTTTTCGGCGGAAAGGCTCTTCACCTCCAGCGGCGTCAGATACTCCTCCCGCTCCATCCGGGCAATCTCCGCCGCCAAGTCCTCCTTTGCCGCGGTGTAGTCGGCGAATTGTATGAACTTGTGGAGGGCATTTCCCTTTTCCGCCGGGGTGAGCCCCGCCCCTGTGAGAAAGCGTGGCCGCTTGGCAAAGCGGTACTCCTGGCCCCTCTCCCCCTTTGCAACCTCCGAAACCGCCAGCTTGGTGGGCAGCTCCGTCTGGCGCTGCCACTGATACCGAAAGGCCTCCCTTTTCGCAAGCTCCTCCGCTAGGGCCTTGTCGGGCCGCGCGGTGCGGATGAGTTCCGCTTCCTCCACGACAGACTCTGACTCTGTCGTCTCCCCGACAGTCACCTGCCAGGGGTTGCCGTCGTCAAGCAACTCCACGTCGCCAAGTCCCCCGGCCTCCCGCAGGGCTTGGGCAGAGCTGTGGTGCAGCAGCGCCATGAAAATCCAGTCGAGGTAGCTGTTTCCCTCTCCTACAAGAAAAGACGGTAGTTTCAAGTCATTTAGCTCACTGTAGACACCCTGGAGCTTCTTGTCCAGGTTTCTCTTCACCGTACCGGCCACAATGAGCTTCTCCCTGGCCCTGGTCAGCGCCACGTAGAGAATGCGCATCTCCTCCGAGAGCATGGTGCGCTGTATCTCAATGCGGATCGCCCCCATGGGAATGGTGGGATATTGTGAAAACTTCCCGCTGTCCCTGCGCATGCAGGCAAAGCCGTAGCGGGAGTGCAGCAGCGTGCTCTCATACAGGTCGCGCTTGTTGAACTGCCGCCCCGTGTCGGCCAGGATGACCACGGGAAACTCCAGCCCCTTGGAGCGGTGCACCGAAAGAATGCGCACCACATTAGCCCCGTCGCTGAGGGGATTGGCCGGAGCCAGATCGACGCCCCGCCGCTCAAGGCTGTCGATGAGCCCCACAAAGCCCTCCAGCCCCTTGTAGCCCATCCTGTGGTAGGAGGCCGCATATTCCACCAGTAACAGCAGATTCGCCCGCCTCGATTCCCCCATGGACATTGCCCCCACAATTTCGGGCAGGTCGGTCAAGACGTACAGCTCCATGATGAGCCGGTCGGCGGAGTGGGTCACCGCGTAGTGGCGCAGCGCGGTAAAGATATCGACAAAGCGCTTCGACTGCCCGTCGCCCTCCGCCGCCAGTCGGGTCAAATTGGTGTAGAGCGGCACCTGCCTGTCGGTCAGCCGGATGCGAACCAGGTCGTCGTCGCTGAAACCGAAGATGGGGGACAGCATTGCCGCTGCCAGCTCCAAATCCAGCATGGGGCTGTTCAGCGCCCGGAGCATAGAGACCACTGCGGAAACCTCCCTGCACTGCAGAAAGCCTCCCGCGTTCTCCGACCAGGCCCCGATGCCCCGCTCCTGCAGCTTTTTCACATAAAGCTGCGCCCTGTTTTTGGGCGAGCGCAGCAGAATGCAGAAGTCCCCCGGGCCAGCAGGGCGCATGCCTCCCGCCCCGTCGGCCACCCTGTAGCCATCCCGGAGCATGGTGTCAATCTTCGCTGCAACCGCTCCCGCCTCCAGCTCGGTGTAGTCCCGCTCCCCCTCATCGCCCGAGGCGTCCACCACCAGAAGCTCCGGCTCCGCGAGGCCGTAATCGGGGAAGCTTGCCCCGCACTTGAGGCTCTCCTGCTTGTCGTAGTCCAGCTCGCCCATGCGGCGGCTCATCAGCCGCTCAAAGAGGAAGTTGACCCCCTCGGTCACCTCCCTGCGGCTGCGGAAGTTGGTATCCAACAATATGGCGGCGGGATAGCTCACCCCGTTGTAGGGGAAGTAATCCCGCTTTTTTTTAAGGAAAATTTCCGGCATGGCCAATCGGAAGCTGTAGATGCTCTGCTTTACATCCCCCACCATGAACAGGTTCTGGCTGTTTCGGGAGATGCTGACGAAGATGAGGTCCTGCACCTCGTTGGTGTCCTGGTACTCGTCCACCAGGATGTATTCAAACTGCCGGGAGACCTCCGCCGCCTGGGCGGTTCCCACATACCTGCCGTCCTGCTTTTCCACCAGCAGCCGCAGCGTCAGGTGCTCCAGGTCGGAGAAGTCCAGCTTTCGTTTGATCCGCTTCTTTTCGTCCAGGGTGCGGCCGTACTCCTTTACCAGCCGGAACAGCACCTCTATTTTGGGCCGCAAGTCCTCGATGTCCTCCGCGAATTCCGCCGCTGTGGCATTGATGTATTTTACCGATAAGTCCTGCACCAGCTTCTTGCTCCGGTCACGGGCGGATTTCGCCCGCTCTTTGTCCTCTCCGCCGCCCCTCACCGTGCCCAGGCGGGCGAACTCAAAGTGACGCAGGCCGTCCACCACGCCGTCCCAGTCCCCTCGCCCAAGGCGGTCAAGCAGTGTTTCCAGCTGGGCCAGATCACTCTGAAAGGGTGGCAGATAGGCTTTTTCCAGCTTCTCATCCCCCCACAGCAGATCGAGGGCGGCCTCCATGCTGTCCCGGCAGTAGGTAAGAGTCTCCCCCGCGTAGTCCAGCAGGGATTGACCCCACACCGTCTCCGCCACAGGGATTTCCGGGTCGTAGAGGGCCAGCCTGTTGTCCAGCCAATCCTCGTAAAAGGGATGGGCGCGGGCAAAGCCGTAAATCTTCTGCACCGTCTGGGCCAGCTTTTTGTCGTCCCGTCCGCCGGAGAGCAGCTCCACCAGCTGGTGGAAGACCTCGTTGTCCTCCTCCCCATAGAACTGCTCAATCGCCTCGTCGGCGGCCTCTCCCCGCAGAACATCCAACTCTGTTTCGTCTATGACAGCAAAGTCCGGGGCCACCTCCAGGTTCTGGAAGTTGCGGCGGATCAAATCCAGGCAGAAGGAGTGAATGGTGCTGATATGGGCGCTTCCAAGCAGCGCCTGCTGCTTTTGCAGGTAGTTGTTTTGGGGCGCCTCCGCAATCAGTTCGGAGAGCCGGAGCCCTACCCGCTGGCGCATCTCGGCGGCGGCGGCGTTGGAGAAGGTGACCACCAGCAGCTTGTCCACGTCAACGGGCTGTTCGGGATCGCAGATCAGCTCCACCAGCCGCTCCACCAGCACGGCGGTCTTGCCGCTGCCCGCCGCGGCGGAAACCAGCAGGGAGCCGCCCCGGGCGTAGATGGCGTTTCGTTGCGTCTCTGTCCAATTTCGTGCCACGGTGCCCTCCCCTTTCGATAATGAAATGATTCAGCCAATGCGAAACGTTTCGCGTTTCCGTTTTATTCCTGATTTTGCTCTTTTTCCAGCTGCTCCAGCACGGCCTTTCGGTCTATCTTGGCGATCTCCCGCACCGGGTCGCCCTCCTCATAGCCGCAGACACTGCGGTAATCGCAGTAGGCGCAGGTGGGGTAGTCATCCGAATCCACCGGGAAGGAGGATATCTTCCCTTTGCCCAGGTCATCCGCCATGCGCACGATCTGCTCCTTCACCTTGGCGGCCAGTCTGCCCAGCTCCTCCCGGGTCGCCAGAGAGGAGCGCGCATCGGGCGTTCCATCCTTCCCCGCCTTGCAGGGAATGTAGATGCCCCGTAGCTCCTGCTCCATCCCCTGCAGGGAGTCCTCGTCGTCCAGCAGCAGTCCGCTCATCGTCCATTGGCGGCTCTTTTCCTTGCCCACGTCCTCCGCCGTTGTATCCCGGGAGGCCGCCACATAGCTGTCGCTCACCGGCAGGTAGAGCACCCCCGCCGGAATGGCGTCGGCCAGTTCCTCTGTGCCGTGCTCCTGCAGGGTGAACAGGTAGAGCAGCATCTGCAAATTGAGGCCGTACAGCACATCCTGGAGCTTGAAGGCCTTGCTGCCGGATTTGTAGTCCACCACCCGCAAGTAGCGTTTGCCGTTCTTCTTCATCACATCCACTCGGTCGACAATGCCCTCCACTGTGACCGGCACGCCGTCCGGCGTTACGAGCTCCAGCGGCTCCACACCGTCTTCTTCCCGGCTGCTGATGGGCAGCTCGAAGGCGGCGGGGCGGTAGAGGCTCTGCTGAAACTCCTCTCCCAGGCGCTGGAGCAGCCGGGCAATCGTCCCGCACAGCCGCCCGAACAGGTGCCGGAAACGCACCGGCATCTTGGAGAGATCCTCCACCCTGCCGGAGAGGTACGCCTCGATCACCCCGGCAACCTCCTCCTGGAGCTGTTCCAGGGTGCGCTCGGCGAGGCCTGCGCCGCCGTATTTCTGCACCATCACATGGAGCACGTGGTGGATGACATTGCCCGATTCCAGGGGGGAAAACTCCACTTTGCGGCGCTTTCGCAGCCCCAATCCATCCTGGGCGAAGTAGGAAAAGGGGCACTTGTAGTACCGCTCCACCCGGGAGGGTGAGAGCCGCATTCTGCCGCCGAACAGCTGCCGGGGCAGCGCCGGGTCGGCCAGCTCGTGGGCGGAATTATTTCCCGCCGCCTCCATGCGCAGCAATGCGTCCCGCCGCTCCGAATGTTCAAAATAGTCCAGCAGGGTCGCGGTCAGAGGGCTGTCCTCCCGGTAGCTCTCCGCCAGCAGGGCAAAGGCCGAGCGGTCGCCGGCAGCACCCTCCAGGATGTCTTGTTCCGGTTTCGCCCGGTCGGGGAAGAGTGCCTCCAACTGGCTCACAATCAGGGAGGGAAGCATCTCCCTGCCCCGCAGGTCGGCCCTGGCCCAAGAGACTGTCAATTCCTCCTCCGGGAGCCCCAGGGCGAAGTAGGCGTAAAACCGCTCCAACAGCGACTGCTGAAAGCCGGGCGGCGAAAGGTTCAGCCCGCCCTCCACCAGCTGCTGCCGCTCCCGGTCGGAGAACACGCCCCCCACGCCCACATTGGGCGGGAAGATTCCCTCGTTGCAGCCCAGCACGAAGACCGCCTTCACCCGTTCCGGGCGGATGCGATCCGCCGAGCCCACCAGCACCTGATCCAGCGTCTGGGGAATGCTGCCCACCTCGGCGGTGGAGACCGCCAGCTGGAACAGCTCGCAGAGCCTTGCTCGTTTCATGCTCACCCTGCCCAGCACCAATCCAAAAACGTCCAGCACATCGATGAGCGCATCCCAGAGGAGAGCATTCTGCTCCAGGAAGGTTTCCCCCTCCAATTGTGGCAGCTCCTCCGCGTAGCAACCGAGGTTGTCCACCGCGCCGATGCACTGGAGGTATTCATACACGCCTCTGGCGAAGCCCATCCCGTTGCCATCCCGCACCGCTTCCCGCAACCCCAGCAGAGGCTCGATCAATCGGACGCGGAGCCCGTTCAGCTCCTGCAAAAGAGCGGTGTCCCCCTCCGTTACGCCTTCCACCAAGCCGCGGGGATTGTTGACGAAGTCGCTCTCCCACAAAGCGCCACGGATGCTCCAGATGTAGCAGTAGTCCTCCAGACGAGCAACTTCCTCCACGCCAAAGCCTATGATGGGGGATTTCGCCAGGTAGAGCATGCCCTCCCCGTCGAAGTTGCCGCGCACCGCATCGATGGCTGCCAGCAGGCCGGAAATCAGCGGAAAGCTGTCGGCAGCCTCCTTCCGGTCATCGTAAAAGGGGATGCCGTAGCGGAGAAAAATGGTCTCGACAGCGGATAGATAGCTGGTGTGATCCCTTGCAATGACTGCGATATCCCGGTAGCGATAGCCCTTCTCCCGCACCAGGGCGGCAATCTCAGCGGCAGTTTGCGCCGTTTCGGCGTAGATGTCCCGCCCTGGCCGCAGCCGGATGTGTTCCGCCTGCCCGGAAAAGGGCTCCCCTCCCGCCTCGAGAAAATGCCCGGACAGGTGGGCCAAATCCTTGCTCTGATAGCGCACCGGCTCCCGCAGGAATACAGGCTCCTCCACCGGCACGGCGGCCTGCTCCGCCATGCGCATCAACCGGCCCACCGCACCCCGCACCGTGGCGAATACTCCCGTATCCTCTCCGGGAACAGGTAGTGAATCGGTGGTCATGGCGAAGGTGACGGCGGGGGATTGGGCTATCGCGTGGCCCAGCAGCTCAAATTCCGCAGACATAAAGGTGGTGAAGCCGTCCACAAAGAGGTGAAAGTCCCCGAAATAGTTGTTGTTCTCCAGCAAGGCGCAGGCGCGGATGAGGCCGTCCTCCGGGTCGCTGAACCCGTTTTCCAGCAGCGCCTGATAGGCCCCGTAAATCGCCGTCAAATCCTCCAGCTTGTCGCGCAGCCGCTCGTCCTCCCCTTCTACCTCTGCGTGAAAGGCGGAGAGCGCCTCGGGGGTAATTCCCGCTGTCTTGAATTCGGAGCAGGTCGCCAAAAGAGTGTCCAGAAAGGTGATGTTGGAGGCACTCTTGCGGTAGACTTTCAGGGTATCCTGGAGTTCGTTCACCGCCACCGACATCAACAGGTATCGCGCTGTCTGGGTAACGGGGGTGCCCGCTAGTCCACCGAAGCGACGGAAGATATTGTCGCAGAGGCGGGTAAAGCTGAGTACCTCAACCTGCAGGCTGTCCCGGGAGCCCAGTGCCCTGTGCAGGCGCTTCTCCGATTCAAAGGAGTACTGCTCCGGCACCAGCAGGATGACCTTCTCCCCCCTGCGGGCAACCGCCTCTATCTCGCCGGAAAGGCGGGTGGTCTTGCCTGTCCCTGCAGCGCCCAGAAACAATTTCAGCATATACTTACTCCGCCCCCTCTCTCCTTCTTGCCCGAATTACAGCAATCGGAACAAAAAACCTTGCGGTTAATTGTTCCGATTACAGAATATCCTATGGTTGGCAGAATGAAAGCCTCGGCTTTCATTCTATTCTTCGTCGTCCAGCAGCTGCACGATGGGGTCTTTTTTCTGCTCATCGGCCTGGGGCTCTGCCGCAGGCTCCTCTGTCCGCCAGGTCAGCTCCGATTCACTGGCTGCGGAGTCATCCTCTACGCCGTCAGAACTCATCCCGTGCTCGGGCTCGCTGAAATCGATGGCGCTGTCAGCCGCGTTTCCGCTGCAGCAGTCGCAACCCTCGTCCATCGGCTCCATGTCCGGCTCCGGGGAGGCGTCCTCCACCGGGATATTGACGGATGTCGACTGGCGGTAGCGGTTTTTCACATTCATAATCTTCCGCTCCAGGTCGTCGTAGCGGCGGTTCAAGCGGCCGATCTCCTCCACCGCCATGTCCACCAGGTCGTCGAAGTTCTCGCCGCTCTTTTTTGCCTCGTAGACAATGGCACCCAGCTTGGCATACGCCTTTTCAATATCCCAGGAAACCTGCTTCACCTGATATTTCAGCTTGCTGGTCTCCATAACCTCGCTCGTCTTTTTACCGGCGACATCGGCAGCGGATCTCGCCCGCAGGACAATCTCGTCGAACAGCTCGTCAAATCTGGCCATATTTCCATCCTCACTTTCTGTGCTGAGTGCATTCTGTTTGCTCTATTATATGCGCTGGGGCGCTTTTTTTCAAGACCGGGGCTCACTAGCCAATAAATTCCCGCAGCAGGCTGTTCTTGGGGATCAGCTCGTGATTGAGCTCCTCGAAGTGGAGCAGCGCGTCAAAAATGTGCTCCAGCTGAGGATATTCCGAATAATCCCCCACCTGGATGGACTGAAGCAGGCTCTGCAGCATTTCGTGCCACACGCAGACCTCGTAGTCCAGCGTGTTGTCCATCTTGAGGTCGACGTCGTCCCGGTAGGGGTTGATGTTGACCTTTTCACTGGCGATCACATTGTGCCAGTAGTCCAACGTCTGGGTGGGGGCATAGTTGCGGAACTTGTGATCCCGCACCATGCGGCGCACCAGGCGTATCTCCTTCGGGTCGAGAATCCGCCTGTCCCCGTTGATAAACCGGCTGCGCACACTGACGTAAAGCCGAAACACCCGGTCGCGGGGAATATCCCGCAGCACCGCGGGGTTGAGGGCGTGGATGCCCTCCATGATCAGCACATCCTTCTCCCCCAGCGCCATCTCCTGGTGCTCCAAATGGCGGGTCTGTGTGGTGAAGTCAAAGACCGGGAACTTGCTGCCCCCGGTGGAGAGCAGCTTTTCAAAGGTCTGGTTCAGCAGCTCCATGTCCACCGCTTCGATGGATTCCATATCCGGGTTACCATCGGGCAGTAGGGGATAGCTGTCCATCCCCATGAAGAAGTTGTCCATCGACACCACGCCCGCCCCGATGCCCTGTGCCACCAAGCGGTGCTTGAGCTTATGGGCAGTGGTGGTCTTTCCAGATGCCGACGGCCCGCAGAGCAGCACGAACTTGTACCGCCCCCCCGCCTTGCGGATGAGCTTCGCGGCATTCATCACCTGGTCGTTATAGTAGGCCTCGCTGTCCGCGATCAGCCTGGCAGGGTTTTCCCTGGCAAGCTGATTGATCTCCTCGGTCTCCACGAGGGTATATTTTTTGTCGTTAATTTGCTTCATAGAATCTCCTAATTTTGTCGTTTCGTTCCAGCTGCTCGTCAAAGCGGCCAATGTATTCATACGGGTACTTGAAGTTGAAGATTCTCTCCAGCCTGCCGGGGGCTCCGCAGAGCTTTGTGACCGCTCCCGCCCCCACTGCCAGCACGGTTTGAACCTCTTCCATCATGTATATATTGTAGCGGCTCTCCGCGCCGGGAAGCGCATAGCCGACATTTTCCAAGTTTTGTCTCGTCCCCTTCTGGCGGTAGAGGTAGTAGGGGCCGTAGCCCGAGGCGGCAAGCAGCTTCCTGCTCTCTTCCAGCGCAGCGGTGAGCTCCTCCTCGGTGTCTAAAAAGGCGTCCGCCCGCTCTCGCAGGGTGGAGGATCGCTTCACTGTAAGGGTGTGTACAGTGATATTCTCCGGCCTCAGCGCGATAATGCGCTCCAGCCCCTTCAAGAAACCGTCCGCACTCTCGGTGGGCAGGCCCGCGATCAGGTCGGTGTTGATCACCCGAAAGCCCTGTTCTCTCGCCATCTCGAAGGCGCGGTAGAAATCCTCCACCGTGTGGGCCCGGCCAATTTCCCGCAGCACGCTGTCGTCCAGCGTCTGTGGATTGATGCTGACCCTCTCCACGCCGCGGCGGCGCAGAACAGCCAGCTTCTCCACCGTGAGGGTGTCGGGCCGTCCAGCCTCGACGGTGTACTCCGAAAGCCCGGAAAGGTCAAAGGAATCGGCCACCGTGCCGAGAATCCGATCAAGCTGCTCCGCCTCCAAGGTAGTGGGGGTTCCCCCACCCATGTAGACAGTGCGCAGCCGCAGACCCAGCTCCCCGGCAATTCTCCCGGTTTCTTCCAGCTCCAGGCAGAGCTTGTCTAAATACTCCGGGATCAGCTTCGCCGTCCGGTCAATCGCGTGGGAGACAAAGGAGCAGTACAGGCAGCGGGTGGGACAAAAGGGGATGCCGATGTAGAGGCTGAAATCACCTGATGCATTGTCCTCCAGCAGGGGCTGTTGTACCCGGGCGGTGTCCAGCGCAAGCTGTGTCTTTTCGGGGGTTGCGCGGTAGACCTCCAGGAAGTGCCGCTCCGCTTCCTCCCAGGTTTTGCCTGTCCTCAGCAGCTCGTGCACAAGACGAACCGGCCTCACCCCGGTGAGAACGCCCCAGGGCGGCCGAAGGCCTGTCTGTCCGCACAGAAGCTCGTAGAGCAGGGTACAGAGCGCCCGCTCCCGCTCCTGATCTGTCGCGGAGGAAGGCAGCATTCGTACCTTCTCCCGGAAGTCCCCGCCCACTCGGGAAGCAACCCGCAGTTCCACACCGCCGCCACTTTTGGTCACGCTGGTGTCGATGCGGTCTTGCTCTGCTTCTTTTTCCTCCGCCTGTTCCGGCGAGAGCATCTTGTAGCCGGGAAAAAAGAGGCGGGCGGTGCACTCTACCTCATAGCCGTAGGGGTGCCCCGACCGCTCCAATATCAGCTGATTATCCATGCTGACCGTTCAGGTAAGGATTGAACTCCCTCTCGTGATCCATCGTGGTAGCCTGCTCGTGGCCGGGATAGATGCGGTAGTCCCCTGGCAGCTCCCGGAGCTTTTTCATCGTCCGCAGCATTTCGGGATAGTCGCTGGTGAAGAGGTCGCAGCGGCCAATGTCCTCGAAAAAGAGGGTGTCGCCGCTGAACATATCCTGCCCGGCAATGTAGACCACACAGCCCCTGCTGTGGCCGGGAGTTGCCATCACCTGGAAGGTGAGACCCGCGCCGGAGACCTCCTCCCTGTCGGAGAGAGCCGTGCCGTTTGTGATGATGTACTCTGGCAAATCGGAGGACACATCGCCGGGATGAGTCTTCCCGCTCCAGCGAATGACCTCCTCCTCCCCCGCGCCGTAATAGAGCTTGGCGCCGGGATAAGCCTCCATCAGCGCCTTTACCCCGCCGATGTGGTCGGGGTGGCCGTGGGTGAGCAAAATCATCGCCGGGATGAGGCCCAGCGTCTTCAACTTGGCGATGATCTTTTCAGGCTCGTCGCCGGGATCAATGACGGTACAGTCCCTGCCGTTTTCGCTGACAATGTAGCAGTTGGCGGCATAGCTGCCTACCTTAATAGAATCGATTTTCATGATAACAGCAAAACTTCCTTTCCGATCATTTGAAGGTCACTTTCAAACGATCCTCTCAGCTTATTTCTTCCTAATTTCGTCGCTGTCCAGGAGAATAGTCACAGGGCCGTCGTTGACAAAGTCAATCTGCATATCCGCGCCGAACTCCCCCGCCACCACAGGAAGACCGCTCTCCCGGAGCAGTTCCAGAAACTGCTCGTACAGCGGAATCGCCTCCTCGGGCCGGGCGGCGTTCACAAAAGAGGGTCGCCTGCCCTTTTTGCAGTCGGCGTACAGCGTAAAATTGGAGACCGCCATGACACTCCCCCCGACATCGCTCAGGGAAAGGTTCATGGCGTCGTCTTCATCCGAAAAAATACGCATTTCAATCGCCTTTTTCGCCAGAAGCCGCACTTCCTCCTCCCCATCTCCGGAGCGGAAGCCCACCAGCAACAGCAGGCCCTGTCCCATGCTGCGGGTCTCGGCGCTGTCAATGGTGACGGAAGCTCTCGCCACCCGCTGTATCACAATGCGCATTTTGAAACATCTCTCCCCCACAGCGGAATTTTATCGGTAATTGCGCAGCGATTATTTCAGTCCCTCCGACTGAAAAGATGAAAAACGCGTGATAAACAGTTTTGCTGTTTATCACTGTACGGTCCTTTCCACCTTGTTCACGCCGCCGATTCTGCCCAGGTTGGATATGATGTTTCCCAACTGGGAAAGGTCTGTAGCGCCAAAGGTGATCTGTATCGCCGTGCCGTCCGGCACCTCCCGGGCGATCAGGGAGTAGACGGGAATGTGCATGTTGTTGAGGGCCACCGTCACGTCCAGCAGCAGGCCCTCCCTGTCCTTGCCGTAGATATCCACGGTGGACTTGAAAATCTCGCCCCTCGTGTCCTCCGCCCACTCGCAGGAGACCCATCGCTCCTTCTGGTTGGGATCGGACATGGCGCTCTCCACGTTGATGCAGTCCCGCTTGTGCACCGAAACGCCGAAGCCACGGGTGATA
Source organism: Oscillospiraceae bacterium (assembly GCA_047973265.1). Lineage (GTDB taxonomy): Bacteria > Bacillota > Clostridia > Oscillospirales > Ruminococcaceae > WRAV01. The sequence goes on from JBKEBS010000152.1 coordinate 23,559, forward strand.
TAGCCTATGATGTCGTCGCCGGGAACCGGATTGCAGCACTTGGCAAATTTGACCAGGCAGTCGTCCAGCCCCTCCACGATGACGCCGCTGGAGGCCTTTCGGGTGCGCTGGGCACTGGCCTTTTTCAGCTGGTTGCGCAACTCCTCCTCGGAGGTGGTCTTGTACTCCCGCTGGTAGCTCTCCTTGATGCGGGGCATCACCTTGGAGAGGAGAATGCCCCCGTAGCCAATAGCTGCGTAAAAATCGTCGGTGGAATTGAAGCGCAGGTTCTTGGAAATCTTGGCCCGGAACTCCTCCATGGCGTCCTCAGGCAGGATAAGATTGTAGCGGCGGAATTCCTTCTCCACCTCTTCCCTGCCCTGCTCGATATTTTCCTCCCGCCGCTCCTTTTTGAACCAGCTGCGGATTTTGTTGCGGGTGGAGGCGGTCTTGACAATGCTCAGCCAGTCCCTGCTGGGGCCGTGCCCCGGCGCGTTGCTGGTGATGACCGTGACAATGTTGCCGGTGTTCACCTTGGTGTCCAGCGAAACCATGCGCCCGTCTATCTTGGCGCCGGTCATATGATTGCCCACCTCGGAGTGAATGGCGTAGGCAAAATCGATCACGGTGGAGCCCTGGGGCAGCGTGATCACGTCGCCCTTGGGGGTAAACACAAACACTTCATCGGTGGAGAGGTCTGTCGTGATGGTTCCCAGAATATCCTGGGCGTCGTCGGAGTCCTTCTGGGTTTCCAGAATCTGGCGCACCCAGGCGATCTTCTCCTCCAGGGAATCCTTGCCCTTGAGGCCCTCCTTGTATTTCCAGTGGGCCGCAATGCCGAATTCCGCGGTGTGATGCATCTCCCAGGTGCGAATCTGCACCTCGAAGGGGATGGCGTTCTGATCCACAACCGTGGTGTGGAGAGACTGGTATAGATTGGATTTAGGGGTGGAGATGTAGTCCTTAAACCGGTTTGGGATGGGCCGGAACATGTCGTGGATTTCGCCCAATATATTATAGCACTCGTTGATAGAGTTGACGATGACCCGCACTGCGTAGATATCGTAGATTTCGCCAAAAGCGCGGCTCTCGATGTACATCTTGCGGTAAATCCCGAAAAGGCTCTTCACGCGGCCGTCTATGACCATGTTCTCGTAGCTGCCGTTCAGGCGCTCGCCGATCTTGCGGCGGATGCCCTCCAGAAACTGGTAGCGCTCGTCCTTCTCCATGTCCAGCAGACCCTCAATCTCCTGGTAGGCGATGGGGTCGAGGTGCTGCAGGGCCAAATCTTCCAGCTCTTCCTTGATTGTGCGGATTCCCAGCCGGTGGGCCAGCGGGGCGTAGACCTCCATGGTCTCCTTGGCGACATCCCTCTGCTTTTGAGGGGCGCGCACATCGATTGTGCGCATGTTGTGCAGGCGGTCGGCAAGCTTGATGATGATGACCCGCACATCCTCCGCCATGGCCATGAGCATCTTGCGAATGTTTTCCGCCTGCTGTTCCTCCCGTGAGGAAAAGGGGATTTTCGCCAGCTTGGTCATGCCCTCCACCAGCAGGGCTGTCTCCTCGCCAAACCAGGCGCGGATCTCGCCAATGGTTATGGGGGTGTCCTCCACCACGTCGTGAAGCAGCCCCGCCACAAGGGTCTCGGTGTCCATGCCGAGGTCGGCCAGGATACAGGTCACCGCCACCGGATGGGTGATGTAGGGCTGCCCCGACTCCCGCACCTGGTCTGCGTGGGCCTTGGCAGCCACTTCGTAGGCTTTTTCTATCTTGACCAAATCGTACTGCCCGTCGTTCAGGCGAATAATTCTGAGCAGGTCGGCGAAGGTGCTGTTGGTCTCTACCGCGGTTCCACTTCTCATATCCCGGTCTCCTTTCCAGGTGGAAGAGTCTTCCCCCTGTTGTTTTGCCAAAATGATGGCTAATTTTCATTTAGTGAAGATAATATTTTCGAGTCGGAAAGCTCCACCTTACCCGCATTGGGATTCAGCGCGATCTTGCCGTTCCTGTGAATCAAGCCCATCTCCTCGAACACATCCAGCGCCACCAGCAGCTTCGCAAAGTCAATACCCTTGTCCCGTAGCCGCTCCCACAACGCCTCGGGCGCGTAGGGGTAGCCGCCGCCACTCCGCAAAAAGCGGTAGACGACCGCCAGCTCGTCCCTGTCCGGCACAAGCTCCTTCGGCGGGCAAAGGGGGCCGTACTCTCCCCTGCTGTGGCGGTTGTATCGCTCGGCGGCCAAAATGAGCTCCTCCTGGGGCAAACTTGCCCCGCGCAGATCGCGGATTTTCACCGAAACCTGTGGAGCCCCATTCCACTCCTCCGCGTCCACAGAAGCCACGATATCCACCACGTCCCCCGGCTTGTAGGGAAAGTCGACCTCCGACATGCGGAAGAATATCGCCATGAAGTCCCGTCCATTGGCGGAGAGCTTCAGGCGGAGATGCTTCTTATCAGCCGTAGGGTACACCCCTGCAACCGAGAGATTTTCCAGCAGAAAGAGGGGCGAAGGGTTGCCAGCGCCGAAGGGGCCAAGCACACCCAGAGCGGAGATGCCCTCCACCGTGAGCTGCTCCGGTGCCAGTATCGCATCGGGGCTGAGGGATGGCACCGGCATGACATCGTAGTGCTCCGCCGCATGTGCCTGGATTGCGGCGTCAAAGCTGTCGATATCCCCCGCCGCAAGGGTCACCCCCGCCGCCTGGAGATGGCCACCGTAGTGGATGAGCTTCTCGCTGCACGCCGTAATGGCGCCGATGAGGTCAAAGCCCTCCAAGCTCCTGCCGGAGCCCCTGGCGACGCCGTCCTCAATGGACAACACAATGACAGGCTTGCCATAGCGCTCCATCAGCCGGGAGGCCACAATGCCCACCACGCCGTGGTGCCAGCCCAGCCCGCTTACAATTAAGACTCTCTTTTTCAGCAATTCGGGTTTTTCGGCAAGGGTTGCCTCAATTTGGCGCAGGATATCGTCCTCTGTGCCCCTGCGCTGGAGGTTCAGCTCCTGCAGACCTGCCGCCAGCTCGTTGGCATACACAGCGTCGTCGGTCATCAGCAGTTCCACCGCGTCATCCACGCTGCCCATCCTGCCCGCCGCATTGAGCCGGGGCGCAATGCCAAAGGCGACGGAGTCGGCGGTGAGAGGCTTCTCGGTGGAAATCCCGGCGATCTCCAAAAGCGCGTTGATGCCGGGGCGGACACCCTCCCGCAGATGCTCCAGCCCGTGGCGCACAATGCTCCTGTTCTCGTCACAAAGCGGCACCACATCCGCCACCGTGCCGATGGTCACAAGGTCGGAGTAGTGCTCCAGCAGCTCCCAGCCATCTGCCTCCTCCAGGGCGCAGATCAGCTGAAAGGCCACGCCCACACCAGCAAAGTCCTTGAAGGTGCTGGGGCAGTCGGCCCGGTGGGGGTTCACCACCGCAACTGCCTCGGGCAGCGTCTCTCTGGGCGTGTGGTGGTCTGTCACAACCACATCGATGTCCAGGCTCTTGGCGTAGTCGATCTCCTCATGGGCGGAAATGCCGTTATCCACCGTGACAATCAGGTTGACCCCCATACCGTAGAGGATGTCGACTGCGGCCTTGTTCATGCCATAGCCGTCCTTTTCCCGGTCGGGGATGTAGTAGAAGGCGTCCGCGCCCACCGATTGGAGATAGCTGGTGAGCAGCGCTGTGGAGGTGATGCCGTCACAGTCGTAGTCGCCGTAGACCGCGATCTTCTCCCCCTCCCCAATCGCCGCGGCGATGCGTTCCACGGCTTTGTCCATGTCGATGAGATTCATAGGGGATTCAAAGGCGTCGCTTTCGCCGAGGAATTCCTCGACCGCTTCCGGGGTGTCGATGGAGCGTACCGCCAGTATCTGGCAGACAGAGAGAGGCAGACCGGTCTCCTCGCTCAGATGGTCGCAGAGCGCCTTGTCCGCCTGCGGCCTGATCCATCTCCTGATCCCCATAGATGTATTCCATCCTTCTATATTGATGTCGAAAACAAAAACTACTCCAAGTAAAACCTGCGGGAGAAGCTCCCGCAGGTTTCCCCTCTGCCCTTTTTATTCGTCGTTGCGGCCCTTCAAAAAAGCCTCTTTCTTGGCTTCCGCTTCATATTCATCCTGGAAGACCACATCGTCCGCATCGGCTTCCCCTTCCTTCCCGGAGCCGTCTTCGTCGTCGCCCTCTTCAAGGGATTTGAGATAGGGGTCAATGGCGTATTTCTTTATGCCCGGATAGGCATTGTAAACTGTGACAAAGCGCATAAAGGAAAAGCCCAAAAACAGCAATACAAAAAGTGTAATGGGGAAGAATAATACGATCAGCACCCAGAACACGACATAAATCAGCAGTGAAATCAGATTGGTTTTCAGGCAGAGAATCGACAGAAGAAAGCCATTTTTGATGATTGCGGTCAGCTTGAGGTCAAGCGTGACAATCATGAGGTTGATGTAGAAGTTGGCCATGGTGGACAGCACCAGAATCATGATGCAGATGCCCAGGGGGATGTACATCCAGATATTGGAGACGCCGTTCTGCCAGTAGAATAGGATAGCGGTGCCAAAAATCCCCATTCCCAGAGCCCAAATGATGCTGTAGATAAACGACTGCTTGAAGTTCAGCTTGAAGGCGTCCCAGAAATCGGAGAAGAGAAAGATGGGGCGTTCGGTGGCAAACTGGCGCAGCATATAGACCATGGCCGAGGTAGCAGGGCCGATGGTCACAATGGGAATGCAAAACAAAATATACAGCAGGTTGAGCTGAATGAGCTTCCAGAATTTACGCTGCGTGAGGACAAAAAACTGCACGAAACGAGAGCGCTTCGGCTCGTCTTTGCGCACGCCGGGGCCCGGCTTGGAATAGTTGAATAATCCGAAAAAACCTGCCATGTTGTTCTCCTTCACCTTTTCCATATGGATTTAGAGTATCGGGCAAACACCCTATTATGCTCTGCCGCCGGAGCCTGTATCCTTCATTTTACCGTATTTCCACAGATATTGCAATGCCGCTCTCCGTCAATCTTCCAGCTCCTTGTACATGGCGATATGGGGAATGCCCACCTCCAGGAATCTCTCCCCTCTGGCGCGGTAGCCCTGGGCGGTGTAGAAGGCCTCAGCCGTCTCCCGCGCGTTGAGAATAACGCGGCCCAATCCCTTTTCCCGGGCGTATGCCTCGATGCTCTCTATCATCATAGAGCCGATGCCCTTGCCCTGCTCCGACGCCTCCACTGCAACCTGGCGCATCTTGCCGCTAAAGGCGTCCAGCAGAAGCAGCTGCGCTGTTCCCACAAGCTTGGTACCGCGAAAGGCGCAGAAGTGGACTGCTTCTTTGTCCAGCTCCAAGTCATCCTCGCTGAATTCCAGACCCAGCGGCTCCCGAAGCAGCCTGTAGCGCAGAAGCTCAGCCTCCCGGTAGTCAGCGCTGTTGTAGTCCACCCTGTGCACTTCGATCCCCTCGGGCTCTGCGCTCTCGCCGGAGAGCTCCTTCGCCCGATAGACACAGGCGGCGTAGGCCTGTTCCAGCGCCCGGTCAAAACCGTTTGCATACAGAGCATCCATGGCCGCGATAGTCGTGCCGCCAGGGGAGCAGACCATCTTGATCAGCTCATCCGGCCCCATGCCGGAGTCCCGGAGCATCTGGGCGCTGCCGATGAAAGTCTGGCAGATCAGCCGCAGCGCCACCTGCTTATCAATACCGGATTGCTCCGCGCTGTCCGCCAGCACCTTAGCGAAGAGGTAGACAAAGGCGGGGGAACTGCCGTTGACAGGGATGATCTCCTTCATGAGGGAGGGGTCAATCTCCTCAGCGATACCGGCGCTTGCAAACAGCTCCATGGCCGCCGCAAACTCCTCTTTTGTGGTTGGCGCCACCCTGGCGAGAGCGGTTGCGCCCTTCCCCAGCAGCAGCGGCGTGTTGGGCATGGCCAGCACCACCTTGCAGTCGAAGCCCACCGCTTCCTTGATGGACTGGGCCGTGATGCCCGCGGCGATGGAGAGGAGCACCGTATCCCGCTTCATGCCCTCCTTCACCAGCGGCATGATCTCGGGAAACACCTGGGGTTTGACCGACAGCACCACCATGGGGCAGGCCGCCACGAGGGCGGGGACGCTCTCAAACGCCGCACAGCCGGGATGCTCTTTCAGCTTTTCCGCCGAGACATCGTACAGCCCGATCTCCTCCGGCCGATACAATCCCTGCTTCAATATCCCTTTGATAATGGCCCCGGCCATATTGCCGACGCCGATAAATCCGACACGAAGTCCGCCCACACAGTCAACCCCTTTACAGTAATATCGAAAACGTAAAGTCTTTCGCTTTACTCGTCCAGCAATTCCGCCTGAATGGCGATTGCACACTCCACGCGCTTCTTCTCTGTCTCGCACGAGAGGGTGTGGGAGGTCAGAATATCCCCCATGTACTGCATGTTGTTGGCGTTGCAGCCGCCGGAGCAGTAGAACTTCGCCCAGCAGTCCCGGCAGTCCGGCTTGTTGTAGACACTGGTCTTGGAGAAGCGCTCCTTCATGCCCAGGTCAAAGCTGCCGTCGTACAGACTGCCCATCTTCCAATCCTCGTGGCCGATGAACTGGTGGCAGGGATAGATGTTCCCGTCTGGAGTGACCGCCACGTACTCGTTGCCGCAGCCGCAGCCCCTCAGTCGCTTGATGACGCAGGGCCCCTGCTCCAGATCGATCATGAAGTGGAAGAAGTTGAAATATTTGCCCTGCTTCCTGCTCTTGACGAGCCGCTCCGACAGCCGCTCGTATTCCCGGAAAATCTCCGGCAAATCCTCTTCGGTGAGGGCGTAGGGCTCCTTTGGGTCGGCTACCACCGGCTCCACCGAAATTTGATCAAAGCCAGCCTCATTCAAGGCGTAGACATCGTCGGAAAAGTCCTTGTTGTACTTGGTAAAGGTACCGCGCACGTAGTATTCCTTTTCCCCACGGCTCTCCACCAGCTTCTGAAACGCGCCCAGAACCCGGTCGTAGCAGCCGGAGCCGTCCACCCGGGTGCGCACCCGGTCGTTGACCTCCCGGCGGCCATCCAGGGAGAGCACCACATTGCTCATCTCCCGGTTGATGTAGTCGATCTTCTCATCGTCCAGCAGCATACCGTTGGTCGTGATAGTAAAGCGGAAGGTCTTGCCATATTCCCTCTCTTTTGAGCGGGCGTACTCCACCACTTCTTTGACCACCCCGAAATTCATGAGCGGCTCGCCGCCGAAGAAATCCAGCTCCAAGAACTCCCGGTCGCCGGATTGCTCCAGCAGGAAGTCGATGGCTCTTTTGCCCGTCTCCGCGTTCATCACCATGCGGCCCTGGTCGTAGTCCCCCTTGCCCGCGAAGCAGTATTGGCAGCGCAGGTTGCAGTCGTGGGAGACGTTGAGGCACATGGCCTTCACCGGGGAGAGCACCATCTTCTCGGCAAAGGCGTCGTAGTCGTCGGGGGAATAGAGATAGCCTCCCTTGTAAAGCTCTACGATCTCGCCCCAGGCCTCCAGCAGCTCCGCCCTGGAGATATCGCCGGAAAGCTCTTCCAATGCTCTCTCCGGGCAATCCTCCTGCGGGACATCCTCGACATAATCCAGCAGTCGGTAGAAGGGCTCCTCAACCAGGTGCACCGCGCCACTGTTAACATCCAGCACGATGTAATGTCCCATCAGGGAATACTTGTGTATCACTTAACCTATCCTTCCTTTTCGATTAACGAAATAACAAAGAGGAACAGCTGAGCTGCTCCTCTCCGCAAATTGCACAAAATTGCCGTCTTACTTTTCCGTCCGAAGATTCGCGCACTTTTGGTTCGCGACTGTGCAGGAGGTCTTGCAGGCTGACTGGCAGGATGCCTGGCATCTGCCGCAGCCGCCCTTTGCAGCGGACTCTTTGAGGTTTGGCTTGTTGAGTGTCTTGACAAACTTCATGGTTGTACCACCCTTTTATGAAAGATTCTATGTTCAAGTATAGCACGTACAGCGCCTGTTTGCAACGGTTTCCGCGCTGCCGTCAGGAGCTGGGAGTATCGTCGTGAACCGTATTGTTCTGCTGCACAGCCCAGCGGGCGATCCTGATCTTGCTGCGGTCGGAGCCAGTCTCGACAACCACGTTGTCCTCCTGGATGTTGACCACACGGCCGATCACACCGCCGGAGGTGACGATCTCATCGCCCACTTCCAAGTTCGAGCGCATTGCCTGAACTTCCTTCTCCTTCTTCCGCTGGGGACGGATCATCATAAAGTACATGACCACAAAAAGTCCGACCAGCGGCACAAGAGTACCCAGCAGGCTGATCATGCCCGCTCCTTCCGCCACCTCAGCGCCGGCATCCGCCGTCGCCTGCATAATCCACATCATGTTGTTCATTCAGTAAGTCCATTCCTTTCGTGCCTGAAATATTAATAGCTAACAACCTCAGCCGCAGGAACGGCCTGATTGACTCAGTATACAGAAAAGCAAAGCGCTTTGCAAGAGGTTTTGCGTACACAGGATTGCCTTTGCCGCGCTTATTTCAGCCCGGCCACAATCCCCTTGAGGTACTCGGCGAAATCCCCGGCAATTTCCGGATGAGCCAGCGCAAGCTCCACATTGGCCTGCATGTAGCCCAGCTTGCTCCCGATGTCGTAGCGGGTGCCCTCAAAGTCAACGCCTATCATACCAGCTGTGTTGGAGAGGGTCTTCATCGCGTCGGTGAGCTGAATCTCCCCGCCCGCACCCTTGGGGGTGTTCTCAATGATGCCGAAAATTTCGGGGGGCAGTACACAGCGGCCCAGAATGGAATATAGGGAAAATTCCTGACCGGGAGCGGGCTTCTCAATCATATCGGTGATGCTGAAGTGATTGGCGGGCGCGCCGTCAATAGGGTCAATCTTCATCGAGCTGTACTTGGCGACCAGCTCGGGGGAAACCGTCTTGATGCCCACGACACCCTTGCCGTACTTCTCATAGGCCTCACAGAGCTGGCCGCAAACAGGGTTTTCGCCGATGATGACATCGTCCCCGTAGAGAACGGCGAAGGGCTCGTTGCCCACAAAGCTCTTGGCCTGAAGCACCGCGTGGCCGAGGCCCTTGGTCTCCTTCTGGCGGATAAACTGGATGTTGGCGAGATTGGCGATGGCTAAAATTTCGTTGTAGAAGCTGTCCTTGCCCGAGGCCTTGAGACTGGCTTCCAGCTCGGGAGCACGGTCAAAGTGATCCTCCATTGCCCCTTTTCCCCGGTTGGTGATGATGAGGATATCCTCAATTCCCGCCCGGACTGCCTCCTCCACAATATATTGAATGGAGGGCTTATCCACGATGGGAAGCATCTCTTTCGGTATAGCCTTAGTGGCGGGAAGCACCCTGGTGCCGAAGCCCGCCGCTGGAATAATCGCCTTTTTTACCTTCATCCTATTCAATCCCTTTCCCCTTCAATTGCATTTGGCAAAGCAATTTTTAGTATATCACATTATAGACCAGCAGGAAACCCAAGATCAAGTAGCCGACGACAATGGATACCACCACAAGCCACTTATTTGTGCCGCCAGCCTTTGTCAGGGCCTTCTCATACTCCATGGGAGCGGCCCTGACCCCGTCTTTTTCGGGATATTCCTCCCCCACTTTTTTCATTTTCCGCTTCACATCCTCGTAGTAGAAGCGATTGGCGTAGAGGGAGATGATGAAGGAGATGCCGAGCCGAAGGAAAAAGGTGAAGTTGCTGAGGTTCGCGTAGCGCTGCAGCTTTGCCGTATCCACCGCCTTGACGGAAATTCCGTTCTCCGCCAACGTCTCAGTCAGTCCCTGCTCCTGCAGCATCACGGGCAGGTTCTCCTTGTAGTAGAGAAAATCCGGGATGGCGCTGACCGCAGAGATCACCATTACAATTGCGCCGACCAGGTACATCTTGCGGTAGAAAAAATAGAGAAAGCCGAAGACAAATGCGGAAAAGTTAGGGGTAACGGTGCGGCCGAAGTCGCTCATCGCCTTGAAGCGGGGCAGATAGTAGTTGGAGGAGTTCCCCACTGTGATCGCCATGTCGTGGGCGGTGTACTCACCGATGGAATCCTTTGGGGAAAGGCCGCCATAGACCGCGTAGGTGGGGTTAAACTGGAGCTGCGGCCCGAACGCGCCCAGCGGCCCGTTGCTCTGCACATGGCCTGCATCGGGGGGAGCGCTCTCCAATCGGTGGCCGCAGACATCGCAGAAGAGATGATCCTTGGGGTTTTCAGCGTGGCAAACGCTGCAAATGGTAACCTTGCGGCGCTCCCTGGACTCCTGCTCCCACTGGGGGCCCCTGCCGTAATAGGGGCGGGAGGTCTCCTCCTGCCCCGGCGGAGGCGTCTCAGAGGGGGCGTGCCAGGTTTTGCCGCTCAGATGCTCGCCCTCAAAGGCGCACTCCCCTTTTTCCGTGTAGCACTCCCTGTGGTGCGGCGCGCCGCAAACAGGACAAACAACAATATCGTCTGTCTGGGTAAATTTCTTATTGCATACCGGACACCGTGCGCCCAAGTAATTAGACATATATGCCTCCATGTGGGATCATTATGGGTCACCAAATATAACGCTTTCACAGCATTCTATCCCAGTTATTATAGTATATGAAATACAGCTTCATGCCGACTTACTATGCACAAATTGTAAATTTTCTGGTAACATGCTGTATACAAGTTTACGATTTATTCTTATCTGTCCGTCTCTCGTGTACAAAGCCGGAGTGTATGTGCTATAATCGTGCTCATATACTTGGAGAGGGGGAGAAGCGTGTCCATAGGTCTTGAGACCAACATACAATACCTTGGCGGCGTGGGGGAAAAGCGCGCCTCCCTCTACGCCAAGCTGGGCATCGCAACGGTGCGCGACCTGCTCTACCACTTCCCAAGGGACTACATCGACCTCTCCCAGCCCTACACCATCGCCTCCGCCCCGCTGATGGAGCCTATGGCGGTGCGGGCGACCCTCACCTATAAATCCCGAGAGCAGCGCATCCGGGGCGGCCTCTCCATCTTCAAGCTACTGTTTACCGACGGGACAAACGACCTGGATGTCACCGTCTTCAATGCAAAATACACCGTGGACGGGCTGGCGCTGGACAGCGAGTACATCCTCTACGGGCGGATGGAGGGCTCCCTCCTGCGCCGGCAGATGGCCTCTCCCCAGTTTTTCGCCGCCGACCAGGAGCACAGCATTCTGCCCATCTACCCGCTCACGGCAGGCATCTATCTGGGATTGGTGCGCCGCAACATCCGCCAGATTCTGGAGGAGCTGGACGAGCTGCCCGAAACCATCGGGGAGGACATTCGCGTCCGCTTTAACCTGGGTGAGCGCAACGCCAGCCTGCGGAACATTCACTTTCCCGCCAGCTTGGAGGCCGCGGGTGTCGCCCGTGACCGCTTTGTCTTCGAGGAGCTGCTGGTGCTGGCACTTGCCCTCTCCTCCCTCCACGCGGAAAATCAGGCGCAGACTGTGGAACCCATGCAGCCGGTCGACCTCTCCCCCTTCTGGGAATCCCTTCCCTTTGCGCCCACAGCCGCGCAGCTGCGCAGCGTCGCAGAGGCCCTCGCCGACATGGAGGGCACTGCCCCGATGAACCGGCTGGTTCAGGGAGATGTAGGCTCTGGCAAGACCCTTGTGGCGGCCGCCTGCATCTATTTTGTCCATCAAAACGGAGGGCAGTCCGCCATCATGGCGCCCACCGAGATTCTCGCCGAGCAGCATCTGGACACCCTGCGGAACTTCCTGGAGCCCCACGGCATTCACTGCGCGCTGCTCACCGGCTCCACCAGGGCCGCCGAAAAGCGGAAGGTGCTGGCGGGACTGGCCGACGGCAGCGTCCACCTCTGCATCGGCACTCACGCCCTTCTCTCCGAGGGGGTGGATTTCGCAAAGCTGGACTTGGTCGTCACCGACGAGCAGCACCGCTTCGGCGTGGCCCAGCGCACAAAGCTCTCCCAGAAAAGCGAAAACTGCCACGTGCTGGTCATGTCCGCCACCCCCATTCCCCGCACCCTCTCCCTCATCATCTACGGCGACCTATCCCTCTCCCTGGTGGACGAGCTGCCCCCTGGCCGAAGGCCGGTGGAAACCCTGGTCATCGGCAGCGGAAAGCTGGCCAGGGCGATGGGCTTTGTGCGAAAGAACCTGGACGAGGGGCGGCAGGCCTACATTGTATGCCCCCTCATCGAGATGGGGGAAATCGACAACGGACTGAAGCCCGCCGTAGAATACGCCGCCCACCTGGCGGAAAACGACCTGAAGGACTACCGGGTCGGGCTGCTCCACGGCAAAATGAAGCCAAAAGAAAAAGACGCAACCATGCGCAGCTTCAAGGCCGGGGAGATTCAGGCACTTGTCTCCACTACGGTGGTGGAAGTGGGGGTGGACGTCCCCAACGCATCCATCATCCTCATCGAGAACGCCGAGCGCTTCGGTCTCAGCCAGCTCCACCAGCTGCGGGGCCGGGTGGGACGCGGGGAGCACCAATCCTACTGTATCCTGGTCAGCGACGCCAAGGGCGAACTTGCCCGCAGGCGGCTCACTGCCATGAAGGAGATAGGGGACGGCTTCAAGCTGGCGGAATACGACCTCCAGCTCCGTGGCCCCGGCGACTTTTTCGGCCAGCGCCAGCACGGCCTGCCGGAGCTGCATGTGGCAAGCCTTTCCGATAACCTGGATACGCTAAAAAGGGCCCAGGAGTGCGCCGGGGAGATATTGCAGGAGGATCCCCTTCTCCAGTCCGACTCCTACCAGCAGCTGCGCCAGTCGGTCGACCGAATGCTGCACTCAGTTGGAGACCGGCCTAATTAATTAACAACAAAGAAAGGTGATTTCACATGCCTATTAAAATACCCGCCAACCTGCCTGCCAGAGAGATACTCAACCGGGAAAATGTCTTTATCATGGATGAGGGCAGAGCCATTTCCCAGGATATCCGCCCGTTGCGCATCATCATCCTCAACCTCATGCCCAAAAAGGTGGAGACTGAGACACAGCTGCTTCGACTGCTGGGCAACTCACCCATTCAGATCGAGGTGGAGCTGATGCAGACCGCCACCCATGTTTCCCGCAACACCTCCTCGGAGCACCTTCTCCAGTTCTACAAGACCTTCGACGAGGTGAAGCACCGCCGCTATGACGCGCTGATCATCACCGGCGCGCCGGTGGAGCAGCTGGATTTCGAGGATGTTGACTACTGGCCGGAGCTCTGCGACATCATGGACTGGACGCGCACTAACGTTTTTTCAACCCTCTATATCTGCTGGGGGGCTCAGGCGGCAATGTACCATTTCTACGGCGTGCCCAAGCACCCTTTACAGCACAAGCTCTTCGGCGTGTTTGAGCACACCAAGACAACGCCGCGCCACGATCTGCTTTACGGCTTCGACGATGTCTTTTACGTCCCCCACTCCCGCCACACCGAGGTGCGGGCGGAGGACATCGCCCTGCATCCCGAGCTCGAAATCCTCAGCACCTCGGAGGAAGCGGGGGTCTACATCACCGCCAGCCGCGACGGTACCCAATTTTTTGTCAGCGGCCACTCGGAATATGACCGCGACTCCCTGGCCGGCGAATACTTCCGCGATCTGAACAAGGGGCTGCCCATTCAAATTCCGGCCAACTATTTTCAGGACGACGACCCCGCAAAGCCGCCCCGCAAGCGATGGCGCGCCCACTCCAACCTGCTTTTCTCCAACTGGGTGAACTACTTTGTGTACCAAAAGACACCCTTCGACTATATTTATTGACAAAAAATCTCCGTGTGTCCAATCGGCACACGGAGATTTTTTCGGTTTACAGAACCGGAGTTTTCAGTTATACTGTAAGCGTTTTTAGCACTCAGTACCCTTTTTGAAAGGAACTTGCCACCATGAAGAAACTGCTATTGATTTTGCTGACAGCGCTACTGATATTCAGCCTTTCCGCCTGCGACCTCTTCTCCGGGGGGAGCGGCTCGTCCGGTGCAGGAACCGATGAGTCCGACGAATTCGCCTTACCTCCGGAGCCGGAGGTTCCCTCCGCAAGCTCTTCCGACAGCAACGAGCCCGCCGGGGAAAGTACCGCCGCTTCCGTTTCCGGGGACACTTCATCCACCGTATCCGCCGATTCTTCCTCCTCGGAATCAGAATCCGAATCGGAGGGCCCGCCCCTCACCCAGCGCCTGGTAGTTCCCGAGGGCACGACACTGGCCAAGGTCGGCATGATTCTGGAGGAGATGGATGTCTGCACTGTGGAGGCCTTTATCCTGGCCGCTCAAGAGGGCGTCTACACCGAATACCCTCTTGTCGCCGCCCAGGTATACGATGACAACCGCTGCTTCAAGCTGGAGGGCTACCTCTACCCGGACACCTACGAAATCTACTCCGACGAGACCCCCGATTCCATCATCAGCCGCATGCTCGCCAACAACGAGAAGAAATACACCGCCGAAATACGCAGGAAGATTTCGGAGAGCGGCTACACGGTGGATGAGATTATCGCCCTGGCCTCCATCATCGAAAAGGAATCTTTCGGCTACGAGCAGATGCCCAATGTCTCCTCTGTGCTGCACAACCGGCTGGAAGCGAAAATGCAGCTCCAATGCGATGTGACCATCACCTACCTCACCGGTGTCATCGAGCACTTCGTGCCAAACGGCGTGGAGCGCTACAAGGAGTATTACAACACCTACCGCTGCCCCGCTCTGCCCGCCGGAGCCATCTGCAACCCCAGCATCCAGGCGGTTGCAGCGGCCCTCAACCCCGCAGTCACCAACTACTACTACTTCCTCACCGACGAGGACAAAAACTTCTACTTCGCCGAGACGCTGGAGGAGCATGAGAAAAACGGCATCGAGGCCGGTATTATGACAGCAAACAGCAGCGAGGAATAGCATCTCTACAAAAAAGAAGGAGCTCCGATAGCGGGAGCTCCTTCTTTTTATTATAAGCATTATTCTGTCGTGTTCACTTTTTTCCCCATCTGCTCGGGGTTGCTGCTGTACAGTACCGCGTTCCGGGCGTCAATCTTTCCCTCCCGGTAGAGCTCCAGCAGACTGTCGTCCATTGAGATCATCCCCTCATGCCGGGAGGACTGGATGACGCTGTCCACCTGGTGCACCTTGTTTTCCCGTATCATGGTGCGCACCGCATTGTTGGTGGTCATGACCTCGAATGCGGGAACCACCCCCTGGGTCAGGGAAGGCACCAGCTGCTGGGAGACCACCGCCTGCAGCACCATGGAGAGCTGAGTGCGAATCTGGTGCTGCTGGTTGGGTGGGAACACATCAATAATCCGGTTGATGGTGTTGGCCGCCCCCACCGTGTGCAGGGTGGAGAAAACCAGATGCCCCGTCTCGGCAGCTGTCATAGCCACCTGCATGGTGTCCAAATCCCGCATCTCGCCCAGCAAAATGACATCCGGGGCCTGGCGCAGGGAGGCCCGCAAACCGTGGAGGTAGTCCTCGGTGTCGGTGAACACCTCCCGCTGGCTTACAATGCTGCGGTCGTGTCTGTGGAGATATTCAATGGGGTCTTCCAGCGTGATGATGTGGGATTCCCTGCGGTGATTGATGCGGTCAATAAAGCAGGCCAGCGTGGTGGATTTGCCGCTGCCCGCCGGGCCCGTCACAAGAATGAGCCCCTTCGTTCGCTCGCTGAGGCGCATGACGGCCTCGGGGATGCCAATTGTGGCGGGATTCGGCAGTTCAAAGCTCACCACACGAATCACGCAAGCCAGCGAGCCCCTCTGGCGGTAGGCGCTCACCCGGTAGCGGGAGATGCCAGAATGGGAGAAGGAGAAGTCGTCGTCCCCCTCCTTTGTCAGCGGCTCAAAATCCCGCTCCGCCATGACATAGATTTCCTTCAGCCACTCCCGCAGCACATCCGCTGCGAGAAGCTGGCGGGTCACAGGCACCAATCTGCCCAATATCTTGAATGTCGCGGGACGCCCCGCTATCAAGAATATATCAGAGGCACCCCTCTGCACCGCTTCTTTTAGTATTTCGCTGATCTGCATGACGCTCTCCGTCCCCTCTGCCTAAGTTACCTTCAGTATACAACATTTCAGTTCAAAGGGAAATACCCGCAACCTCAGCCGTCCAGAGCTTCGCCATTCCACAGGTTTTCCATCATCCCCGCGCCGCTCCAGTCAGCCGTGCTGCGAGTTGCCCAGCGCACAATGTGGTAGCGCTCCTCCTTCACCGGGTAGGGCAGCTCCAGCTCGACAACCAGTTCCTGGGTGTCCCCCGCTTTTATCACATAGCTGAACAGCGGCGGCTCGTCCCCCTCCCAGGTGAAGGATTTCTCCTCCAGCCCGGTGAGCTCTGCCGCTTCGGACAAATGGAGCTCACAGCTATCATAGTAGCTCTGCCGGTCGTTTGATTCGCTCTCCGCCTGCTCCAACAACTCATCCACAGAAGCCAGAAACTGCTGAGCACTGCTGTCCGCTTTGTAATAGGAAACGGTTGCCTCCAGCGACTTCTCGCTCTGCCGCCTGTCGGACAGCGCCGAGACGAGCGACAGCGCCGCAAAGGTAGTGAGCATCAGCACCAGAAGTGTCACCAGGATAACCCCGCCGCCCATACCAAAACCGGGAAGATTGCGCCGTTTCATTCCTGACTACCCCCTTCAGCCAAACTCTCACCATTCGGCGTATATATCTGAATCGGCAGGGTGTAGAATGCCTCGTCTTCGCCAATCCGGTAGACCGATATCTCCACGTCGCTCACTGTCCCCGGCTCGACATCCACCCGCATCAGGTAATCGGCGACACCCGTGTGGTAGATGGGGAATCCCTCGGCGTCGTAGGGGACATAGAAGGTCAGATTCCCCTCTGACGTGCCGCCACGGAACAGCTTTGCCGCTTCCGCCGCGTCCCCACCGGTGCTGCGAATAGCCTCCGCGCCGCTCTGTACCATACCCGCCGCCACACTCAAATCATGGCTCTCCCTGCCGACAACCGCCGCCTTCACAAACATCTGCACACAGACAGCCGCGCAGATGGCAAAAAGGCCCGTGGCAAAAATAAGCTCCAACAAAAACAGGCCGGAACGGCTGTGTCTGCGCATCTTTCACCCTCCCATACCCGCGTTAAGATTTTACCGAATGCAAATCCACCAGTACAGAGGGCAAAATCCCCCCGGAATCCCCGGCGGAAATTCGTAGAACGCCCTCCCCGGCTTCCTCCACCGTGAAGTCCCCGACCTCCAGCACCTTTGTTCCCATGCCGGGCTCAAAGGTGTCGCCTTCCCACAGCGTGAGCTCCCGGAGGAAGCCGTCCTGGTGGTAGATATAGGTGATATAGCGCTCCCCGTCAATTTCCTCGCTCAGGCGGATTCCGCCTGTTTCGGCGTCGATGGACACCCCTCCGGCATAATCGTACTGGCGGAGCTTTGTGGTCACGTAGCTGAGGCAAGTACCTGTGCGAAAGCAGTCTTCCCGCTCCTCCACACCCCGGCGGTAAACCTTGGCCCCCACCTGCACCACAAGCAGGGTAGTCAGCATGAACACCAGGAAAATGGAGAGCACAAAAAACACCTGGACGGAGCCGCCGGATTTTTCTTTTCTTGTCGTCATATTCCAGCGCCTCCCTTTATTCCAGACTGTATACCGGCAGCACCTGCACCTCCGGCAGCAGGTTGGAGGCAAATATATTGTAGTGAATCACATATTGTTCGCTGTCCACCTGCAGGCCATAGTGCTCCTCCAGGTAGGCGACATCCGGCGGATAGCCGCCCTCCAGGGCGTAGCACTGCACCACCGCGTTCATCACGGCCCTGCGCACGCCCTCCAGCGCCTCCTGCTCCGCGACGCGGTTCAGGTTGCTCACCGACAGCACAAAGATTGTCATAAGCGCAGCAAATACTGCAAGCGGCAGGAGGATTCGCGCCGCCAGGGGCAGTCCCTGTTTCCTTTTTCCCATTAAACGCCTGTCCATTCCTATTTATATCGATGATAAAATGCCCATCAGGGGCAGCATGACCGAGAGCAATATAATCCCCACCACGCAGCAAAGAATGCCCACAAGCGTCGGCTCAATGCGCGAGATTACAATCTCCAGTCTCTCCTCAATATCCCGCTGGTACTGCTCCGCTATTTTGCCCAGGGCCTCATCCAAAGCGCCTGTCCTGTTGCCAACTTCCAGCAGTCTGGCGTTCAGCCCAGTAAAAAGGCCGGAGCCCGTCATAGCGCCGGAAAGGGACTTTCCCTCCTCCAGCTGCTTCCGGCACAGCTCCACCTTTTCATCCACCTCTTTGTCGGCGGTGAGACGTGCGGCGAGCTCCAGGGCCTCGTCCATATCCATGCCGCTGGAAATGCCCATGGACAGCGTGGAAGAAAAGCGCTCCATTGAAATATTGCTGCTCAGACCGCGGAACAGCTTGTCCCACCATTTTTGCAGCACTCTGCGGACACCCGGCAGCACGCGGAGCACCAAAACGACAACCACTATCACCAATATAATGCCCACCACAATATAGGCGTACTGCCCCATCCAGTCCCCCATCCGCAAAAAGCCTCTCGCCAGCCCGTCGGGCTCACTGCCCAGCTGGCGGAATACCTGGGCGAAAACAGGCAATACCTTCCAAATGATCACCACACCCACCACTGTCATGAGAAACACCATCAGCAGTGGATAGGCAACGGCACTGCGGATACTGCGGGATATTTCATCCTTGCGACGATAGTAATCCCCAAGGGAGCCCGTCACCCTGTCCAGCTGCCCCGTGCGCTCCCCTGCCTCCACCATTCTCAGATAGTAGCCGGGGAAAACACCGGCAGCGGCCAACACCTCCGAAAAGGTTGCGCCGCCCTCCATACCGGCATACATTGCCGAATAGAGTGCACTGTCGTCGTCATTTTCTTCCGCAAGCAGAGAGAGCCCTTCCCTGATAGGAAGTCCCGCCTGTATCAGCATGGCCATCTGCTGGCTGAACGCGGACAATTCCCTGTCGGAAAAAGCTCTCTTTTTTTTCTGTGCAGCTGCTTCACTTTTCATGAGTGGTCACCAGTCCTTATGGGGTATGCGGCGCTGTCGGCGCAAATCGGTGTAGTGGTGGATTTCCCCCTCAGTATATCACCGACCGGGATGATCTTCAATAATAATAAACCGCGCTGTAGTCGGAGCCATTTCCCACATAGCCGCTATTTCCCCCCGCAGCAAAGGTGGGGTCCATAATCTTCCATTTTTGGCCGTCAAAGTGGATCACCCCGTTGACCCATCCCCTGTCCTGCAGGTAGACGCTGAGCCAGGCGTGATAGACCCCGCCGGACACATAGCCGAACTCCATCCGGGTGGGGATTCCCTGCACCCGCAGCATACCCGCCATCAGGGCGGCGTAATCGAAGCATATCCCCTTGCCGGTGGACAAGGTTTCATCCAATGAGGGGATGTAAGAAAACTTGATGGTGTCCGCCTTTGGGTAGTCGTAGGTGATGTTTGTAATAACATGGTTGTAAACATTCTGTACGATTTCCACTTCCCCCGTTGTCCCCGTCGTCAGCGTGTCAGAGAGGGCAACCGCCTTGGGTGCAGTGGAGTAGTTGACATACTGGCTCGGGTACAGAAACGGCAAAAGGCTGTCCCGCAGCTCCGCCTTTACGCTGACATGCATAATGGAGGTGTAGCGCTTGTTGTCCAGATGCTCATACATCGTCAGCTCATAGTTGCCGTTGCCGCCGCTCAAGGGCAGCACCTGAAAGCTCCCCTTCGGGATGCTGTAGCTGTAGTTCCGGCTGTCGGGCGAAAGCATCTGCACTCGGGCGTCACTCTTATCACCGGTGTATTTCACCATGATGTAGCCTTCGTTTTTGTTGGAGATATCGACGACAGCCCGGTCATTCTTGTAGCTTGTGGTCAACGGGGCGGAGGGGGCGAGCGACTGCGCCGCAGACGACGGCAAACCGCCGACAACGAACGCCGCCATCATCACAATAGCCATTATGAGGGAAACTTTCCCCGGGAGAAGTCCCTTCCTGCATTTCACTTTGGTGGTCATCCTTTCCACATGAGGATTGACTAAAATAAAGGACTGTTTGTTCTGTTCAAACAGGTTTCAGCCCGCAAATCCCACAAAATCTCTCTCTTTTTCATTAATATCTTGCATTTACAGAAGATATTGTGACCAATTCGCCAAATAAACGAATAACACGATTGCATTCCTCCAAGCGCTATTATATAATAAAGCCGCTGGGCTAACAAGCACAAATCGACAAATATCGCCGGATTCTCTGATTTTTTACCAAATTCCGCCGTGTTTCCCATCTGTAAGACTAAGACGGATTCCCATTCAAAACCAGTTCATCTCTTTCGGAATTTTTTACATCCCGTCACAGACTTTCATCAATCAAGGCATTTTTGTTCTCTTGCACATCGCGCTATACTTGAATTTTACAGTCACATATTCTTAATTATCTGCTTCATTTCATTTTCTGCGCTTCCTGCCCGCTTTGCACCATCACAGGATGTTATCAGAAAGGAAGAATCGACAATGTCATCTGTTTCCGCCGACAGCAGCAGCCTGATCAAGATATCCATGCTGGGGGGATTCCGCCTGGCAGTGGGTGAGCGCTCTGTCCAGGATACGGATAACCGCACCCGTCAGCTGTGGAGCCTGCTGGAATACCTCATCGCCTACCGCCACAAGACTGTCAGCCAGGAGGATATCATTCGCGCCATGTGGCCGGACAACACCATCGACAACCCCGCCAACGCGCTGAAAAACCTGATCTACCGCATCCGCACTGCTCTCACTGCCAAAGGGATTCCCAAGGCGAAGGAAATGATCCTCTACACCCAGGGAAGCTACTGCTGGAACAACCAGCTGGACTGCCGGGTGGACACCGAGGAATTTGAAGCGCACTGCAACAGAGCCGCCAACGAGGAGCTCTCCTTCGAGGAGCGGGAAAAGGAGTATTGGACTGTCCTGGGGCTCTACACCGGCAATTTCCTCCCCGATTCCGGCTACCGCAGCTGGGTCGTCCCCATCTCCGCCTATTTTCGCTCGCTGTATTTCAAATCGGTATATGCCTTCCTGGAGCAGCTGCTCCGCCGTCCCGGCAGGGAGGAGGACATTCAAACGGTCTGCGAACAGGCCCTTCTGATTGACCAATATGAGGAGCAGATTCACACCTATCTGCTGACAGCCCTTATGCGCACCGGCAAGCAGCGCCAGGCGCTGAGCCACTACAGCTATGTGACTGATCTCTTTTTCCGCGAGCTGGGCGTGGGCCCTTCCGCCGCTATGCGGGAGGTCTACAAGGAAATTGTCAAGCTCTCCCAAAATGTGGAGGCCGACCTCATCTCCATCCAGGATGATTTGCGGGAAACCGGCGCCACCCAGGGGGCCTTTTACTGCGAATACGAGGTGTTCAAAAACCTCTACCGGCTGGAGGCGCGCAGTGCCGCACGCAGCGGGCAGTCTATCTTTCTAAGCCTGCTCACCCTGTCCGGCGACAATCCCACCCTCTCCCTGACCCTCGACAAGCAAAACCGCGTAATGGACGCACTCTCCGCCACCATCCAGAAAAGCCTTCGCAAGGGCGACGTCTACTCCCGCTTTTCCGCGTCCCAATATGTTCTCATGCTGCCGACTCTCACCTATGAGAACTGCGAGATGGTCATGAACCGCATTCTCAAGCGCTTTCGTCAGACCTGCCGGGTCAAGGGCATCTCCGTTCACGCCACCATCCATCCCCTCGACCCGGTGGACGAGTAATCTCTTTGCTCAAATCTTCGCGTAAAGGAGCTGCCAGGCATGGCTATTCGCAGTGCGCCACTGGTGCCAAGCAGTGTCACTCGAACGCTCATCTGCGTAGACAGCGTGGATGACAGCATCATCACCGGCACCCTTCACAACCCCTGCTTCCCCGCCCCCATCTCCTTTCGGGATGTCGATATGCTGATGGCCCTGATGGAGCGCTTCTTCGAGGTCATCTCCTACCCCCAGGCAAACTTCAAGTTTCGCTCCTTTCAGGGCCGGGATTCCTCCATCCCCTTTCCCGCCATCCCCGCACTGCCCTCCTCCCACAATCTGGATTTGCCCAAGGAGCGGGGCGCTGTGTGCACCTTCCTGCTGCATGTGAAACTGCGCAAATCCGCCTCCTGGCAGGGCACGCTGTATTGTGCCGAGGAGGATCGGGAATGGGCTATCCGCAGTGACCTGGAATTTGCATTGCTGCTGGAGCGGGTGCTCTGCCGCCGCTTCCGCCGGCGTCTTTGCCGAAGCTGGAGTGCCTCGCAGCGCTACAGGCCCGGGGAATCGTCCGCCTGAGAAATGGACGCACTTTCGGCTGCTTTATTTTTTGTCAATTGGAGGGTTCCATGAACGATAACAAGTCCAACGGAGAACAGGGTTCCAAGGAAACCTTTGTGGTGCAGATTCAGTTTCAGGACAACGCCACCTGGCAGGGCAGCATCACCTGGGCCCGCAAAGGCCAAGAGGTCAGGTTCCGCAGCATGCTGGAAATGATCAAGCTGATGGACGACGCCCTGCGCGACGACCGGAAAGCCGAATGAATATTGCAAAAAAAGGGGACATGCACAGGCATGTCCCCTTTTCATTTGATGTTCTGCTATTTTCCAAATCCCGCTTCAATCAGTTCCACCAGGGTGTTGACAGCTTCCACTTCGTCATCCCCCCTGGCAGCGATTTCCACCTCTGTCCCCGGGGTGATATTCAGGCTGAGCAGGAACACGATGGATTTCGCGTTCGCCTCCTCCACGCCGTCCACACGCCGCACCGTGATGCGGGAATCGAAATTGGCGGCGGTTCCCACAAACTCAGACGCCGCTTTGTCGTGGAGCCCGGTAGGGTTGGTGACGGTCACATTTTTGCTGTACATAAATGCTTCATTCCCTTCTATTCAGATAGCAGCTCCTTTACTTCGCCGGCGGTGGAACATCCAACCGCCTTTTCAGCAAGCCGCTGCGCGTCAACCAAGGAAATCTTGCTGATCGTCCTCTTCACCGAAGCGATAGCCGAGGAGGCCACGCTCAGCCTGCGAACCCCCAGCCCAATCAGCAGGGGAACCGCGAGGGAATCCCCGGCCAGCTCCCCGCAGACAGAGAGGGGAACTCCCGCGCTGTCATAGGCTCCGCATATCTCGCCGATCAGTCGGAACAGAGCGGGATGATACATTTGGTAATAACCGCTCACATGGGGATTAAGCCTGTCAACTGCCAACAGGTACTGACAGAGGTCGTTGGTGCCGATGCTGGCAAAATCCACCAGGGAGGCCGCCTTGTCGGACAGCAGCGCGATTGACGGCGTCTCAATCATGATGCCCAGCTCTATCTGGTCGGAGATCGGGACGCCCTCTCCGGCATGCTCTGCCCTCACGTCATCCTGAATCCCCGTGGCCTTGACGATCTCCTCCACCGAGGATATCATCGGCAGCATGAGACGGAGCCTGACGTAGTCCGACGCCCTCAGGGCCGCCC
>JBKEBS010000153.1:0-213804 GCA_047973265.1 Oscillospiraceae bacterium
AATTGGCGACCATCTTTTTACTCACCGCCGATTCAATCTATTGACACGAACGCACCGATGAAGGTGGCACTACCTGCATAAAACGAACGCTGTGAATGAGAGGATGGCTGACTGACTTTCCGACGGACGTGGTTAGTCCCTGGAGGCATACGTCAGGCCAATTGCTCTCTCATTCTACAGCTTAGGCGTGAGATAGGAAAAGGACACGGCTGGATGTCGTGTCCATAACCTAAATTTATAGTAATAGGAGGTGTGTGCGGTGAGCTTTCTGTCAGATTTACAAAGCGCTATGGACTACATTGAGGAGAATCTCAGTGGGGAAATCAGCGCCACCACCGCGGCCCAACGAGCGTCCTGCTCCGTCTACCATTTTCAGCGCATGTTTTCCTACGTGGTGGGGGTGCCGCTGTCCGAGTACATCCGGTGCAGGCGCATGACACTGGCGGCCTTCGATTTGCAGCAGTCCGACGTGCGCGTGGTCGATCTCGCCGTGAAGTATGGGTACGATTCCCAGTCCTCTTTCACCCGGGCATTTCAGGCCCTGCATGGCGTCACGCCCACAGCCGCCCGCGTTCCGGGCACCCAGATCGCCGCATACCCCAGGCTTTCCTTTCAGTTTATTTTGAAGGGAGCGGAAAGTATGCGATACCGCATCGAAAAGACAGCGCCCTACCAACTCTTCGGTCAGGCAATCACCCCGGATTGGGCCGAAACGGATTGGGAAAAGTGGGGGGAGTACGCCGACAAGGTACTGGAGGACGGCAGCCACGACGCCACGAACATCGCCGCCGGATTTCCGGGCGACGCCCTGGAGATGATCGAAAACGACGAATGGGATGTTTCCCGCATCCACCTGCTGCAGGCCGTCCACTTCTATTCCCCGGACGGCGCCAAGCGATTCCTGTACGGTTGGGAGCTGCCTGCCGGGGGCGTGGACGGCTCCTTCACGGTGGTGGATGTGCCGGAGACCACCTGGGCAGTCTTCTCCGCCGATGAAGCCGACCGCTTCGCGGTGAAGAAACTGTACGACTACTGCTACACCGAGTGGTTTCCCTCCTCCAGCTACCAGCAGGCGGAGGGCCCCGTGATCGAGAAGTACAGCGATTCGCCGGATGGCGCCGGATGGATTCACGAGCTGTGGATGCCCGTCAAGACAAAATAGTATCCACTTTATAACGCAAAAGAAGAGAAGGTATTTTATGCTGGGAGCAGAACTGATCGGGGAAATCACCCGCACAAATCCAGGACACAGGCACGCTGTTTTCTGGTGGCTGGGACAGCTGGGCTACGCTATCAAGCTGGCGGGAAGAAGCATCTACATCGACGCATTTCTGTCGCCCGGCGAAAACCGTCTGGTTCCGCCCGTCATAGAGGCGGCCCAGGTCACAAACGCCGACCTCATCTTCGGCACCCACGATCACGACGACCACATCGACAGGAAAAGCTGGCCCGCGAGGGCCGCAGCGTCCCCGTCCGCCCGCTTTGTCGTGCCCGCAATGCTGGCGGACGGGCTCAGCGCGGAGCTGGGTATCCCCCGCTCCCGGATTGTGGGAATTGAGGACAGCCGGACAATTGATGTCGACGGCATCCGCATCACGGGCATTGCCGCCGCCCACGAGCTGCTGGACAGGGACGAAGCCACCGGCTCCTACCCCTACATGGGCTACCTGCTCCAGGCGGACGGCCTCAGCCTCTACCACTCGGGGGACAGCTGCATTTACGACGGCCTCGCCGCCAAGGTGCGGGGCTTCGCGCCCGATCTCGATGCTGCCTTTCTCCCCATCAACGGCAGGGACGGCGTCCGCTACCGCACCGGCTGCATCGGCAACATGACTTTCCAGGAGGCGGTGGATCTGGCGGGAACACTGCGGCCAGGGCTCACGGTGCCCGGGCACTACGACATGTTCCGGAACAACAGCGAAGACCCGGCCAAGTTCACCGACTACCTGGACGCCAAATACCCCGGCCTCCGCTGGTGGGTGGGAGCCCACGGCGAACGTGTGGAAATCTGAAGCACACAAAAAAGGAGAGGCAGTTGCCTCTCCTTTTCTTATGCTATCAATTACATTTGCACTACTTGCTGAGAGCTTTGTCCGCGACCACAACATAGCCGCCGGAGGTAGCATTGAAGTGGAGGTAGCCGGTGCTGTCCACACTGTAGGTGACGCTCTCCAGCTTGGCCATTGTGTTGCTCTCGGCGTCGTAGAGGTAGAACACCAGGCTGTCCTTGTTCAGGTTGCCCAGCTCGGCCAGCACCGCCACATTGACGCCCGCGCCGTAGGAGCCCTTCTGATCCAGCTTGACGACAGCGGTCTCATTGGTGTACCACTTGGCAAAGCGGTCTTGAATGGCCTTGGTGTCCGCCGTGCCGGTGGAGACGCCGGGATTGATCGCCGCAGTGGCAGTCAGCGCGGAGAAGCTTGCAGGATTCAGGGTGAGGCGTCCCACAACGGAACCCGCCTTGTCGGTGGTATCGAGATTGAGCTTGAAGCCGGTATTGCCGCCCGCAGCAACGGCGGCCAAATCCGCGCCGGTCACGGAGGAGACATCCTTCACGGTGTAGGAGGTCTTGCCGGAGGCAGCCGCATTCTTGGCGGCGGCAACATCAGTAGCGGAAATCGCCGCACTACCAACGATAGTCCCCGTCGTTGTTTTGGGGGTCGTGGTGGTCTTGGGAGTTGTGGTTGCAGGTGTTGCTGTTCCCGCGCCCACGCCCTTGCCGCCGTTGGCCGCGCCATAGAGCTGCACCCAGTAGCGCTGCCCGTTGACCTCAAGGCAATACACCGCGAGTGACTCCATGTCCTTGTCCAGAATCAGGCTGCGGTGGCTGGATGATTCCATAAAGCTTTGGGGCTGCGCGCTCACCTTGTCCTGGTAGGAGCCGGTGGTGTTCACAGCGGAGTCGTTGCTCATGCCCAGGTTCTCGCCCTGGCAGTAGGTGGAAATGTCCGTCGCCTTTGTGCCGTCGGGGCGGGTGTGGGAGAAGCTGATGGAAATTTCCAGCGCCCTCTGCATGGCGGGCTCCAGCAGGTTTTCGTTTTCAAACAGCAGGGGTAGCCCCGCCTGCTGGCGGTTGCGGTTGATCTGGTTGAACATGGCCTTCGCCTCGGAGGGCAGTGAAGTGCCGCTCACTGTCACCGTTCCGGTCTTGGTGCGCACTGTGCCGGACACCGCCACGCTGCCGCCATAATTGGTGGCGTCGCCGTCCATGGCGCCGAAAGCTGCAAGGCCCAATCCGGCAACCAAAACCAGCGCCAACAGCAGTGTTAGAATCTTCTTGAAACTCATCATTTGTACATCCTCTTTCCCAATTTTCTCAAACGGTGGAACTCTTATGGTTTATATTAGTCAAGAATCGGATGCATGTCAAGGGATAGCCGCGTCTCTCAGCCAATTTAACGGGGATACACCGCACAAAAAAGAGCGGATGCTCCCGCATCCGCCCGCATTTTTCTTCTACAAACTGTCCGCAAAGGTCAGCTGTGTGCCCTCGTAGCCCATCTGAGAGCTTCGGATGATCTCGGGCATTTTGTACAGCAGCCCCAGCCGGTCACAAATCTCCCTGACTTCCCCCCACCGGGCCTTTGCCTCCGGAATGGCGCAGGAGTACTGATCCCGGTAGCGGGCGGCATAGCGGGCGGACATGCCGGGGAATTCCTTGTCCAGCCCGGCGTAAAAGTATTCCCGCTGTCCCTCCCGCATGGTGAGACCGAAGCTGCAATAGACAAACCTCGCCCCCGCGTCCTTCGCCCTGTGGAGGATGGCGGAGAGGTTTTCAGCGCTGTCGGTGATCCAAGGCAGCACCGGCATGAGGAGGACACCGGTGTAGATGCCCTCCTTGGACAACTGCTCCATGGCGGCGAAGCGCTCGCTGGCAGGGGCGGCGCCCGGCTCGATTTTGCGAGAGAGCACATCGTCCGCCGCCGTGATGGTAAACTTTGCCAGCACAGGGGCAAAGCGGGCAATTTCCTTTAAGACATCGGCGTCCCGGGCAATCAGGGGGCTCTTGGTGGCGATGGCCGCGCCAAAGCCGTAGGCACTCACCAGCTCCAGGGCGTGGCGGGTGATTTCCAGCTTTTTCTCATAGGGGTTGTAGGGGTCGCTCATGGAGCCTGTGGCAACAATTCCCTTCTTCACCTTGCGGCGCAAATCGTCCCGGATGATGCGCAGCGCGTCCTGCTTTGCCCGCACCCGGCCAAAGTCCTCGATGCGGTAGCAGGCGCTTCTGGAGTCGCAGTAGATACAGCCGTGGCAGCAACCCCGGTAGACGTTCATGTTGTACTGCGCCCCAAACCAGCTGGTGGACTTGTTGCGGGTCACAATGGTCTTGGCGGGAATGTACTCCATGCTTTTCCTCCAGAAGGCCTACTCATTTTGACGGCGCCCGGTGCGCGTGTGCAAGCGGACTCAGTCCGCCCAGCGCTTCAGGGTTGGGAAGAACTCCATCATCCCCGCCTTTGCCTGTTCGGCGCTCATCTGGGGGTGCTCCTCGATCATAAAGGGGATGCAGCTTTCAATCATTTGCTCCATGGTCTCCTCCTTGACGAAGGCCCCATTCGCATAGCAGTATTGGCAGTAATCCTGGCTTTTTGTCCCATCGGCGTTTGTTCCCAGCACAGATTCCTCCAACGGCATACCGCAGCTCTGACAAAACTTTTCCATTGTAATGACTCCTTTTCTTTGTGGGGGAATTGTATTTTTCTTGTCCCTTCGACAATAAAAATGCAAAACCCAAGTTTGAAAGTATTGGCTTTCAAACTTTTCTCCTTTCGGTTGTGGGTGTCTTTCCCTGTGAAAAGAGAATACCATGCTATAGCTGACATATGTCTGTCATATTCAAATATAGTGTTCAGAAAGCTCCCTTGTTTTTTTCTTCATGACCTCCACCAAGTGGGGAGGCCCCGTCACCCGCAACTTCTCTCCGAAGGAGAGAATGTAGCCGTACACCCATTCATCCTCTGCAAAGGGGCAGGTGATGAGAAAGCTGCCGTCGTCGTTTCGCTTTATGCAGTCCGGGCCGAACTCGTCGTAGATGCGGTAGGCCAGGTCGGAGTGGGCCCACAACTCCGCCACAATGTAGCTGGTGCTGCCGCTGCTCATGGGCTCCTCCTCTTCGGGAATGGATATCTCTTCGTGGAAGGGCTCCAGCAGCTCGAACTCCTGCATGCGGTTCAGCTTGAACAGCCGGTTGGCGTTCCGCTCCAGACAGAAGGCGTGGAGATACCAGGATTTGTGCTTGAACCACAGCTGGAAGGGCCGCACCTTGCGGCGGATGCTGTCACCGTTCCTGCCGTAATAGCGAAAGGATATCTCCCTGCGCTCCAGCACGGCGGCCTTCACCTGCTCGAACAGATCACTGTTGTTCCAGTCGGAAAAGTCCACCCGTATCCAGTCCTCCACAGAGGTGCGGAAAAAGGAGGTGAGCTTTTGCAGCGTCTCCTCGTTGGCCTTGTCGCCGGTGGCCGACTGGCTCTGCAGGGCCGCCAGAATCTCCATCTGCTCCCTGCGGCTTAAGAGGGATTTGTTGAGGACAAAGCCCTCCGTGATGCCAATTCCTCCCCCCTTGCCCTTGGTGGTGTAAAGGGGGATGCCCGCCTGTGAGAGTGTCTCCACATCCCGGTAGACGGTGCGGGTGGATATCTCGAAGCGCTCCGCCAGCTCCCTGGCGGTCATCTGCCGCTTTTCCAGCAGCAGGTAGACCATTTCAAACAATCTGGCAATCTGCACCCCGGTCATCCTCTCCCATCACTACATCCGCCGGTTATATGACTGATCCGGACTCCAGCCCGTCCAGGGCGTCCTCGCTCGTCGTCCAGCCCATGCTCTCCGCCCAAAAGCCGGCGTAGAAGCCGCCGTACATCTCCAGCCCCGAAATCCAGAACACAGCCTGGGTCTCCTCGTCCATCTGCACAGTGTAGAGATAGGTGTCCACGTAGTAGCCCTCCTCGGAGCGCTGCACGAATGTCAGCTCGGGCCGCTGGGTTTTCGGTGTCCAGGAATCATCCAGGTAGATGCCGTCCTCCTCCAGAATAAAGCCCGAAATGCCGTCCGCATCTATCAGCGCCTCCAGCTCGTCGTAGTAGAAGTCGTAATAAAAGGCCTCTTCTAAAAATGTGCTGAAGATGTCCATCCGCAGCCGCCCGTCCTCCT
The DNA here is from genome assembly GCA_047973265.1 of Oscillospiraceae bacterium. GTDB lineage: Bacteria > Bacillota > Clostridia > Oscillospirales > Ruminococcaceae > WRAV01. Next base: position 6,151 of record JBKEBS010000153.1, read on the forward strand.
CCAGGAAAGTCTCCCGCATCTCCGGCGACTCAAACAGTATCCTGATTTCCGGCAAGAAATCATCGTAGGTCTCTTCCTCGGCTAGTCCGCTCTCCATAGCCATCCAGGCCAGGTAGGGCGCCAGCGCGTCGCAGTCCTCGAACACAAGGGCGGGGACGCCGGTTTCCAGGGGGGAGGTTCGGATCATCCCGCTGCCATAAACATTCGAGAATTGGTGCGTCAGCCCGTCCTTCTGCCACATGGCCGCACTCTCCCCCACAATCCAGTTGCGGGTGATTGCAGAGAGCGAATCGTCTTCAAAAACAATCTCCGGGGCATAGTATTCGGTAGATGTGACATTGATCTCATCCCCGTCGAAGTAGATCAGCTCCCCCGGGCCACGCAGCCCGAAGGCGGCATCTTCCCCCACCGAAGCGTACTGGTTGTACAGCGACGCATACGCCACATCCGCTCCGATCTCTGTCTGCACAATCCGCCTGTCTGTTTTATCCTCCAGGATGCAGTAGGCATACTCCCCATCAAAGACCGGGAAGGAGGCGCTGGCGGATTCCCCGCAGCGCAGCACGGCGCGGCGCTCCCCCGCCTTCCAGTCGTAGGCGAAATATTCCAGCCGCTTTCCGGTAGATTCCCCGTAGTACAGGGTGGAGTCCATCACCGAGAAGGCATCGGGGTAAAAAGTGGAGTCCTCCGCTGTGAGTGGGATTTCGATGGTGCGCAGGGAACCCTGACCGCTGCCGAACAGCTCCCACACCGCAAGGCCGCCCCCCGCAGTGTCCCAGATATAAAGGGCGCCATCCCGGCAGACAAAGCGGCCCGCGGGGCCGTCAAACAACTTTTCGCCCCAGCCGCCCTGCAGAGGCGCTTTGTAGTAGGCTGCCGTGTCCGCTCCAGGCGTCAGCAGGCTGTAGTAGATGCTGTCCAGGCTGAGGGCAAAGCCGCCGATCAACTCCCCCTTTTCCTCATCCGCCTCAAGCACGAGCTGCGCGCTGCCCCACTCCGCGCTCTGCATCAAAATGCGCTGCCAGCCGTCCCCCTTCGGGCCGTCCAGCTGATAGAGGGCATCTCCCTGCTCGATGGCGCCGAAATAGATGGGGTTCACGTGGGCGATCTCCGGCCAGTAAGGGGAGGAGTCCCCTGCCGGGAACCCGTAGCTGTCGCTGGTGTATTCCTCTGTCCAGCCGCTGTCGTACGCCCCCTCTTCCGCTTCGGCCTCTTCCCGGCGCTGCCGGCGCTCCTCCCTGCGAAGCTCCACGCGTGTCTTCGTCTCCGCCTCCGAGGAGGGAATAGGCGCACCCCACGACCCTATCTGGTAAAAGCTGGTGGCCGTCACCACAAGGGCCAGAAAGAGAGTACCCAGCAGCAGGGCAAGCCGCCAGCCACGGGCAGGCAGCTGCCAGTCGGGCTCCCGCTCCGGCCCGCCCCAAGAATAGGGCGCGCTGCGCCCCGGCAATCTTTGCCCCGGTGATCTTTGTCCCTGCGGTGCGCCGCACCGGGGACAGTGGGGCATGCCATCCGCCATGTATCCGCCGCAGTTCCAACACTGTTTCATTTATTGTTCATCCTTTCGGAGGCCAACATCGTCTTCTTTCAGAATGTGTCTAATAATACCATTATATCCGCCGCCGCCCGATCCCGCAAGGTGAAACAAAACCGCGTGCAGTGCAGCGGCGCAGCCACCGCAAAAAAATGGCGCGCCGCTTCTTTTTTCTCCGGTTTCGTGCTATACTATTTTCGGTTTGAAATGGACAAAAAGCTGCTCGATCTATGCCGAAAGGACTGATCTGCATGAAACTTTCTTTTTCCACCCTTGGCTGTCCAGGCTGGCCCTGGCAAACGGTGCTGGACCGCGCCGTGGAGTACGGCTATTCCGGGTTGGAAATCCGCGGCGTAAACGGCGTCATGGCCGTCGACGAAATCGACGCCTTGACCCTTGAAAACCGCCGGACTCTGGCCGGTGAGCTGGAGAGCCGCGGCCTCTCCATTGTCTGCCTGGGCACCTCCTGCAACTTCCACGACCCCGAGAAATTCGATGCCGCCGTGGAGGAGGGCAAAAAGGCGATTGATGTGGCCGCCGGGATCGGCGCGCCCTTCATCCGGGTATTTGGCGACCAGATCGTCTCTCCCGAACTGCAGGACGAGGTGATCGGCAGAGTTTCCCGGGGAGTCAACACGCTGTGCGATTACGCCAAGGACTCCTCTGTCCGGGTGCTCCAAGAGGTACACGGCGACTTCAACCGGCTGGAGACCCTGCTGCCGGTGGCAAAGTCCATCGGGAACACCGAAAACTTCGGCCTTATCTGGGACGTCGCCCACAGCGACAAGACCTACGGCGGCGACTGGCCCACCTTTTACGACGGCATCAAGCCATGGATTCACCACATCCACATCAAGGATCACAAGCGCCTTGCCGACGGCAGCTTCCAGCTCTGCATGACCGGGGAGGGCGACATCCCCCTGGCCGATATCTGCCGCACCCTCACCGACGACGGCTACGACGGCTTTTTCTCCCTGGAATGGGAGAAAAAGTGGCACCCGGATTTGGAGGAGCCCGAGGCAGCTTTTCCCGCTTATATCAGATACATGCAAGGTTTGGCAATCTAACTGAGAGGACTGATTATAAATGCCGGATAGAGTAAAAATTGTGTTTATTGGGGTGGGCGGCTACGGCGGCCACAATCTGGGCGGCCTGCTGGAAAACGGCGACACCAGCCAATACGAAATCGTGGGAGCGGTCGATCCCTTCGCCAAGACCTCCCCCCACTACCAGTGGCTGCTGAACAACGGCATCCCCCTCTACAACCTGCCGGAGGAGTTCTACGCGAACAACAATGCCGATCTCGCCGTCATCTCCACCCCCATCCACCTCCACAAGGAGCAGGCGCTGACCGCGCTGAAAAACGGCTCCAACGTCATCTGCGAAAAGCCCATCGTCCCGCTGCTTCAGCAGGCGGATGAACTGCGCCGGGGCGTGCTGGAGGCAGATCGGCAGCTGGCGGTCGGCTACCAGTGGTCTTTCTGCCGGCCGATTCTGGACTTCAAGCGGGATATTCTCTCCGGCAAGCTGGGCAAGCCCCTGCACCTCAAAAGCTACATCGCCTGGCAGCGCTTTGACAACTACTACCAGAGCGGCGGCTGGAAGGGCAGGCTGCAGGACGACGCGGGCAACTGGATACTGGACAGCGTCTCCACCAACGCCACCGCCCACTACCTCCACAACATCTTCTTCATGATGGGCGAGCGGTTGGACAGCTCCCGCATGCCCTCCTCCGCCTCCGGCACCCTGCTGCGGGCCAAGGATATCGAGAGCTTTGACACCATCTTTTTGGCGGGCGACTTCGACAACGGGGCGGACTTCCTCTTCATCTCCACCCACAGCGGCGACGTCCCCCATGAGCCCGCCTTCTCCTACGAGTTTGAAAATGCCGTTGTGACGCTGAACGAGGAAGAGGGCAGTGAGATTGTCGCCACCTTCCGGGACGGCAGCACCCACAGCTACGGCAACCCCTTCACCTCCTTCTCCCTGGCGGAAAAGCTTGTGAACATGATCGGGCTGCTCTACGACGGCGAGGGCCCCGGCAACACCTGCCCCCTGGACGCCGCCCTCCCCCACCTGCTGGTGAGCAACGCCCTTTTCGACCAGGCCGAGATCAAGAACTTCCCCGCCGAGCTGGTTTTCCGCACAGAAGACCCCGCCGGCAGCCTGGTAAAGGGCCTGTCTGAGCAGTGCGACCGGTGCTTTGCGGAGCAGAAGCTCCCCTCCCAGCTGGGCTTTTCCTGGGCGGAGCCGGAGACGGTGCTCTCCCTGAACGATTACAAGGCATTTTCCGGCGCAAGACTTTTGAAGTAGTTTTCCTCATATGAAAGGAATGGTCATAGCGATGAGTGACATCAAGAGACACAGCATAAACCAGGCCCAGGCCGACGAGTTCGCCTATTCCGAGATTGTGGAGGCGGGCGACTTCGTGTTTCTGACCTTCTGCGTGGGCAATATCGGCGGCTCGGTGGAGGATCAGGTGAACGGCGCTTTGGACAACATGAGCGCCAGGCTGGAAACGGTCGGCCTGACCCTGGACGCGGTGGTCAAGGTGGATGTCATGATGCGCGACCCCTGGAATATCCCCGCCATGGAAAAGGTTTTCAAAGAGCGGTTCCGGGGGAATTATCCGGCGCGAAAGACCATTTCCACCGACTTCGCCCACAAGGGCGGCGCGGACGGCCTGCTCGTCCAGATAGACGCCATCGCCTACCGAAAATAGTCGCAAGAGCAGCTCCCGAACAGTTGTCCGCAAATCCTCCGGTTTCCCCGGAGGATTTTTTGTGCGCTTTTGTAATATCTGTCTTATATTAAGTAAAATTTAATAATTGCGGCAGGCCCTACGGTTTGCGTACCATTTTGCATTGTGCTAATATGAAACAGGCATTTTAATGTGGGAAAGTGTCGGGAGGTGACAATCTGTGGCCGCGCCAATTATACGGGTGGAATCCCTGCGCAAGGTCTACCGGGTGGGCAGCGAGCAGGTGGTCGCCCTGGACAATATCAACTTTGAGGTGGAGACCGGCCAGGTCGTCTGCATTGTGGGCACCTCCGGTTCGGGAAAATCCACCCTGCTCAACCAACTGGCCGGGCTGGAAAAGCCCTCCAGGGGCCGTGTCATGATCGGCAAGCGGAACATCTCCGCTCTCTCTGAGGACGGTCTCGCAAAATTCCGGCAGAAGTACATCGGCTTTGTCTTTCAGGCCTACAACCTGATGCCCTTTATGACTGCGCTGGAAAATGTCAGCATGCCGCTGATCTTCCGGGGGCAGGACAAAACCACACGAAACCGGGCCGCCCGCAAGATACTCCAGCAGGTGGGTCTCGACAACCGCCGGAACCACACCCCCTCCCAGATGTCCGGCGGACAGCAGCAGCGGGTGGGCATCGCCAGGGCCTTCGTGGCCAACCCCAAGATCATCTTTGCGGACGAGCCCACGGGCAACCTGGACTCCCGCACGACAATAGAAGTCATGCGCATGATGGTGCGCCTTTGCCGGGAGAACAACCAGACGCTGATTCTAGTCACCCATGACACCGAGCTCTCCCCGTACGCCGACCGCATTATCACGCTGATCGACGGCAAAATCGTGAAGGATGTCGCCAACATCTCCATCGCGGACAGCCTGTCCGAGGAGGACGCCTACCGGGAGTTGGAGGAGAGGCTGCAGGCCGAGCGGGACGCCCACATCGGAGAGGACTCTTCCAACAGCGGGGAGCAAGAGGAACCCACACCGGAGAGCCACACGGAAGACAAAGAAGAGGGATTGGAAGAATGAAGGCAATTGCGAGAGTTGGCGCGATCATTATCGCGGTGTTGATGGTATTTGGGTTGTTTGCCGGGGCGCTGAGCATGATGGCGGGGGCGGCTACCACTCCCGTTTTTAGCATGAACGGCCTAGACCCTGGCACTAGTTATATATCTCGTGGAGATCAACTTACCTTCTCATTCACTTTTTCATTTGATGCTACCCTTTATCCAGATTTAGCAGCTGTATTCACGCCTGGTTCTCCAAAGACTGTCACTAATTCAAACTTTACAGTTGCTCCGAGCGATCAGTGGGATGATATGACAGGAGCTGAACTTCGGTTTACCCCACCAACAAGAACGCCAGATGATGACCAATGGACAGTGACAGTAAAGGCAATCAACATAAAGTATGTTGGAAACGCAATAAAAGATAAAACTTTGCTTTTCAGCAATGTGAAAATGTCAGATACCGTAACTATCACTTTCGACGATTTTGTTCCCAGAAGCTACTTTGAAAGAGAGTCTTCCTCAAGCGAGGAAACCGGCCCTATCACCCCCAATACAGTCGTTGAAAACGTCATTGTCGCAGACAAGGACGGCAAAGGCATTGACGAAATCACCGAGGATACCAAGCCCTTCGACCTCACCGTCACCTACCTTGACTACGGCCTGGCGGACGTCGACTTCGACAACCTCCCCGATGCTTCCCTCTCCGTCTTTGTCAAGGAGTGGAACGGCTTCTTCTCCGGCGGCACAACCCGGGGCAGCATCACCAAAATCGCCTCCGCCAGTGACGGCACGCCCCGCTTCCGAGTCGTCTTCAAAGGCCTCACCTACGACGGAGGCACCAATTCCATTGTCTTCAACCCCATCTATGACATCGACGGTTCCATCTATAAGCCCGACATCACCATCACCATAAAGCAGGCCAAGCCCAAGGATGAGTCCTCCTCCACCAGCGACGAGGTCAAGATCGCGCCGCTCAAACCCAACATCGTGATCACCTCCTACGACTACGGCAAGGAGCCCATCGTGGCGGGCTCCTCCTTCACCCTGAACCTCAGCTACAAAAACACCAGCCGGGACATCGGCCTGGAAAACATCATCATGACCGTCACCCCCGACGCGGAGTATTTCACCATCGCCGCGGGCTCCAACTCGGCGGTAGACGTGCCCTCGCTGGGCATCGGCGCGACCCTCTCCCACAGCGTGGATTTGCAGGCGCTCTCCAACGCCAAGGTGGGCAGCGGTTCCGTGACGGTCAAATTCACCTACCAATATGTCGACTACGTCAACGAAAAACGGGAGGAGGGCTCCAACGAGCAGATCATCGCCGTGCCCCTCACCCAGATCGACCGCTTCAGCGTGGAGCCCATCACCGAGATGGCCGACTACGCCACCGTGGGCAAGCAGTTTTTTGTAACCGTCACCTTCACCAATAAGGGCAAGTCGGCCACCCAGAACATTTCGGCCAGCGTGAAGGGCAATCTGGATTTCGTCGCTGCCCGGCAGCATTTTGGCAATCTGGAGCCCGGCAAGACCGATTCCCTCGACCTCATGATCACCCCAAACGAATCCGGGGAGCTGACGGGGGAGATTGTGGTCAGCTACGAAGACGAAATGAGCAACCAGAAGGAGATCTCCGTCCCCTTCTCCATCTATGTGGACGAGCCCTGGGTACCGGACTACGACAACATGGGCGGCATGGAGGAAATGCCACCCGACCCGAATGCAGGTGGGCTCAACATGCGGCCCTCCGCCATCATCCTCTGCTCAGTGGGAGCAGTGCTCATCGCGGCGCCCATCCTCTTCTACTTCTACAAGCGGGCAAAGCGCAAGGAGAGCGAGGACTTCGATGAGGATTTCTGATCTGTTCAGCATGTGCGTGCGGAACCTGAGCAGGCGGAAATTCCGCACCAGCATGACCATGATCGGCGTGGTGATCGGCACCTGCGCCATCATCTCCATGATCTCCATGGGCCTTGGAATCAATAAGAGCAACAGCGACCTGATCAGCTCCTGGGGTGATCTGTCCATCATCGACGTCTACGGCTGGAACCCCGAGGCGTCGCTGAACGACGAGGCCCTCTCCACCATTGCGGCAATGGACGGCGTGGACGCCGTCACCCCCTTTATGAGCATCTGGCTGGACGGCTACATTGAGGGCGGCAGGGGCGGCCGCTACAAAATGGAGCGCCTCTACTCCCTCACCGGCGTCTACCCGGAGGCTTTGGAAAAATTCGGCTATGCGCTGAGCGAAGGGGAATACATCACCGAGCCGGGCGGCAAGAAAATCCAGCTGCTCTTCGGCCAGAATGTGGCTTACCAGTTTGTGGATTCCAAGCGCAAGCCCCCCAACAACCAGGTCAGCCCCTATCCCAATGAGCGGGGGGAAATCCCCGATCCCTTCGTCGACCCGATCAAGGACACCTTCACATTGGTGCTCCCCTACAACGAGGAGAAGAGCCAGCTGACCTACGATATCGAAGTAAAGGGAGTCCTGGCGGCGGGCGATCTCAACTCCTACGAGACCCAGTACAACATATACATCGATGTGCGGGACTTCAAGCGCATTCAGGAGGAGTACAACAAGGCCGCCAAAATCAAGGAGAGCAACTACGGTTACGGCGGCAATTCGGACAGCTACGACCAGGTGCGCGTCAAGGCCGCCAACATCGAGGACGTCGCCACAATCCAGCAGGCGATCAAGGATATGGGCTTCGAGACCCACAGTCTGGAGGGCGAGCGGCAGGACGCCATGAAGCAGACCCAATCCATGCAGATGATCCTGGCCGCGCTGGGGGGCATCTCCCTCTTTGTGGCGGCAATCAGCATCGCCAACACCATGGTCATGTCGGTATACGAGCGCACAAGGGAGATCGGCGTCATGAAGGTGCTGGGTTGCCTTGTGAGCAACATCCGCTCCATTTTCCTTATAGAGGCCGCCATGATCGGCTTTTTCGGCGGCGTGCTGGGGGTGGGGCTCAGCTACCTCATCTCCTTCCTGCTCAATACCTACGGCGGTGCGAAACTGGGCGAATCCCTGGGCCTCATGACCTACGGCATGGAGGGCGTGCAGCTCTCTATCATACCACCCTGGTTGGTGCTGCTGGGCATGGGCTTCGCCACCATGATCGGCATTGTCTCGGGCATCTTCCCGGCCTACCGGGCGGTGAGAATCAGCGCGCTGGAGGCCATCAAGCAGGAGTAAGCGTATTCTTTTGCCATTAATCGGCATAAATAGATGAAAAACAAAGGACACCGCAATTGCGGTGTCCTTTGTTTTGTGTGGACTACAATGTAATTGTCATCGAATAGCGGTCGAGGGTTCCCGGACTTGTCTGCACCCGCCCCATCAGGTAAATCTGTGTGACTTGTCCGCCGGAGACCGTGACGGTCATCTCCTCAATGGTGGTCTGGGTCATTGTGCGCTTAGCACCGTTATTGTTGTTGTAAGCGACGACGGCAATGGTGTTGGATTGTATCTCGGAGAGGGTGAGCACATTGTCGCCGGGCATCAATTCCATGTCGAGGAAGCCAGCAATGGCAATCTCATACTGTCCGGTATTGGAGGTTGCGGTGCCTGTGAAGGGCTGGATCACATCGACAGGGTCGGTGCTTTCCTCCACTTTGCTAAGACGCACCCCTTTCATACCCCATACTGTGCCGAAAGAAATATACTCGTTATTTTCTGCGCTTGTTCCTCCATGAAAAGGAGAGATCATGATGTCAATCGTTCCTGGATATATAGCTACAGAATACGGGGAATCAATGTGTAATGGGCTGGCAAGTTCACTGACCTCACTGTCATTAATATATATATCGTATGAATCGGGAGTATATCCTCCATATGCTTCACTGACATTATGATATTCTACCCGAAAGGTGGAGGTGTCTTTGGCAGTATAACTAATATGTAGATCATTATTTACCACTTCAATATCAATATAATCGATCAAATAATCTTTCTCTACAATTATAGTATTCAGCTGGCGTTCTTGCACTGTTAAACGATATTGTGAAATTTCATCGACAGCCCAATGCCCAGAATCGCTGCCTACAATTTCGTACCTTCCGGCCAAATCCGACAGGTCGCTTTCGGCAGACACCCCCAAAGACAACCCAGCACCGATACCTACAACCAAGAACAAGGACAATAAAACAGAAAGAACCTTTTTCACAAAACCCTACCCCTTTCAAAATAAATAGGTACCCTTCATTTACCAAGCTCGGTAAATGAAGGGTACCACAATCGAACATACAATTCAATCAATGTACAAATTATTCTCGCCTGCCGATTTTTGTGACCTGCACTCGGCGGCTACTCTCTCCCAAAGGCCAGCTCCAGATTAAAATGGAACTCCTCTTCGTTGAACTGGTACTTCTCCTTGATCTTTGGCCCGCAGCTGTTGGAGCCCACGCCGGAGTTCTTGTAGTCCAGGCACAGCACGGTCATGCCGCTCTCCTCCAGCTCATAGTTGTGAGCCTTTGCGGTGAGCTCCTCCTGGGTGTAGGGAGAGGCGTTGAAGCTCAGCCCTTCCCCATAGGCGCCCAGCATGTATCCGCTGTCGTCGGAGAGTTCCACCAGCTTGCAGCCGTAGTGGCTTCCGTTCTCCTGGGGCTTGATGTAGTCCTCGTGCAGCTCCTCCACCTTGGCGTGGAAGCTTCCCAGCCAGGAGGAACGGCGCTTGTCGATGTAGCTCTCGTAGGGGCCGTAGCCGAAGTATTCCACCTCGCCGAAGGCCTTGGGCAGGAACAGCCGCAGCCCGAAGCGGGGCAGGAAGGGCATAACAGTGTTGCGCTTGCCGTCCAGCGAGAGGGCGATACGACCGTCGGCGTGAATCGTCCACACTGCCTTGATATCCAGGATGCGCTGGAGGTAGATCGCGGAAATCGCCAGCTCGGCGGTGATGACCACGCTGTCCCCTTCCGCCTTCGCCTCTGCGGAGTAGACCCGAGTTGTGATGCGGTCATAGCCCGCGGCCTCCCACTCCTTACGGACATACTGGTCGTTGTCGGTGGGCGCGCGCCATATATTCCACTCCATAGGCTTCTCCAGGAGGGAAACATTGTCCTTCACCATGCTGTCGAAGATTCCGGTCAGGCGGTTGAAGGCGTAGCGGAACTTCTCCCCCTCCACCACAATCTGCCTGTCGCTCTCCGCGACAACGGGCTTTTTGCCCTTGCCAGCCGTAGCGGAGAAGCTCTCTTCCCGGATGATGATCTGATCAAAGCCCAGCTCGTCCCCCGCCAGCACGAAGAAGTCGTCCTCCTTCTGGGTGTAGAACAGCAGCAGGCTGATGTTGCCCCCGGCGGGAATGGTGTAGTCCAGCTTGACAGTCTTCTCCGCGTGGGGGGCGATGTCCAAGTCCTCCACCATGCCGCTCTGGACAGTCTTGCCGTCCTGGAGCAGGTGATACTCGCAGGACACCGCGTCCATCAGGTTGGTGAAATCCAGCTTGTTTTGCAGGGTGATCTCGCCCTTCATGGCGTCCACCGCAACCGCGCGGACAGGCCGGGCGACATTCTTCAGCTCGTACAGGCCGATGTGGAGGGTGCGGTCGGGGTAGACCAGGCCGTCCATGCAGAAATTGCCGTCGTGGGGGAACTCGCCGAAGTCGCCGCCATAGTAGAACTTGTCCTTGCCGTCCTCGGTCATGCCCATCCAGACACCGTGGTCGCACCATTCCCACACAAAGCCGCCCATGAACTGGTCGTACCGGTACATCAGCTCGTAGTAGTCCTCCAAATCGCCGGGGCCGTTGCCCATGGCATGGCAGAACTCGCACTCCACAATGGGCTTGCCGTAGCCGCCAAGCATGTTTTTCTCAATTGCCTCGGTGGAGGAGTACATGCTGCTAAACACGTCGATGTTGGTGAGGTCGATGGTGTGGCCCGGCATCTGGTTCTTGCTGCTCTCGTAGTGCACAAGGTGCTGGGTGTCCACGGATTTGATCCAGGCGGCGGCCTTCTCAAAGTTGGTGCCGTAGCCCGCCTCGTTGCCAAGGCTCCACATGAGGATGCAGGCGTTGTTCTTGTCCCGGATGACGTTGCGCTGCACGCGGTCGAGCACAGCGGCCTCGAACATGGGGTCCATGGCCAGCAGGCCGTAGGTGATATCCTCGTTGGGCTCGGCGAAGTTCTCATTGTAGTTGGAGCCGCCGCCGTAGATGGTGACGGTGCCGTGCATTTCGATGTCGCTCTCGTCGATGCAGTAGAAGCCCAAACGGCTGTAGAGCTGGGTTGCCCAGGGGGCATTGGGGTAATGGCTGGTGCGGATAGCGTTGACGTTGTGCTGCTTCATCAGCGCCAAATCCTGGAGCAGCTGCTCCTCGGAGATAGTATAGCCCGTAAAGGGGTCGCTGTCGTGGCGGTTGACGCCCTTCAGCTTGATGGCCACCCCGTTGTAGTACATCACCTTGCCCTTGATCTCGATGCGCTTCAGGCCGATCTCCTGGGCGATGGCCTCCTCCCCGCTCTCGACGACCAGCGTGTAGAGGAGGGGATTCTCCGCGTTCCACAGCTGGGCGTCCTTCAGTTCAAAGGAGATGCCACTTCCCTCCACTGTGCGGAAGAATATCTTCTCCCCGGCGGGGGAATAGAGGGTGCAGACAAGCTTGGGGCTGCCCACGCAGTCAAAATCCACCTGAATTTCGGCGTCCTTGTAGTTGTCCGCCACCAGAGTGCGCACGGTGAAATCCCGCACTCGGTCGGCTGGGCGGCTGAGGAGGTAGACGTCCCGGAAGATGCCGCTCATCCGCAGCTTGTCCTGATCCTCCAGATAGGTGCCGTCGCACCACTTGAGCACCAAAACCGCCAGCATGTTCTCGCCGGGCTGCACAAACTTGCCCACGTCAAACTCGCTGGTGGAGTGGGAGACCTGACTGTAGCCGACGAACTCCCCGTTCATCCAGACATAGAAGCAGGAGTCCACTCCTTCGAAGTTGAGGAAGCTCTCCATTTCGCACTGCTCCTCGGTGAGGTCGAAGAAGCAGCGGTAGGTTCCCGCGGGGTTCTCGGCGGGCGCATAGGGCGGGTCGAAGGGAATTGGCAGCCGGATGTTGGTGTACTGGTGCAGATCGTAGCCCATAATCTGCCAGCAGCTGGGCACAGGGACTGCATCGAAGCCCTCGTCGGGGAAGTCGGGGGAATAGAATCCCTCCTGCACGTCATAGAGGCTCTTGTGATAGCGGAACTGCCACTCGCCGCTGAGCAGGGTCATCCGCTCCGACAGGGCCCGGTCTCCTGTGAGAGCCAGGTCGGCGTCGGCAAAGGGGATATAATAGGCGCGGTTCTCCTCGGTGCCGACATGGAGGGTCGAGGGGTCTTCAAAGTAGCGCGGGACGGTAATCATCTGCAATCCTTCCTCTCTGCATTGTTTCAGATTTGCTTCCCAAAAAAAGTGCCCCTTTTGGAAAGGGGCGATTCCACTGTCATTATATGTTTACCATTTGGCCTTGTCAATGAAAGCGGGGCATTTTCATCGCTTCCACGTCCAGATCGGCCCCCTGCCCTCCGAATTGCTCCGGAAGAACTCCTCCGCCACCCTGGCCGTGAACAGCTTTTTCCCTGTCACACCATAAATTCCGAAGGACGCCGCACAGAGAATGCTGGCGACCAGGCAGGCGATCAAATCCTGCATGGTGTCGAAGACGCCGGTGGTCAGATGCTGCTGGCTATCCATTCCCGCCAGCACAAAACCCAGAAACTCTCCAACCTCCCAGCCCACCGCCACCAGGCAGGAGAAGCCCACTGCAAATATGGCGTTCAGCAGCCAATCGTCTCTGGCATCTCGCAAGTCTCCGTGGAACAGATAGAAGAGGCAGAATCCCAGGATGGTGAATACATAGCCGGACAGAAAGTGGGAAATTTTGTCAAAGAAGGGGATGGAATCGAAGAGCTGGAGGGCGCTGCCCAGGCAGTACGCCAGCGTGAGGAACACGTAGAGCATGCCGTAAAGCCCGTAGCCGGGGCGGATGCCGATGCGGTGAAAGAGATAGTGCGCCGCGAAAAAGAGCAGCCCCGCGAATGCCAGTATCCCCCGCCCGGTGTTGCCCCGGGCAAACTGGAATACACCGACTGCGACGGAGGCCAGCCCAAACAGGGTCATCAGACCACACAGTATTCCCCTGTACAGCTTTGCGCGCTCCATCGTTCGGCCCCCTTCCGCCAGCATTCATTTTACTCCGCCGGAGTTGTAAAGTCCAGTGCATCCCACCCACACCCTGTGGTATAATGGAGGCAGAGAGTTTTCTCGAAAAAGGAGGCACCCATATGTCCGATTTGATGAGCTGCTGCGGAGTCCTGTGCGGCAAGTGCGACTACTACCCCGACGACTGCGGAGGGTGCGCGGCCATCGAGGGCAAGGCCTTCTGGCTGGAGTACACCGGCGGCGATGTCTGCGACATCTACAACTGCTGTATAGTAGAGCGCGGCTACGCGCACTGCGGGCTTTGCGGGGACTTCCCCTGCCCGCTCTACACCGAAGGGGAGGGCGACCCCACCCTGACCAGAGAACAGAACGAGGCGATCTTGCGAGAACAGGTCAGGCGTCTCACTGAGCTGGCGAAAAGGGAAAAATAGCTGTAAAAAGGGGATGGCGGCCCATCCCCTTTCTGTTTTCCCCGTTATGTCAGCAGCGCAGGCCGCTCCTCCTCCATCCACCGCAGCAGCATGCCCGCAAACAGCCCATGCATGCGGCGGCTGGGGTGATTCACGTGGTTGCAGAGCAGGGCGGTCACATCCACCCCTGCGCAGTGAAGCTTCATCCACTCCCGGTAACAGTCGCAGATCGATACGCCGCTTTTCCTCGCCAGCTCCTTTGCTTTGTCCAGGTAGGCCTCGTACAGACCCATGTTCTGGCAGTGCACGGCCAGCTCCGCCCTCTCCCGCACCTCCTCCAAGCGGATTTCCCCGCTCACATAGGTGCTGAGGGTGTTGGGAGTCATGAACACGCAGGGAATTTCCTCCGCCTCCAGTACGGCGAATATCTCGCCCAGCGCATCGCAGAAGCCGGAGACCCGCTTCGGGCCCAGCATCACATCGTTGATGCCCAGGCAGACCACCACGAGGTCGGGCCGGGAAGCCACCAGACTTTCCAGATAAGGCAGGACACTTTCCGCCGTGCCCCCGCTCCTCCCCGCACTGACCACCGACACCGTTTTTCGCGGGCACTCCAGCCGGAGCAGGTTTTCCAGCTTGGCGACATAGCCCTCCTGGGGTTCCAGGACGTCACCCAGGCAGCCGGGAGCTTCCCGGTAGTGTTCAAAGCAGCCGCAGGTCAATCCGTCGCCGAGAAAAGCCAGCGTTATATTTTTCTTTGCCGTATGCGTTTTTGTGCGAACAGTCACGGTAATCCCGTCCTTCCTGCCGCGGGTTGTCCTTTCCCCCATATTCTGCTTACATATGGGAAACGATTGGTTGTATAGTAATTATATCTGTATCGGCATGCTATTTTCAAGAGATTTTACACGAATTAAACAAAACGTTGACAGTTCGGACAAAATGGAGGAATCAATATGACCCAAATCTCCCGACTCGCCATGGCAATGGCAGACTTTGAGAGCGGCAACACACGACGCATCAACCACCTGATGAAGGTCTGGGCCTATGCAAAGACAATCGGCGAGCAGGAGGGCCTCTCCCCGGAGGTGCTGGAAATCCTGGAGGCCTCCGCCCTCACCCACGATATCGGCATTCGGATATGCCTGGAGAAGTACGGCCACTGTGCGGGCAAAAGCCAGGAGGAGGAGGGCCCGCCCATCGCGGAGGCCCTGCTGAAAAAGCTGGGCTTCGGGGAACTCCTCACCCAGCGGGTCTGCTGGCTGATCGCCCACCACCACACCTACAACCCCATTGAGGGGGCAGACCACCAAATTCTAGTGGAGGCGGATTTCCTCGTCAACATGGACGAGGGGCAGATGCCGCGGGACAACATTATGGCCACCCGGGACAATATCTTTCGCACAGCGGCAGGGAAAGCGCTGGTGGAGGCGCTGTTCCTCAGCGACAGCCTGAATATGGAAAAGGAATGATCGCAGCAATGAAGATGCCCAAACAAATCGACCCCATCTGGCTCGCCCCCTGCGGCGTGAATTGCCTTGCCTGCACCGGCCACCTTCGCAAAAAGCCCTGCGGGGGATGCCGGGGGCCCAAAGAGCTGATCCGCCAGAGCTGCCGCAGCTGTGTGCGCAGGAATTGCGCGGAGCAGAGAGGCCTCACCTGGTGCCACGAGTGCGGGGATTTCCCCTGCAAATATATCAAAACGCTGGACAAAACCTACCGCACCCGCTACAAGGTAAGCCTCATCGGCAATCTGGAGCGGGCCAGGGAGGAGGGTGTCGAGACAATGCTTGCCGGGGAGCGGGAGCACTGGCTCTGCGAGTGCGGAGGCATCATCTGCCAGCACGACGGCATTTGCAGTGAGTGCGGGGCTATCCTCAAAGAGGACGAGTCTGTCCCCTGGGGGGACAGACCATGAAGCTTGACCGCCTCCTCGCCATCCTCTACATCCTGCTGGAGCAAGGGCAGGTCACCGCCCCACAGCTGGCCGACCGCCTGGAGGTGAGCAGGCGCACTATTTCCAGGGACGTGGACGCGCTCTGCCGTGCGGGCTTCCCCTTGGTTACCCAGCAGGGTCAAGGCGGCGGCATCTCCCTGGTGGACAGCTTTCGCCTGGATCGCAGCGCCCTCACCCAGGGGGAGCTGCAAAATATTCTGGCGGGCCTGGGCGGCCTGGAATCGGTGGGGGACGACCCCGCCGGGTATCTCCGGGCAAGGCTCTCCCCCTCTATGGCCGGGGACGACACCCTCTCCATCGATCTGGCCTCCTACTACAAGGACAGCCTCTCCGCAAAGATCGGGCTTTTCCGAAGCGCAATCCGGGAGCACAAGCCGGTCAGGTTCCGCTACTACTCGGGCAAGGGCAGCGGCCTGCGCACTGTGGAGCCCTCCTCTCTTCACTTCCGCTGGGGGGACTGGTACCTTCTCGCCTTCTGCCGGGAGCGGCAGGATTTCCGCCTGTTCAAGCTGGGCCGCCTGTGGGAGCAGGAGCCTCTGGAGGAGCTCTTCTCCCCCAGGGCCGTTCCGCCGGAGCAGCTGGACTTTGACGGCCGCGCCTTCCCTGACAACAATCCCATCACCGTGCGCTTTGATCCACAGGTGGAACACCTGCTGGTGGAGTGCTACGGCCCAAGCAGCTACACGCGGGAGGCCGACGGCACCCTCCTCCACAGGGGCAGCTACACCAACCGGGATCACATCATCCGCTGGGTACTGGGCTTCGGGCCCTTTGCCACCGTGCTGGAGCCGGAAGACCTTCGCCGGAAAATCGCGGAGGCCGCCAGAACCATTTGGGAAAGGCACAGTGAAGATTGACCGCTCTGAACAGGCCATTCCGTTGTCCTGTTCGCTGTGCTATCATGGTGGCAAACGGTGAAGGAAAGGAGCGGTATTATGTCCACGGTTCAGTCCCGCTGCGGCATCCTCTGCGAAAAGTGCACCTACGAATGCGCGGGGTGCGTCGCCATCCCCAACCCCTTCTGGGGGGAGTGCCCTGTCAAAGCCTGCTGCGAGGGCAAGCAGCTGGAACACTGCGGCCTCTGCGATGTCCTCCCCTGTGAGTTGTTGATCAATTTCTCTTACGAAAAGGGGGAGAACGGGGACAATGGCCGTCGCATAGAGCAGTGCCGCTGTTGGGCAAAACAGCCTCAAGCCTGATACTCCCGCGTGACTTTCCCCCTCCGGCGTGGTATACTTCCCCTACCACATCACCAAAGGAGGCTTCTATTATGCCGGATCAAAAGGAACAGCACATCCCGCTGGAAAAGCAGGGTAAAAAGGCGCGGCAGGCCTACTTCAAAAGCCGCCGGGCCGGATGGGGCGGGCTGAATCCCGTCACCCGAAAGCCGCCCAACCCAAAGATTTACAACAGAAAAAAGCGCCGCCGGGAGGAGAATCCCGAAGACGGCGCTTTTCTGCTTTTTACTGTGCTTTCCGAACCGGCAATACCCGCTTGATGAAGCGCTCCGGGTCGTGGTAGAAGTAGGCGATGCGGCCGGGGGAATCGTCCTGCTGCCAGCCCGTCCCCTCATATTTGTAGTCGCGGATCGCCTCGCCCAGCTGCTCGAAGACCGCGCCGCCGTCCTGCTCGAAGGAGAAGGGGCCGTGCTCGAAGACAATGTAGTCTGTTTCCTCAACTTCAATCAGCAGCATCCCCTCCGGGATGGGGCCCGCGTAGCTCAGGGGCAGGCGCACGCCGTAGGCCTCGGGGATTCTTCCATCCTTCTCCCGGGGATAGCCCATAATCTGTCCGCTGAACTTGCCGATCACGCCGTCCTCTCCGTCCAGCTTACCCTTGATGCTGTCCAGCAGGCCGCAGACGGTGTCGCAGTCCTGGCCGGGGATCGCGTCTTGCTTCTGCCAGAAGTCGAAGTAGCCGTCGGACTCGTAGTTCTTGATGTGGAGGAACTTGTGGGCGGGGATGCGGATATTGTAGATTTTGATTTCTTCTTTCATGGTTTTGCTGCTCCTTTCGCTCTGCGCGTCACTCTCCTGCAGCCCGAGGATATAGGAGTCCAGCGGATTCAGCTTGGTGCGCAGCACCACTGGAACCGGATTTTTCCGAAACAGCCCGGGCGAGACCCCGTAGGCCCGCTTGAAGGCTCGGGAAAATGCCTCGTGGGAGGAAAATCCGTATTCCAGCGCGATGTCCAGCAGAGGCTCGGCGGTGTCCCGCACCCGGATCAGCGCGAAGGCCAGCCTCCGCTGCCCCAGGTACTCCCGGAGGGAGACCCCGGTGAGGGAGCGGAACATCCGGGTGGTGTGGAAGGGTGAATACCCCAGGGTGGTGGCCAGATATTCCAGGGTGAGGCGGTCGTCACCGCCCTCCCGGATGGCCTCCTCAATGGCGTCCGTCATCTGCTGTAGCTGCCGATACCAAACATTCATCTGCGTTACTCCTTGTTGGAAGGTGGCTGTAGCACCATACTACCAAATGCTCCCCCGCTCCGCTTGATCTCAGTTGCGCATGTCGAAAAGCTGTCCCTTTTGCACCACTGTATCCCACGCCGCGCCCCATTGTCAACGGGAGAATGCGCTCTTTCGACGGCTTTCCCGGGGAAAAAGGCATATGCTGTTCAAGATAAGCGACAAATAAACAAAACAGCAAGGAATGATCAATATGGACAATCAGGCTATGATGCAGTATTTCGAGTGGAACATCCCTGCCGACGGGCTGCTCTGGCAGCGGGTCGCCGCCCAGGCGGAATCCCTCAAGAAGGAGGGCATCGACATCCTCTGGCTCCCCCCTGCCTACAAGGGCGCGGCGGGCGGCATGGATGTGGGCTACGGCGTCTATGACCTCTACGACCTGGGCGAGTTTGACCAAAAGGGCTCGGTGCGCACCAAGTACGGCACCCGAGAGGAGTACCTCGCCGCCATAGGGGCGCTGCAAAAGGCGGGCATCGCCGCCATTGTGGACATCGTGCTCAACCACCGCATCGGGGCCGACGAAACCGAGATGGTGGAGGCGGAAAAGTTCGACCCCAACAACCGCACCCAGCGAATCTCCGGCGAAATGCAGATTTCGGCCTGGACAAAGTACACCTTCCCCGGCAGGCAGGGCAAATACTCCGACTTCGTCTGGGACTGGACTTGCTTCACCGGCATCGACTGGGATGCAAACAGCCGGCAAAGCGGCGTCTACCAGTTCGAGGGCAAGGAGTGGTCGAAGGATGTAGACAGCGAAAAGGGTAACTTCGACTACCTCATGGGCGCGGATGTTGACCTTTCCAATCAAAAAGTGGTGGACGAGCTGGAAAACTGGGGCCGCTGGTACCTGGAGACCACCGGCGCAGACGGCTTCCGGCTGGACGCCGTCAAGCACATCGACTACGACTTCTACGAGCACTGGCTGGACGTCATGCGGGAAAAGGCGAGCCGGAACCTCTTCACCGTAGGCGAATACTGGAGCGGTGATCTGGGCGACCTCACCGCTTACCTGGCAAACAGCGGCGAGAGGATGAGCCTCTTCGACGTCCCCCTGCACATGCACTTCTTCGACGCCTCGGGTGCCGGGGGCGGCTACGATATGGGCACGCTGTTCCAGGATACCCTCGTGGTGGCGGACGTGATGCGGGCAGTCACCTTTGTGGACAACCACGACTCCCAGCCCGGCCAGGCCCTCCAATCCTGGGTGCAGGAGTGGTTCAAGCCGATGGCCTACGCCGCCATCCTGTTGCGGAAAGACGGCCTGCCCTGCATCTTTTACGCCGACTACTACGGCCTGCGGGAGGACGGCGCGCCCTCGGTGCCCGGCATCAAAAAGCTGCTGGCCGTGCGCCGCCACTATGCCTACGGGGAGCAGCACGACTACTTCGACCACCACGACGTCGTGGGCTGGACGAGGGAGGGAGATGAAGAACATCCCAATTCCTGCTGCGCGGTGCTGATGAGCGACGGCCCCGCTGGGGAAAAAGAGATGTTCATTGGCAAGCAGAATGCGGGGCGCAAGCTGCTGGACGCCCTGCGCCGCTACGACGACGTGATAGAGGTGGACAGCGAGGGCAACGCTATCTTCAAGACACCGGGCGGCGGAGTCTCGGTTTGGATCGACGAGGCCGCGTACGAGGACATCGCTGTCAACGTCGAGTAAAGTTGAATTGCGCTTCCCTCTGTGCTAGAATAATCCCATGTTGGCCGGGGCACTCATTATCCATCCGGCAATGGGGAGGAACAGGCGACAAATGCTCAAGTGCAAGTATTGCGGAAGAACCTATGTCTCGGATAAGGTCACCCTTTGCGAGGGCTGCGGCGCGGCCATTTCCCTGGAGGACAAGCTTGTCCTGCCCGCTGCCCCGGTCGAGACCGTTCCCCTTCCCCCGCGGAAAAAATGGACGTTTCTTCCCGTTCTCTGGGAGGTCTTCTGCGGCCTGGTGCTGTTTATCCTGCTGGTCTCCCAGGCCTGGCAGGGGGCGATTGTGTTCGCCTACCTCGGGGCTGCGGGCTACCTGCTCACCGACGCCTGGGTCAACAGGGAGCGATACCGCCAGATGAACTCCCCCCTCCACATAAATGTCGCCCTGCTCTGCTGGCTGCTGTTCTGTGTGATGATGGAGCTGATCTTCCTATCCATGGGCTACCCGGAAAACATGGGTGTCTTCACCCTTGTGGGGCTGCTCTCCCTCACGCCCTACCTGTGGAAGCTGAGCAGACGCTATCTCTTTGCGAGATGAGGAGGATTCCTCTTGGCTAAAAGAACGGACAAAAAGACCAATGCCCTGCGCATCCTGGACGGCCTGGGCATCCCCTATGAGACACGCACATACCCCTGCGACGGCGTGAACTTTGACGGCGTGCTGGTGGCGGAGCAGGTGGGTTTGCCCCCTTCCAGCGTGTTCAAAACACTGCTTTGCAAGGGCGACAAGGCCGGTGAAATCGCCGTCTGCGTCATCCCCGTGGACAAAAAGCTGGATCTCAAGGCGCTGGCGGCGGCCCACGGAGTCAAGCGGCTGGAGATGGCGCATTTGGACGAGCTCCTCCCCCTCACCGGCTACATCCGGGGCGGATGCTCCCCTGTGGGGATGAAGAAGCACTATCCCACCTACATCGACTCCTCGGTGCAGAACTGGGAAACAGTGGCGGTGAGCGCGGGGCTGCGGGGTCTGCAGATGCTGCTCCGCCCGGCCGACCTGATCAGGGCCTGCAGCGGCTCTTTGGGAAGCTTCGGCGTGGAACTGGACTAGAGTAAGTCAAACATAAAAGGAACCGTATTATATGGATAAGCCTACAAACAAGCGCCTTTCCTTTCTCATCAATGTCGCCTACATCGCTGTGGTGTGCCTGCTGGTCTACGCCGCGCTCAAGTATGCGCTGGGCCTCGTACTGCCCTTCCTGTTGGCGTTGGGCATTGTCACCATCGTGACACCACTGGTGCGAAAGCTGACCGGCTGGCTGAAAATCCGCCAGTCCACCATTTCCTTGGCCGTCATGCTTGTGATGTACATCGTACTGGGCAGCCTTCTCCTCCTGCTGGTCATACAGATTGTGAGCGGCGTCCAGTACCTGATGGATCAGGCGTCCGTCATCTACTCCGACTACATCCGCCCCGCTGTCATGGATATCTGGGCGGCGATCTCCGACCTGATCAAGCAGCTCCCCGAGGCTTGGCAGAAGCCCTTTGCGGGCGTCGAGGACAGCCTGACAGACACCCTCCAGAACTTCGCCCTGGACGCCGCCTCGGGCGAAGGCACGGGCTTCTCCCTCCTCACCGGCACCCTGCCCACCATTCTCAGCATCTCCCAGAAGAGCCTCAGCGCCCTCACCGGCAGCATCCCCAACTTCTTTATCGCCTTCATTTTTACCATCATGCTGTCTTTTCTCATCGGCAGCCAATACGACAAGGTGGTGGCGTTTCTCAAAAACCAGATGCCCCCTAAGGCCGTGCAGATCGTCCGCGACCTGAAGAGCATTATCTGGAAGACCATCTTCCGCTACCTGGGCGCGGTGCTCAAGCTGATGTGTATCACCTTCATTGAAATGTCCATCGGCCTGCTCATCCTGCGGCAGCCCAACGCCATTCTCATCGCCCTGATCATCGCGGCCTTCGACGCTCTGCCGGTGTTCGGCACCGGGGCCATCGTCATCCCCTGGATACTTGTCAAGCTGCTGCTGGGAGATTACTCCTTTGCCCTTGGCTTGCTCATCCTCTATGTCGTCGTCACAATCATCCGCAACATCATTGAGCCCAAGATCGTGGGGGACAACCTGGGGCTCAACCCCATCGTCTCCCTGGTCTCCATCTATTTGGGCTTCAAGCTGTTCGGCGTCTTTGGAATGATCTTCATGCCCATCCTCACCCAAATCGCCATCGAGCTGCACAAGCGGGGCACGGTGCGCCTCTACCGGGAATCCCCGCCCCTCCCCGAGGAGGGCGAAGCAAAGCGCCCCCATTGGAGAGGCCCCAAGGCTCAACAAGGGCGAAAACATCAAAAATTATAAGACACTTGTTTTCAGCCCATAGAAAACCCCGCCGAAGCGGGGTTTTTTGCACTTTGCTTTTATTATAGAATAATCGTTTTGTTCTCTTTGTCTGAGTTGTAGCAGGCTTCGATCATCCTTGTCATCACAACACCGTCCCGGGGGCCCAGGTACTCCGGCGTGCCGGTGCCCTCAATGCAGGCATCGATAAACTGGTTGATAGGCCTTGGCCGGGCAGCTGGCAGCACGGGATCGGAAGTCTTGACCCCCTCCTTCTCCAACGCCTTGGTGACCAGTCTGGTTTCTCCCCCTCGGATGTACAGTGCACCCTCGGTGCCGTAGACCTCCAGGATATCCGGCACGCCGTAGGTGGTGAAGGCGGTCTCGCAGGTGCCCAGCACCCCGCCCTCGAACTCCGCCAGGGCAATGGCGTTCTCGTCGGCGCTTGTTCCAAAGAGGTTGCTGGTCATGCCGCTGACCCGCAACGGCGCGCCAAAGAGAAAGCTGAGCACATAGATGGGGTGTGCGCCCAAATCCATCATGGCCCCGCCGCCCGTCATATTCACGTCAAACCAGCGCTCGGGCAGCCAATTGTCGCTGACACCGCCGTGGCTGCGGCGCATTCTCGCACCCGAAACCCTGCCCAGCGCGCCCTGCTCCACCAGCTGCTTGGCCAGCAGGAACTGGGGCTCGGTGCGAAGGGGCAGCGAGATGGTGAAGGTCACGCCCGACTTCTCGATAGCCTCGCAGAGGGCCAGGGTGCTGCCGCTGTCGGTGCTGAGCAGCTTCTCGGTGAAGATGGCCTTGCCCGCCGCCGCAGCCTTGGTGAGCAGCTCCGGGTGCATGGTGGTGGGGGAGTTGCAGACCACCGCCTCCACGTCCGTCCGGGCGAGGAACCCGTCGTAGTCGGCGACGAACTCCGCGCCATACCGCGCGGCAAACTCCCTGCCCATGGCCTCGTCAAAATCCCAGACAGCCGTAATCTGCGCCTTGCCGCTGTCCCGGACGGCGGTCGCGTACTCGTCGGCATGGACATGCCACGCGCTGATGATTCCCACTTTTAGCATTGTAATGACCTCCATATTTGTAATCTGAATGAAGTATAGCATGCCCTCTACATGAAAAAAAGCCCCGAAAGAGGCTTTTTCACACCTTTTAGAAAAGGTTCCGTATCATGTCGGTACCGGCTACAAAGGTGCCGATGCTGCTGCCGATGTTGGCCATCACCACCACCATCAGCGCCTTGAGGAAGCGGTTTCTGACAAACCACCCCTTGAAGCTGAAAATATCGGTGGAGACATTCTGCACATCCTTGACGGTGGGCTTCTTCACGGTCGCCTGCACCAACCCCGCGAACCACCCGCAGGCCAGCAGCGGGTTGAGGGAGGTGATGGGCGCCGCCACAAATGCGGTCAAAATAGCCAGGGGATGGGCCAAGCTGAGAACGGAAAACAGCGCCGCCAGGCCGCCGTTCCAGATAATCCAGGTTTGAAGAGAGCGGACGCCCGTCTCGAAGTTCACCACAAAGGAGTAGACGATGACTCCCAGGATGATGATGGGAATTGCCCAGCCCACAATCTTGCCCGCCTTGCCTTTTTTGGGCACCTCTGTGATGCGCTGAATGTCCTGGGTTTTCTCAATCTCCTGGGTGACGCCTGGGACATGTGCGCCGCCCAGCACCGCCACCACCTTGGGGCCGGGGGCCTCCTTGATCTTGTAGGCCAGATACTGGTCGCGCTCACTGATGAGAATCTCACCGATCTTGGGGAACTCCCCCTTCACCTCGGCCAGAACGGACTCCAGCATGTCGGACTGGAGCAGCTCCTGCAAGTCCTCATCCTTGAGCTCATCGTCCTCATCGTCGTCGGAAAACAGAAAGCTGGTGAGCAGCTTCCACTTTTCCCCCAGCGTCAGGCTGCGCCAGATGCGCATGAAGGTGGTCTGGATGTCCCGGTCGGCCAGCACCAACTGCGCCCCGGTCTCCTCGGCGCTCTTTATGCCCTGAATCATCTCGCCGCCCACGTTGGTGCCCAGCTTCTTCGCCATCCGGCGCTGGTAAGCCCCCAGGGCCAGGTTGGCGATCATAAATCCGACCCGCTTTTGCTTGATGACCTGAATCACGTCGGTATTCTGCCACGCCTCGGGGTCTTTGATGTTCTTGTAGCGCCCCTCGTCCAGCTCGATACAGACGCTGTCCGGCTGCTCCTCCTCGATCACCTTTTTTACAAGCTCCACGCTCTGCTGGGAGACATGTGCCGTGGCGATCAGTATGATCTCCTTGCCGTCGTGGTGCAGACGGGTTACGTTTTCTTCCATTGAAGCAATCCATCCTTCATAATACTGCAATAATTACAAAGTATAGCACCACAGGCCCGCAAACGCAAACAAAGGAATTGTGAACGAAGGAGGAGGACGTTCACAATTCCTTTATTTAGTTTGAGCAACTTTACTGGCTTGCTCGGAAGATTACAGCTTTGATTTGTACTCCCCATACTTGGGGGAAATCACCTTTTCGGCGCGGTTGCTGGAAAGGCTGTACCCGTCAGCCGCCTCGCGCTCGGAATAGCCGAGCAGCTCGGTGTCGCTTTCCGACTGGGGATTGTATGCCTCCCACAGCACCTTGCGGCCGTCGTCGGACATATCGTACTTAATATAGTAGCGGTTGTCCTGCACCCATTCGGCAACGTTGTCGACGCGGCTGAGATTGTAGCGCATCACAAGGGCGTCGGGGTTGGTGTAGCCCAAAATGACAAACCAGGCCAGCAGGGTGACGGCGCAGATGCCGAACAGGGGAAGCTTTTCCTTGACTAGCCGCACAGCGCAGAGCACTAACACAGCCATCAGAAAGAGGATGAACCACAGGGAGAGCAGACGCTTCCAGGTGAGGAGATATGTGCCGATGTAGAGCAGCAGGCGCATCAGGCTGGATACCAGCATCACGCCCGTCGCCACCAGCAACGTGCACTGGAAGACGGTTGTCAGCTTGTTCTTCGGCGAGAAGCGCAGGTAGATGCCGAAGATTGTCAGGTTGATGAAGGACACGGCGATCAGCTGGGCAAAGCCCTCTCGCGCATAGTCGGCGTAGGTTGTCCCAAAGGGAAGTCCCGCCCCTGCGGAAAGATAGGTGAACTGCACCATGCAGAACAGCAGGTAGACCAGCAGGATGGCGCCCAGCACCACATTGGAGATGACCGGGTCGAATACCGGTTTCTTCTCCGCCTTTGGGGCGTTCTGCCGCACAGGCTCATAGCGGTTGTTCCAGAAAAAGGAGTAGAACAGCATGGAGGCGATGAATATCACAACCAGATGGAAGATGAACCAGCCGATGCTGAACTGCTCGAAGATGTAGCCGATATAGTAGCCGAACACCTGATCCGCCTGTGCCAGCAGCGGCACGATGATCAGCAGGATGGGCAGCGACAGGCCCAGGCCCAGCAGAACGCGCTTCCAGAGGCCGCTCTTCTTTTCGCTGTCGGTGGAGCCAATGGCTCCGAAGAAGCGGTTGATCGCCGAGAGCGGGTGGACAATCCACCCCACCACCCAGGCGCCGACCATCTCTGTGACCTGCTTTAGCCCATAGCCCTCTTTCGTGTACTGGGCGTGGGCCATCAGCACGGCGGGGATGACCAGCCAGCAGATCGTGCCGTAGGAGCTGCGGTAGTCGAATATCAGGTTCCAGACACACAGCAGGGCATTCAGACCCGTGACTGCCCACAGCACCACATTGTGTTTGAGTTTTTTCCACTGGAGGACGTAGAAGGCCACCATAAAGCAGAGCCAGAAAATCGAGGAGAAGAAGCCGTAGTGTTCGTCGAAGAGGAACCGGAAAGCCAGCCGGTCAAAGAGGATCGCCACCGCGATGGCCAGCAGCACCAGCCATCTCTCGCCGCCTGTGTACACATGTGCGGGGGGACGGGGCGGGGCCTGCCGTGGGACACCGGGCCCTACGCCCTGGGGAAGCGTCGACCACTGGCCCTGCTGCTGGGGAGGCTGTCCTTGCTGATAGGGGGGCTGCGCTTCTCCCGCCCAGGGCGCCGCCTGGGGATAGGGGTAGTTCGGGTCGCGGAAGTGCTGCTCCGCCGTGGGCGCCTGGAGCGGGGCCTCAGCTGCGGGGGGGATGGGCTCCACGGGCGGAATTGGGCTTGCGGGGGGAATAACATTCTGCGCACCGTTCTGATCGGGCACCGGGAGTTCGTTTGGCTCCTGCCGGATTTCTTCGCTTCTGTTCTCGTTGTTATCGCTCATGACAACCTCCGATCGCAATGACACTCCGTGTCATCGAAATAGATTCGTATTTGCATGCCCGGATCAATCGTCATCCGGTTCTTCGGGATAGTCGATCCCATCGTCCACATATTCCAGGATGTCGCCGGGCTGGCAGTCCAACTCCCTGCACAGGCTGTTGAGGGTAGAGAGCCGGATGGCCTTTCCCTTTCCGTTTTTGAGGATGGAGAGGTTGGCCTGGGTGAGCCCCACCCGGGCGGCTAGCTCGGTGAGGCTGATTTTTCGCCTTGCCATCATGATGTCCAGGTTGATGACAATCAACTTACCACATCCTCTCCCGGAGTCACTCTCCTAAATTGTCAGGTCGTTCTCCGCCTTGTAGACCACCGCCTGCCGGAACACGATGCCCAGCGTGAAGGCGAACAGGGAGCAGACAATGAGAAACAGCCCACATACAAAGGTGAGTATTGTGAAGTACTGCACGGTCTTGACAAAGAACACCCCGGCGGTTGCCGCCGCCACAATGCCGATGCGGCGGAAGGCCCGTACATTGCGCACCACAAAGGGGTCTACGGGGATGGTGCGCATCATGGCGATGAGCTCTCCGATAATCCACAGGCCCATGCTGCCCACTGCAAGCAGGAAGATGATGATGTACACCTGGTAGCCGGGATCGGCCGCGTACATATCCAGGAAGATGCGGGTGTAGTAGTCCATCAGGAAGGGGATGGTCAGCAACAGCACCACGCCGCCGGCGAACAACAGGCAGAGCAGGATGGTGAGCAGCTTTGCCACAAAGGGCACTTTGGCGGTCACAGGCAACCCCTCTTTCTTGAGTGGACAGGCCGGCAGCTTGCTTTGCCGTCCCGTTCTCTCGCTTCTCTGCGTGCAGTGTAACACTATGTTCTCATTGAAATGCTTGAAAAATCCGCATTAAAAATCGTAAGGTATGATTTTCAATTTGATTTTTCAAGCATTTCTAATTCGCGCTTAGTGTAACACATGTTGCAATTGAATGTCAACAACAATTTATCGATTTTCGATAAATTGATATCGTTTTGCAACTATTTACGGTTGAGGCGCAAAAAAAGGAGGGGCTCTTGCCTCTCCCGTTTTGGCTCTCGCTCACTCTATATCGCCTTTCCGGCCACAATCTCCAGATAGTCTGCGTAGTTCTGCTCCAGCAGGGCGGGGGTGTCTAGCCCGTAGGGGCACCGGCTGGAGCACTGCCCGCAGTGGAGGCAGTCGGCAACGCGGTTCATCTTTTCCTGCTCCGCCGGGGTGAGGAAGTTGGCCGATGGCGCGCGGCGGATCAGCTGGGACATGCGGGCGGCATTGCTGATCTCGATGTCTATCGGGCAGGGCATGCAGTAGCCGCAGGCTCTGCAAAAGCCACCCACCAGCTGCTCCCGGTCGGCGGCGATGACGGCCCGCAGCTCGTCCGTCATGGCGGGAGGATTCTTCACGTAGGCGAGGAACTCGTCCAGTTCCCTCTCCCTCTGCACCCCCCAGATGGGCAGCACAGTGGGGTAATCCGCCAGATAGGCATACGCCGCCGCGGAGTTGCTGATCAGCCCGCCGGAGAGCGCCTTCATGGCCACAAAGCCCACATCCAGCTCTTTGCACAGCTCCACAAGGGCGATGTCCTTCTCGTCCGCCAGGTAGCAGAAGGGGAACTGAAGCAGGTCGTACAGCCCGGAGCGCACGGCCTCCTCCGCCACCGGCAGGCGGTGGTTCGTGATGGCGATGAAGCGGATTTTCCCCTGCCGCTTCGCCTCCAGCAGGGCGTCGTACAGGCCCGCCTCGTCCCCCGGTTTTGGGCAGTAGGGCGGGTTGTGGAGCTGGTAGACGTCGATGTAGTCGGTTTTCAGTGTCCGCAGGGAGGTCTCAAGGTGCTCCCGAAGCTGCTCCGCGGTGCTTGCCCCCGTCTTGGTGGCGATTGTCAGCTTGTGGCGCACATCCGAGAGGGCGTAGCCGATCTTCTCCTCGCTGTCGGAGTAGGCGCGGGCTGTGTCGATGTAGGTCATGCCGCCATCCACCGCCTTCCGCAGCAATTTCGCGGCCTCCTCCTTCGTGATGCGCTGGATGGGCAGCGCGCCAAAACCGTTCTTATCGCTCACAATTTCTGTCCTGCCAAGACGTACTGTTGCCAATGGAAGCACTTCCTCTCTCAAATTCAGGCCAAAAGCGAAACCTTTCGCTTTCTATTGATAGCTGACCCGCATCACGATATCCTGGGGGTGGTCGCCAAAGGCGCTGCCAAAAAGGTTCATTCCCCCCACATGGGCGGCGTCCTCCTCCACCTCCAGCCGGAAGCGGAAGCAGTATCCCTCTGAAAGCCCCAGAGAGTCCAGCGTCTCCCCCGACACTTTCCCCCCGTTCAAAAAGCAGCCCTCACGGGTGACGGACAGGGCCAGCAGTTCGCCGTACTGGGTCATGGAGTCACTCCACCACTGGGGGTTCAGCGCCCCCCGCCTGTCCCCGTAATCCCCCTTGGAAAGGTAGGTGGTGATTCTGCGGCCATTGAGGCTCAGGGTGATGTCGGAGGGCCAGTCGCTGTTGTTGCCGGGGAACTCGGAGCATATCTCAAAGCTGAGCTCCAGCTCCCGCACTCTCCCCTCCTTGAGGGCCCGGTTGGGCAGCTTGTACTCCAGCCAGCCCCGGGTGAACCAGAGCAGCGACGCTGTCCACCTCCCGCTGCCGTAGAAGCCATAGGGTGAGTCTCTGGAATCCAGCACCGACACCTCCGAGGCGATGCCGCAGGGCGGCTCCACCAGGCAGTCGGTGTAGCTGCCGATGGGGATGCTCTCCACCGCAGGCGGCAGGGAGGCCTCCCCCCTTTGGTGGGCGAAAAAGTCCACCAGCAGCTGGGGGCGGCGGATGGAGCAGACCTTCTTGAAGCCTCTCACCCCGGGCTTTTTTGTGACGCTCACCAGCCCGGCCTCCTCCAGCATGCGCACATGCATCCCCGCCGAGGAGAGGGGAAGGTAGAGGGCCTCGGCGAGCTCGCTGACCGCCATAGGCTGCTCCACCAGGCGGCGGAGAATATCCAGCCGCACCGGGGAGGACAGCGCCCTGGCCGCCGCCGCAAGCTGCTCCGGCCTGTCCAAGCCCAGGGTCAGCCGCTCTTTCGCCACATCAACACCCCTCCTTTCAGGGAATTGTGCTGGTATCGGCCATAGCCGATATTTGAGCCCCTCGGCTCAAAAAGCACAAACCCATAAGTTTGAAAGATACCTCTTTCAAACTATACTCCAACCTTATTGTTCAATTATAGCCCCTGCTGTGGATTCGCGCAACGTTCAAACATTTTACTTGTATTCCCTTCCCGCGAAGATATACTTGAAGCAGGTAATGAAACGGGGATTCGCTGGGTTATACTTACAAACCGGAAAGGAATGAATATTGCCATGAAACGAATCGCGCTTGTCTTTCTCACCCTGCTGTTTGTCGCCGCGGCATCCTTCTCAGCCTTTGGCTCCACGGTATCTTCGTCCGCCTCTTCACCGGATGCCGCCGTGTCCTCCCCCCGCTACGATCCCGAGGCCGCGCCGCCCAAAATCTGGCGCATCACACTGCGGGCAAGGGTGCTGTCCAACCGGGGAGACAGCCTTGCCGTCTGGCTCTACAACCCCCCAAACATGAAAATCGAGGAGCGGGACACCGTCTTCGGCAACGTGCAGACAATCCCCTTCGCCAAGGAGCTCTTCGTGACAGACGAAGCTGGCAAGGCCCTCTCCGCCGACAAGCTTCTTCCAGGCCAGGAGATCACCCTTCGCTTCCTCTTCTACTGGGAGCCGGAAAAATTCTGGGAGCCCGACGGGGCGCGCCGGGTTCAAATGCAGAGCTGCGACCAGATCAAACTGCGTGGGGAAACTTTCACCGCAAAGAGCACCCAGGATTTTGAAAAGCTGCCCGACGCCACCTCCATAGGCACAGTGTTAAAAGTGGAGGGCGACAAGGTGACGATCTATCTGGAGGGGCTTTTGGCTGTCTACTCCACGAACCCCACCCGCCAGGCCTACTTTCACTCCGGCAGCTACACCATCACTGTGAACGCCGCCACCAAAATCAAATCAGCCGATGGGAAAACACTGTCAGCCGGGGATTTGAAGCCTTTCCAGCGGGTGAAGGTCACGGTGGCGAACGAGGAGTGGATGGAGACCTATCCGCCTGTTCTGTCCATCAGCAGGGCGGTGCAGATCGAGGTGGTCGGGGACGGGGAGCTGATTGTTTCCCCCGCCCAGCTTCGGGAGCAGCTCGACCGGATGGAGACCCTCTTTGCTGAAAACAAAGCAACTGCCGGCTAAAGAATAAAAAAATAGCGGCGCCGGATTGGCGTCGCTATTTTTTTACTCAATTTTCAGACGATGCGCTTTTCCAGCTCCACGGCGCTCCTGTCCAGCAGGGCCTGCCAATTGCCGCCGGGAAGCAGCCAGTCCCTCCGCTCCTGCCGTTTCAGCACTACGGGCATCCGGTCGTGAATCTCCTTCATCCAGGCGTTGGGCTCGGTGGTGATCACCACAAAGCGCAGCTCTCCACTGCCATCCCCCACGGGGCCCAGGTCATACAGCCCGGCCAGATAGAGCATCTCCTCCCCCGGCAGGGTGAACAGGTACTTGTTCTTGCTTTTATCCCATTCGTAGAAGCCGGTGGTGGGGACAATGCAACGGCGGGTGACGGCGGCCTCCCGAAACATGGGCCTCTCCAGCAGGGTTTCGGCCCGGGCGTTGATCACAAGCCCCTTGCCGCCGCGGCCGGGAAAGCCCCACTTCATGGCAAGCACCTGCATTCTCCCCTGCCGCTCTACCAGCACGGGGACAAGGTCGGTGGGGAATATCTCCCCGTCCTTCAAAGCCTCCCCCGCCTGCTTTTCGGCCCGCTCCAAAATCTGGCGGAGCTCCTCGGAGTCCACCTTTGAAAAGAGACTGTACCGTCCGCACATGGCGGGCACTCCTTTCGTTCTAAGCGGCTTCGGGTAGCCGCTTCCCCCTCTTTCGCAGAATCAGCCATCCGCAGCAGGCCAGCATGAAGACCAGCAGCAGGCCCGCATAGAGAAGATAGGAGCTGCGCAGGCCCAGCCGGTCGCCCAGCTGTCCGCCCACCACGTTGCTCAGCAGCGCCGCCATACCCCCCTGTACCACGCAGAGCACCGACATCCCCGTGCCCCGCAGGGAGGGGTCAAGCTTTTCGTTCAGGTACATCACGGTGCTGTAGTACATGATCATGAAGGACATGCCCTGGAGCGCCTGGGCCACCGCCACCCCCGCGATGGAGAAGGTGAGGGGCGGCAGCAGCAGCCGCACCACCATGATGAAGCCCGCCGCCACCAGCAGGGTCTGGGTGCGGAACCGGCGCAGCGCCTTGTCGATAAAGAGCAGCACAGGGGCCTCGCTGAGGGCCGCAATGCACTGCATGACGCCGATGACCGAGTTGTCGTAGCCCAGCTCCTCTGTGACAAAGACGCCTATAAACGCGCCGTAAAAAGACAACCCCAGCTGGAATACGAATGCGAACAGGATGATCAAAATCACCCGGTGGTTGCGGAAAAGCCTGCCAATCTCCAGCTTCTGCTTGGGCACCTCAGCGCCCTGCGCCTGAGTGCTCTGCGGTTTGGGCAGCGCAAATGTGATCAGCAGCATGGCAAGGTAGAGGAAAGAGGTGAGCCCGAAAGAGGCGGAGGGGTACAGCTTGAGCAGCCCCCCGGCCAGCACCACCGTCAGGGAGTAGCCCAGTGTCCCGCCCATGCGGATGGAGGAGAAGCGGTAGCCCCGGCGTGCGGCCTCCTTCACCACCACGGTGTCCCCCATGGGCTGAATGCCGCAGGTGAACAGGGTCATCAGCCCCGCCGCGAGGGCGTAGAGCCAAAAGCTGTCGGCCAGGTAGAAGCTGAGCACCGCCAGCATACTGCCCCCGATCACCAGCCGGAGCACCGACAGGTGGCGGCCGGTCTTGTCCCCCAGGATGCCCCAGGAGGGCTGCGCCACCAGGGTGACCAGCGGCCCGATGGCCAGCAGGATGCCGATCTCCGACACCGAAATGCCCTGGCTGCGGTAGTAGACGCTGATGTAGGGGGCAAATGTCGCACCCGCCATGTAGAGCAGGGCATTGAAGCCCAACAGGGAAAAGAATACTCTGTGGATGGATGCCCTGCGCCAGATGCGCCTTGCCATCGCGGGAACGGTGCGCTGATTTTTCAACTGCGGTTTGCCCTCTCTTCGTGCCCTCTGTTTATTGTAAGCTTTAGCTTTATTATCCACTCTGTAGGGGAAATGTCAATGGGTGGAAGTATCCATCTTTTCAAGTACAGTATTCCTGTACCAGTTATCCGTATTGCTCTGCGAAACTGAGCATTGAACAATGCCGCTTTGTGTGATACGATGCTTTTGGAAAAGAACTTTTAGCGCCCAAAAGCAGCACCGCTCTTTGACAGACAGGTACAGAAATATTGTAAGCATTGGAAAGGATGGAATGAGAATGCCCAGCTGTTACATCAAGGACTACCCCCGCCCTCAGTTTGTGCGGAAGGACTGGCAGAACCTGAACGGCGAGTGGGACTTCGCCTTCGACGATGGGAACGAGGGGGAGAAAAAGCGCTGGTACGCGGACTTTTACGCTCAGCGCAAAATCATCGTGCCCTTCACCTATGAGACACCCGCCAGCGGCATCGGGGAGGAGAAGTTCCACCCCGTGGTGTGGTACAGTCGCACCTTCCAGACAAAGGCCGAGCCCGGCAAGCGGGTGCACCTGCACTTCGAGGGCAGCGACTTTGTCACCAAGGCCTGGGTCAACGGCGTGATGGTGGGCACCCATACCGGCGGCTACACCCGCTTCACCTTCGACATCACAGATGCCCTCACCGAGGGGGTCAACACCCTTGTGGTGCGGGTACAGGACTCCGACGACCTCATGCAGCCCCGTGGCAAGCAGCGCTGGAAGGGCGAAAACTTCGGCTGCTGGTATGTGCAGACCACCGGTATCTGGAAGCCCGTCTGGCTGGAGACCGTCTCTGTCGATCACATTGCCAGAATCAAGATGACTCCCAACCTGCAGGATCGCCTCCTGCGCCTGGACTGGACAGTGGACGCTGCCCAATACGGCCCCGATCTCTCCCTGGAGGCGGAGGTCAGCTTCAAGGGCACCTTTGTGAACCGCGTGACCATTCCCGTGATGGACAAGCGCGGCAGAATCGACATCGACGTCGCCAGCCGGAATGTCCACGAATGGGGCCTCATGGCCTGGATGCCCTGGGAGCCCAACCTCTACGACATCACCTTCCGGCTGCTGCGGGACGGCAAAGAGCTGGACAACGCGGGCTCCTACTTCGGCATGCGGGAGATTCGCATTGAGGACGGCCAGGTGCTGCTCAATGGCACCCCCCTTTACCAGCGGCTCATCCTGGATCAGGGCTACTGGAAGGATTCCCACCTCACCCCCCCCGACGAGGAGGCCATTATCACCGACATCGACCGCATCCTGGAGCTGGGCTTCAACGGCGCCCGCAAGCACCAGAAGGTGGAGGACGAGCGCTACGCCTACTGGTGCGATGTGAAAGGCATGTTGATGTGGTGCGAGATGCCCTCCCCCTACCTCTTCGGCGACGACATGGTGAAGAACTTCACCGCAGAGTGGATGGAGGTTGTGGAGCAGAACTACAACCACCCTGCCATCATCACCTGGACGCCCTTCAACGAATCCTGGGGCGTGCCCGAAATCAAGACCGACGTGCTGCAGCAGCAGTTCACCGAGGCCATCTACCACCTCACCAAGTCCATGGACATCATGCGCCCCGTCATCACCAACGACGGCTGGGAGCACACCATCTCCGATATCATCACCCTTCACGACTACGAGGAGCTGGGCGAGCTGCTCTTTGCCCGCTACGACGGCAACAAGGACGAGGTCATGGACAACGAAATCTACACCTCCACCGGCCACCGCTCCACCATGGCGGGGGATTACCTCTACGACGGCCAGCCCGTGATCATCACCGAGTACGGCGGCGCGGCCTTCTCCGGCGACGACAGTACCTGGGGCTACGGCAACAAGGTGGACAGCAAGGAGAAATACCTGGCCCGCTACGACGACATCACCTGTGCGGTCAAGCGCCTCCCCTGGGTCTGCGGCTACTGCTACACCCAGGTCAGCGACGTGCAGCAGGAGGTCAACGGCCTTATGGATATCGACCGCAACTACAAGGCGGACTACAAGGCTATCCGGGAGACCAACCTCAAGGATGAAAAGACTCTGCAAAGCAAATAGTTTGGAAGCTGTGCTTCCAAACTACGGTTTTGCACCTTTGTGGTCGGAGAGACCACAATGCCACCGAAGAGTGGCAACGGTACAATTCCCGTATTCGGTGTATTTGCTAAAAAAGGAGACAGTCAAGGCTGTCTCCTTTTCTATTTGTCTTTATCGTTTTCGTCCGCTGCTGTTTCTTCTCCCGTCTCCTCATCCTCTGTTACCTTTCCGCTGATGAAGAGCACAACCTCCAAAATGATAAACAGCGCCGCAAATGGCAACAGACTCTGCAAGGCAAAGAGCGCCGCATTCCCCGCCGCCCCACTTTCCAGCAGGGTGCCGACAAATCCGATCACGCCAAACAACAGCAAAATCCCAAGATAGATGCACAACCGCACCCGAATGTTCGCAAGCTTGCCCTTTCTCATCGCAATCAACCCTCCTCTATTTGCTGCCATCGTCGTAAGGCTCCGGCCATATACCCGGCCACGTCGATCCCGTAGACCTTCTCCAGCAACGCCGGAGTCAGCACATCCTCCGCCGGGCCGAAGGCCGCAACCTCGCCCTCTTTCAGCAGCAGCAGGTCGTCCGCCAGCTGGAGGGCCATGTTGATGTCGTGAAGCACCCCCACCAGGGAATGCCCCTCTCTGCGGCTCCAATCCAGCAGCAGCCGGAGCAGCTCCGCCTGGTAACGCAAATCCAGGTGGTTGGTGGGCTCGTCCAGCAGGATGACAGAGGGCTCCTGCACCAGGGTGCGGGCAAAGAATACCCGCTGAAGCTGTCCTCCCGACAGCTCAATGATGGGGGTCTCCCGCAGCTCCCACAGGTCAGTCTCCCGCAGGTACTCCTCCGCGGCGGCCCTATCCTCCTCTGTCCAGCCGGAGAACAGCCCCCGTTTGGAGCGCCCGTAGCGTCCCAGCAGCACTGTCTCGTAGACGCTGTAGGGGAAAGCCGCGCCCTCCAGCTGGCCCATCAGGGCAACCTGGCGGGAGAGTTCCCGCCGCTTCATTGCAGCGATTTCCTCCCCGCAGATGAGGGCGGAGCCCTCGTAGGGCAGCACCCCCGCCAGCACCTTGAGCAGGGTCGACTTGCCAGAGCCGTTGGGCCCCAGCACGCAGAGATTTCGGCCCCGGGCCTGGCTGACCGAAATCCCCTTCAGAACATCGTCGCCCCCATATCCAGCACGGAGGTTTTGAAGCTCCAATACAGATTCCATCACGCAGCCGCTCCCTTCTTTTTGCGGGAGCGAAAGAATACATAGGCGAAGAAGGGCGCGCCGATCAGCGCCGTGATCGCCCCCACCGATATCTCCCCCGATTCGGGGAGGGTGCGCGCCAAGGTGTCGGACAGTGCGAGGAATGCCCCGCCGAACAGCGCCGATGCGGGCAGCACCTTCTTGTGGGCGGGGCCGAAAACCCTGCGCATCAGGTGCGGGGAGACCAAATCCACAAAGCCGATTACCCCCGTGAAGCAGACTGAAACGCCGGTGAGCAGCGAGGCCAGCACGATGAGCCCCCACTTGACCGCCTCCACGTTGATTCCCAGTGCGCGGGACTGCACCTCGCCAAAGGTGAGGGCGTCCAGCTCCCGGGAGAAGCGCAGCAGCACCAGCACACCGGGTATGGTCACCGCCGCCAGCACAGCCGCATGAAACCATCCTCTAGCTGAAAAGCTGCCCATCTGCCAGAGGGCAAGCCGCTGGATGTACTCCTTGTTCAGGGAGGAGATCAGCGTCATCAGAGCATTGGCGAAGAGGGAGATCACCATGCCGGTGAGCACCACCGTCTGGTTGTTCAGCCCCTTGTCAATGCGCCCCGCCAGCCCGATGGCGAACACCACCGTGCCCAGGCCGAAGACGAAGCCCACCAGCGGCTGGGTGAAAGGGCCGATCAGCGGCAGCGTGTAGCCTGTGACGATGAGCACCGCCACCCCCAGCGCCGCGCCCGAGGAGACGCCCAGGGTGTAGGAGGAGGCCAGCGGATTTTGCAGCACCGACTGCATCACGGCGCCGCTCACCGAGAGGGCCGCCCCCACCAGAAAGGCACAGAACACCCGGGGCAGCCTCACATCCAGCAGGATGCTGGGGTGATTGGGGTTCATCCCCTCGGGGAGGGGTATCCCAAACAGGCGGTTGCCCAGGATGGTGAAAATGCTGCCGGGAGACAGAAAAACGCTGCCGACGCCCACAGAGAGCAGCAGAACGGCAGCGCTGATCAGCACCAGCAGCAAAAATTTCGTGGAGGTTTTCACTCGCGATACCCTCTTTGAAGCAGTTATATTGTCAGGGATGCGTATTCTTCGGGATACAGCGTCTTGGCGATCTCCACCAGCGCCTCCATCACGTGGGTGTTGGGCTGGGAGCTTGTGTTGCCGTCGATCAGATAGACTGCGCCGTCCTTCACAGCGGTGCAGTTCGACCAGGCGGGCCGCGCTAGGATATCCCCGACCGGGTCTTCCATCCAGTCAGCGTTGGTGAGGATGACATCGGGGTTCTTGTCCAGAACCTCCTCCTCGCTCACAGAGGCCCAGCCCTCCAGGCTGCCAAAGACGTTCTCGCCGCCCGCCAGCTCCACCATCTCAGCCAGAAAGGTGCCTGTCCCGGTGGTGTACAGGTCGGGGGCGGGGGAAATCTCAAAGTAAACCGTCTTCTTTTCGGATATGCTGTCGGCAATCGCCTTGACTTCGTCGATTTTGCCCTGCATGCCCTTTACGAGCGCCGCGCCCTTCTCCGATTCCCCCATCCTGTCCGCCACCATCTGCACGTCGTCCATGACGCCCTGGATGGTTGAGGGGGAGGAGAGGGAGACGACGGTCATGCCGTGCTCCTCCACCAAACTGTCCAGCGCCGTCCCCCCGGCGTCCGTGCCCATGCCGGTGACAAAGATCAGGTCAGGATTCAGCTCCAGCAGCATTTCGATATCGGGGGCCATCAAATCCATGGCGGGCAAGTGACCCACCTGGTCGGCGAACATCCAGCTGGAGTTGGTATCCACCGCAACCAGCTTGTCCCCCAGCTCCATATCCAGCAGCTGCTGGGTGACGGCGGGCGCAAGTGAGACGACGGTCTTCGGCTCCTGGAAGCTGCCCGCGCCGCTGCCGCTGGCGGTGTTGGTCGTGCCCTGGCAGCCCGACAACAGGAGGGTTAATGCCAGCAGTACAGCCAGCAGTGTGTGTAGTTTTTTCATCAAATGCATTCCCTTCCGGAAGCTGTATTTTACAATTGTATGAACCATTTATCATCATACCATACCGCCGAAAGGGGTGTCAATGAAACTTTCCGCTCTGTTGACCCCGCTGCAAACCGCATTGTCATGGGGAATTTGATTGATTTTTCTCCGCTTTTGGTATATACTTATGCTTACGGCAGGAAAACAAGCCCGACCACCGGAAAGGACTGATGTAAATGAAGCAGGTAACCGTCAAGCTGGACACCATCGACACCGTCAAGAAGTTCGTCGCCGTCACAAGCACCCAGAACTGCGACATGGACCTCACCGGTGGCCGCCACACCCGACGCCAAATCAATCATGGGCATTTTTAGCCTGAACCTCTCCCTCCCCCTTCAGCTCACCATCCACTGCGACGACCCCGAACCGGTTCTAAAGGAGCTGGCTCCCTTCATTGTCTCGTAATCAAACTAAAAGCCGATACCTGCGGGTATCGGCTTTTTTGCTGTTTTGTGAGATTTTACTTGTCGGTGCCCTTCATGTGGGAGCACTGGAGATGGGAGGCGTCGCAGAAGGGCATGTTGCCCGACTCTCCGCAGCGGCAGAGGGTAACCCTGTTGCGCACCTCGTAGGTCTGCCCGTCCGCGCCTTCTATTGGAATGCCGCCCTTGACCCACAGCGGGCCGCGGCAATCCTGGCCCAAATCTTCCACAACTCCCACGCTGGGCTCCAAATGGGGCTCGATGGGGGTGCCGTCCGTCTCGGTGACGGTGAGTCGGCCGGAGGGGCAGGCACATGCCATGTAGACCGCCCGCTCCTTGTTGTCGGCGTCGCCGGAATCGATGGAGAGCTGCCAAACTCCCTCGGCGTGGTCGCAGAACCTTGCCACCGCACAGAGTTCCTCGTCGTCGTACAGCACCAAGTCTTCGCCACGGTAGACCTGGGCCCGCTTCTTGTAGCCGTCGTGATCGGCGACCTCCTCGCCCTCAAAGCCGTTTTCATTATGGGTGCCGTCGCAGAAGGGCTTGTTTTTGGAGTGGCCGCAGCGGCAGAGATGAACAGGCTCGCCGGGCTTGGGGTTCTCATAGGTTTTGCCCTTCCCCCACTTTTCGGAGGAACCGTCCGGGTAGGGCTCGATGAGGGCCTGGGCCACGGGGATTTCCTCCTCCAGCTCATAGGGCCCCTTGGGAAGAATCTTGATCTTCAGTTTTTTGTCCGCCATTGCAAAAACTCCTTTCACTGCCAATGTAATCGAAAGCGCACACATGTCCTCCCCGGAGATGATACCGGCCCGCAGATTATTTCGCTCGAATAAAAAACGGGGGCGGCGCACCCTCCGCACCAGGAGAGCCGCCGCCATTATTATAACACAAATAAAACACATTACCCGTGAAGGAAGTCGAAGCCTGGGAGGGTGCTTCGAGCGGATTGGCACTGCAATAAAAAATAAATAGACAAATTGCCGTCCTCTGATCCTTTCTTCTGTGCCCTTATCCTACCACAAACCATTCATCAAGTATATATTCCCAGCGCTAAGCGCCATGATCGGGCAAAAAAGGACGGAATTCTTCAGTTAAAGGGCGGTAGCAAAACAGCGGAATCAGTTTTTTTAACAGCCAATTTAACATCTTATTTCGACTAAAAACCGTCATATAGCGCGGTTTTGCGACACATCCCACCCGCATCTTTGCATGTTCCGCAGTTTGGCCGAATTCTGTGACCGGTACCCCGGCGGCGATGCCCTCCCGCACAATTTTGAGCAGCATATTGTAGTACAGGTCGTACTCATCCCGCTCTGTGTACTCCATGCCGCCGAAGACAAAGGAGAGTGTCTCTTCCCCTGCTATCTCTCCCTCTTCTTTCCGCAGCAGCACAAAGGCAAGGGGCCGCTCCCCGCGGAACAGGCAGTGGAGTGTTCCCGGCGCGCCCCGAAAAAAAGCGGGCGTGAGCGTCTCCAATGGAAAATCGGAGCGCTCCAGCACCTGCCGGTAGAGGCCGTACATCTCCTCTGTAAATTCTTCCCCGGAGATTTCTCGCCATGCAAGGCTTTCCCCTCTCGCCATGGCTTTGCGCAGCCGCCTGCGGTAGGGGCTCCGCAGAGCGGATAGGTACTCCTCAAAGCTTGTGAACCGCCGCTCCAGCACGCAGTTGGCCAGGGTCTCCCCTGTGGCGGTTCCGGGAATTTCACAGGGCGCTTCCAGGTTGAGCAGCAGGAACAGGCCCTTCCTCCGCCGGTAATCGGCGACGAGGGCGGAGAGGTCGCCCCGGTAGCCCTCCCTGTCCACCGACAGGGGGAGGCCGATCACGGTCAAAGGAGCCTCCAGCTTCCAGCGGGAGAAGCTGAGCAGATTGATGCGCAGCGGGTATTCGTAGCAGATGTAGTCCCTGTGGGCGACCAGGGAGAATGCGCCCTCTCTGCCCTGGCGGAACAGCTCCACCGCCTCGGGCGAGAAAAACTCATCCTGTATGGCCGCCCACTGCTCGGGCCAGGTCGCTGGGCCACCGGGATAAATCTTGCCCTCAAACCTCTTTTTCATAGGCGGAAAACCCCTTGTAGCGGCTGTGGAGAATCTTGGAGGACATGCCCCCAGAATCCAGATTCTCCTCCAAAATCCAGCTGCTGATGACATATTCGATTTTGGGGTAGCGCTCCGCGGCAATGCGGGCCAGCTCCCCGAACAGCAGCAGAATCAGCCCTTTCTTCTTGTACTCCGGCAGCACGCCGATCTCTACAACCTTGAGCTGCTTCGGCATTTTCCCCAGCAGGCGGTGGCGGAGAAAGGTTCCCACTCCCGCCCCTTTTCCCGGCCCCACCAGCTCGTTGAAGTCGGGGTACCAGAACAGGAAGCCCACGGTTCTGCCGTTTTCCACTGCAAAGATCATGTTGTCGGGCTTTAGCAGAGGGCGCATGGGCGCGAAGAGCTCGTAGTCCTCCCGCCGTTCCCGGAGGAAGCAGTAGCGGTGGTCGGTGAATATCTCGTTGCTCAGATCGGTGTAGCAGTTCATGGTATCCGAAAAGCCGGAGCCGAAATCTGCGTATTCAAAGGAGATTTCCGGCGACATCCGGCGGGCCCGCTCGAAAACCTTGGTGTTCACCTGGGGGATTTTCTCCCGCAGGCTGAACAGTCCCACCTCCCGCCAGCCAAGCCCCCGGAACCACTCGTTGTAGGCGGGGGGATTGTAGGCCTGGCCGAAGCTGGGCGGGTCGTCGAAATGGTCGGTGAGAAAGCCTACAGAGTAGTTGCAGTGGCCGTCCAGCCCCGCCACCAGTTTTGTGCACTCCCAGGTGCGGGCAACCGATTTCGCGTGCTCCTCCAACTTTTTCACTGCATCCCCGCCGCCGGGCAGTCCTTCAAAAAAAGCCATCACCAGGGTGTCGGCATAGTGCTTGTGCCGGATGAGCACGCACTGGCAGAGAATCTCACCGCTGTCTTTCCGCTTGACGGCGACAATCTC
Source organism: Oscillospiraceae bacterium (assembly GCA_047973265.1). Classification (GTDB taxonomy): domain Bacteria; phylum Bacillota; class Clostridia; order Oscillospirales; family Ruminococcaceae; genus WRAV01. Next base: position 47,501 of record JBKEBS010000153.1, read on the forward strand.
CTGCCGGGAGTTTTGGCGAAAGGCAGAATCCGGCCCACAGACCAGGGGCAGCAGAGAGGTCTTGTTGTCCCGGTAGTTCGCATCACCGCCATAGATGCCGCGGTAGAGGGGCAAAAGCTCCTTGTAGGAGGCAAGGGTGCTGAGTTCCATAAGACTCTCCATCTGTGTGATCTATATAATATTCGGCGTGATCCCCCGCTTGATCTGGTAGCGGTAGTAGAGGTTGACATAGAAGTAGAAGATGCTCTTGAGGGGGTGGCGGAAAAAGGCTTTCCGCAGCAGGGTGCGCCGGAAGATGCAGCCCACCGTAAACACCCGGTTGTAGAGCTTCCAGTAGGCCTCTGTGAGCGCCGCGCTGGTCATGTTTTTCGGTGTGTGCACAGCGGTGTCCCCGTTGTAGCTGTAGATGTCGGTATTCTCAATGCGGCCCTCCGCCTCCATCTGGCGGAAGAAGTCGGTGCCGGGAATGGGGGTGAGAATGTAGAAGCGGGGCACCACAATCTTGTTGTCCTCGATAAACTTTGCGGTGGCCTCGATGCTCTCCAGGGTGTCGCCGTCGGCCCCGACCACCATCTCGGTGGAGACGTCGATGCCCGCGTCCTCCACGGTGCGTATCTGCCGGGAGTAGTCCTGCACCTTGGCCCAGGCCTTGTTCATGGAGTTGAGACTCTCCTGGGAGATGCTCTCGATGCCGAAGGAGAGGGTCTCGCAGCCGCTCTCCGCCACCATCTTCAGCACCTCCGGGTTGTCCGCAATGCGGATGGAGCACTGGGACATCCACTTCATTTTAAGCTTTTTGATCTCGGCGCAGAGGGCCTTCAGGTAGGGGATGTCGGAAAAGATGTTGTCGTCCAGCAGCAGGAAGCGCCGGTAGCCCAGCCGCTTGATCTCGGCGATATCCCGCACCACCTCGGCGATGTCCCGCTTGAGATAGCGGTTCCGGTAGAGGCAGTAGACCGAGCAGAAGGAGCAGGAATGGGGACAGCCTCTCCCCGCCTGCACGGGCAGGAAGTTGCCGATTTTCTTTGCGGTGAGCAGGTCGTACCGGGGCAGAGGGTAGGTAAGCTCGGTGAGGGGCATGTCGTACAGGGGCTTCAGCTCCCCCGCCATGCAGTCCCGCACCATTTGGGGAAAGCTCTCCTCCCCGTCGCCGATCATGACGCTGTCGCAGTATTTCCCGGCCTCCTCTGGCATGAGGCTGACCATGTAGCCGCCCATCACAACCGTCTTGCCCAATTCCTTGAAACGCTTAGCGATGTCCAGGCTGCGCAGGATGGCGTGACCCATACCGGAGATGGCGATGAGCTCGGCGTCGGTGTCAAAGGGGACGTCCTCGATGGTCTCCAGGCAGACCTCCATCTCCACGCCCGGTGGGAGGATGGCCGCGAGGATGGCCGGGGCAAGCCCCACAAAGTAGAGCATCCCCTTTTTGATGAGCTTGTCCCCGCCGTAGTAGGGGGTGGACTGGATGAATAGGATTTTCATTGAAACCTCCACTTTCCGGCAGCTGCCAGTCACTCCCCCGCCACAATCTTCTCCAGATACTGCCAGGCCACCTTCCCCGCCCCGGCGGAGAGCTTCAGAGTGTCCTTCATCCCGTACTTTTCCGCCATTTGCGCGCCCTTGGCGGGGTTTGCCATCAGCCTCAGGTAGAGCTTGACAGTCTCCCAGTAGAACCTGCGCACCGTGAGCTTTTCCGGCGCCACCACCAGGTGGGCCATATCCCACTTTTCATGCTGGTGGTAGGGGATCAGCAGGCGGTTCCAGTTCTCCGCCAGATAGGGCGTGCCCGGCATGGGGGTGAACGGCTGGAGATTCACGAAGGTGATATCCAGCCGGTGGAGAAACCGGTAGAGCTTCTCAAAGTCCTTTTCATCCCAGTCGATGCCCAGGATGACGGTCGCATAGCACTCGATCCCATATTTTTGCAGCACCCGCACCGCACGCTCGTTGTCCTCCAGCTTTGTGCGCTTGTTGTAGCTGTCCAGCTGATCCTGGTCGGCGGCCTCCAGCCCCACGATCACGGCCCGCAGCCCCACCTGGGCAAGCCGGGCGATGACGTCCTCGTTGCCCGCGATGAAGTCCGCCCGCCCGTAGACCAGGTAGCGCTGCCGCAGCTGGAGCTTCTCCACCCGGTCTGCGAACTCCAGCAGCCGCTTTCTGTCAAAAAGGAAGTCGTCGTCCACGATGTAGACCTCTTTTTGCGGGATGGATACCAGCTCCCGGATCACGTCGTCCATGAGGCGCTGGCTGTAAGGGGATATTTCTTTACAGAAACAGAAGTTGCAGTTGTAGGGACAGCCGAAGGAGGTTTTGACGAGGGCGCAGTCCCGGTGAAACATGTAGTAGTAGTGCTTGCGGTAGCGCTCCGGCAGACGGCGGAAAGGCAGCCTCGGGGTGAGATCTGTGCAGTCCGCAAAGCGGTAGAGCTCCTCCGCGCTTCGGGCCACCAGGTCAATGTGGGGGCTGGCGAAGTCCTGCGGGCAGACTTCGGCGTGCACACCCCCCACCACAATTTTTGTGGCCGGCGATAACGCCTTGATCTCCCTGGCATAGCTCTTGATAACCCCCACATGGCTGATGTAGCCCGTGATACCCACCAGGTCGGGCCGATGCTTTTGGATGAAGTGGGAGAGGGGCCGCTTTTCCAGAATCATATCCAGAATGCCCACGCTGTGGCTGTTCGCTAGGAGCACCGGCTTGAGGGTCATGAGCTCCAGCGGCTCGCAGATCATGACATTATGCAGCCCGATGGTATCGGGGTGGGGCCGGGGGCGTATCAGTAATATTTTCATTTTGATCTTTTACCTCTCAACGGGAATTGTTCCGGTATCGAGGTCAACAGAGTTGGCTTCGATATTTGAGCCCCTCGGCTCAAAAGGGGCAAAACCGCAGCTGATATTGCGTATAATATCAGCTTATTATCCAATCAGTAATACTATATTGTAACTGTCCGCCAAAGCTTTTTGAAGGGTGCGGCCAGCAGATAGGCTATATCAGCGGGCCCCAGGCTCTTGTAGACCGGGTGCTTCCGGGTCGCCCAGGCCAGCCGGAGGCTCAGGCGATAATACTCGTAGTAGAATCTTTGCAGCGACATCTTTGTGGGCGGCAGTATGCAGTGGGCGAGGTCTTGTTTGCCGGGCGAGGTGTCCAGCAGCTGGCCTTTCACCTTCTCATATTCCCGGGAGCCCTGCATGGGGGTGAGGATGGAAACCGTGGCGGTAAGGTTCTTTTTTCGGGCGGCGATCCAGTTGTAGAGCCGGTCGAAGTCCCTTCGCTCCATGCCCTGGTGGACGATAAACAGCCCCGCGCAGTAGATGCCCAGCTCTTCCATCACCCTGACGCAGTCCACGTTGTGCTGTAAAGCTGCGCCTTTGTCATAGCTTTTCAGCTCGCTGTCCTCCACCGCCTCCAGACCCACCATCACGAGGGAAAGTCCCACGGAGGCCAGCTCGGCCATCCAATCCGGGTTCCCGGCGATGAAGTCAGCCCTGCCGTAGACAAGAAGCTTCTTTTCCACGCGCTTTTCCCGCATCAGTCGGATAAATTCCGCAAGGAAGGCTCTGTCCACCAGGAAGTCGTCGTCCACAATGTGGACGTTGGGGCTGGGAATCGCCGCGCTCTCCTCCACCAGGGCGGAGGCGGAACGGGCGCGGTATGCCCCACCATTCATGTTGGTGCAGTAGCAAAAGCTGCACCGGTAGGGACAGCTGTAGGCCCCCTTGACCAGCGCCAGCGGCCGGAAGGTGAGGTAGCGGTAGCGGTTTTTCCGGGCCAGAAAGCAGCTGCGGTCAGGTACAGGAAGCTCTGCAGGGTCGCAGGTGACCTTCTCATTATACACCCACTTTCTCCCCTTGCGGTAGCAGAGGCCGGGGAGGTGGTTGGCATCCTCATTTTTCGAGGCAATCCGGCCTGCCAGCTCCCGCAGCGGCCCAAGGCCGCTGATGTGGCAGAGGTAGTCGGCGGCGCTGTCGTAGAAGTTTTTGTAGTTCAGCTCCACATGGCTGCCGCCCAGCACCACCTGTATGGCCGGGTCAAAGGCCTTGACCGCTGCCGCCAGCCGTTTCATGACAGGCTCCTGGGTGATGTAGCCTGTGATGCAGACCAGGCCCGGGCGCACCTGCCGGAGCCGCCTTTTCAAAGGGGTGTAATCGCAGTGGCGGTCGTAGATGACGGGGTTGTGGCCGTCCTTCCGGAAGGCGGTGTAGAGATATTCCAGCTCCAGGGGTTCGTGCTGCACCTGGCGGGTGAGGCTGAACAGGCCGAAGGGCTCAGGGCGTATTAATAATATTGTCACCAGCTGAACCCTCCATTCTGTAAAGCATTAGTCCTTCACAAGCCTCTTGTACTTCCCGGTCAGCGTCGCCCAGTAGAGCTTGGGGTATCTTCTCACATACAGCATGTTGAAGTGCCAATAGTAGCGGAAAAAGCCCATCTTGGTGGGGGGAAGGATGATGCGCGTTCCCCCCGAGCGGCTGTACTCATAGCGGTAGAGGTTGTCCTTCTCCTGGTTGTAAAGCTCGCTGCCTTTATAGGGGGTCAGGATGCTGAACAGCGTCCAGGTCAGCTTCTTTCGCTTGATAAACCGGTGGACAGCCTCGAAGTTCCGCCCGTCGAAGTGCTGGCTCATGACAAACAGCCCGTTGCAGAGGATGCGGTTCTCCCGCAGCAAATCCACCGCCTGCTCGTTGGTGTCCACGCTGGAGTTCTTGTTGTACTGGTCGAGGAACCGATCCTCCACTGCCTCCAGTCCCACCAGCATATCCCGGAAGCCCGCCTTGTGAAGCAGCGGCAGCAGGTCGGCCATGGCCAAAATGCTGTCCGCCCGGGCAAAAATTTGAAAGAGTTTCTTGATGCCCCGCTCCAGCAGGGCGTTGCAGATGGCCTCCACCCTCTCCCGGTTGGCGAGAAAGTCATCGTCGATGATCCATATTTTGTCGCAGCGGATGGACTCAATCTCCCCCAGCACCGCCTCGATGGGGCGCTCCCTGTAGGCACAGCCGTTGAGCATGCGGGAGACGCAGAAGCTGCACGCCTGTGGGCAGGAAAAAGAGGCTTTCAGCAAAGCAAAGCTTCCCTTGCCTATGATGTAGTAGCCCTTTTGGTGGCGGTAGAAATTCTCCCGGTCGGGCAGAACATGGTAATCCCCTACAGGCGGGCCCGCAGGGTTTTCCCGCCAGTGGCTGGGGCCTCTCCAGGCCACGCCGCCCGCGGCGTCCAGCGATTCGGGGGACAAGTCGGCCTCCACGATGTCCTGAAAGGCGGTGAGCCCGTGGTCGTAGTAGACCACATCCACATAATCCAGGAAAAAATCCCGGGGGTTGAGTGTCACCTCCACACCGCCCAGAAAGATGGTGATATCCGGGAACATCACTTTGAGCTTCCTTGCTGTTGCCAGCACATAGTGGGCCTTGTTGGAGGTGGTGGAAAAGCAGATGACATTGTAGCCCTGATTCTTGATTCTGCTTACAATCCGCCGGAAACGGAAGGCGTAGGGGCGGACGAACTCATCCAGTATCTCATACCGCTTTCCGGCGCTTTTCAGCACGGCGGCCAGGTACTCCAGCCCCAGGGGCTCCACGGCGGCAACAGTGGCGAAATACTTGGGCCGGATGAGCAGGTAAGACTTTTCCGCTGTGTTCATCGCAACCACCCGTGCTTTCGAGTGTCATAGGCTGTTCCCATCCATGTGCGGAAGATGGTTTTGGGGTAGGTGACCACATAGAGCCAGTAGGTACGCACCATGAACAGGAAAGAGGACATGTGCTCCGGCTTTATGGTGATATGCAGGCCGTCCAGCCTGCGGGACTTGAAGTTCACAAGCTGATCCTTATACTCCTCGTAGCTGTCGGTGCCTTTGTACGGGGTGAAGATGCCCAGCACCACCCACAGCAGCTTGTTGTCTTTGATAAACTTGTGCAGGGCCGCAAAGTCCTGGTGGCGGGATTTGTGGCTCACCACAAACAGCCCGTTGCAGACGATGCCCGCCTCCCGCAGGTGCTTGATGGCGAGCTCGTTCTGCTCCCGTGTGGTCTGTTTGTTGTACTCCTCCAGCAGATCATCCGCAACCGCCTCCAGCCCCACCAGAATGTCCCGGAAGCCCGCCTTGTACAGCAGCGGCAGGATGTCGGGGTTCTCGGCCAGGAAGTCCGCCCGGGAATAAGCCATGAACTGCTTTTGGATGCCCTCCTCCAAAATGCGGTTGCAGAACACCTTCACCCGCTCCTTGTTTAGCAGGAAGGTGTCGTCCACAAACCAGATGCGCTCCACATCAAGGCTCTTGACCTCCTCGATCACATCCTCCACACAGCGCTCGGTGTAGACCCCGCTGTTCATCTTGGTGCAATAGCAGAAGCTGCACTTGAAGGGGCAAGACCAGGAGGCCTTGATGATGGCGTGGCTGCCCTTGCAGAACATGAAGTTCTTCTTTATGTTGCGGTACAGCTCACTCCGGTCAGGCTTGCAGATGAAGTCGTCCACAGGGGGACATTTCTCCCTGTTCACCCACTTATTTCCGTCCCGGAAGCAGACGCCGGTGGCCTCCCGCAGGATGGGCAGGGCGAAATCCCCCTCCACAATGCGCTTCATAGAGGCCAGGCTGTTGTCGTGGAAGACGTAGTCCACGCCGTCCACGCAGAAATCCATATAGTTGAGTTCCGCCTCCGGCCCGCCCACAAAGGTCGTGATGCCGGGAAAGCGCTTTTTCAGTTTGCGGGAGGTGTCGATAATGTAGTCCACCGTGTTGGCATTGGCGTTAAAGCCCACACAGTCGAAGCCGCCGCTCCTGATGCGGCCCGCCATGCGGCCAAAGCGGAAGGCCCAGGGGCGCACGAACTCATCCCATATTTCGTACTCCACCCCGATTTCCCCCAGCATTCCCCCCACATACTCCAGCCCCAGGGGCTCCAGGCTGGCCACTATGGAGGAGAACTTTGGGCGCACCAGCAGCATCTTCAATTATCCCACTCCCTTAAAAAATGAAACACCTGTTACCATTTCCATTATACAGGATTCCCTTCCGGTTGCAAGCATTTTGGGCTAATCTTTCGCGTGAAAGTCGACCAAAAATCAAGTAATGTCTATCGTTACAGGGCTTTACGCAGATTTTTGTCGCTACTTTCCAGAAAGATTAGTCTTCGACAGGGTTCGTCGATTTGCCGAAATTGCAGGGAGCAATTTGCACAAGCAAAGGACTGGCTCATGAGCCAGTCCTTTGCTTTCATCCGCTATTGTCCAATCCGAATCCAGACCTGCATTTCGCCCTCTTTTCGATTTCCCCACAGGTAGTAGGGCACAAAGGTGAGGGGCACGGGCTTCCAGTTCAAATCCTTCGCCTCGTAGTAGAGGGAGTCGTCCGCCACCTCGTCCCGGAAGCCCGCCGTCTTGATGGCGTAGCCGCCGCCTGGGAGGGACTCCTCCCACACAAGCTCCCTCTCCGCCTGTGTGTCCAGGCTGAGGGCCGCGAGATTCCCGCCGTTGTCGGTCTCCTCCAGGCAGTAGACCAGCGGCCCGCGCATGAGGGCCACCCGACCCGCGTCCGCCTTTACAAGGGGGTTGGCCGCCATCACCCTGACCTCCATGGGGAAATCCAGTGTGATCACGTCTCCCGCCTTCCACTGCTCCTGCAGGTACAGATAGCCCTTCTCCGCTTTGGCCTCCACCAGCGTATCGTTCACACTCACGGAAGGAGCTGCGCACCAGCCGGGCATCCGGAAGGCCAGATTTGCTTTGCCATCCGCCTTCTTTACGGTGAAGGTCACCTTGCCGTCCCAGGGGTAGTTGGTCTCGGCTGCGACGGTCACTGCGCCGTCTTTCAGCTGGAAGTCGGCCTCTCCGCCCACATACAAGTGGGTGTAGACGGTGTCGTCGTCCTGGGTGTAGATGTACTTGCCCAGGGAGGCCAGCAGCCTCGCCACATTGGGCGGACAGCAGGCGCAGGCGTACCAGCCCGGCCGCCGGGGCTTTACGTGGTGGCGGATGGGTGCCTTCTCCGAAGCCTCCGGCCACACCTCCAGGGGATTGACGTAGAAGAAGTGCTTGCCGTCCCTCGCCATGCCCGCTATCACTGTGTTGTAGAGGGCATTTTCCATGATGTCGGCGTAGTTGGAGTCCATCTCGCTTTTCAGCATGGAGTGGGCGAAGAAGATGAGGCCGATGGAGGCGCAGGTCTCGGCGTAGACGGTGTCGTTGGGCAGGTCGTAGTCGAAGGTGAAGGCCTCACCGAGGCTGGTCTGGCCAATGCCCCCCGTGATGTAGAGCTGCTTTTTCACGATGTTATCCCACAGGGTGCGGCAAGCCGCAAGCAGGCTCGCATCGCCGGTCTCTGCCGCCAGGTCGGCCATGCCGGTGTACAGATAGACCGCCCGCACCGCGTGGCCCACCGCCTCCGTCTGCTCCCGCACCGGAAGATGGGCCTGGGTGTAGGGGGGATCGGGCCGCGCATTGCCGCCCCAGTGGCGGCTTTTTCCCCGCTTCTCCCACTCCTCGTCGAAGAAGTAGGGTTGCCTGCCCCGCTCCTCCAGGAAGAACTGCCCCAATCGCAGGTAGCGCTCCTCCCCGGTGGCGTGGTACAGCTTGAAGAGGGCCAGCTCGATCTCCTCGTGGCCGGGGTAGCCCTTCGTCTTGCCCTCCTCCGGGCCGAAAAGGGAGTCGATCAGGTCGGTGAAGCGGCAGACCACATCCAGCAGGGCGCGCTTGCCTGTTCCCTCGTAGTAGGCCACCGCGGCTTCGATCATGTGCCCAAGGCAGTAGAGCTCGTGGCAGTCCGCCAGGTTGGTGAAGCGGTCTTCAATACCGTTCAAGATATAATAGGTGTTCACATAGCCGTCGGGCAGCTGGGCCTTTGCCACCAGGTCGATGATGCGGTCGGCCTGGGCCTCCAGCGCCGGATCGGGATTGGTCTTCAGGCTGTAGCCCACCGCCTCCAGCCACTTGGCGATGTCGCTGTCCTGAAAGACCATGCCGCCGAATTTCCCCTCCTTCGCCCCTCCGGCGACGAGAAAGTTGTTCACCGCGTAGCTGGGCTCCGCCCCGGGGATATTATCCCACAGGATCTCGTGCTGATAGGGGATGACGGTATCCCGCACCAGCTGGCGGTAATCGCTCCAGAAGCCCTCCGAAAACCTGACCTGACCCAGGTCGACATCTTTGTATTTTTCCATATCTGTCCTCCCTTTCTCGGATTCTGACTCCATCCTAGCAAAGCGATAAAACAAAAGATAGCCCATTATTGATTATTTCCACACCAAGTTGTATACTTTGGAAAACTGAGGAATGGTTATGATTATGCAAATTACGAAGGGAACCGCAGGCGATCAAGAGGAGCTCTCCACCCTCTACGACGATCTGATCGACCACCTGGAGGCCACCGTGAACTACCCCGGCTGGCGAAAGGGCATCTACCCCACCGCCGAGACCGCCCGGGCCGGAATTAGCGAGGGCACCCTCTTTGTGGCCAGGGAGAGGGCGGGCGGCCCGATTGCCGGAACCGTCGTCCTCAACCATTTGCCGGAGGAGGCCTACAGGGGTGAGCCCTGGGGAATCGACTGCCCTGAGGAGGATGCAGTCGTCATCCACACACTGGCCCTGCACCCGGATTGGCTCGGTCACGGCGTGGGACAGGCCCTGATGGACTTTGCCGCGCAGCACGCCCGGCAGACGGGAGCCCTGACTGTCCGCCTGGATGTCTCGGAGCACAACACCACCGCCATCGCCCTTTACGAGAGGTGCGGCTACCGCCGGGTATCAAAGGTGAATCTGGGGTTACCCTATGAGCATCTCAAGTGGTTCTACCTGTACGAGCTGGTTCTGTAGGCAAAGGATTGCGCTGGGCCGCCATCGGCGGCATGGAGGTTATCATGACTGATCGCTTTGTGATGGACGATTTCACAGTCTCTCTCCCCGAGGATAAAATGATAGAAAGGCTCTGCCTCACCGAGGAGGAGGACATCCAGCTGATGCTGGAAAATCGGGCGAAGGCGCTGGAGCTGGCCCGCCCCAAGGCGCTCTACGGGCTGTGCGACGTGGGCAATATCGGAGAGGACTCCGCCGTGATTGACGGCATCCCCTTCGAGAGCGAAATTCTCGCGGGCAACCTGCGGGAGGCGGGCGCGCACAAGGTGTTCGCCTATGTTGTCACCTGCGGCACCGAGGTGGACGAGTGGAGCCACTTGGAGCAGGACTACTTTGTCTCCCTCTGGCTGGACATGCTCAAGGAGATGATTCTGGGCGAGGCCCGCACCCAGTTCATCGGTCGGCTGCGGGAGCGCTACGGCTTTCAGAAGCTGGCCTCCATGAGCCCCGGCTCCGGCAATCTGGACACCTGGCCCATCGCCCAGCAGAAGCTCCTCTTCGGCCTGCTCGGGGATGTGGAGAGGGATATCGGCGTACAACTCACCGATGGCTTTCTCATGCTGCCCACCAAGTCGGTCTCCGGCATTCTGTATCCATCCGACGCGGAGTTTATCACCTGCAGCCTGTGCAGGCGGGAGAACTGCCAGAGCAGAAGGGCGCCCTACCGGGAGCCGGTGGGGGCACGTTAAAAGCGCCTACCGCTCCAATGAATAAGAAGGGTAAAAAATATGTTAGAAGAGATTCTGTATGATGCACGGATGAATGATGTTACCATAGAAGACAGTCAATACGACAATGAGACGGTCATGGATGTCGACTGCACATCAATAGAATTTCATTCAGCTGCTTTCACAAACTGTAAGTTCACCAATTGCCTGTTTGAAAAAGCGTACTTCTTAAACTCGGTTTTCCAGAACTGCGATTTTTCAAACTGCAAATTTACCGACAGCTACTGGAAGAACAGCCAGATTGTCAATTGCAAAGCGCAGGGATGCCATTTTGTAGATAACAAATTTCAGGGAAGCATTGTCAAAGACAGCATTTTGCAGTACGCCAACTGTGTCAACGCCATTTGGGATAACTGTACCGTGAGCGACAGTGATTTTAGAGAATCCTTTTTGTCTGAGATGAAAATCAAGAAAACAACATTCGATAACGTCAATTTTGAAAAAGCAGACTTTTTCAATACGAAGCTCCGCAACGTCGACTTGTCAAGCTGCCAAATAGATGGCATAGCGGTTTCAGACACTTGCGCCGAATTGCGGGGTGCAAAAGTTGAGATGATGCAGGCAGTTGAAATCGCAAAGATGATAGGGGTTCGGGTTGTTTAGCGCTCGACAAGAAGCTCCGCATATCAAAGGAGGGGACAATGTCATCCATTGATGAAATCCTGGAATACAATCAAAACTTTGTCGACAGCGAACAGTATAAAGAGTTTGAAACGACAAGGTATCCAACGAAAAAAATAGCCGTTCTTTCCTGCATGGACACAAGGCTTACAACTCTGCTGCCGGCGGCGCTAAGTTTCAAAAACGGGGACATTAAAATCATCAAAAATGCCGGTGCAATGGTCACCCATCCCTTTGGAAGCGTGATGCGCAGCATACTGGTTGCCATCTACGAGCTCGGCGTGCAGGAAATTATGGTGATCGGCCACTACGGTTGCGGGATGCAGGGATTGGAGCCCTCCCGAATGATAGAGAAAATGCTCCACAGAAATATCCCGCAGGACAAAATCGACATGCTTCAGTACGCGGGCATCGATGTACACAAGTGGCTGAGGGGATTTGATGACGCGGAAACATCTGTGGCCGAAACGGTAAGCTTGATCAAAAACCACCCGCTAATACCGGCGGACATCACCGTTTGCGGCTTTATGATGGATCCCGAAACGGGAAGACTCAGTGTGCTGTAATGTTGCCCTTCACTTCTCCGCGATCAGCATTGCATCCCCGAAGCTGAAAAAACGGTAGCGCTCCTCCACCGCCCGGCGGTAGGCCTCCATGGTGTGCTCGTATCCCGCAAAGGCGGACACCAGCATGATCAGGGTGCTCTCGGGCAGGTGAAAGTTCGTGATGAGACCCTCCACCACCGAAAACTCGTAGCCGGGATAGATGAAGATGTCGGTTTCCCCGCCGCCGGGGACGATTTTCCCGCCGTTCGCCTTCCCAACCGATTCCAGGGTGCGGCAGGCAGTTGTGCCCACGGCTATGATGCGCCCCCCCGCCGCCTGTGTTGCGGCGATTTTTTTTGCGGCATCCTCCGGGACATAGTAGCGCTCGCTGTGCATCTTGTGCTCGGCAACCTCCTCCACCTTCACGGGGCGAAAGGTGCCAAGCCCCACATGGAGGGTGACGAAGGTGTGCCCGATGCCCTTTTGCGTGAGCTCCGCCAGCAGCCCGTCCGTAAAGTGCAGTCCCGCTGTGGGCGCGGCGGCAGATCCCCGGTGCTTCGCGTAGACGGTCTGGTAGCGCTCCTTGTCCTCGGGCGTCTCGTGGATGTACTCCGGCAGCGGCATCTGGCCGATTTGATCCAGCAGGGCGTAGAATTCCCCCTCATAGTGGAATTTTGCGATGCGGTTGCCCCCCTCCACCACCTCGAGAATTTCCCCGGTGAGAAGGCCGCCCCCAAAGTCGAAGCGGGCTCCCGGCAGGGCTTTGCGGCCGGGCTTGACCAGAATCTCCCAGGTGTCTTCCCCTTTCTGCTCCAACAGCAAAAACTGGATGGCCCCCCCGCTGGGGATTTTCTTGCCGAACAGGCGGGCGGGAATCACCCGGGAGTCGTTGAGCACCAGCAGATCACCCTGCCGGAGCAGCTCCGGCAGCTCGTAGAAATGGCGGTGCTCCACTGCTCCGGAAGCCTTGTCCAACACCAGCAGGCGGGAAGAATCCCTGCGCTCCAGGGGCGTCTGCGCGATGAGCTCCTCAGGTAAATCGTAGTAGAAGTCGGATGTTTTCATGGAAAAGGGGCCTCTTTTCAGCTTTATTGATTGACAAACCTCCGCCGGGAATGGTATGATGGGCCAAATACACCGGATAGAGGCGCGGGAATCATCAGTACGCGGGGACGGGCAGCCGAATGCCAACGCCCCGGGGAAAGGGTTTTCCGCCGAAGGGGCGGCGTCGGCTGTCGTTTCCTGGGTGCAGATCCGAAAGGGCTGCAACTGTCACCATGCAAGTGTGGTGAAGCGCTGTCTGGCAGAATACCCGCAGCTTCGGCATTCACCGAATTTGCGGCCATTTGCTGGCACCTTCCCATTATATTGCAGGCGCGTCCGGTTTTCAAGGCCGGTAGCTCTCCCGGCTTGTTGGCCGGGATTTTTTGTTTATACACACCATTATATACGCTAAATACAATTGACAACCTATGATGTCGAGCGAAGCGTATTCATGAGAAATACGCGTCCTGAGCGAAGAAAGAATAGCTGTTGTCAATATGTATTTAGCAATAGGAAGGGATTTGATCGCGATGAAAACGTACAATGTCGGCGTCATCGGCGCCACGGGAATGGTGGGACAGCGCTTTCTGGCGCTGCTGGAGAACCACCCCTGGTTCAAGGTGACCATCCTGGCCGCCTCCGCCCGCTCTGCCGGGAAACCCTACGGCCCCCTTGTGGAGGGCCGCTGGCAGATGGAGACTCCCCTCCCCGACAAATATAAATCCATCGTGGTCATGGACGCCGTGGCGGACGCCGAAAAAATCGCCGAGGCCGTCGACTTCGTCTTCTGCGCCGTGGATATGAAAAAAGAGGAGATCAAGGCGCTGGAGGAGCGCTACGCCAAGCTGGAGTGCCCTGTTATCTCCAACAACTCCGCCCACCGCCACACCCCGGATGTGCCCATGATCATCCCCGAAATCAACCCCGAGCACAGCGAGATTATCGCCGCCCAGAGACGGCGGCTCGGCACCAAAAAGGGCTTTATCGCCGTCAAGTCCAACTGCTCCATCCAGAGCTATGTCCCCGCCCTGCACCCCCTGATGAAGTTTGGGGTGGAGAAAGTGCTGGCCTGCACCTATCAGGCAATCTCCGGCGCGGGCAAAACCTTTGAGACCTGGCCCGAGATGATTGACAACCTCATCCCCTTCATCGGCGGCGAGGAGGAAAAGAGCGAGCAGGAGCCCCTCAAGGTCTGGGGCAAAATTGCGGGCGACGCCATTGTGGATGCAGACAGCCCCAACATCACCGCCCAGTGCCTGCGCGTCCCCGTGAGCAACGGCCACACCGCCGCTGTGTATGCCACCTTCAAGCAGAAGCCCTCCATCGACGAGATCAAGGCCTGCTGGAAAGACTTTGCGGGCGAAGCCCAGAAGCGGAACCTGCCCAGCGCGCCGAAGCAATTCCTCCACTACTTTGAGGAGGACAACCGCCCTCAGGCCAAGCTGGATCGGATGCTGGAAAACGGCATGGCGGTGTCGGTAGGCAGGCTGCGCCCCGACGCCAGCGGCCAGTACGATGTGAAATTTGTCAGCCTCTCCCACAACACCATTCGCGGTGCTGCGGGCGGCGGCGTGCTCATGGCCGAGCTGCTGGCCGACCAGGGCTGGCTGGATTGACGCTCCACCCACACAACAGAAGGAGTCAAAATGAATCAATGTAAAATCACGGTGCTGAAAACAACTCTGGACAGAGAACTGGCGGAGGAGTACGGCGCGGAGGGTCTCGGCACCTGTCCCATGCACGAAAAGGGCCAGGTCTACTACGCCGACTATGCCAAACCCGAGGGCTTCTGTGATGAGGCCTGGAAGGCGATCTATCAATACGTATTCGCCCTCTCCCACGGCGCATCCGGCGGCCTGTTCTACTACGGAGACTGGATACGAAAACCCGGCGTCGCGATTTGCAGCTTCAACGACGGCCTCCGCCCCGTGATCTTCAAAATCGAGGCCACCGACCAGAAGGCGGAGATCAACTACACGCCGGTGGAGCGGTCATGAACGAGGTGGAGCAGCTGTTGGCCCAGGGCCAAAAAATAGCGGCGATCAAGCTGTACAGGGAGCAGACCGGAGTGGGTCTGAAAGAGGCAAAGGATTATGTCGACGCGCTGTCGAGCTCAATTCCTCCCTTGCCTGCAGCGACACCCGGAGAGTCTCCCCACAGGGAAAAGCAGTATCCCGGCCCTGAGATTGAGACGAAAAGGGGCGGTAAATGGATCGCCGTCGTGCTGGTCATCATCCTGGCGGCCGCCGCATTTATCCTGCTGCGCAATCTTACCTAGTAGACAAAGGAAGAAGGAGAATCCCATGAAGAAGACAGCCTTCCGCGGGGCAGGGGTCGCCATTGTCACCCCCATGAACCCGGATTTTTCCATCAATTACGACAGGCTGGGCGAGCTGATCGACTGGCAGATTGAAAACGGCACCGACGCCATCATCATCTGCGGCACCACCGGCGAGGCCTCCGCCATGAGCGATGCGGAGCATCTGGACTGCATCCGGGTGGCGGTCGAGCGCACCAACCAGCGGGTTCCCGTAGTGGCGGGCTGCGGCAGCAACCACACCGACTACGCTGTCTGGCTCTCCAAGGAGGCCAAGGCCATGGGGGCGGACGCACTGCTCCACGTGTCTCCCTACTACAACAAGACCTCACAAAAGGGCTTGGTCGCCCACTTCACCGCTATCGCCGACGCCACCGACCTGCCGGTCATCCTCTACAACGTCCCCTCCCGCACCGGCATGGACATCGCCCCCGCCACTTACCTGGAGCTCTCCCGCCACCCCAACATCGTGGCCACCAAGGAGTCCTCCAGCAATATTGTCAATCTGGCCCGCACCGTCGACCTCTGCGGCGACGAACTGGGCGTCTACTCCGGCAACGACAACGAGATCATCCCTATCCTGGCCTATGGCGGCCATGGGGTCATCTCGGTCATGTCCAACATTGCGCCGGGCCCTGTCCACGACATCTGCCAGCTTTGGTTCGAGGGCAAGACCAAGGAGTCCGCCGCCCTGCAGCTGGAGTACATCGCACTGGTGGACGCCCTCTTTTGCGACGTCAACCCCATCCCGGTCAAGGTGGCCATGAACGCCATGGGCATGAACGCCGGCCCCTGCCGCCTCCCCCTGGTGGAGATGAGCGACGCCTTAAGGGAAAGCCAGCTGGCCTGTCTGAAAAAGTACGGACTGGTATAGGAGAACTGGCATATGACTAAAATTATACTCTCCGGCTGCGGGGGAAAGATGGGCCGGGTGATCACCTCCATGGTGGCAGAGAGAGACAACTGCACCATTGCGGCAGGCATCGACCCCGCCATGCCCCAGATGGGCTACCCTGTCTTCCCCGATGCAGCCTCTGTGGATGAGAATATCGAAGCCGACGTCATCGTCGATTTCAGCCATCCCTCCGCTCTGGCGAGCCTCACAGTCCTGGCCCGGAGCCGGAAGCTCCCCCTGGTGGAGGCCACCACCGGCCTCTCGGAGGAGCAAATTGCCTCCGTCAAAGCGCTGGCCGACACGGTTCCCGTATTCTACTCCGCCAACATGTCCCTAGGCGTCAGCTTGCTGACCGAGCTGGTCAAGCAGGCAACCCGGGTGCTGGGGGAGCAGTTCGACATCGAGATTGTGGAAAAACACCACAACCAGAAGGTGGACGCCCCCAGCGGCACCGCTCTGATGCTGGCGGATGCAGCGGCCTCCCAGCTGCCGGAGGAGACCGCGTATGTCTACGACCGGCACGAACGCAGGGAGAAGCGCCCCAAAAATGAGATCGGCATCCACTCCGTGCGGGGCGGCACCATTGTCGGCGAGCACGATGTGATCTTTGCCGGGCAGGACGAAGTTGTCACCCTGAGCCATCAGGCAATGTCCAAGGACATCTTCGCCGCCGGGGCCGTGAACGCCGCCGTCTTTGTTGCGGGCAAAAAGCCCGGCCTCTACAGTATGGCGGATCTGGTAAACGAAGGAGTGATCTCTTAAATGAAGGGCATCACAAAGCTCAACCTGTGGGAAAATATCACCCTGGTTTCCCTGCAGGGCCTGCCCGACCGGCTGCCGGTGATGGCGGATATCTTCGCCGCCTTTTCGGGGGCGGGCATCATCATCGACATGATCTCCCAGACGGCGCCGGTGGGCGGTAAGGTCGACCTCTCCTTTACCTGCTACGACGACGACATGGTAAAGGTGCTGGCCCTCTCCAAGGAATTGGGGGAGCGATACCAGGGCATCCGCCCACTGGTCAGCAGCGGCAACAGCAAAATCCAGCTCTACGGGCCGGAGATGCCCCAGCTTTACGGCGTCTTTTCCGATGTGCTGGACTGCCTGCGGGAAGTCCCCCTCCATGTGCACCTCATCACAACCTCCGAGGTGGACATCAGCCTGCTGGTGGACACCCCCCACGGCGCAGAGGCCATGGAGGCATTGCACGCCCGCTTTCTAACTTAAATGTAAGTGCAACAAAGCAAAGCCAAAGGGGCGCGCAGTTAACTGCGCGCCCCATTGGTAAGGCAAGGGAAAAAGGGAAAAGAAAAGAAAGAAGATATCTGAATTTTGTCGCCGGGCTATCGGGAACGCCTTGCGGGAACCCTCTCGCTTTGCGCCAGCAGATAGAGCAGGCGGCTGACCGCCTCCTGGCAGGCTTCCCGCCGCTCCCTGGTCAGCCCGTCCTCCCCGTAGAGCCGCAGCAGGCAGTAGCAGCCCATCGCCCTGCGCACCGCGCGCTCCGCCGATATCCGCTCACGCAGGATGGTCTGTGCCGCACAGTCAAGGAATTCCCGATCCTCCAGCAGCTCCAGCTGAAGGGCCGCGAAGGGTGCGGAGAGGTTCTCCAGCTTCTGCGTCGCCCTCTCTACAGCGCGGTAAAACCGCTGCTGCTCCCGCTCCCACTGGGATTGGCCGCTCTCATTTACGACGGTTGGCGCGGGTGCCTGTCGATGTGATAGTTGCATAAGCTTCTCATTCCTCTCCTAAACGGCACAAGGTAAACGCTGACTAAAGCAACCAAACAGCCATTCACAGACGTATTCTCGTGGTTGCTGACGGATCATCAATCATCGTTTACCTAGAAAAACTCCCGGCAGAAGGCCTTCAACTCATGGATCGCCTCTTCTTCATCGACGCCCTCCGCCCTGACGCGGATTGCCGTTCCCTGCGTGGCAGACAGGCCCATCATGGAAAATTGACGCTTGCCGTCCGCCCGCTTGCTGCCATCGGCCAGCCACACCGTGATGTCGGATGCAAACCGGGAGGCGCAATTGACAAACGACCCTGCCGGGCGAGCGTGAATGCCGTACTCAGCCTGAATTGTCCACTCAAACTCTTTCATGGCGCTCTCATTTCCGCCGACCGTACTGTACATTCAAACCGATTCTGTATATTTAGTACATCTTGTCTACTATTATGATATCCCCCTCTGTGCGAGATTACAATTGCCGATTGAAAGGCGCTTTGATATTTGGCCTGTATGCACATCAATCCTGTGACCACTTATCTAAATAGCACAAATATCAATGTTAATTTTCTGTAATATTGAACAGATGCAAAGCGCCTGTCAATCACAAAGCGCAAGCAAAAAGCCGGGCCCATATGGGCCCGGCTTTCGTGGTTCAATTAATCGATTGCTCTTGTTAAAGGGCTTTCGCCCAATCCTCTTCACGGAAGCCGACCAGCACCTGCTTTTCCCCCACCAAAATGGGGCGCTTGACCAGCATACCGTCGGTGGCAAGCAAGGCAAGCTGCTCCCCATCGCTCATCCCCGGCAGCTTGTCCTTCAGCTCCAGCGCGCGGTATTGCAGGCCGGAGGTGTTGAAAAAACGGCGCAGGGGAAGACCGCTCGCCTTCCACCACTTTTCCAGTTCACCGGCTGTGGGGTTGTCCTCCTTGATATCCCGGAAGGTAACCTCAACTTTGTTGTCCTCCAGCCATTTCCGGGCCTTCCCACAGGTGGAACAGCCGGGATAGCAGACAAATAGCAGTTCCTTCATTGCTTTTCCTCCTAGCGTCGTCCGGTCTCTCCGTCCACCAATGGCAGCAGGTGCCCGTAGCCCTGTTCCGTCATCTCCGCCCTCGGGACAAAACGCAGGGCGGCGCTGTTGATGCAGTAGCGCAGTCCCCCCTGGTCGGGAGGCCCATCCTCAAAGACATGGCCCAAATGCGCATCCCCCGTGCTGCTGCGCACCTCGGTGCGGTACATGCCGTAGGTGGTGTCGGCCCGCTGCTCCAACAGCGCATCGCTGATCGGTCGGGAAAACGCCGGCCACCCGCACCCCGACTCGAACTTGTCGGTGGAGAGGAAGAGGGGCTCGCCGGTAGTGATATCCACATAGATACCGGGCTGGAAATTGCTGTTGTACTCGTTTTGAAAGGGCGGCTCGGTGGCGCTGTTCTGGGTCACCTCGTACTGGAGGGGGGTGAGGCTGTTTCGCAGCGTCCCCTCATCGGGAGCGCGGTACTCCCGTGCGGTGGAGGCATAGGAGAATAGCTTTTGCGGAATATGGCAGTAGCCGCCGGGCGTCTTTTTCAGGTAATCCTGATGATATTCCTCGGCCAGGTAGTAGTTGTCCAACGGCTTCACCTCAATGGCGACCGGCTTGTCCAGCTTTTCGGCAAGCCTGCCGATAGATGCCTCGATGACCGGCAGGTCGGCGGCGTCCCCATAGTAAATGCCTGTGCGGTACTGCTCCCCAATGTCGCCCCCCTGCCTGTTGAGAGAAGTTGGGTCGATGGCCTTGTAGAACAAATCCAGCAAAAAGGAAAGGCTGATCACCGCCGTGTCGTACACCACATGCACGGTTTCGGCGTAGCCTGTGGTGTGGGAGCAGACCTGCTCGTAGGTGGGGTTGAGGGTCTGGCCGTTTGCATAGCCCACATTGGTGCAAAAAACGCCCTCCACCCGGTCAAGATACTCCTGCAGGCCCCAGAAGCAGCCTCCTGCAAGCCAGATTTCGCTTTGGGTTCCGGTGGGAAAGCAACCCTCCTTGCGCTGTATGATATTCGGGCTGGGATTGATTCCCATCAACATGACCGTCCTTTCAGCCATAATAATTAGTAGTCGCAGTCAATTATATCATATCGGTATGGATTTCAGTAGCAAAATTTGACAGAAAAGAAAAGACCGCGCATTTTCATACGCGGACACAGGTGAGCGCTGTCTGTTTTTTGCGCTAATTGCCGCGGCGGTAGATGTCCACCGGCATCTCGGGCATGTTCTGCCAATAGCGCTTGGGGCAGTTGGAGCGGCGCAGCTTGGGGTTGAGCCGCTCCTTGATGGCGATGGCGTTGTAAAAGCTCTTCCACATCTCCGTCCAGCCCTCCTCCCCCTCCGCCTTTTTGGGTGTGGGGGCGCCATCGGTCTCCATAAGCTGCCAGCCCTTGGTGTCGAAGATGCCCGCCAGCTGCCGGACAGTGTCGTAGATGACAAAGGGCTGCACGGCAAACCGGGCGGCAAAGTGGGGCATGACCAGCGGGAGCACGTTGTTTTTGGGGGTGATGCGCGCAAAAAAAACGCCGTTGTCCATCTGGGCGAAGCGGGCGAACTCGTTGGTGAAGTGCGCCTCCCCCCGGATGGCCTTGCAGATGTTGTTCAGCGGCAGCACGTCCGGGTGGGGCAGCATGTCGATGATCTTCTCCCCCACCGCAAAGCCCAGCCGCATGTATCGAAACACCGCCATCTCCCACTCCGGCTCGCAGGAGAGAAAGCCGGTGCCGCAGTTCTCCAGAGGGCCCTCGCCCACCTTTTTGCGGAATCCGGCCTCCACCCTGGCGGCCTTTTCCCCATCTGTTTCAATGCGGCGCAGCTCCTGTCCAAAGGTGACCTGGAGGTTTTCCTCCACCGCGATGAGAGCGGGCTGCTCCTTTTCGGTGTAGGAAGCGAACACGGCACAGAGGAAGCCCTCGTAGCTGCCGTCGTAGATATAGGCGAGATTGTTCTGCATGGGGTTCTCCTTCTATATTCCCGCCGCCTGCAGCTGTGGGAACGCTGATCCGCTTTCGTGGCTCGCGTGGTACAGCGACAGCTGCTCTGCGGGCGGGGTAAAGGGCATCCCTGCCGGGGAGCGGCTGTTGTCCGCCAGCAGATTGTGATAGATATATTCCCTCTGCAATTTCACTCCCGGCATCATCCTGCCGTCACAGGTGATGAAGTAGACCGCCCTGCGCAGCACGACACGCAGCTTTTTGAGATCCTCGAAGGTGAGGCGGGTGGTGCGGCGGGCGGCGATGATCTTCTCTACACTTTTGGGGCCCATGCCCGGCACCCGCAGCAGAAGCTCGGGGTCGGCCCTGTTCACCTCCACCGGATACTGCTCCAGGTGATTGAGCGCCCAATTGCACTTGGGATCCAGCAGAGGGTCAAGGTGAGGGTGTCCCTCGTCCAGGATTTCGTCGGCGGAAAAGCCATAGAAACGCAGCAGAAAATCCGCCTGGTAGAGCCTGTGCTCCCGCAGCAACGGGACAGGTTGGTTGTAGGGAAGCAGCGCGTGCTCCGCCACCGGGATATAGGCGGAGTAGAACACCCTGCGCAGCCGGTACTTTTTGTAGAGGCTCTCGGCCAGCCGCACGATGTGGAAGTCGGTCTCGGGTGTGGCGCCGATGATCATCTGGGTGGCCTGGCCGGAGGGCACAAAGCTGGGGGAGTGGCGGTAGACAGCCAGATCGTGCTTGTTTTCGTTGATGGTCTCCCTGATCTGCCCCATGGGGCCCAAGATGTTTTTCCGGGGCTTGTCGGGGCAGAGGCGATTGAGGCTTTCCTCGCTGGGCAGCTCCAGGTTGACGCTCATCCTGTCCACCAGCAGGCCCAGCCGGGTGATGAGTGCCGGGGAGGTTCCGGGGATCGCCTTTGCGTGGATGTAGCCGTTGAACAGATACTTCTTCCGCAGAATCTCGATGGCCTTGATCATCAGCTCGGTGGTGTAGTCGGGTGATTTCAGCACGCCGCTGCTGAGGAAGAGCCCCTCGATGAAGTTGCGGCGGTAGAAGTTGATGACAATATCCGCCAGCTCGTCGGGGGTGAAGGCTGCGCGGGGCACATCGTTGGTGCGGCGGTTGGGGCAGTAGGCGCAGTCGAAGGTGCAGTAGTTGGTGAACAGCACCTTCAGCAAACTGATGCAGCGGCCGTCCGCCGCGAAGGAGTGGCAGAGCCCTCCCGACACCGTGTTGCCCAGCAGACCGGGCTTGGCCTCCCGGCTGGAGCCGCTGGAGGTGCAGGCCACATCGTATTTGGCGCTCTCGGTGAGGATGACCAGCTTCTCCTCCTTATTCAGTTGGCCGCGCTTTGCCAGCATCCCGTCCCACCGCCTTTTTCGATATAATCGAAATTACTGCAATCATTCTAGCACAAACCGGGCAACTTGTAAACATTTGTTTTTGCAAATTCAAAGAAAAAAGGCAACCGGGAAGTTCCGATTGCCGTGTATTTGCTCATCTGTAATAATTCGTGGGGGCCGGTATGTTGGGATTGACAGGCCGCTTGGGCCCGTAGCTCTCCTGAAACTGGGCGTCGGTGAGGCAGAAGTAGCGGATCCCCTCCAGAATGCTGACGAAGAAAGGGATGGTCGTCCAGCAGAACAGCAGGTAAAGTACAAACTGCCCGTTGCGTTTCAGATACAGCTTGTGTCCGCCGAATGCTCCGGTGAAGAGAGCCAGAAGCCCGGCGACAACGTGGTTGGGCGCTTTGACAGGTGGCGCCGCAGGGGGCCTGTACTGATAGGTGGCGTAGGGATTTTGAGGAGGCGCGGGCTGGTAGCCGTAGGGCTGCTGGCTCGGGATTGGCTGGCCTTGCGGCTGCTGGGGGGATGGAGGAGGAGAGGGGGGAGTTTGGGGCGATGCAGGCATTGTGGGCGGCGCTGCATTCTCCTGCTGCGAAGCGGAAAAGGGTGCATTGCAGACGCGGCAGCGATCCGCATCGTTGTAGTTTACGGCGTTGCAGCTTTGACAGTACTTCACAGCTGTGCTCCTCCTCTATCATTTTGATCAGTACAGTAATTATAGAGAGTTTGCCGGGTTGTGTCAAGAAATCCTGTTGACTTTAGCGATTTTGTGTGCTAAAATTTCGCCCATGCAATTATTTTCTTTTGGGAAAGGAAGCTTCAAATGAGGAACACAGCAGTCCGGCGCATTGTCAATCTCGCCGTGGGAACGGTGGTCATGCTATTTCTGGGACTGATCTACGCCTGGTCGGTCTTTGCCGCACCGCTGGAGAATACCTTCGGCTGGGCCCGCTCCGAGACCTCCCTCACCTTCACCATCAGCATCGCCTTCTTTGTCATAGGGCTCATCGTCTGCGGCTTCCTCAGCGCCAAGCTGCCCAAATGGTCGCTCATGCTGCTGTCCGCGGCTTTCCTGCTGGCGGGCTTCCTCCTCTGCTCCCGCATCACCCAAACCTGGCAGCTCTACCTGTTCTACGGCGTCTTTGTAGGCTTTGGCGTGGGAGTCGCCAACAACGCCCTGGTCAGCAGCATTGTGGCCTGGTTCCCCGAGCGCCGGGGCATCGCCTCGGGCATTCTCATGATGGGCTTCGGCCTGGGTGGGCTGTTGCTCACAAACCTGGCCCAATGGCTGATGGAGCGCATCGGCTGGCAGACCGTGTTCTTCTGGTTCGGCATTGCCTTCGCGGTCATCGTGGGCTTGGGCAGCCTGGTTGTTGGCCCCGTTCCCAAGGAGCTTTCCGCCACCGGGCAGAAGGCTGCCAGCTCCGTGAAGGATGTCCCCCTCTCCAAGGTGCTGGCGGGCGCGCCTTTCTGGCTCTACATCGTGTGGTTCACCCTGGTGATGGCGGGCGGGTTAATGGTCATCGGCCACGCCTCCAACTTCGCCCAGGATTTGGGAGCCACCCCCGCCTTCGGGGCCCTCGCAGCGGGCATCCTCTCCCTGTTTAACGGCATTGGCCGCATCCTGACAGGAATTGTCTGCGATAAAAAGGGCCTCAAGCTGAGCATGCGGCTCTCAACCATCTATATGTTTGTCGCCGCCGCGCTGCTGGTCGCCGCCGCCTGGGTCGGCAACATCCCGCTGCTGATCGTGGGATATATCATCACCGGGCTCTGCTACGGCAGCGCACCCACCACCAGCTCGATTTTTGCCAGCAGCTTCTATGGCACCCGCTACTTCTCCACCAACTACGCCGTTTGTAGCGCAGCCATGATTCCCGGCGCCGTGCTGGGGCCTCTCCTTGCGGGCAACCTGCGGGAGAGCAGCGGGGGATACCTCACCTCTTTCGTGGCGGTGCTGGCCTTCAGCGTGGTCGCATTTGTGGTGCTGACCTTCATTCGCAAACCTGCGGCGCAGAATGAATGACAAAGTGAATCCGCACAGCATACAGGTTTTTATAGACGACAAAGGGAGCATCTGTTTTATTCCCACGCTGTACACAAAAGCTGGATTCGGCATGGAAACAAGCTATTACAGGGAGCTGCATCCCCCCTATTCCCCCGCCGACATCGGCGCCTGCCTGCTGGGTGTCTGGAACGACATGAAACTCCAGCCCGTGCTGGACGAAGCGAAGCGCGACGAAATCACCCCGGCCTATAAAATCATTGCCGGCGGCAAAGGCTACCTGGCATTCCAGCGAAAGCGGCAGATGATCATTGTAACGCTTAGAGGCGAAATTGATCTTTGCTACTGGTATCGGCAAAAAAGAGGGTTTGGCCTCAACAAAGATGACAGGGAAATACGCAGAAAATTGCCTCTGGACGGCACGGCAACCGAAATAGGAACTGCCATTGAAAGTGTCTTCTTCGAGGTTAACCAGCGGCATATTCACCAGTGAAAAAGCAATGGCATGGGGATAGTCCCATGCCATTGCTTTTTTAGATGATAAACTATCTCATATAATACTCATTCACAGCGTCAAAGAAAGCATCTATATTGTCCCAGTCGGAGAGGGGCGGGATATCGCAGCCCGAGGAGATGAGGAAGTTGGGGTACTTGCAGCAGGCGTCCATCACCTTGTGGGTGGCCTCCCGGATGGACTCCGGCGTGCCGTTGCGGAACTCGCTGGAGGGGTCGACATTGCCCATAGCCAGCACACCGTCGGGGATGTGCTTCATCATCTCGGCCATGTCGATGGCGTTGCCGAAGTGGTAGCCGGAGGCCCCAATCTCCAGAATACCGTCGATCATCTGGATGGTTCCGCCCCCGCAGTTGTGGTAGATGACGGTGAAATCCTCGGTCTGCACAGCGTCCACAATTTTCTTTACATAGGCGGCGGAAAACTCCTCGTTGAGGGCGGGGGTGAGCAGACCGGCAAGCGGCTCAGCGATCACAACGCCGTTTGCGCCAACCTCCCGGTAGGCAAGGATATACTTGGTGAGAAACTCCGTCACCTTCCCCAGCACCATGTGCACCATGTCGGGGTCGTCATAGCAGTAAATCATGGCCTCGGAGACATCCAGCAGACGCCCTGCCAGAGAGAAGGGACCTATGACCCCGGCCAGCACAGGGCGGTCTGTGATGAGCTCCGCCGCCTTTTTGATCGCCTCGATGTAGAGGCCGGTGCGGCCCGCCCCCACCTCGGGAACTTTCAGGTTTTCGGCATCCTCCTCGGTCTCGATGATGTGGCCGATGACGGTGGGCACCTCGTCGTCGGAAAAGCGGATGGTGGAGCCGAAGGCCTCGGCCTCCACCGACAAATCCATCATGCTCACGGCGGCCGACGCGTCGGTGCGCTCCGCCACCAGCTTCATCCCCTTGGCCTGCAAGTCGCTGTCCATAATCAGCTCCTTCACCCCGATATTCAGCAGTTGGATGGCGGGAAAAGAGAGGATTGGCATTGCCTTTTTCGGGCCCGGCTGTTTGAGGCTCTCCACCCATTTTTTCATGTCCATATCTTTATTCATTCCTTCCCGGTTTGGTATATGTCTGCACCATTGCCAGTATTGTAGCAGTGTAGCACCGTGTGGGGATAGAAGAATCCCGCGCTTTTTTGTACTTATTTTGCGAATTGGCAATAATTAGCGGTTGTCCCTCTCCTCCAAGGGTAGTATAATGGGGAGGCGACGACAAATTGGAAAGGATGATTCCCAATGAAACAGTATAAAGAGCAAATTGATGCCTATTTTGACAAGCACAGGGCGGAATTTCTGGATTCCGTCTGCCGCCTGATCCGCATCCCCAGCCCCCGTGGCGAAGCCCTGCCCGGCATGCCCTATGGCGAGGGCCCCGCCGCCGCCCTGGAAGAGGCTCTCCACATGGCGGATGAGATGGGCTTTGCCATCAAGAACTATGACGGCTACGTGGGCGCGGTGGATTTTGACACCGCCCTGCCAAAGCAGCTGGACATCCTGGCCCATCTGGACGTTGTCCCCGCCCCCGCCGAGGACTGGACAGTCACCCAGCCCTTCGAGCCGGTGGAAAAGGACGGCAAGCTCTATGGCCGGGGTACCGCCGACGACAAGGGCCCCGCTGTCTGCGGGCTGTGGGCCATGAAGGCTGTGAAAGAGCTGGGCATTCCCCTGACCAAAAATGTGCGGCTGATTCTCGGAACCGACGAGGAGTGCGGCAGCAGCGACATCGAGCACTACTATGGCACAGAGCCCGAGGCCCCCATGACCTTCACCCCCGACGCCTCCTTTCCCGTCATCAATGTGGAAAAGGGCCGCTTCGCGGCGCCCATCACTGCCATCTACCTGGAGGACAGCGAGCTGCCCCGGGTGGGGAGCGTGCGCTGCGGGGTGAAGATCAATGTCATCCCCGACCGGGCCTGGGCGGTGGTGGAGGGGCTCTCCCCCGACCAGCTCGACCCCTATCTGAAGGCCGCGGCCAGCCGCACGGGCGTGAGCTTCACCGCTGTGAACAAGGATGATGCGGTCGAAGTCCTCTCCCATGGCACTGCGGGACACGCCGCCGAGCCGGAGGACGCCAACAACGCCCTCACCGCCCTGCTGGATCTGCTGGCCGCTCTGCCCCTGTCCGACAGTGAGGGCAACCAGAGGCTGAAGGGGCTGGCCGAGCTCTTCCCCCACGGGGACTGGCTGGGAAAGGCCGCCGGGGTGAACATGCACGACGACATCGCGGGCGACCTCACCATCTGCCTGACCATGCTGGAGATGGGCGACGGCAGGCTGGAGGCCCAGTTCGACAGCCGCTGCTCCCTCGCCTCCAACGACGGCAACATGAAAGCTCCCCTGGCTAAAAACTGCACCGCAAAGGGTCTGCAGCTGGCCGACGCCGAGATGGATCCTCCTCACCACGTGTCGGGGGACTCCCTCTTTGTCCGCACCCTGCTGGCCTGCTACGAGGCCTACAGCGGTCGGGAGGGCGAGTGCATCGCCATCGGCGGCGGCACCTATGTCCATGATTTGAAAAACGGCGTGGCCTTCGGAGCCGCCCTGCCCGAAACCAAAAATAACATGCACGGCGCGGACGAGTTCGCCGTGATCGACGAGCTGCTCCTCTCCGCCCGCATCTTCACACAGGTAATCGCGGAGCTTTGCAGCTGATATGAGCGACTGGTTTACCATCGAGCAAATCGACGACAGCACCTTCTGCATCAGCGAATATCGGCATTGGGAGGAATCTCACAGCTACCTGTTGAACGGGGAAAACCACAGCCTCCTGATCGACACCGGACTGGGGATTGAGAATATCCGGGAGCAGGTCGACCGGCTGACGGACAAGCCGATCATCGCCGTCGCCACCCATGTTCACTGGGATCACATCGGCGGGCACAAATATTTCCCAGATTTCTACGCACATGAGGCGGAACTCGGCTGGCTGAACGGGGAATTCCCCCTCTCCATGGAGCAGATCAAGGCCTATGTCGTGGAGGGCTGCGACCTGCCCGAAGGCTTTGACGTGGAGCGGTACGAGTTCTTTCAGGGCGTGCCCACAAGGATTTTGCGGGGCGGCGAGCGCCTCGACATCGGCGGGCGGCAGCTTGAGGTTCTCCACACGCCGGGCCACTCCCCGGGGCACATGTGTTTTTACGAAAGGGATCGGGGCTACCTCTTTACCGGCGATTTGGTCTACATCGGCACCCTGTTCGCCTATTACCCCTCAACCGATCCCGCGGCATATCTGGACTCTATCCAAAAGGTAGCTGAACTGCCTGTGAAGAAGGTCTTTCCCGCCCACCACAGCCTGGATGTTCCCGAGACAATTCTCGCCGATATGGCGCAAGCCTTTTTGGAGCTGCGGGCAGAAGGCAAGCTCCACCACGGCAGCGGCACTCACGAGTACGGCTATTTTTCCGTTTGGCTCTAGCCTTATTTGCCAAGGATACGAAGAAAACCCGGGCTAATGATAGCCCGGGCTTTTATTATCTCGTCTATTCCTCCACAATCCAGTCGGGATCAAGCACGCCCATCACCCGGCCGTTGCAGCGGATTTCCTCGTTCATGGGAATGGGGTCGTAGGCGGGGTTGAGGGAAATCAGCTCCCCATCGCCGCACACCTTGACATAGCCGTTGTTGTCCAAGGTGAAAATGCCGATCTCTCCCATACGAACCGTGCCCGCCTCCACCATGAGGATGTCGCCATCGTGGAATTTGGGCTCCATGCTGTCCCCCTCAACCGGCACATAGAAGGCAGCCCGCTGAGTGGAGGGGTTCTTCACCAGGCGGATGATATCCATGCTCTCATCGTCCAGGTAGGTGCCCCGGCCCGCCGCCACGCTCTGGGTGGAGATGCGGCCCGTGACCAGCTCCAGCACAGGGGGAAGTACCACCGGCTGCACCGCCGGAGCGGGGGACGCCATTGCGCAGTAGTGATCCAGCAGGGTGTCAATGGCGCTGCGGTCTCCCTCTGAGAGGGAGCGGTACTTGCTCAGCAGCTCCTTTTCCCGCCGGGAAACGCGGTCACCGGCGGCCTCGCCGCCCACCTCCTCCCTGCCGAGCAGCAGGAAATTGGGGGTCAGCTCCAAAACGCCGCAAAGCGTCTCTATTGTAGCGGTGTCCGGGGTGTTCTGGTCGTTCTCCCAGTTGCTCACGGAGTTATGTTTTGCGCCAATGCGCAGAGCCAGATCCTTCTGGGTGAGCTTCTGGCGTTTTCTGGCATCCCGCAGCCTGCTGCCAAAGGTCATGATGTGATTCATTCCTTTCTTCTGCTTCCATGCACAAGGCTGATTTGAAAATTCAGTCCGCTCGAAATTCGGGGGACAATATCCTCGTGTTTCAATTTCTTTATCAATAAAATAACACAATATTCCCCGTGAGTAAAGGGTAAATGAAATATTTTCAATAATATCGAAATTCCTATTGACTTTTCGCCTCCTCCGAAGTATACTATATTCAAATTCGATTCAATTGAAGTTTTGAGTTTCGCCAACAACGCAAAGGAGGATGCGCCATGAACGCACAGGCCTATCAGGTAGCCCAGCCGAGAGAACGCGTCCCCGCGCGTCGCCCGAACCTATCCCTTCACGTCAACCCCCTTACCAAGCGGCAGATAGCCGCTGCAAGGCGGAGCAGACTGCGCTATATGGTCGCGTTATTCTTTGTGACCGTGGTTCTGACCTTGGCTATCGCTCAGGCTGTTCAGTTGAGTGCCCTTCAGCAGCGGACACAGATGGCGGCACAGGAAATTTCCCGGATGGCAGATGTCCAGTCGGAGCGGCTGCCTACGGCAAAAGTATAGCTTGACAGCACTTTGGCTCGAAGAATCAATTTCAGACAGCACCCCGAACAGATACAGCAATTCTCTTTGACACGGCCTCCTTAACCCAACAGAGCCGACACTGCAATGCGGTGTCGGCTCTGTTGGTATAGGCTTTGTCCTAGCTGCTGTGTTCGATCAACTGCACTTCGATGCCGCTGGGATCGCGCAGGAAGGAAAAGCGGGTTCCGGGCGAGGGGGAGATTGGCCCCCGGTGGATGGGATGCCCCAGCTTGGCCAGCTTATCCACCGCTTCGTCCAAATTTTCCACCGCAATTCCAATGGAAAAGCCGTCATAGCTTCGCCCCGCGTTGGCGGGTGAGGAGATCACCTCAATGCTGGGCTGCCCCTCTTCGCCAAAGAATGCCAGCTCCCCGCCATTCTCGATCGCTTGCCTCCGCAGCAGGGAAAGGCCAAGGTAATCCCTGTAGAACTGCACCATGGGCTCCATTTTCTCCACGTAAACCGTAATAAAATCGAACTGCATGTGATCATTCCTTTCCTCTGTCTTTGTCTACAGTCTATATCACCCTGCCGCAAATATCAATGAAAAATGCTGCCGAACAGAACAAGGAATGGATATGCCCGCCAATACTTGTCAAACGCCTCACCACTTTTCGACAATTATTCTCTATCTGTCGTGGTAATATGAGGCATACCCAAAAGGGAGCGACATTCACAGCGCGAAGATTTCCCCTCTTCGGCGGTGCATTGTGAGGGAAACGCCTGAGCGCGTATCCAGCCCTTTTTGGTAGAAAATCCTTCCTCTTTTCCCTTTTCTTTTCCCCGTGTCCCGCCGCCAGCCGCATGGCGGCGGGACACAACCCTCCCAACGGTAGGCCGCCTGTTTGCTCGAGCAGGCGGCCTTCTTTTTGTAACAAATGTAAGTATTATTTGCTATTATGTTGATTTTCGCAAATATATATGCTATACTATAACTATGCTTTTCCATATCTCTCGACGGATGTGGAAAAGCATTTTCTTTTGTGGGGGAATCGGCTGCCGCCCCGGCCCGCTCCTCCTGTGCATCATATATTGAAAGGAATGGATATCTCATGAAAGAATTGCTATGGGCAATCAAGGGTATGGCTGCCTGGCTGGGCGGTTGTCTGGCCTATTGGCTGGGCGGGCTTGACAGCTTGCTCACCGCGCTGCTCGCCCTCATAGCCTTGGATTACCTGACGGGGCTCCTGAAAGGAGTCTGCAACAAGAATCTATCCAGCGAAATCGGCTTTCAGGGGATCGCACATAAGGTGCTCACCCTGCTGGTTGTGGCGCTGGCCTTCGTTATCGAAACCCTGGTGGGTTTGAACTTCCCCCTGCGGGAAATTGTCATCACCTTTTTCATCGCCAACGAGGGGCTTTCCGTGCTGGAAAATGTGGCGGAGGCGGGGCTTCCAATCCCCTCCGTGCTGCGAAAGCTGCTCCTGCAGCTGAGAAACAAAAACAATGGGGAGGATGACGAGCCATGAAAAATGAAACCGTGCAGAGAGTGGGTCAGAAACTGATTCTGCCCATCAACGACTGCAAGCTCACCGCCAGCTGGAAAACCTCCGCCTACGCTTCCCGGTTTGGATTCGTCCACTACGGCTGCGACATGGTATCCGCCAATGGAAACCGCACTGTCTACGCCTCGGGGAATGGCGAGGTGGTGGAGGTCGGTTACGACAGAGTGGTGGGCAATGTTGTGGTGGTGCAGTACCACTCCGCCCTGCACAGAATCGACTGCAGGGCGAGTGATGTGGTGTTCCGCTATTTCCATCTGGAGACGATGTTTGTCAGCGCGGGTCAAGCCGTGACAAAGGACACCCGTCTGGGCAGCTACGGCAACACCGGCATGCTCCAGATGGCCCGCCACCTTCATTTGGAGGCGGACAGGGATGTGCTCCACCCCCTCCACAGTCCTACGGTTCACACGTCGAGCTTTCTCAGGGGGACGGCGGCGCTGGCGAATGACCGCACGATGACCAATCCGCTGGAGTGGCTCCACTGCAAGACCGACGCCCCTGATCTCCAGAGCTTTACCACAGCTGGCGATCAGTTCATCCGCAGTGAGGACAGGTCGTTGCCGACGGTCACGGGGAGGGGGTGATTGGTATGAACCTCAAAAAGCAGGCAGGCAGATACCGGCTTGCCAAGCCTCCCCCTGTGGAGCAGGTCGCCCTGGAGGATATGGACGACCTTGCCGACCCCGGCACCAATCCGCTTCTGCTGCCCCTCTCCTTTGTGGGCGGCGGGGACAATTCGGAGGAGCTGCGCTTCTCTGTCATCGCCCTGCGGGAGGCCATGGACAGCTGCCTGGGGTCGGAGGCCCGCTATCTCATCGACCAGTGCTACTTGGAGGGCCGCGCCAGGAAGGAGCTCGCGCTTGAGCTTGGGCTTGCCCCCTCCTCGGTCACCAAGCGGATACAGTCCGCCGAAGCGACACTTGGCGACTACGTGGGCTTCGCCCTGCGGGCCTTCCGCACCCACCAGCGGCGGGAGGAGGATCTCAGCTAAGTGGTTACAGAGCGCCCCACTCGGGTAAATTCGGGTGGGGCGTTCCTTTTTTGCCGCACAGCGGCACTCTCTCCAATATAACTTTGAAATATGCAGAAAGATTGTATTCTTTCACAAAATAGCATATGATATACAGTAGAGTAGACCATCGGAATCCCACTCCGAAAGGAATGGCCCAAATGCTTCAGCTCCTGATTGTGGACGACGAATCCGCCACCAGAAACGGCCTGCTGCGCCACATCGACTGGAAGTCTCTCGGCATCGAGATGATCCAGACGGCGGGAAGCGCCCAGGAGGCCCTTGCCCTCTGCGAAAACTTCCGCCCAGACATTGTTCTCTCCGACATCCGTATGCGCGGCATGAACGGTGTGGAGATGTGCGGGGTGCTTCAAGAGCGCTTTCCAGACCTTCAAATCATCTTTATCAGCGGCTACTCCGATAAGGAGTACCTCAAGGCCGCCATCGCCCTGCGGGCGGTGGATTACGTGGAAAAGCCCATCAACGCCGCCGCCCTGCGGGAAACAGTGGCCCGTGCGGTGGGCTACTGCCTGGAAATCAAGGAGAGGGCCAAGCACAGCGAAATGCTGGATCAAAGCGCCTCTTACCTGCGCAGGGAGCTGCTTTTCGCCCTGCTGGAGGGGCAAACCGATTTCGAAAACCTCCCTGGGCGGCTTGAAGAGGCGGGCCTCTCCTTCTCTCACCCCAATCTGCGGGCGGGGCTGCTGCTGACTTCGGAGCCGGTCACGAACATCGACCGCTTTCTCCAATCCCTGGAAACGGCGCTGGAGGGCGACTGCCGCTGCCAGTGCTGGGAGGAGCTGCGGGAATTCCAGGACAACCGCTCCATGGCGCTGGTGCTTCAGGGCCCCGCCACCATGATCGGCGACAACGGCTACGCCCTCCGGCGCTGGCAATATGTGGCGGAAGAGGGAGTCGAGGGCATCCGCCTCCACCTGGGCCTCGGCCCTGTAGTGCAGGGGGTAGAGGCCCTGGCCGCCTCCTGGGCGGGCGCCGTCGCCGCGTCGGAGGCGCTGTTTTTCGAGGACTACGGCCATATCCGCGCCGCGCCCAGAAAAGAGGGCCCGATCCTGGTCGATCAGGACAGCCTGGAGGAGTTCGCCAATGCCCTACAGGCTGGGGAGAAACAGCGGGCGGCGCAGGTCTTGCGGGAGCTGGAAGCCCGCCTGCGGGAGGCCGAGGTGGGAAAAGGCGCCTTTGTCAACAACATCTACTTCACTCTGGCTACCCGGGTATATGAGCAGTTCAGCCGCCTCTTCCCCAACGACGACGCAGCCGCCGAGACAGCCCGCCACAGGGAATACCAGCGGATGGAGGACGCCCGCACCCTGCGGGAGCTCACCGGTATCCTGCTGGAGCAGGTCGACGGGCTTGTGGAGGCGGGCGGCAAGGAGGAGCAGGGCAGCCTGACCGTGTCCAAGGTAATCCGCATGATCGGCAGACAATACGGCGACACCGGCCTCTCGGTTCGGGCCCTCGCCAACAGTGTCTATCTCACCCCCACCTATCTCTCCGCCCTCTTTAAGCGCAAAACAGGCAAAACCATCGGAGAGTATATCACTGGGGTGCGTATGGAGCAGGCCGTAAAACTGCTCCGTGACAGCAGCCTGAAGCTCTACCAGGTGGCTCTGCAGGTGGGCTATGAGGACGCCAACTACTTCGCCAAAATCTTCAAAAAGCATGTGGGTGTCTCCCCCTCAACATTTAGAGATAAGCTATGAAAAAATTAAAAAGCGCGGTGGCGGCCTGGCTCTCCCGCCACTCCATGCGCACCAAGCTGTTCATCCTGTTCTCGGCCACCATCGTCGCCATCCTCATCCTCACCATGCTGCTGCTGAACTACTTTATCAGCGACCGCTACAGGGAGAGGCTGATCAACTCCTCCGACCAGTCCTACGAGCAGGCCTATTCCTTCCTGGGAAATTATGTGGAGACCATGATCTTCGTCTCCGACCTCATCTACTACAACGGCGACGTCCAGCGGGTGCTCGGCTCCCCCGACTTCCGGCCCCACCGCAATGACGCGGAGCAGTACCGGGAGTTCCTGGTGCTGGATCAGGTCATGAGCTCGGCGGAGATAGCCCAGAGCATCTACCTCGCCAGAATTTACATCCCCGACAATATCTACTACTCCAACAACTTCCGCCACTTCG
Source organism: Oscillospiraceae bacterium (assembly GCA_047973265.1). GTDB lineage: Bacteria > Bacillota > Clostridia > Oscillospirales > Ruminococcaceae > WRAV01. Next base: position 81,541 of record JBKEBS010000153.1, read on the forward strand.
CCCCCAAAAGCGAGCTGGAGGCTAGATCCGACTATGAGCGCTTTCTGGATCAGGCCGACAACCAGAAGGTCTTTTTCACCCCGCCCGAAAACATCTACCCGCCCAACCTCACCTACCCGGTCAACGTGGTCTCGCTATTCCGCAAAATCAGCGCCACCGACGGCACCGTGGGGCACATCGGCGACCTGCAGGTCTGCGTGCTCACCAGCCAGCTGCAAAGCGTGCTGGACAAGGCGGACATCACCGAATCGGGGCTGGTCTACCTCATCGACCGGCAAGGGAATATCATATCGGTTTCGGAAAACGGCGAGCGCCTCATGGAGAGCATTCACTCCACCAAGCTGCTCCCCGCCTTCGGTGAGAATGTCTCCTGGAGCCAGCACATGCTCATGGGCGAGCGCTACCTGGTCAACCAAAAGCAGCTGCCCATGGCGGACTGGATGCTGGTCGCCCTAGTGCCGGAGAAGGAAATCGCCATGCAGGAGCGGCAGATTGGCTTCATCATCTTCTCCCTCACGGTGGTGGCGGTGGCCGCTGTCTTCCTGATCTCCTACCTGATTGCGGAGTACTACTCCCGGCGGCTGCGGCTCCTGCGCAACCGCATGCTCTCCATCCGGGATGAGAACCTGGAGGTCGCCCGGGGCGGCATGGGGCAGGATGAAATCGGGGAGCTGTTCGACAGCTATGCCGACATGACCCACGAGATCAAAAAGCTGATGCTGGAGCAGTACAAGTCGGGCAAGGAGGTCAAGAGCGCCCAGTTCAAGGCCCTCCAGGCCCAGATCAACCCCCACTTTCTCTACAACACCCTCGACCTCATCAACTGGGAGGCCATGGATCACAACGCTCCCGAGATCGCCGACATCGCCCTGAGCTTAGCCCGCTTCTACCGCATCAGCCTCAACAAGGGCCGGCAGGTGGTGAGCATACGGGAGGAGCTGACCCACGTGAAGGCCTATGTGAGCATTGAGAACCGCCACTTCGACGACGCAATCGCGCTGGACATCGATGTGCCGGAGGACATCCTGGAGCTGGGCTGCATCAACATCATCCTCCAGCCCTTTGTGGAGAATGCCATCGTTCACGGCATCGCCGAAAACCCGGCCATCACCTCCTGCGCCATCCGCATCTCCGGCCGCCGGGAGGGGGAGGACGTGCTGCTGGAGGTGGAGGACGACGGCATCGGCATGTCCCAATCCCAGATGAAGCGGCTGATGGAGCCCTCTCCTCCGGGAGAAGCTGGGGGCTACGGCATACGGAACGTGCAGTCCCGGCTGCGGCTGTGCTACGGGGAGGCGTACGGCCTCACCTACCGCAGCGAGCAGGGAAAGGGCACAGTGGTGACGATCCGAATTCCCGCCTGGACACCCGCCGAAGCCGAAAAGCGCATCCCCTGACGCCATAATTTCATATGGGCAGAGTGCACCCTTTTCATCGGGGAGCGCTCTTCTTTTTTGCCGTCATAGGCAATGTATACAGAAGAAATAAGTAATAATGAGCAAAACCATAGTATTTTCCTCATTATCGTAGATTTGTCCGGTGTTAATATCACATTCCGCTTGTTAGAATAGACACAGAGTACAAAATCGCTGAGACCTTGTTATTGATCGCAGAAGGGACTGATCCGGCAGATGGTGAAGAACAACAAACACGGATTCCTGTATGAGCTGAAGAAGAACAAGACGCTGTTTGCAATGGCGGCGCCCATGGTCATTCTGGCCATCATGCTGCTCTACCTGCCCATGTCGGGGCTGATTCTGGCCTTCAAGAACTACCGCTTTGACCTGGGCGTATTCGGCAGCCCCTGGAATGGGCTGGAAAACTTCCGCTTCCTCTTCGCTTCGGGCGACGGCTGGCGGATCACCCGCAACACCATCCTCTACAATCTGGTCAACCTGATCACCTCCCAGTTCCTCGCCATCATCGCCGCCATCGTCATCTCTGAAATGGTGGGCAAGATGTACAAGCGGGTGACGCAGTCGATCATCTTCCTCCCCTACTTCATCTCCTGGGTCATTGTCGGCACCTTCGTCTTCAACATCTTCAACTACGAAACCGGCGTGCTCAACAACCTGCGCGGCAGCTTCGGGCTTGACCCAATCAACGTCTACTCCATGCCCGGCGCCTGGCCCTGGATCATCTGCGCCTTCAACGCCTGGAAGTGGTGCGGCTACAACTCTATCATCTACATCGCCTCCATCACCAACGTGGACGCCGAGTGCTTCGAGGCCGCCGACATCGACGGCGCCAACATCTTCCAGAAAATCTGGTACATCACTCTCCCCTCCATCCGGCCAACCGTCATCACCATGCTGCTGCTACAGGTGGGCCGCATCCTCCGCGGGGACTTCGAGATGTTCTATCAGATTGTGGGCAACAACGGCCAGCTGTTCGGGGCCACCGACGTCATTGACACCTACGTCTTCCGCTCCCTGCTCAACAACTCCAACATGGGCATGACGGCCGCCGCCACCCTCTACCAATCGGTGCTCTGCTTCGCCATTATCATGATCGTCAACCATATTGTGAAAAAAGTCGACGCGGACTACGCGCTATTTTAATGGAGGTGGAAAAGTGACTACAACAAGCAAAACCGCTACCGTCAAACGCTCTAACAAGATCAAGGTCACAAAGGCCACCGTCATCTTCAACATCCTGGCCTATATCTTCATCACGCTGCTGGCCGCCCTCTGCCTCCTCCCCTTCGTGATGCTGGTCTCCGGCTCCTTCACCGCCGAGCAGACCATCCGCTTCGAGGGCTACAGCATCCTCCCCCGGGATGTCACCCTGGAGGCCTACCGGGTGGTCTTCCAGTTCCCTGAAAAGATTCTGCGCGCCTACGGGGTCACGATCTTCATCACCGTGACCGGCACAGCCATCGGCTTGTTTATCATGGCCATGACCGCCTTCGTCATCAGCCGCAAGGACTTCAAGTACCGCAATGTGCTGTCCTTCTTCCTCTATTTCACCACCCTGTTTAACGGGGGAATGCTCAGCACCTACATCTTCTACATCCGCTACTACAATCTGAAGGACAATCTCTTAGCCATCATCCTGCCGGGCATGATCAACGTCTTCTACCTGCTCATCATGCGCAGCTTCGTCTCGGCCATACCGGCGGCATTGGTGGAATCCGCAAAGATTGACGGCGCGGGGGAGATGCGCATCTTCGTCCAGATCATCCTCCCCCTGCTCAAATCCGGTCTTGCTACCATTGGGCTCTTCATGGCTCTGAACTACTGGAACGACTGGTACAATGCCATGCTCTATATCGACAACGAAAAGCTCTACCCGCTTCAGTACATGCTCTATGACCTGCAAATGCGCACCCAGGCACTCTCCCAGATCGCCAGCCAGGCGGGCATCCGGGTGGAGAATATGCCATCCAACTCCCTCAAGATGGCCATGGCCGTGGTCACCACCGGGCCCATCATCCTTCTCTACCCCTTCGTGCAGAAATACTTTGTCAAGGGCGTAACGATTGGATCTGTGAAAGGATAGCACCCTTCATTGTCGCATACCGGCGCACTTTGCCGTATTAAGAAAGGAATGGTTTCGCAATATGAAGAATGTCAAGAAACTGCTCGTTCTGCTCCTGACCCTGACAATCGCCCTCTCCCTCTTCGCAGGCTGCAACGGCGGCGGATCGAGCTCCTCCTCCGCTGCATCCCAGGCCTCCTCGACGGACGCCGGATCGGAAGACAGCGCCGCACCCGCTGGGCTGGACACCTCCAAGGAGGTTGAACTGGTGATGTATGTCATCAGTGACCGTCCCGCAAAGCAGGATGAGATCGACGCCAACTACAACGCCATCCTCAAGGAAAAACTCAACGCCACCATCAAGCTCAACTGGATCGGCTGGGCGGAGTACGCCAACAAGTATCCCCTGCTCTTCTCCTCTGGCGAGAAGTTCGACATGGCCTACACCGCCACCTGGCTGAACTATGCGCAGCTCGCCCAGCGCGGCGCCTTCAAGGACATCACCGAGCTGTGGCCCACCTACGCCCCCCTGAACTACGCCCGCCAGTCAGAGACCGCCAAGCAGCAGGCGACCATCAACGGCAAATACTACTGTGTGCCCACCCTGCTGGCCACCTACTCCGCCTACGGCCCCATCTACCGCACCGACATCATGGAGGGCACCGACTGGGACGGCAAGATGGAGAACCTGGCCGACCTGGAAACCTACCTGAGCATCGTCAAGGAAAGCACCACCATGGAGCCATACAACGTCTACCAGCAGGGCTCTGAAGTCGACGATGTCTTCATGTTCGAGCATGGCCTCTACGCCATCAAGGGCTCGACCAACGACTTCCTCTGGTTCGACCCCCAGGAGGCCAATCCCACGCTCTTCACCTACTACGAATACGAGAACACCCCCGAGTTCCTCGAAATGATGAACCGCTGGAACGAAAACGGCTACTTCCCGAAATCCGCCCTCTCCGACACCGACAGCACCAAGGTGCGCAACGGCAAGGCCGCCACCCGCATGCACAACGTGGACGCCTACCAGGGCGAAGCCATCGATAATCCCGATTGGGGCTTCAAGTACGCCAATTTTGTGACCGACGTCTCCAACATGTCCTTCACCCAGGACGCTCTGGCCATCGCCAACACCTCTGAGAATCCCGAGCGCGCCCTCGCCTTCTACGATTTCCTCACCAGTGACGAGACCTTCTACCGCGCATTTACCTACGGCATAGAGGGCGTTTCCTACGAGATTATCGACGGGCAGGTCAAGCAGCCCTCCAACCCCGACGAGTACGCCTTCTCCGCCCTGTGGGCAGCCCGCACACCCGGCCTGCACCTGGCCACTGTGGGCACTCCCGCCGACATCGCCACCATGAAGGCCGACTGGGATTCCCACATTGTGGACGGCCAGGGCTCCCAGAAGTTCCGCTCCCTGACCATCGACACCAACTCCGTGGAGACCGAGTACGCCGCCTGCCTCAACGTGCACCAGCAGTACTGGTGGCCGCTGGAGCTGGGCTACACCGACCCCGTAGCGGGCCTGGAGGAGTACAAAGCGAAGATGGAGGCCGCCGGCATCGACAAGGTGCGGGAAGCCCTCCAGAAGCAGCTGGACGACTACCTCGCAAGCCTTGGATAATTCAATCGGATAAGCACTGCAAACGGGCGGAGGGGGAGACTACCTCTCCGCCCGTTTTTTGCGGTTGTGACGGAAAGGATGGATGGGAATGGATCAGCTGCTCTACGGCTGCGCCTACTACGACGAGTACATGCCCGCGGACTGCGACAGGCTGGAAAAAGACATGCGGATGATCCGGGAGGCGGGGATGAATGTCATCCGCATCGCGGAATCCACCTGGGCCACCGAGGAACCCCGGGAGGGCGTCTTTGACTTCTCCCATGTGACCAGGGTGATCGAAGCGGCGGCAAAGGAGGGGCTTTCGGTCATCATCGGCACCCCCACCTACGCCATTCCCCCCTGGCTTGCGGCAAGGCACCCCGAGGTGCTCGCCGTCACAGAGCGGGGAAAGGGCAAGTACGGCCCCCGCCAGAATATGGACATCACCAGCCCCGCCTACCTGTTCTACGCCGAGCGCGTCATACGAAAGCTGATGGAGGCATCCCTTGGCGCGGAAAACGTGATCGGCGTGCAGATGGACAATGAAACCAAGCACTACCACACCGCCGGTCCAAATGTACAGAGGCGCTTTGTGGAGCACCTCCGGGACACCTTCGGCACCGTGGAGGCCATGAACGAGGCCTTCGGCTTTGACTACTGGAGCAACCGGGTAGACAGCTGGGAGAATGTCCCCGATGTGACGGGCACCATCAACGGCAGCTTTGCCGCGGAGTTCGAGAAGTTCCGCCGGGGCTTGGTCACAGAGTTCCTGCTGTGGCAGCGCGGCATCGTGGGGGAATACCTGCGGGAAGATCAGTTCGTCACCCACAACTTCGACTTTGAATGGCGGGGCTACTCCTTCGGCGTGCAGCCCGATGTCGACCACAAAAAGGCGTCCGCGGCGGTCACTCTGACAGGCTGCGACATCTACCACCCCCCCCAGCGGAAGCTCACCGGCAAGGAGATCGCCTTCTGCGGGGCCCTCACCTATGGCCTCAAAGAGAGCAACTATCTTGTGCTGGAGACCCAGGCCCAAGGCCACGTGAACTGGACACCCCTCCCGGGCCAGCTCCGCCTCCACGCAGTCAGTCACCTGGCCGCTGGCGCCTGCGGTGTGATGTACTGGCACTGGCACTCCATCCACAACGCGATGGAAACCTACTGGAAGGGCATTCTCAGCCACGACCTGGAGCCAAATGAGGTCTACCGTGAGGTCGCAATCATCGGCCCCGATCTGGCAAAGCTGAGCCCGGTTCTGTCGGGCATGAAGAAGTCGAATCGGGCGGCCATTTTGGTGAGCAATGAGAGCCTCACCGCTATCGACCTCTTCCCCTTTTCCGACCGGGAGACCAGGTACAACGATGTGGTGCGCTGGCTCTACGACGCCCTCTATGGGATGAACGTGGAGGCGGACATCCTCTTCCCCGAGGACGCCGAGCGCTTCTCCCGCTACGACATGCTGCTCGTTCCCGCCCTCTACAGCGCCCCCGACAGCCTGCTGCAAAAGCTGGAAGCATACGCCGAAAACGGCGGCTGCCTTGTGGCAACCTTCAAAACCGGCTTCACCGACGAGCATGTGAAAGTTCGACACACTCCCCAGCCCCACCCCCACTGCTTCGGCGCCCGGTACAACGCGTTCACCCTGCCCGACGGGTTGGTTATCGCGGGGCCCGACCTGCCGGATGAGCCGGAGCTGCGGACAGTCTCCACCTGGATGGAGCTGCTCCACGGGGAGGATGGCGGGGAGGTGTTGGTCGCCTACGACGGCTATCCCGGCTGGAACGGCTACACCGCCGCCACCAAGAAGAAGGTGGGCAGGGGAACCGCCGTCTACCTGGGCTGCAAGATGGCCGCCCCCTCCCTCAAGGCCATTCTCCGGCCCCTGCTGGCGGAAAAAGGCCTCTGGACAGAGGCGCTGGAGGCCTCCGAGGCGGTCATCCGCAGCGGCGTGACAACGGAGGGCAAGCGGGTACACTTCTACCTCAACTACTCCTGGAACGCGGTGCGCCAGGAAAACCTCCACGGCGACGCGGTGGAGCTGCTCAGTGAACGGAACTGCGCCGCCGGGCAGGCGCTGGAGCTCCCCCCCTGGGGCGCGATGATTTTGCTGGAGAAATAATCTAGTTAAATGATTGGAAAGGATGATTTCAATGAACAGGCCAATCCGCGTGGTGGAGACCAACTACGGCAAAAAGAAGTACCTGAAGGAGGGCAAAACCCTCGCCTTTCGCCCGGACAAAAAGGGCAACGACGGCCAGGAGCAGAACATCCTGAATGTCTACGACCAGGTGCATTACCAAGAGATTCTGGGCTTCGGCGGGGCCTTTACCGAGGCCTCCACCCTCAATTTCAGCCGGGTGACCGCCGCCCAGCGGGCCAAGCTGCTGGAGATGTACTTCGACAAAGAAAACGGCCTGGGCTACACCTTCTGCCGGACAACAATCAACAGCTGCGACTTCTCCGAGGACTTTTACTCCTACGACGATGTGGACGGCGACTTCGAGCTGGAGCACTTCGACATCGCCCACGATAAGGAGACGGTCATCCCCATGATTCTGGCCGCCCAGGAAAAGGCGGAAAACCTGCGCGTCTTCTCCAGCCCCTGGAGTCCCCCCGCCTGGATGAAGACCAACGGCCGCATGGACAAGGGCGGCGCGCTGCGGAAGGACTGCCAGGACGTGTGGGCCCGCTACACCGCCCGCTACCTCCAGGAGTACGAGAAGGCGGGCATTAAAATCTGGGGCGTCACCGTGCAGAACGAGGCCAAAGCGGAGCAGGGCTGGGAGTCCTGTGTCTACGACGCCGGGGAGGAGCGGGACTTCGTCACGGGCTATCTGAAGCCCGCTTACGAGCGGATGGGCCTGGGTGACCGCAAGGTGATGTTCTGGGATCACAACAAGGAGCGTGTGGTGGACAGGAGCATCGAAACCCTCTGCAATGCCCGCTCCCGTGACGCCTTCGACGGCATCGCCGTTCACTGGTACTCGGGTGATCACTTCACCGCCCTGGATGTGGCTCACGATCTCTTCCCCGAGAAGTTCTTCGTGGCCTCCGAGCAGTGCACGGGCAAGACTCCCGAAATTCCCTGGGCCTCGGGTGAGAAATACGCCCACGACATCCTGGGCGACCTCAACCACTGGGCGGGGGCCTGGGTGGACTGGAACCTATTCCTCCACGAGGACGGCGGCCCCGACCACTGGCTCCAGGAGCAGCGGGAGGCCGGCTGGGACAAGGAAAAAATCTGGGTGGGCGAATCCCCCGTCATGTGGAACCGGGAGACAGGTAAGCTGGAGACAGCCTCCTCCTACCACTACATCGGCCACTTCAGCAAGTTCATCCGGCCCGGGGCAAGGCGGATCGGCTACAGCATCTTCACCGACGCGCTGGAGGCCGGTGCCTTCCAGAACCCGGACGGGAGCATCGCAGTGCTGCTGCTCAACCGCACCGGCGAGGATCACAAGGTGACACTGCGGTTCCGCGGTGAACTGGCGGACTACACCTGCGGGGCGCACAGCATCGCCACCTTCCTGTTCTAGCGGCGCCGACAGATAAAAACCGCGATAGTAGCGGGAATGCAACCGCCCTGTTCCCCCGGGTTGCGGCAATTCCACGCCAACCTGATAGATTTGTTCGCGCCAGAGTGTCATACTGGTGGAGTAAAGCAGAACAAATCTATGGAGGTAAGCTTATGAACTTGGGAGAAAAAATACTAAAATTGAGAAAGGCCAACGGCTTCTCGCAGGACGACCTTGCAGAGCGCCTGAACGTGACAAGGCAATCCGTCTCCAAGTGGGAGTCGGAGCAGGCCACACCGGAGCTGGACAAGGTGGTCAGGCTGGCGGAGGTGTTCGATGTGGACACCGACTATCTGCTGCGCCCCAGCGACACCGACGAGCTGAGAATCAAGACGTCGGTGCTGGAACGGCAGCAGGAGGAAATTCTAAGCCGCCAGAGAAAGACCCAGAACCGCCTGTTTACCATTGTCAGTATCATTATTTCGTTCCTGGCGATTCTATTTGTCTATCTCATCGGCAAGCAGGTGATGTTTCCAGACACCGGCGAGGGCCACACCATGCTGGGCAAAACTGTCATCATATACGGCGGCACGCTTGTCATTGCTGCGCTTGCAGTCTTTGCAAACTGGAGGTACAGAGCAAAACGAAACAAAGATTAAAGGAGATAATCATGCGCGAAAAAATCAAAGGCGTCAATTTCGGCAACTGGCTGGTTCTGGAAAAGTGGATGCATCCCGACCTCTTCGCGGGAACCACCGCCGAGGACGAGGACGAGCTCTGCCGCCAACTGCCCAGGGAGGAGCTCGTACAGCGCCTCGCCGCCCACCGGGACAGCTACATCACGAAAGCGGACTTCGAGTTTGTGCGGGAGCGGGGCATGAACATGGTGCGCATCCCCGTCCCCCACTTCATCTTCGGGGACGACCCCGTATACTGCGACCCCTATGTCCCCTGCATCGACTACCTGGACAAGGCCTTTGACTGGGCGGAGGAGATGGGCCTGCGCATTCTCATCGACCTGCACACAGCGCCCGAAAGCCAGAACGGCTTTGACAACGGCGGCATCTGCGGCGTCTGCAAGTGGGCACAGTCCCCAGCCCGGGTGGACAGGGTGCTGCTTGTGCTGGAAAAGCTGGCCGAGCGCTACGGCAAGCGGGATGGTCTCTGGGGCATTCAACTGATCAACGAGCCCGTCTCCGAGCAGCTGTGGCAATTCATCCAAAAGCGGTACCCTCCCCACAACCCGGAGCGGGCGGAGGGCTCCGACTTCATCTCCCTCAGCTTCCTGCGGGATTTCTACAAGCGGGGCTACCATGTGCTGCGGAAGCATATGGATGAGAGCAAGGCCGTGGTGTTCCACGACGCTTTCCGCTTCGATGCCTGGTACGACTTCATGCAGGAGCCCGAGTACAAAAACGTGGTGCTGGACGCCCACTGGTACCTTGGCATGGATGCAGGCGCAGATTTGGAGGAATTGGACTTCATGCGCGTCGTGCTGGTGGAGCATGTGAAAAAGATTCGCCGCATGCAGGAAAAGCTCCCTGTCATCATCGGGGAGTGGAGCCTCTGCCACGACTCCCAGTCGGGCAGGGAGCGCACCGACTTGCAGGAGGAGATGTTCTTCCGCCTGGTGGGAGCCGCCCAGCTCTCTGTCTGGGAGGAGGCCGCGGGCTACTTCTTCTGGAGCTACAAACTCATCGCCGACGTGCCGGGGTGGGATCTCCGCCGCTGCATGAAGCGGGGCTGGCTGCCCCAAAACCTGGCAACTGGCAGATAAATCCAACAAAAAGAGCCATCCCGTTTGGGATGGCTCTTTGATTTGCAGTTTATTCGCTTATACGGGGTGCACCTGGGCTGTCTCGTCGGCGTGCTTGCCGTCCACGCCGTACAGGCGGTAGGAGCGCTGCTCGAAGAACTTGGGGGCCACCTGGGGGAACTGGGCCAGGGTCAGCACATCCTCCGGCTGCTCGTTGTACTTCTGGGGCAACTCGGCCCGCAGCTTGTCCATCTCGGGCTCTAAAAGGTCTGCTGGGCGCACCTCGATGATCTTGTCGTCGCCCAGCAGGAAGCGGCGGAACTCGGGGTCGATGGCGGCGGGGGTCTTGCCGTACTCGCCCTTCACCAGGGCGCGGAACTCCTTGCCTACCACCTTGTAGCGCTCCCCGGTCACCACGTTGAGCACCGCCTGGGTGCCCACAATCTGGGAGGTTGGGGTGACCAGCGGGGGATAGCCCGCGTCCTTGCGCACCTTGGGCACCTCCAGGAGGACAGCGTCCAGCTGATCCTCCTTGCCCGCCTCTTTCAGCTGGGAGACCAGGTTGGAGAGCATCCCCCCCGGCACCTGGTAGAGGAGGGTGTTGGCGTCCACGCCCAGCAGCTTCGGATTCAGCAGGCCGCTCGCCAGATACTTGTCCCGCAGGGTGGCCACGTACTCCCGCACCTTGTTGAGGCGGGAGAGGTCGAGCCCCGTGTCGTAGGGCGTGCCGGCAAAGGCGGCCACCATCGTCTCGGTGGCGGGGTGGGAGGCCCCCAGCGCCAGGGGTGACATGGCGGTGTCGATGACATCCACCCCCGCCTCGGCGGCCTTCATGCAGGCCATGGAGGCGAGGCCCGAGGTGTAGTGGGTGTGTAGCTGGATGGGCACCGCAACTTCCTTTTTCAGCTCGCTGACCAAGTCGTAGGCGGTGTAGGGGGTGATGAGCCCGGCCATATCCTTGATGCAGATGGAGTCCGCCCCCAGCGCCTCCAGCTGCTTTGCGTACTTCACAAAGTAGTCGGTGTTGTGAACGGGACTGAGGGTGTAGCTCATGGCCGCCTGAACATGCCCGCCCTCTTTTTTAGCGGCCTTGATGGCCGTCTCCAGGTTGCGGATGTCGTTGAGGGCGTCGAAGATGCGCATGATGTCGATGCCGTTTGCGATGGTGCGCTGCACAAAATACTCCACCACGTCGTCGGCGTAGTGGCGGTAACCCAGCATGTTCTGCCCCCGAAAGAGCATTTGCAGCTTGGTTTGGGGCATCTCCCGGCGGATGATGCGCAGCCTCTCCCAGGGGTCTTCCCCCAGAAAACGGATGCAGGCGTCAAAGGTCGCGCCGCCCCACACCTCGCAGGAGTAGAAGCCCACCTTGTCCAGATCGCCCAGCATGGGTATCATTTCATCCAGCGTCATGCGGGTGGCGATGAGGGATTGGTGGGCATCCCGCAGGACGGTCTCGGTTATCTTAATTTTTGCCATTTCTCAGCAGTTTCCTTTCAAAGAGAGCGAATCAGGAGATGGCAACCAGCAGCGCGCCGGTCTCCACCGAATCCCCCCGGGACACATGAATGCTCTGCACCGTGCCCGCCACCGGGGCGACGATCTCGTTTTCCATCTTCATGGCCTCCAGGATCATCAGCACCTGTTTTTCCTCCACCTTCTGGCCCGGAGAAACCTTGATGTCCAAGATCGTTCCCGGCATGGGGGAGACGATCTTCTCTGCCCCGGCAGGGGCGGCGGAGGCCGGAGTCGCCGCGGAGGCGGCGGGCTGGGCGGGAAGCGCCGCGGGCTTTTGGGGTGCGGGCACAGGGGCGGCTGGGATAGCAGCGGGGGCTGCGCCTGGAGCCAGCTCCTCCACCTGCACGTCGTAGGGCGTTCCGTTTACCGTTACGCGAAATGATTTCATCTTAAGCCTGTCCTTTCATTTAGAAGGGAATGTTCCCGTGCTTTTTGGGATTTCTCTGCACCCGCTTGGCGCCGAGGATGGACAGCAGCGCCAGCAGCGCCTCCCGGGTCGCGGCGGGATCAATCACATCGTCGATGTGGCCCTGCTCGGCGGCCAGCACAGGGCCCGCCTTCTTGTCCACATACTCCCGCTCCAGGGCCTCCCGGGTGCGGTCTTCCGTGATGCGGTTCCCCTCCTGAAAAGCCACGGCGGTGCGGGGCGGCAGGGCGGAGATGACGGCGGAGGGCCAGGCCAGGGTGTAGTCCGCTCCAGCGCCGCTGGTAAGTGCCACATAGGCAGCGCCGTAAGCCCTGCCGGTGATGACGGCAAGCTTCGGCGCGGTGGCCTCGGCGTAGACATGGGCGAGCTTTGCCATATCCCGTAGGGAGGAGGCGTAGGGCGCCTCGGTGGGGGCCGCCATACCGGGGGTGTTCACCAGCGTGACCACCGGAATCTGAAAGCTGTCCCAAACCGAGACAAGCCGGGCAATCTTTGCGCAGTCGTCGCCGGAGAGGGCCTCTCCCCGGGTGGCCAGCAGCCCGCAGGGGGAGCCGCCCAGTGTGCCGAAGGCGGCAAACACGCCCGTGCCGAAGCCGTCGTAGAGGCTCAGGGCGCTGTCAGCGTCCAGAATGGCCTCAGCAACAGCAGCCACGTCGGCGCTCTTCAAATCGTGGGAAGCCTCCCGGAGCAGTTCGGCGGTGTCGGCGGGGGTGACAAACTCGCTGCGGGGCAGAGCGGAAAGATTGTTGGAGGGCAGCAGGGAGAGCAGCTTTTTTGCGGCGGCCACAGCGGAATCGCTTCCGGAGGCCACCAGCTGCACCGTTCCGGCGGCCATAGCGTCATCCGCGCTGCCCGCCTTTTCCGGTGCGTCATATTGGGGCGGGACGGCGTAGAACTCCGCCTCCTTTTCCATCACCACAAAGTCGGCGGAGCAGGCCAGCATCGCGGCCACCCCCACGCAGGGGCCGAGGATGACGGAAATCTGGGGCACAACGCCGGAGAGGTTGTTCACCTTTGCGAGGATTTCGCCGCAGGCGTCCAGGGCATCGATGCCCTCGTCCAGCAACAGCCCCCGGGAATCGTAGATGCCGATCATCGGTGCACCGGTCTTGAGGGCCAGGTCGCTGAGCTTCAGGATTTTGTCGGCGTGGGCCCTCCCCATGGGGCCGTCCTGGGCGAACGCACAGAGAGACGCCCCCTGGGCTGTTCCAAAGCCGCAGACAACTCCCGATGGTTCCAGTTCCGAGCGGGCAAAGCCGTCAAGCTCCACAAAGCTGCCCTCGTCAAAGAGCAGGGAGAGGCGCTGCCTTGCGGAATCCCCGCCATAGCGCTCCGGGCCAAAGCCCGGCAGGCCGCCCGGGCCGCCGCGTTGGGCACTCATCGAATCAATCATCCTTTCAAGAGAGAGCGGGCCGCTCCCCCTTATCATGTAAATCAAACCGGAAAAATCCGGCGTTTATTTATTATACAGCAAAGCCGGTTGTGGGGCAAGTAAGCAAATGACAGCCGGGCGTCAATGAGACCCACAAATCGCATTCCTGACGGCAATTGAATCTCTGTTTTCGCCGGGAGTTTTGTACACGGCGTTTTTATTTGACTTTTTATGCGCTTTCTCCTATAATGTCCAGAGTGTGAACGGCTTCTCCGCCCCGCAAAACGGGGTACGGCGGCGGGGCCGCCTTGCTGTCTGTTCCGGTGTGGGGCAAGCGCCTCCGGTGCAGTGCATATTACATTAATTCCGAAGGTCTCCTGCCGCCGGCCTACACCGGCGCGGCCGGCCAATAGAGAGGAATGGTCAAACAAGGATGAAGAGAGTAGGAAAACCGGTCTTTTTCATCGTCGCTGCGTTGATTCTGGTTGTGACCGCCCTGAGCTTCACGGGCGTCTACACCTGGTACGGCGATGTGAGGACCACGTGGATCAAGGGCGCGGGGGATATCCGCTGGGGTATCGACATCCGCGGCGGCGTTGACGCCACCTTTATGCCCCCCGAGGACATTGAGCCTTCCCGGGACGACATGGACACCGCCCAGTCGGCGATTGAGGCGCGCCTCATTGCTCAAAACATTGCGGATTACGAGGTTTACACCGACTACTCCCGCAACCGCATCATCGTGCGCTTTCCCTGGAAGGCGGACGAGACCGACTTCGACCCCCAGGCAGCTATTCAGGAGCTGGGCGAGACCGCAATGCTCACCTTCCGGGAGGGCACCGGCACCGATGAAAACGGCCTGCCCACAGGAACCATCGTCATCCAGGGCTCCGACATCGAAAGCGCCAGGGCCGCCTATATCACCGACCAGGACAGCGGCAGCAACGAGCCCGTCGTCTCCCTGAAGCTGAACGCCGCAGGCGCGGATAAGTTTGCCGAAGCCACCGGCAGGCTCGTCGGCCAGCAGATTTCCATCTGGATGGACGACACTATGATCTCCGCTCCCTCGGTGCAGAATCAGATCACAGGCGGCGAAGCTGTCATCAACGGCATGGGCACCTACGAGGTCGCCAAGGATCTCGCCGACAAGATCAACGCGGGCGCTTTGCCCTTTGCCCTGCGCACCGACAACTTCAGCACCATCTCTCCCACCTTGGGTGAGAGCTCCAAAGACGCCATGGTGCTGGCCGGTTCTATCGCGTTTCTCATCATCGCTATCATCATGATCTGGCGCTACCGCCTGCCCGGCATGGTCGCCGTGATCGCCCTCATCGGTCAGGTTGGCCTGATGATTGTGACCATCACAGGGTTCTTCCCCGGCATCCCCTCCTTTACGCTGACGCTACCGGGTATCGCGGGTATCATCCTCTCCATCGGCTTCGGTGTGGACGCCAACGTCATCACCGCCGAGCGCATCAAGGAGGAGATACAGGCCGGAAAGACCATCGACGGCGCGGTAAACGCTGGTTACAAGCAGGCCTTTTCCGCCATCTTCGACGGCAATATCACCGTTATCATCGTCGCGGTTATCCTGATGGGCGCCTTCGGCCCTCCCGGCAGCCTGTTCGGAACCCTGCTGACGCCCTTCTTCCACTGGTTTGGCCCATCCACAGCGGGCAGTATCTACTCCTTTGGCTACACCTTGCTGATGGGTGTCATCGCGAACTTCCTTATGGGCGTAACGGCAAGCAAGTTTATGCTGAAATCCATTTCCCGCTTTTCGCCCTTCCGCAAGCTCTGGTTCTACGGGGGTGAAAAATAATGAAATTTGATTTTATCGGAAACTCCAAGAAATTCTTCACAATTTCCCTGCTGCTCATCATCGTCATCATCATCTGCAACATCGCCATGGGGGCGGAGCTGGACATTCAGTTCAAGGGCGGCGCGCTCCTCACCTACAGCTACAGCGGCGAGATCGGCGACGACGAAGCGACCGAAATTGTCCGCAGCGTGATCGAGGACAACGTATCCGTGCAGTTCGGCGACGACCTCGCAACAGGCGCGACCACCATGACGGTGTCTGTCCCCGGCAATGTGGAAAACGAGACCATCACCGCCCTCAATGGCGCGCTGACCGCGGCTTTCCCGGGGAGCAACCTCTCCCTGGAGCAGTCCAGCAACGTTGACCCCACCATCGGCCGTGAATTTCTGGCCAAGTGCGCAGTGGCAATCGGCCTCGCGTCGGTGCTTATGGTCGTGTACATCGCCTTCCGCTTCCGCAAGATCGGCGGCTGGTCGGCAGGTGTCATGTCGCTGGTGGCGCTCTTCCACGACGTCTTCATCGCCTACGGCATCTTCATTGTCTTCCGCATTCCCATCAACGACAACTTCATCGCGGTTGTGCTGACGATCCTGGGCTTTTCCCTCAACGACACCATCGTCATCTACGACCGCATCCGGGAAAACAAGACGCTCATGGGGGCGAAAACCCCTCTGGCCGAGCTGGTCAACACCTCCATCAACCAGTCCTTCAGCCGCTCTGTGGTCACCTCGGCCTGCGCGGTCATCGCCATGCTGGTGGTGACAATCGTAGCCGCGATCTACAGTGTGGAGAGCATCCTCACCTTCTCGCTGCCCATGGTTGCAGGCCTCATCTGCGGCTCCTACTCCTCCATCTGCATTGCAGGGCCCCTCTGGGTTCGCTGGAGAGAATTCTGGGATGGAAGGGAAAAGGAAAAGAAAAGCAAGTAACCACTTGTAAAACGACAGGGCTATCCCAACGGGGTGGCCCTGTTCCATTTAGGAGGGGACGCCAATGGGGAAGCAGAGCGAGCGAAACAAGGCGGCGTGGGAATTTCACGCCTACGACTTCTGGATGCAGCAGGGAAAGCCGGAGGCGCTGGCAGCCAAAATCATGGAAGCCCCAGAGCAACGGCTGCGCCACCACGGCAGGCATTTCCGGGAGATTCAGGGTGTGCGCATCGCCAACATCTGCGGCTCCAACGGGCGCATCGCTGTGCCGCTGGCCCTGCTGGGCAGCGAGGTCACGGTCTTTGACATCTCGGAGGAAAACCGCCGCTACGCCCTGGAACTGGCCGCTGCCGCCGGAGTGCGGATCGACTACATTCTGGGGGATTTCCAGGAGGTGGGAGAGGGCTTCGAGAACGCCTTCGACATCGCCTACGCCGAGGGCGGCGTCCTCCACTACTTCGCGGCGCTGGATCAGTTCACGGCGGCGGCCTTTCGCATCCTGAAGCCGGGCGGGAGGCTGCTTCTCAGCGATTTCCATCCCTTCCGCAAGATTAACCGGGAGGGCTCCGCCATGATGAGCGTCAGGCAAACCGAGGGGGACTACTTTGACAGCCGCATCCACCGGGGAGATGTGGCCTACAAAAATCTGCTGGAAAATCCGAATGTGGAAAAGGAGCAGTTCCCCGACTGCGAGCTGCGCTTTTACACCATGGCTGAGATTGTCAACGCCGTCATCAGTGCGGGCTTTGTGCTCCGGGAGCTGGAAGAGCACCCCAATTTCGAGAACCGGAAGCTGCCGGGAGAGTTCACAATCCTGGCGGACAAGCCAAAATAAAGGGGAGGCAAATGCCTCCCCTTTATTTTAAGTTACAGCGTCACCCCGGTCTTGAAGACCGCCAAATCCCGGATACCCTGCCGCTCGGTGTTGGTTTCTTTGCCGGAGGCCACTTGGACGACGTAGTCGTACAGCTCGCCGGAGAGCGCCTCCAGGCTCGTTCCCGTCACGGCTTTCCCCGCGTCGAAGTCGATCCAGTGGGGCTTGCGCTCCGCCAGAGGGGAGTTGGAGGATATCTTTACCGTGGGCACAGGGGAGCCGAAGGGGGTACCCCTCCCCGTGGTAAACAACACAATCTGCGCCCCCGAGACCGCCAGTGCCGTGGAGGCCACCAGGTCGTTGCCGGGGGAGTAGAGCAGGTTGAGGCCCTTCTTCACGGCGGGCTGCCCGTAATCCAGCACATCCACCACCGGGGCAGAGCCGCCCTTCTGGGTGCAGCCCAGGGATTTGTCCTCCAATGTCGTGATTCCCCCCTCCTTGTTGCCGGGGGAGGGGTTTTCGTAGATGGGCTGGCCGCTCTCCTGAAAATAGGCCTTGAAGCCGTTGATCATTCCCACTGTCGCGTCGAAGACCTCCCGGCTCTCCGCCCGATCCATCAGCAGGGTTTCCGCCCCGAACATCTCCGGCACCTCGGTGAGGATGGTTGTCCCCCCCGCAGCCACCAGCCGGTCGGAGAACAGCCCCACCAGCGGGTTCGCCGTGATGCCGGAAAGCCCGTCCGAGCCCCCGCACTTGAGGCCCACCACAAGGCCGGAAATATCGCAGGCCCGGCACTCCGCCCTGTCCGCAAAGGCCATGAGCTCCTCCAGCAGCTTTTCCCCCTCTGCGAACTCATCTCCCACGCTCTGGGCGGAGAGGAATTTCACCCGCTCGGGGTCAACTCTCCCCAGCACCTTCTGAAACTCCGGGATGTTATTGTTTTCGCAGCCCAGGCCCAGCACCAGCACCGCTCCGGCATTGGGGTGGTTTACCAACCCGGCCAGCGCTCGCTGGGTATTCTCGTGGTCGCCCCCCAACTGGGAGCAGCCGTAGGGGTGTGGGAAGGCGTAGACGCCGTCCACATTGCCGGGCCGCCGGGCGTGGGCCTCCCGGGCCAGGCGCTCCGCCGCGGCGTTGACACAGCCCACCGTGGGGATTACCCACACCTCGTTGCGAATGCCCGGGTTCCCCTTCGCCCTTGGGTAGCCCTGAAAGCTGTCACCCGCCTGCTTCTCCAGCGGTATGAAGGAGGGCTCGTAGCGGTATTCCAGCTGATCGTTCAGGTTTGTCTTTACGTTGTGGGTGTGCACCCAGTCGCCGGGGGCAATATCTGCGGTCGCGTGGCCGATGGGCGCGCCATACTTGATCACGTTTTCCCCCTCCCGGATGGGGGCGAGGGCAAACTTGTGCCCTGCGGGGATATCCTCACGAAGGATGACGGGAGCGCCGCCCACGGCGATGGCTTCGCCTTTTTCCAGCGGCACCAGGGCAACCGCCACATTGTCGGCGGCGTTAATTTTGATCCATCGAAGCTGCTTCATTCACTTCACCAGTTCTTCCATGACGCTGCGGGTTCCCCTCTGCCGGATCGCCTCCAGGTAGCGCGCCACCTTTTCGGCAAATCCCTCGTATGCGGTCAAATCCTCGCTCCAGAACGCAGTGTTGGAGAGCACCTTCTCGGCCAGTTCGGTTGCAGGCAGGGCGGAGTTTTGCAGGAAAAACTCCAGCACAGGCGCATCGTCCTGGATTGCGTAGGGCTGGCCGTTCCGGCTGCCCATCAGCGCGCCGTTTTCCATGCTGTTCCCGTTGTAGAGGGCAATGAGAGCTGCCAGGGAAAAGGTCATACAATCGGGTAGCTTCCCCGTGTTCCGCACACTGTCCCGGAAGCTGGGCAGCACCCTCGCCTTCCACTTGGAGACGGAGTTGAGGGTGATAGACAGCAGCGCGTGGTCGATAAAGGGGTTCTCGAAGCGCTCCAGCACCGAGGCCGCGAAGTCCCGCACCTCCTGTGCGGGCAGGGTCAGGGTGGGCAGAATCTCGTCGTTGAGGGCCCTCTCCATAAAGCCCCGGATCGTGGGGTCGGCCATGCAGTCCCGCACGATGTCCTCCCCCGCCAGAAAGGCGGCGGGCACCGTGACAGTGTGGGCACCATTGAGGATGCGCACCTTGCGCTCCCGGTAAGGGGTCTGGTCGGCTGTGAATAGCACCGGCAGCCCGGCTTTGTCCAGGGGCAATTCTGCGGAAATTCCCGCGGATTTATCCGCTCTGCTCTCGATCACCCACAGGCCGAAGGGCTCGGCCACATCCAGCAGGGTATCCTGGTAGCCCAGCTTTTCCCACAGCGCCTCAGCCTCCCCCTTTCCTCTTGGGTAGCCCGTGACAATGCGGTCGACAAGGGTGTTGCAGAACACGCAGCTCTCCTCCACCCAGGCGTCGAACTCCTCCCCCAGGGCCCACAGTGCGGAGAGCTTCTTCACACAGGAGTGGAGGTTGTCGCCGTTGCGCTCGATGAGCTCGCAGGGGATGACAATCAGCCCTTTGTCCGACCCTCCCCCGAAGTGGGTGAACCGGCGGTGGAGCAGTCGGGTGAGCTTGCCAGGAAAGGTCTTGGGTGGGTCGCCGTCCATGGAGTCGCTCTCATCATACACGATACCCGCCTCAGTGGTGTTGGAGAAGACAAAGCGCAGCTCCTCCCCCAGGGCAAGCTCATCATAGGCTGCGAAATCGGCATAGGGGTCGACAACCTGCTCGATACAACTGACAATGCGGCTGTCGTCCACCACCGCGCCGCCCATCCTGCCCCGGAGACAAACGGTAAAGAGATTGTCCTGCTCCCGGAAGCTGTCCAGACTGCCCATGGGAATGGGCTTGACCACCGCAACCCCCATGTCCGTGACGCCCTTTTCGTTGGCGATGTCGATGAAGTAGTCCACAAAGGCCCGGAGGAAGTTGCCCTCCCCGAACTGCACCGCCCGAACCGGCCTGCTCACACGGGGAAATTGCTTTTCGCTGAGTCTCTCCATTGTCAGTCATCCTCTCCAAGACCGTTAAAAGGGCCTTGTTTATGATTGTAAGCGCTTACATTTTCGATTATATGACACTTGCCGCTGTCAGTCAATAGGTGAAGAAACGACTTGTCAAACAAAAAGCTATGCAGTATAATACAATTTGTAAGCGCTTACAAGAGCGTGAAGGGAGTGCCCACTGTGAATATCTATGATATATCCAAAAAATCGGGCTACTCCATTGCCACCGTCTCCCGGGTGGTGAACGGCAAGCCAGGCGTCAGCCCGGAGGCCAAGGCCAGGGTGCTGGCCGTGGTGGAGGAGCTTGGCTTTGTGCCAAATGTGATGGCGCAGGGCCTGGGCGGCACCTCGCTGCGCACCGTGGGCATCGCCTGCCTGGATGTCTCCGACCTGTACCTGGCCTCCGCCGTCTCGATTCTCGAGGGGGAGCTGCGCCGGGAGGGCTACCAGTCCCTGCTGGCCTGCACAGGCCCCCTGGCGGAGGACAAGCGCCGCTGTGTCGCCATGATGCTGGCCCGCGGCGTGGATGCCGTGGTACTCATCGGCTCCCACTTCCAGCTGGAGGACAACAGCTACATTTTAGATGCCGCCGCAAAGGTGCCCGTGGTCTTCATCGGCGGTGTGGTCGAAGGGGACAACATCTGCTGCATTCTGGCGGATGATGAGGCCGCCGTAGAGAGCGCTACCGGCCGCCTGATCGCCGGTGGGCACAAAAACTTGCTCTACCTCTACGACAAGACCACGCCCAGCGGGCTCAAAAAACGGGAGGGCTTCCGCCGGGCGTTGGAGAAAGCGGGGCTTCCGGTTGGCAGCGAATCCGAGCTGCTGATCGAGCGGGATATCTCCACCGCCACCGCGCCGCTGCGCGGGGTTTTGCGGCAGCGCTCCCACACCGCCGTGATCGCCTCGGAGGACGAGCTGGCCGTCGCGGTGCTGAAAGCCTCCGCCGCGGAGGGCATCCGGATACCGGAGAAACTGGAGGTCATAGGCTTCAACAACTCCCTGCTGGCCCTCTGCTGCCAACCGGAGCTGACCAGCATTGACAGCCAGGTGGAGCCCCTCTGCCGCATGGCCGTCTCCACTCTGTTCGACATTTTCCAGGGAAGGAGCTTCCCCCCAAGGGTGGTGCTGTCCATGCATTTGGTGGAGCGTGGAAGCACGAGGCCGGTGATAGAGTAGCAGGAGGAGAGAACAGCGATGATCAGCTTAAAGCGTGCCTCTACAAGTGATGCGGAGCTTATTTGGAAGATGCAGGTCGCATCCTTCAAAAGCTTGCTGGAAAAATACGAGGACTTTGACACAAATCCCGGAAATGAACCTCTGGAATATGTGCTTGCCAGGCTGGAACAGCCCTTCACCTATTTCTACCTGATACGGTCTGATGAAGATACGATCGGTGCAATTCGCGTCGTCGACACAAAGCAGGCGGGCGAGAGAAAACGAATCGCTCCCATCTTCATATTGCCTGAGCATCAGGGCAGAGGCTTTGCCCAGCAGGCCATAGGGCTGGCAGAGGAGATACACGGCCATTCCAACTGGATGCTCGACACCATTTTGCAGGAGCCAGGCAACTGTTACCTGTATGAGAAAATGGGGTATCACAGAACCGGAGAACAGACAGTGGTAAACGAAAAGATGACATTGGTTTATTATCATAAGGATTGAGATTTTCGTTTTTTCAGCAATGGGGTTTAGAGATATAAGGCTGACGAAACAATATAATTGAGGGGTGGAATAGATGCGTGATTTATCATTGAGCCACATGATCGAAATGCAAAATATCTTACAAGAACGTATGAAGGATAGTTGGTTACCGATAAATCCCGAAAATGGTCACTTTTCGCTCCTATGGATGTACGAAGAAATGGGTGAGGTCGTTGCTATTATTAAAAAACGTGGCAAGGATGCCATTATGGATGACAAGGATGTGCGCTCAGCATTCGTTGAAGAGCTTACCGATGTGTTGATGTACTATGTCGATATAATGACATGTTATGGTGTTTCAGCTCAAGAACTGTCCAAGGCATATGTCTCGAAACATGAGAAGAATATGAATCGGGATTTTGTGACCGAGCATCAGACATATTTGAGCGGGAATGAATATTAATCAGCTTTGAAGCATAAGATATCACAACAAAACATTCTGAAAGGATGATCACTATGCCAGCACAGTTCATGGACAAAAACTTCCTCCTTCACACCGAGACCGCCAAAACGCTCTTCTTCTCCCACGCGGAGAAGATGCCCATCGTGGACTACCACTGCCACGTCAATCCCCAGGAGATCGCCGAGGACAGGCGCTTCGACAACATCGCCCAGGTATGGCTGGGGGGCGACCACTACAAGTGGCGTCTCATGCGCGCCAACGGCGTGCCGGAGGAGAAGATCACCGGCTCCGCCCCCGACCGGGAGAAGTTTCAGGCCTGGGCCGAGGCGCTGGAGCGCGCTGTCGGCAACCCCCTCTACCACTGGACGCATCTGGAGCTCCAGCGCTACTTCGACTACCACGGTGTGCTGAACGGCGACACCGCCGAGGAGGTCTGGAACCTCTGCAACAAAAAGCTGGCCTCCCCCGGCATGAGCGTGCGGGAGATTATTAAGAAATCAAACGTCGCGGCCCTCTGTACCACCGACGACCCCGTCGACGACCTGCGCTGGCATGAGAAGCTGGCGAAGGACAGCAGCTGGAGTATTCCCGTGCTGCCCTCCTGGCGGCCGGACAAGGCCGTAAACATCGACAAGCCCGGCTTCGGCGAGTATATCAATACCCTCTCTCAGGTCGCGGGCGTCGAGATCAGGGACATCACCACCCTGCTGAGCGCCCTGAAGGCACGGCTGGACTACTTTGGCGAACAGGGCTGTAAGGTCTCCGACCACGGCCTGGACAAAGTGTTTTGCACCCCCTGCACCAAGGAGGAGGCCGACAGCATTCTTCTCGCGGCCCTCTCCGGCAAACCGGTCAGCGGGGAGCAGGCGGACAAATACAAGACCTGCCTGCTGCTCTGGCTGGGCAAGGAGTACGCCGAGCGCGGCTGGGGCATGCAACTCCACTTTGCGGCGGGCCGCAACCTCAACTCCAACATGTTTGAGAAGCTGGGCCCCGACACCGGCTTCGACGCCATCGGAAAGGGCATCGACGTGGGAGCGCTGGGTCACTTCCTGGACGCTTTGGAGCAGGAGGGCAAGCTGCCCAAAACCGTCGTCTACTCCCTGAACCCGGGAGATGAGCAGGCCATTGCCGCCACCATCGGCAGCTTCCAGGGCGTCGGCATGCGCAATAAAATGCAGCTGGGCGTGCCCTGGTGGTTCAACGACACCAAATCCGGCATGGAGCAGGGCTTGATAAACCTGGCCAACGCCACGGTGCTGGGCAACTTCATCGGCATGCTCACCGACTCCCGCAGCTTCCTCTCCTACCCCCGCCACGAGTATTTCCGCCGCATCCTCTGCGCCACTCTGGGCGACTGGGTGGAAAAGGGTGAAATACCCAACGACGAAAAACTGTTGGGCGGCATGGTGGAGGACATCTGCTTCAACAACGTCAACGCCTACTTCGATTTCAAATTATAAAATTATGGAAACCAGAGATATTTTTGAGCAAATGGCCACCCGCTATGACAACGAAGAGCGGGCGGCGATAGCTGAAATCATCGCGGGAGCGATTCGCCAAGAACTGTCCGGTGCCTCTGACACACAGGGCAAAAAGGCGCTGGACTACGGCTGCGGAACCGGGCTGGTCGGTCTGAAGCTGGTAGATTTGTTCGGCTCGATGCTTTTTGTGGACACCTCGCCGCAAATGGTCGAACAGGTGCGAAAAAAGCTTGCGGATGATGGGATCGCCAATGCCTCCGCACAGAGCGGCGACTTCTGTGACTTCGTTCCGCCCGGTGTGAGCGCCGACTACATTTTTCTCTCCCAGGTGCTGCTTCACGTAAAGGAGTATCCCCTTCTGCTGGAGAAGCTGTACGATTTGCTGCATCCCGGCGGCCACCTGATCATTGTCGACTTTGACAAAAACGACAATGTTTCGTCCGATATGGTACACAACGGGTTTGTCCAGGCCGACCTGGCGGATTTGCTCCGCAAAATCGGATTTTCCTCCGTCAACTCCCACACCTTCCACCATGGGCAGAAACTTTTTATGAATCAGGACGCTTCCATGTTCCTTCTGCACGCCACCAAATAAGCACCTGCTGCAATACAGCAAAAGCTCCCGATACACTAAGTGTATCGGGAGCTTTTGGGGTTTCTTCACTCTACTGGCGGGCTGTTCCGCGCCGGATCGCGATCAGCTTTTTTACATCCTCCAGCACGGCCTCATTCCGCACCTCGGTCATCAGCCAGCGCTGGCCCATCCCCTCCTTGGTCTCGGCGTAGAGCTTTTGCAGATAGGGGGAGAGGGTGGGCAGCACCAGCTCGGCCTCCTCTTTCTCCCGCTCGCCTATGACCACCAGCGAGATGAACCAGCCCTCCATGGGGTAGAGGGTGCAGAGTCCCCGGCCCGATTTGCGGTACTTGACGTTCCAGCCCGGCACCGAGCAGCCGCTGTACTCCAGCAGGGGATTTGATTGATAGGTTGCTTCCAGATAACTCCGCAGCTCTGTCCACAAGGAGAAGCTCACGAAGGCATCCACTGTCTCTACGTCGGGCTTGACGGATTTGTCCAGCTTGTCCCAGTTGCTCATAGCAATGATCATTCCTTTGAAATGTTTATCTTTCAAACTTATCGCCTCTGCTGTGAATATACAGCACAATATATGACAGCTTCCTGTCAAAATAACCCCGGAGAATTTCTTCTCCGGGGTTATTATTTAGGTAAGCTTCTCGATTCCACTGTTGAGTCTTGCCAGCGCGTCCTCCCTGCCCAGCAGGAAGGCGGCCTCCACCCCGCCGCCGGGGGTAACCATTGTGCCGGTGAGCGCGATGCGCAACGGCCACAGCAGCCAGCCGTTCTTCACCTCCAGCCGCTCGATCAGGCCGAACAGCGCGTTGTGAATGCTCTCCACCGTCCAGTCCGGCAGGGCCTCCAGCACTGGTATGATTTCCCGCAGCGCTGCCAGCGCCGTTTCGGGGTTGGTCTTCATCTTCTTGCTCACAAACAGCTCGTTGTCGTAGTCGGGCAGCGCATCAATCCAGCCCAGCTGTGCGGGAATCTCCCCCAGCACCTGGCAGCGGGGGTGGACGAGCTCCGCCAAAAACGCAAAGTCGATATCCCCCCTGCTCACCCCCTGCTTCATCCAAGGCAAGGCGGCGGCCAGGAACTCGTCGGGGGTCATGCGGCGAATCCACTCGGCGTTGATGTGATCCAGCTTGACGGGGTCAAAGATGGCGGGGGACTTGGCGATGCGGTCAATGGAAAACGCCTTGATCAACTCTTCCAGGGAGAAAATCTCCTCCTCGCCGCCCGGCGACCAGCCCAGCAGGGCGATGTAGTTGAGAATGGCAGGAGAGAGATAGCCCTTGTCGATCAAATCCTGGTAGGAGGCGTCTCCGTTGCGCTTGGAGAGCTTCTCCCGGGAATTTTTCATGACGGGGGAGCAGTGGACGTAGACGGGCACCTCCCAGCCGAAGGCCTCGTAGAGCAGGTTGTACTTGGGCGAAGAGGAGAGGTATTCGCTGCCCCTGACCACGTGGGTGATGCCCATGAGGTGGTCGTCGATCACGTTGGCGAAGTTGTAGGTTGGCATGCCGTCGGTCTTGATGAGAATCTGATCGGCCAGGGTGGCGTTCTCCACCGTGATATCCCCGAACACCTGGTCGTGAAAGGTGGTCGTCCCCTGGGTGGGCATCTTCTGGCGGATGACGTAGGGAGTTCCCGCCGCCAGCTTCTCCTCGACCTCTACCTTGCCAAGGTGGAGGCAGCAGCCGTCGTACATGGGGTCTTTGCCCGCGGCCATCTGCTCCTCCCGCAGCGCGTCCAGGCGCTCCTTGGTGCAGAAGCAGCGGTAGGCGTGGCCGCTCCCGATGAGCTGCTCGGCGTACTCCTTGTACATGCCCATGCGCTCGCTCTGAATGTAGGGGCCCACCGGGCCTCCCACATCGGGGCCCTCATCCCAGAACAACCCGGTCTCCCGCAGGGTGGTGTATATAATCTCCACCGCGCCCTCCACATAGCGCTCCTGGTCGGTGTCCTCGATGCGCAGCAGGAACTTGCCCGGGGGTGTCGCCCCCTTGGCGATGAGATAGGCGTAGAGGGCGGTGCGCAGCCCGCCCACGTGCAGGTAGCCGGTGGGGCTCGGCGCAAAGCGGGTGCGCACAGTTTTCATATCGTTCATAAAATCATCATCTTTCCACTATAGAATGACCTATATAGTATCGTCTAGAGCGGCTTTTTGTCAAGACACCGCATTATTAACCCACATTTTTCTTGCCATTTTCTCCCCGCAATGGTATCTTGGTCAAAAGTCTGCAACTGGAAAGGATGTGCCCACCCATGAAAGAGCTGACATCCCGCATGCTGGCGCTTGCACTTTGCGCAGCGCTTTTGATAGCCACCTTCGCTGCCTGCTCCAACAAGGACAAGGAAGAATCCTCCGAAGAGGAGAGCACTGTCTCGGAATCTCAGCCCTCCTCAGAGGAAGAATCCTCCGAAGAGGAGCTGGACATGACCCCCGTTTCCCCCGCCTCCTCTCCCGCGGCGGAGCTGAGCGGTGAGAAGCACTACCTCTTCATCTACGAACCCGACTCCAAGCTCTACAAAACCTTCGAGTTCACCCCCTCCGCCGACGCCGACCTGTGGGAGCTGGTGGAGGCGGTGGGAGAATCCCTGCACATCGAGCCCCAGGCCCACAGCATCACCCAGGAGAAGGGCTTTGTGAAGATCGACTGGGCCGCCTGGTTCGTCGAGGTAAATCTGGCCCAGGAGTGGCTGGAGGAGACATTTTTGGCCCGCGTGGCCATGACCATTCTGCAAAACCAGGGCGCCGCCGAGAGCATCGGCTACACCATGGACGGCGAAGCCTATCAGTCGGAGCACCTGAGTATTCCTCTGGGCGGCTTCTACGATGCGCCCAAGCTGGACTTGGCGGGCGGGAACGAGGCCGCCTTTGAACTGATCCGGGAAAAAGTCCCCTATGAGGGCCTCAAAAAGATGTGGTGGAACGAGAGCGAATCCGCCCCCTTCCCCGGCCTGGATTGGGGCACCGGCGACAGCATTAACATAATGGGCTACCTGCTGCGCATCGGCAAGCCGTCCGGCGATATCTCCAGCCCCTCCCAGCTGGACAACCAGTACATCGTCTACACCGCCTTGATGAACACCACCATGTACAGCACCACCAGCACCGACGGCAATCTGTACCGGGAGGAGCTGCTCCCCATTGCCGCCGAGGTGGAGGATTCCCAGATGATCCTGAAGGAGCATTTGGAGGAAACCGTTAAGCTGCTGTTCGGGGATATCTCCTTCACCCACGAGACCATCGACAACTGGATTTGGCACGAGGCCGCGGGTGTCTATACGCCTCCCCACATGGGGGGCCCCGGCGACTGGGTGCCGGTCGTCCGCTCCTCCGAGGCGACAGAGAGCGGCTACACCCTGGAAATTTCCTACCTCTACTACGGCATGAGCGGCTACCTGGACGAGAACTTCCAGGAACTGCCCGAGGTGCCCAGCGGGAACCTTCTGCGGTTCCTTCCGGCGAACGCGGCCCGTTACCAGGTGGCCCTGGCCAAGGAGGGCGACAGCTATCGGCTGATCAGCTTCCGGCAGCTGGAGGCCGTTCCGGAATCCTCGGAGGAGGCTTCCCAGGGGGACGGTTCCGATCCCGCCGGTGATCAAGGGGACGGCGGCGACAGCGACGACAACTGACCGGTTTCTTCTCCCTGCGTTCGGAGGGGAGCTCCCCCGGGGAGTCCTCCGAACGCATTGCATTTCACCTATATTCGTTGTATACTAAATGTTGCTAAGTTGAAACACGGCCCGGCACCAAGAGGCCCGGCCGCATTTATAGGAGGAGATCGCATGCTTGTCAATGTCAGTGAAATGATGAAAAAGGCCAAGGCCGGCCACTATGCAGTCGCCCAGATCAACATCAACAACCTGGAGTGGACCAAGGCGTCCCTTTCCACCGCCGAGAAGCTGAAGAGCCCCATCATCCTGGGCGTCTCCGAGGGTGCGGGCAAGTACATGACCGGCTTTTCCACTGTGGCCGCCATGGTGGCCGCCATGGACAAGGCCATGGGCATCACAGTCCCCGTCGCCCTGCACCTGGACCACGGCTCCTACGAAGGCGCCAAGGCCTGCATCGAGGCGGGCTTCACCTCCATCATGTTCGACGGCAGCCACTACGACATTGACGAGAACATCGAAAAGACCACCGAACTGGTCGCCCTGGCCCACAGCAAAAATATCACCATCGAGGCCGAGGTCGGCTCCATCGGCGGCGAAGAGGACGGCGTCGTCGGCAACGGCGAGGTAGCTGACCCCGCCGAGTGCAAGCGCATGGCCGACCTGGGCGTGGATATCCTCGCCGCGGGCATCGGCAACATTCATGGCGTCTACCCCAGCAACTGGAAAGGCCTTGCCTTTGACGCACTGGAAAAAATCCACGAGGCCACCGGCGGCATTCCCCTGGTGCTCCACGGCGGCACAGGCATCCCCGAGGAGATGATCAAGAAGGCCATCGACCTGGGCGTCTGCAAGATCAACGTGAACACCGAGTGCCAGATCACCTTTGCCGAGGCCACCCGCGCCTACATCGAGGCGGGCAAAGACCGCCAGGGCAAGGGCTTCGACCCCCGCAAACTGCTCCTCCCCGGCACCGAGGCCATCGCCGCCACCGTGCAGGAAAAGATGGAGATTTTCGGCAGCGTAGGCAAAGCGTAAACGCTTTCCCCGGTTTTGCGCCTTTGTGGCCGGAGGGGCCACAAAACCGACTGAGACCGGTTACGGCGCAATTTCCGTTACTAATCAAACGCTTGGCTTAGTTGTACATGACACCATTCCTGCCGACAACGGAGGTATTGATGGAAGCTGTAACGGTCACGCAGGTCAGCCCCCGGAATTTGATGTACACCTACAACCTGGGGCCCTGGAACCTCAACCTGCACCTCATTCTGGGGGAGCACCGCAGCTATGTGGTGGACACCGGCCTGGGTTCGGAGACCGTCGCGCCGATCCTAAAAGAGCTGGAGAGCCGGGATAAGCCTGTGGTTGTGATCAACACCCACTTCCACTGGGATCACATCTGGGGCAACTTCTGCTTCCCGGACAGCCCGGTCATCTCCCATGTGCTCTGCCGGGAACAGGCGGACAATCTTTGGGATGAGATGCTGCAAAAAAACGGCGGCTACATCCGGGGAGAGGTGCAAAAGCGCCTGCCCGACCTGGTGTTCACCGACAGTCTCTCCTTCCCCGACGACGGCATCCGCCTGTTTTACACGCCCGGCCACACCGTGGACGGCATTTCAGTCTACGACGAGCGGGACAGGGTACTCAATGCGGGGGATAACATCGGCGACGAGCCCGACGACATCGTCCCCGGCCTGAACGAGCCGGAGGCGGTCTACCGCAAAACGCTGGAGCAGTATATGGCCCTGGATGTGGCCGCCTGCATCAGCGGGCACAATGCCGTGCAGGGCGGCGATATTTTTCGGCGAATCCTGGCGGAACTGGACAAGGCAACAGAATAGACAAAAGCGGGCGGGCTTTCCTGCCCGCTTTTTGCTTGCGGGGAGTGCCCGGTATATGTCATAATAGGGCCAAAGGACAGTTTTAGTGATATAAAAAGAAAGAGATGAATGATTATGAACGGATTTTTTATTGGTGCCATTGTATTGGATTCCGCAGACAAAAGTGCTTTGGCCGATTTCTATGCGAAGCTTCTTGACGGAGAGGTGCTTGAAAGCAACGAACACTACATACAACTTCAATTGCCCAGCCGTTTGCGTCTGACATTTCAAAATGCAGAAGGATTTATGCCGCCTGTCTGGCCAGAAGAACCCGGAAAGCAGCAGCAGATGACACACTTGGATATTATGGTTGGCAATCTTGATGAAGCAGTGACCATCGCGGAACAGCTTGGGGCACAAAAAGCTGATGAACAGTTTGTGCCGGGAATGATTACGATGAAAGACCCTGCCGGCCATCCTTTTTGCCTGATTCCAATGCCCAAAGAATAGATGTATAAAATCATCTTAGAAGAATAAAGTGTACCGGTGTTTTGACTGCACCAACGACTAGCATTGCAATAAAAGGCAACTCGGTGTTTTGGCCTTGCTTTGGCAAAATATAGAATCGAGGGAACAGCACATGGGACTGTTTGACTTCTTTAAGAAAAAGAGCGATACGGAAAAGGAAATCCTTCATGCAGAACAAGCTGTGGGGGAAACTCCGAAAATGTGTCCCCGCTGCGGCCTCCGGTACGCCATGGAAAATGAGCGGTGCGGCTCCTGCGGCATAAAGCTCTTTGTGGAGGGGGAAAACTTCTGCACCAATCCGGACTGCGAGCGGGCCATGACCCGCTATTCCTACGAGCCGGATGAATTTTTCTGCGACCTCTGCAACAGTCCGACGGTGATTCAGGTTCTGTGGGAAGAGATTGACCCAATCGAAAAATAACAGCGTGATCGCTGAGGGAGAGGATGCCAACAATGTCAGTTTACAGTGTCTATGTGGAAAAGAAGTCGGCCTTCGCGGTGGAGGCGGGGGATGTCCTGTCCGACATCCGGAGCGTGCTGCAAATCCAGTCCGTGACCGGTGTGAGGCTCATCAACCGCTACTTTGTGGAGCACATCGGCGGGGCGGATTTTAACGCCGCCCTCCCCACCATCTTCTCCGAGCCACAGGTGGACGAACTCTCCCTCACCTTGCCCGACTTTGGCGATGCCCAGGTCATCGCGGTGGAGTTTCTCCCCGGCCAGTTCGACCAGCGGGCGGACTCCTGCGCACAGTGCGTGTCCCTTGCCACCGGCAAGCAGCGCCCCCTGGTGCGCACCGCCAAGCTCTACGCCATCTCCGGCGACGTCTCCCCCGGGGAACTGGACAAGATCAAGGCCTCCCTCATCAACCCGGTGGAGAGCCGCGAGGCCTCCCTGGATGTCCCCGCGACATTGGAGATGACCTACGCGGCCCCCGACCCGGTAGAGACCGTCTCCGGCTTTACCGCCATGGACGAATCCGCGCTGAAAGCCCTGTTGGACGAGCTTGCCCTCGCTATGGATTTGGACGACCTCAAGTTCTGCCAGGCCTATTTCCGTGACGATGAGCGCCGCGACCCCACCCTCACCGAGATTCGCATGATTGACACCTACTGGTCCGACCACTGCCGCCACACCACCTTCCTCACCGAGATCGACAGCATGGTCATCGAGGAGGAGGAGATCAAGGCGGCGGCGGGGCGCTACTTTGCCCTGCGGGATAAGCTCTACGCGGGCAAGCAGAGGCCCATCACCCTCATGGACATGGCGGTCATCGGGGCCAAAGCCCTGAAAGCCGACGGCAAGCTCCCCGCTTTGGACGAGTCGGAGGAGATCAACGCCTGTTCGGTCAAAATCACCGTGGATGTGGATGGCCGGGACGAGGACTGGCTCCTCATGTTCAAAAACGAAACCCACAACCATCCCACCGAGATTGAGCCCTTCGGCGGTGCGGCCACCTGCCTTGGCGGGGCGATCCGCGATCCCCTTTCGGGCCGCAGCTACGTCTACCAGGCCATGCGGGTGACCGGCGCAGGCAATCCCCTGCAAAAAGCGGAGGATACCCTGCCCGGCAAGCTCCCCCAGCGCAAAATCGTGCGCACGGCGGCGGCGGGCTACAGCTCCTACGGCAACCAGATCGGCCTGGCGACAGGCCATGTCCACGAGATATACCACCCCGGCTACGTGGCGAAGCGCATGGAGATCGGCGCGGTGCTGGGGGCTTCACCCGCCCGCAATGTGGTGCGCGAGGTGCCCGATCCTGGCGATTTGATCATCCTGCTGGGCGGCAGAACCGGCCGTGACGGCTGCGGCGGCGCGACGGGCTCCTCCAAATCCCACACCGCCGCCTCCCTGGAGACCTGCGGCGCGGAGGTGCAGAAGGGCAACGCCCCCGAGGAGCGCAAGCTGCAAAGGCTGTTCCGGAACCCGGAGGCCACCCTGCTCATCCGGCGCTGCAACGACTTCGGCGCGGGGGGCGTGAGCGTATCCATCGGCGAGCTGGCCGACGGGGTGCGCATCAACCTGGACGCTGTTCCCAAAAAGTACGAGGGCCTCTCCGGCACTGAGCTCGCCATCTCCGAGAGCCAGGAGCGCATGTCCGTCGTGGTGCGAGCCGGAGACGCGGAACAATTCATCACCCTGGCCTCCACCGAAAACCTGGAGGCCACCGTGGTCGCCCAGGTGACCGAATCCCCCCGGCTGGTCATGGATTGGAACGGCGGCACCATCGTCGACCTCTCCCGGGAATTCTTAAACTCCAACGGCGCGCCCAAGCACAGCACCGTCAGCATCCCCAAGACCCGGCAGTGGCTCCAGATGTACGAGGAGGACGCCGACGGCACAGAGATCGCCGCACTCCTCTCCGGCTTGGATCACTGTGCCCAAAAAGGCCTGGTGGAGCGCTTTGACGGCACCATCGGCGCGGGCAGCGTGCTCATGCCCTTCGGCGGAGCGCGACAGCTCACTCCCGCCCAGGCAATGGCGGCCAAAATTCCGGTACTGGGCGGCGAGACGAACACCGCCTCCCTGATGGCCTGGGCCTACGACCCCTTCATCTCCTCCCACAGCCCCTACCATGGGGCGGTCTGCGCGGTGGTGGAGTCGGTGGCGAAAATCATCGCCGCCGGGGGCAGCCGGAAGCAGTGCTGGCTCACCTTCCAGGAGTATTTCGAGCGCCTCGGCACGGACTCCGCCCGCTGGGGCAAGCCCGCCGCCGCCCTGCTGGGGGCGCTCACCGCGCAGCTGGAGCTGGAAACGGGGGCCATCGGCGGCAAGGACAGCATGTCCGGCAGCTTTGAGGAGCTGAACGTCCCCCCCACCCTGGTCTCCTTCGCAGTGTCCACCGCCAAGACGGACAAGGTCGTCTCTACCGAATTCAAGAAAGCGGACAGCTTCGTCTACCTGCTGTCCCCATCCTATGGGGACTCCCCATCTTATGGCAACAACCCCGCGCCGGAGTTTGAGAGCCTGCGGGCTGTCTTTGACCGGCTGGAGGGGCTGATTGCGGCGGGCAAACTCTCCGCCGCCTGGGCACTGGGCTCCGGCGGAACCGCCAAGGCCATCCCCCTGATGGGCTTTGGCAACCGCCTCGGCTTTACCGCCGCGATGCCCCTCTCCACCCGGCCAATGCCCGGCGCATTCGTCATTGAGGCCGCTGTGGAGCTGCCCGAGCTGGCCGGCAGCCTATTGGGCCGCACTGTGGAGAGTTACACCCTCACCCTCAAAAATGGCGAGGCCCTCGATATGGGTGAGCTGGAAAAGGGCTGGCTCTCCACTCTGGAGCCGGTCTTCCCTTTGAACGCCAAAGGCCAGGGCAGTGACACCGTCGAGGCATTCACCTACAAAACAGATGTCGCTATTGCTCCCAAGGGCAAAGTCGCGAAACCGAGAGTCGTCATTCCCGTCTTCCCCGGCACCAACTGCGAGGAGGACACCGCGAGGGCTTTCCGGCTGGCGGGGGCAGAGCCCGAAATATTCGTGATCCGCAACCTGAGCACCGAGCAGATCACCCAGTCGGTGGAGGCGTTTGAGAAGCTCATCCGAAACAGCCAGATTATCGCCCTGCCCGGCGGCTTCTCCGGCGGCGACGAGCCGGAGGGCTCCGCCAAGTTTATCACCGCCTTCTTCCGCGGCCCCACCATTCGGGCGGCGGTGGAGGATTTGCTCTTCCGGCGCGACGGCCTGATGTGCGGCATCTGCAACGGCTTCCAGGCGCTGGTCAAGCTGGGGCTGATCCCCTACGGCGAGATTCGCGACATGGACGCCGACTGTCCCACCCTCACCTACAACTCTGTGGGCAGGCACCAGTCCATGCTGGTGCGCACCCGCATCGCCTCCAATGTCTCCCCCTGGCTCTCCCGCCTGGAGGTTGGGGATATCCACACAGTGGCGATCTCCCACGGGGAGGGGCGCTTCATCGCCTCCGACCAGCTGATCCGGCAGATGGCGGAGAAGGGACAAATCGCCACCCAGTACGTCGATCTGAACGGCAAGCCCACCATGGATGTCAGGTACAACCCCAACAACTCCGTCTGCGCCATTGAGGGCATCACCTCCCCCGACGGCCGCATCTTCGGCAAGATGGGCCACAATGAGCGCTACGGCGAAAACCTCTACAAGAACGTGCCCGGCGACAAGTTCATGGACATGTTCGGGGGCGCGGTGGACTATTTCCGCTAAAAGGAGCCGGAATATGGAAGCTCATCTGGGAACCCTTCTTTTCGGCATCACAGCCTTTATCCTCTGTCTTTTTGCCGCTATTCCCCTTGGCGTTCGCTTCATCAACTGGTTCAATCAGTTTCTTCCCGACCCCTTCAAGATTTCATTGGAACCCGCAGAAACTGTCAGGAAAGCAGGAGAAAAGCCCAGACGCCATATCTTGCCCTACAGCCTGAGCTGGACGCACGGCCGCTACCGCAGAATCTATCATCCGGGCGTTCTGCCCGATTACAAAGAGGGAAATGAGGCGATGCGCATGGAGCATCAAAAGCAGGAACAGAGCGGGACTTGGATGCAGGTGGACATCGCCACCACCACCGAGGGAATCGAGCCTGTGGCGGCCCTGCTGCTGCAGATGAATCTGGGCTACTCTGTCACCGACGCCGCCGATTTCGAGGAGTTTCTGGAGGGCAAGAGCGGCCACTGGGACTACATCGACGACGAGGTCATGAAGCTGCGGGACGCCCCGACTGTGGTTGCCGCCTATCTGGCCGATGGGGAACAGGGCAAGGCACAGCTGGACACCCTTCGCGACGGCCTGGAGCGCCTGCGGGGCTTAGACGAAGCGAACCAGTGGGGCCCGCTCACCTTTGAGCTCTCCTCTGTGAAGGAGGAGGACTGGGCCACTTCATGGAAGCAGTATTACCACCCAGTGAAAATCGGGGAACGCCTCGTTATCTGCCCCACCTGGGAGGAATACGAACCTTCGGAAGACGAGGTTGTTGTCCGCATGGATCCCGGCATGGCCTTCGGCACCGGCACCCACGAGAGCACCAAGCTCTGCCTGGAGCTGCTCCAGGACATTGCCGACACCGGGAAGCGTGTGCTGGACGTCGGCTGCGGCAGCGGCATCCTGGCCATCTCCGCCGTGAAGCTGGGGGCCTATGACGCGCTGGGCGTGGACATCGATCAGGTATCGGTGGAGGTCGCCCGGGGAAACGCCGCCGAAAACGGCCTGGAAAAGCAGGTGACCTTCCGCCAGGGCAGCCTGGCCGACGGCGTGACCGGCCGCTACGACATCGTTTTCGCCAACATTGTGGCTGATATCATCCTCCGGCTGCTGCCGGATATTTCGAGGCTGTTGGCTCCCGGCGGCTCCCTGATCGCCTCCGGCATCATCGACGAGCGCTTCGAGGACGTAGCCGACGGGGTGCGGGAGGCCGGGCTCCGCGTGGTGGAGCGCCGGGACGACAACGGCTGGGTGGCCCTGCGCATCGTGTGCGACTGACGGAACTGGAAAGGATGCCGAATTTATGACCATCGAGGTGCTGCGGCAGGAGGATCTTCCCGCCTACAAAGAGCTGATCGACTCCTGCTTTGGCGAAAGCAACGACCTGGAAGCGTATAAAAAATACGCCCAAAACGGGGCGTATCAGATTCTGGTGGCGAAGAGCGGCAGCGAAGGAACGATTGTGGGGAGTGTCACCCGATACAGCGTCGAGCTGTTCACCTTCGGGTTTCAGCCCTGTCTGATGCTGTTCAACGTGGCAGTCAGTCCCTCCTGCCGCAAGCAGGGTATCGGCAGGCAGATGATGGAGCAGGTGATCGGCGATGCGAAAGAAGAGGGCTACCGCTCCATCTCCCTCACCTGCCTGGACAATGCGGTTCCCGCCCACAAGCTGTATGAGAGCGTGGGGTTTGTCAGAATGGGCAGCGTGAAATATCAGTTGGATTTGTAGGAGAAAAGCCATGCCCAGATTTTTCACCGAAAACATAGTGGACGACCGTGCCCTCCTCACCGGAGAGGACGCCGCCCACATCGCGAAATCCCTGCGCATGGCCCCCGGCGAGGAGCTCACCCTCTGCGACTGCAAAGGGTCGGACTACCGGTGCGTGGTCGAATCCGTCTCCCCCGGCCAGGTGGAGCTGCGGGTGCTGGAGCGCACAGCCACCCTCAGTGAACCAAAGGTGCAGCTGACCCTCTACCAGGCCCTGCCCAAGGGGGATAAGCTGGAGCAGATCGTCCAGAAAGCGGTGGAGCTCGGCGCAGTGCGGATTGTGCCCGTGCTCTCCTCCCGGTGCATCTCCCGCCCCGATGGCAAGTCGATGGCAAAGAAGCTGGAGAAGCTGCGGCGCACCGCGTTGGAGGCCGCCAAGCAGTCCGGCCGCGGCCTCATCCCCAAGGTCGGGGAGCTCCTCCCTTTTGACCGAGCCGTGACCGAGGCTGCGAATGCCGACCTGCCCCTCTTTTTCTACGAGGAGGCCACAGAGCCGCTGCGGGAAGCGCTGGCAGTTGCCGCGGGAGAGACGCGAAACGTTTCGGTATTCATCGGCAGTGAAGGCGGATTCAGCCGTGAAGAGGCCGAATCCGCCCGGGAAAAGGGCCTGCGGTGGGCCTCTCTTGGCCCACGGATACTGCGGTGCGAGACCGCACCGGTGGCGGCCATCGCCGCCGTGCTGTACGGGCTGGGGGAGTTTTAGGGTGCCGGAGGGCACCCTTTCTCTGTTTGCCCCACCCACGGCAAGTTCCCCTTGACACCATCCTCAAATTATTGTATAATCGGCTATGGATTGTAAAGACAAATGCTTTACATAAATACCGGGAGCGTGAGAGAATGGCCAAGAATTTGGAAATATCCCTGCTGTTGGACTTCTACGGCCAGATGCTCACCGATAAGCAGCGGGAGGTCGTGGAGTTCTACTACAACGAAGACCTCTCCCTGGCCGAAATCGCCCAGCACAGCGGCATCACGCGCCAGGGCGTGCGGGACGCCATCAAGCGGGCGGAGCGCCAGCTGCTGGACTGCGAGGAGAAGCTGGGCCTTTACGCTCGCTTCCACCAAATCCGGGAAGGGCTGGAGGAAATCGTGCGGGAGACCGAAGCGCTCCACGAGGAAAACCAGCGCATCGCAACTGCCGATTTCAGCGCGCATACCCGGAGAATCATTGAAATAGCCGAGAGCCTGAACACATAACCTAACTGCAACTGAAAAAGGAGTACACCATTGGCGTTTGAAGGCCTGTCCGAAAAGCTGGAAGCCACATTCAAAAAGCTCCGGGGCCGCGGCAAGGTTCGGGAGCCCGACATCAAGGAGGCCATGCGGGAGGTTCGTCTCGCCCTGCTGGAGGCCGATGTCAACTACAAGGTGGCCAAGGATTTTATCGCGGATGTAACAGAGAAATCCATGGGCGCGGAGGTTATGGAAAGCCTTACCCCCGCCCAGCAGATCATCAAAATAGTCAACGACGAGCTCACCCGCCTGATGGGCGAGGAAAACACCACTGTCCGCTTTTCCTCCAAGCCCCCCACCGTGCTGATGATGTGCGGCCTGCAGGGCTCTGGTAAAACCACTCACAGCGCCAAGCTGGCCCGCTACTTCAAGGGAATGGGCAAGCGGCCACTGCTGGTGGCCTGCGATATCTACCGCCCCGCCGCCATCGACCAGCTCAAGGTCGTGGGCGCCCAGGTAGAGGTTCCCGTTTTTGAGATGGGCACTGAAAACCCTGTGATCATAGCTAAAAAGGGCGTCATGCACGCCAGAGACCACGGCAACGACATCGTCATCCTTGACACCGCCGGGCGGCTGCACATCGACGAGCAGCTCATGGGCGAGCTCTCCTCCATCAAGGAGGAGGTTCACCCCGACGAGATTCTGCTGGTAGTGGATGCCATGACCGGCCAGGACGCCGTAAACGTGGCGAAATCCTTCGACGAGACTTTGGGCATCGACGGCGTCATCCTCACCAAGCTGGACGGCGACACCCGCGGCGGTGCGGCTCTCTCCATCCGGGCGGTCACCGGCAAGCCCATCAAGTTCGCGGGCATGGGCGAGAAGCTGGACGCGCTGGAGCCCTTCTACCCCGACCGCATGGCCTCCCGCATCCTGGGCATGGGCGATGTGCTCACCCTGATCGAGAAGGCCCAGACCGACATGGACATGAAGGAAGCCGAAAAGCTGGCCCAAAAGCTGGAGGAGAACAAGTTCGACCTGGACGACCTCATGAACCAGATGCGCCAGGTGCGCAAGATGGGCTCCCTTTCCGGCATTCTGGGCATGCTGCCGGGCGGCAACAAGATCACCGACGAGGACGCCCAAAAGGGCGAGGGCGAAATGCGCCGCATGGAGAGCATCCTATCCTCCATGACACCCGGTGAGCGGGCAAAGCCCGACCTCATCAACCCCAGCCGCAAGCGCCGCATCGCCGCGGGCAGCGGCACCGAGGTGCAGGACGTCAACCGCCTGCTGAAGCAATACCGCGAGATGCAGAAGATGTTCAAGCAGTTCGGCGGCAAGTCGGGCGGCAAGAAAAAGCGCATCCCCATGAACATGCGTAAGGCTCTGGAGAGCATGGAAGGCATGGATGGTCTGATGTAAACCGCTTGCAATGGGCCAGGGCCATTGGGCCAGGCCGTTTGTGATAGAAGAATGAGAGAAAGGGTACAGGAGGTGTAACAATGGCTGTCAAGATCAGACTGCGCAGAATGGGCGCCAAGAAGGCTCCCTTTTACCGCATTGTGGTTGCGGATTCCCGCTATCCCCGTGACGGACGCTTCATTGAGGAGGTCGGTTACTACGATCCCACAAAGGAGCCCTCGGTGATTAATATCGAGGCCGACAAGGTTCGCAAATGGCTGGGGAACGGCGCTCAACCCACCGATACCGTGCGGGCACTGCTAAAGAAGCAGGAAATTATCTAGTCTTTATACTTTATTTAGGGGGAGCACCGGTTGATCTGATTCGGCGTTCCTCTCAGAAAGGAGTACCGCCATCATGGAAGAAATGATTGCTGCCATTGTCCGGGGTCTTGTGGACGACAAAGAGAACATCAATGTCACCAAGGACGAGCCCGACGAGGAAGGCGTCATCGTCTACCACATCAACGTCGCTCCCGACGACATGGGCCGTGTCATCGGCAAGCAGGGCCGCATCGCCAAGGCGATCCGCACCATTGCCCGCGCCGCTGCCAACCGTCTGGATCAGAAGGTTGCTGTGGAGATCGACTAACGTTCCATTGTTCAATTAGACGAGCCACTTCCGGTTATTTCCGGCGGTGGCTTGTTTTTTATTCCCAGATTTTTACTGGATCTGATATACTTGGTTTGCATGTTAACTTTATCTTTACAGGAGACCCGCCTATGAGCAAGAACTCCAAAACAGCCTTCCCTCTTTCACTTCCTCCCCTGTCCATTCGCATCAAGCGGCTGATCGCCGTGCTGGCGGTTCTCACCCTTGTGCTGCTGGGCATCACCCTGCTCTTTTACGATTTCCTGAA
This sequence comes from Oscillospiraceae bacterium, assembly GCA_047973265.1. Lineage (GTDB taxonomy): Bacteria > Bacillota > Clostridia > Oscillospirales > Ruminococcaceae > WRAV01. The sequence goes on from JBKEBS010000153.1 coordinate 121,378, forward strand.
AATACGCTACTACCTGTTCTGGAACATGGCGCTCGCCATTATCCCCCTCGGGTTCGCCCTCCTCGTCTACAACAGGGAGCGGCTGGGAAAACCGAAGCCGCTCACCGTTGTCTGGGGGCTTTGCTGGCTGGCATTCTTCCCAAATGCCCCCTATCTCATCACCGACTTCATCCACCTCAACCGCTACGACTTCGGCTCCGGCGGCAACTACAATACCGCCATCTCCCCCTGGCTGGGGCTCGTGCAGCTCTCCCTCGGGGTGCTGGCGGGGGCCATCTGCGGGCTGCTCTCCCTCTACCTGCTACAGATGGCGGTTCGCGCGCGGTGGGGCTCCCCGGCGGGCTGGCTCTTCGCCGGGCTGATCTCCATTCTCAGCGGCGTCGGCATCTACATCGGCCGCTTTATGCGCTTTAACAGCTGGGACTTGCTCGTGCAGCCGGCCAAGGTCGCCTACCACTTCTCCGACGCTTTGGGCTTGCGGATGGTGGGACTCAGCGCCCTGTTCGCCTTCATGATTTTCGCCTCCTATCTGCTGTTCTACGTCACCTTTGACTGCACCTGCAACAGAGAAAGCTAAAAAAACAAAAAAAGGAATGATCATACTATGGAAAATACTGTGATACGAAAGCTGACGCCAGACGATTTTGACGCATTTATTTCGCACCGGATGGATTTTTTCCGCGAGCTGGAATCGGGCGAGGTCACGCCGGAGCTGAAACAAGGCATTCTGCGAACCCTGAAAAAGCTGTGGGAGGAGGGCAATCTCCTGGGAACGGTGGCGGAGCGGGACGGCGACATCATCTCCATGGCTGTGGTCTGCCTCTATGAAACCCTCCCCAACCCCTCCCGCCTCAGCGGCAAGACAGGCTATATCCAGAATGTCTACACTGTTCCCGCTTACCGGGGGAAGGGTCTTGCCGTCGACGTCCTGACCGACTTGATCGAGGATGTGCGCCAGCGCGGAGTGGAGATGCTCTATCTCAGCGCAGAGGTGAAGGCCGTGCCGCTATACGAGCGGCTGGGCTTTGAGACGGTGGAGCGGGAAATGCGGCTTCGGCTGTCAAAATAAGGATAGTTTGAAAGATGAGACTTTCAAACTAGCGTTTTGTACCTTTTCAGTCATTGGGACTAAAAACCGCTTACAGCGGTAACGGCACAATTCCGCAGAAAGGGTTGGATATTAAAAATGGACATTGCTTTTCGGATCGCCTGCTCTGTCACAGTCGGGCTCATTCTGGGCTTTCTGATCGGTCTTATCAAGACAAAGGTGAGCAAGCGAGCCTACACGCCCGCACAGGTGGAGCGCGCAGTTCAGCTGCGGAAAAAGGCCTCCACCATCCTCAAATATATCACCTTCTGCTCTCTGCTGATCGGCCTTGTCTGGACTGTCTACTACCTGATTCTGGGCGCGGTTGACCCCGCGCAGTCGGGCTATGCCGTGAACCTCTCCCAGCTCATCACGGGCGTGCTGACGGTGGTTTCCATCCTCTTCGCCTTCTTTGAGTTTTTAGGGCGTAAATAGTGCAAACATATGTGCCGAAACAGCGAAAAAGGGCTTTGTATTTCACTGCTGATATGGTATAATAGAGCCTATGAATATGTGTGATCCTACGAGTTGTGAATAGAGATTTTGCGGGAAAGAGTGAGGTATAGCAATGGCCGAAAAGAAAAAAACGACAGAGGCGGACTCCGCGCGGCAGAAGGCGCTGGAAACCGCCCTTCACCAGATTGAGAAGCAGTTCGGCAAGGGCGCCGTCATGAAGCTGGGCCAGGATTCCGTGCTGAATGTGGAGTCCATCCCCACCGGCTCCCTCTCCCTAGATATGGCCCTCGGCATCGGCGGACTTCCCCGGGGCCGAATTGTGGAGGTCTACGGCCCGGAGAGCTCGGGCAAGACCACCGTCGCCCTTCACGTGGTGGCGGAGGCCCAGAAGATGGGCGGCGCGGCAGTCTTTATCGATGTGGAGCACGCCCTCGACCCCGTTTACGCCAAGGCGCTGGGGGTCGACATCGACACCCTGCTGGTCTCTCAGCCGGACACCGGCGAGCAGGCCCTGGAAATATGCGAGGCGCTGGTGCGCTCGGGCGCGGTGGACGTGGTCGTCGTCGACTCCGTTGCCGCAATGGTCACCAAGGCGGAGATTGAAGGCGAGATGGGCGACAGCCACGTTGGCCTACAGGCCCGGCTGATGAGCCAGGCCCTCCGCAAGCTGACGGGCGCCATCTCCAAATCCAACTGCATCGTCATCTTCATCAACCAGCTACGGGAAAAAATCGGCATCGCCTACGGCAACCCCGAGGTCACACCGGGCGGCCGCGCGCTCAAGTTCTACTCCTCCGTGCGCCTTGAGGTGCGCAGAGCGGAGCAGATCAAGAACGGCACCGAGGTGCTCGGCAACCGCACCAGGGTGAAAATTGTGAAAAACAAGGTCGCTCCCCCCTTTAAGGAGGCGGAGTTCGACATCATGTACGGCCAGGGCATCTCCAAGGAGGGCGAAGTGCTCGACCTCGCCGTCCAGCTGGACATCATCAGCAAGGGGGGCTCCTGGTTCAGCTACGGGGAGACCCGCCTCGGCCAGGGCCGGGACTTCGTCAAGCAATACCTCAAGGAAAATCCTGATTTTATGGATGAGGTCGCCAAGCAGGTGATGGAGAACAAGGATCAGTTGACCATGTCGGGCAAGCCCAAGAAGGGTCGCTTTGCCAAGCCGGAGCCCAAGGCTGCCGAGGAGGAGCCCGAGCCTCCCGCTCCCCCCGCCAAGCCCGCTGTCTCGGTTGATATCGAAGTTGACAGCTAATCCATGCGCATCACAGATTTCTCCGCCACCAAAAAGGGGCGGATCGCCCTCTTTGTAGACGGGGAGTTCTACTGCAGCCTGCACCTGGACATCTTCGCCGCCACCTCGCTGGAGGTGGGCACCGAGGTCAACGCACTCCAGCTGGAGTCTCTCCGGGAACGCTCGGAGGAGACCGTCACAAGGGAGCGGGCCATCCGCCTGCTCTCCGCCCGCTCCTACACTGTCCAGGGGCTGTACGAAAAGCTGCTGGCCTATTCTGACGAGGACTGCGCCTCCGCCGCGGTAACCCGCATGATCGAGCTGGGCCTGCTGGACGACGAGGACTATGCCCGGCGCTACGCCTCTGACTGCCTCAAGTTGAAGGGCTGGTCCCGGAAGAAAACGAAGCAGTCCCTCCTCCAAAAGGGAATCGACAGGGAACTGGCGGAGGAGACCCTGGCGGCATTTGCCGATGAGGATGATGCGGGTGAGGAGCCCGCCATCGCCGCCCTGGTGCTGAAAAAGTACCGCAGCCGTCTGGAGGATGAACAGGGCGTGCGAAAAACCATCGATGCGCTGCTCCGGGCGGGCTTTCGCTACGACGATATCCGCAGGGTGCTGGAAAATCTCGCCGAGGATTTGGAATACTACGCAGGCTGAGCCTGTACCAATAAAAAAGGAATTTACTCTTATGCCAAAAGTAGGAATGGTCTCGCTTGGCTGCTCGAAAAACCAGGTGGACGCCGAGCGGATGCTGGCCGCCCTCAAGGCGGAGGGCTTTGAGCTGGGCTCCGACCCCGCCCTCTGCGACGCGGTCATCGTCAACACCTGCGGCTTTATCGAGGACGCCAAGCAGGAGAGCATCGAGAATATCCTGGAATTCATCACTCTCAAGGGCGAGGGCCGAGTGAAGGTGATTGCCGTCACCGGATGTCTGGCCGAGCGCTACCGGGAACAGGTGGCGCAGGAGCTGCCCGAGGTGGACGTCATTCTGGGCATCGGCAGCAACGACCTGTTGGCCTCCGCCCTGCGAAAGGCGTTGGAGGGCGAATCCATCATGGCCTTTGGGGAAAAGGAGAGCCTCTCCCTGGAGGGGGATCGCATCCTGGGGAACCTCCCCTACTTCGCCTACCTCAAAATCGCCGAGGGCTGCGACAACCGCTGCTCCTACTGCGCCATTCCCCTCATCCGCGGGGGCTTCCGGAGCCGCCCCATGGATAACATTGTCGCCGAGGCGAAAGACCTTGCCGCCAAGGGCGTCACGGAGCTCAACGTTGTGGCCCAGGACACCACCCGCTACGGGGAGGATATTTACGGTCGCCTCGCCCTGCCAGAGCTGCTGGATCAGCTCTGCGAAATCGACGGTCTCCGCTGGATTCGGGTGCTATACTGTTACCCTGACAGGGTCACCGACCAGCTTCTGGAGGTGATGGCCCGGCAGGAGAAAATCGTCAAGTACATCGACCTGCCCATGCAGCATGTTTCGGGCAGAATTCTGAAGGAAATGAACCGCCGGGGCGACTATGACAGCCTGAAAGCCCTGGTGGAAAAAATACGCGATGCCATTCCTGGCGTCGCTGTCCGCACCACCTTTATCACCGGCTTTCCCGGCGAGACGGAAGAGGAGTTCGAGGAGCTCTGCCGTTTCGTGGAGGAGCTCCGCTTTGACCGCATGGGCTGCTTCGCCTACTCCCGGGAGGAGGACACCCCCGCCTACGACTACGACGGCCAGCTGGACGACGAGGTGAAGGCCCGCCGTGCCGAGGTGCTCATGGAAATCCAGATGGGCATCGCCGCGGAGCTGGCCCAGGACAAAATCGGCGAGGAGCTGACCGTGCTCTGCGAGGGCTTTGACCGCTACGCCGAGAGCTGGTTTGGCCGCAGCTACATGGACGCTCCCGACATCGACACCAAAGTGTTCTTCTCCACCGCTTATCCGGTCAAGCCGGGGGATTATGTCCCCGTGGTGGTGGAGGACAGCATGGACTATGATTTAATTGGCACCGCCATCCCCGCCGAAGATGCCATAACTGAAGACTGAGAGGAGGACATTATGAACCTGCCCAACAAGCTGACCGTGGTCAGGGTGTGCATGATTCCCCTCTTTCTGGTGCTGTTTTTCTGGGACACCCTGCCGAACCACTATATCTGGGCCTTCTTGGTGTTTGCCCTGGCCTCCCTCACCGACATGCTGGACGGCCAGATCGCCCGGAAGCGAAACCTGGTCACAGACTTCGGCAAGCTGATGGACCCTCTGGCGGACAAGCTGCTGGTGATGAGCGCCTTTATCTGTCTGCTGGGCGGAAACTTCTACTATTTCAGGCCGCTGGAAAGTCACTCCAAAATGCTGGGGCTGATCGGCCTGATCTTCATCATGTCCCGGGAATTCGTGGTCACCTCCATCCGTTTGGTGGCCGCCGGAAAGGGCATCGTCATCGCCGCCGACAAGTGGGGAAAGCTCAAGACGATCTCCCAAATGGTGTGGATTTGCCTTGTACTGCTGGGGCTTGGCCTCCTTTCCTGGAGCGCTCTGCCCGGCGGGCTCGTAACGGCATGGCTTTGGGTTCAGGATATCCTCTACATCGTCATGCTGCTGCTGACAGTGGGCAGCGGGCTCAACTACGTGGTCAAAAACCGCTCCCTTTTCGCCGACGCTTAGACCTATCCTATTTTTAATGTAGCAGAGCGCAACATTTTGCGGCAATTTGCGCTCTAATAATATGCTGCATTTTTGCAACACATCTTCTGAGGAGGAACCGTGTCCATGGGAAACATAAAGCCTTCGGCGTGGCGCTATCTGGTGCCTGCCATCCTGTTTGCGGCGGCAATCATCGTCTTCTTTTTCGGCAGGGGGAAAGCGCTGGAAATGCTGGATGCCTCCGGCCAGAGGATTGAACTGCCCGGAACCGCCACCATAGAGGTGGAGGAGCGCAGCATGTTCTACATCTACTACGAATACACCGGGGAGCCTAAGATGGAGCAGGAAATTGCCTTCGTCTTCCGGCAGACGGGCGGCGACACCATCGCCGAATCCCGCCGCCCCGCCAACGACATGGGCTACCAGGTGGGCGAGATTCACGGTATTCCTGCCGGGCAGATCACCTTCAACCGCCCCGGCACCTACCAGATGGACGTCGATTATCCCGATGGGCCGGAGTTGTCCTTCCGTCTGCACCAGGGCATTCTGTGGCAGCCCCTTGCCATGTATTTCGGGACGCTGGCGGTCGCGGGACTCCTGGCTGTCATCGGCCTCATTCACGGCATCGCCACCCTCATCCGGCGGCTGATCTCCCGCCGCGAGCTCGCCCTCTACGGCAGCGAGGACGACGACGATTACTACGACGACTATCACGATGGCAGCTCCCACGCAGATGAGCCCTTCGTCCGGGGGGATGAACCCTTCATCCCCTTTGATCCCTTTGCAGGCCAGCAGATATTGGAGGAGCTTCCAGTGGACGACAGGCCGGCCAGCGAAGCCATTCTGGACGAAGAGGAGGAGTTGCCCGAAAACGAGCAGCCCTTCGATGGGGAGGATACCGACTCCGAGGATTTCGTGGAGGAAATCGCCGAAGAGGAGACCGCAGCGGCCCTGGAGGCCCTGCTGGAGGAGGCTTTGGACGACGCCGATTCCGATGTGGAGGACGCCGAAGCCATCCTGGATGTAGTGGAGGTCGCGGAAGAAACCGTGGTTGAGGAGGCTGCCGTAGAGACGGCGGCGGAAGCTCCAAAACCGGCTGGAGCCGCCGCTCCCAAAGCGAATTCGGCCCCCAAATCCGGCAACAAGAGGCGCCGCAACAGAAAGCGCAAGTCCGCATCCTCCGCACAGAAGCAGGGCCCAAAGCCATCTGCCCCCGAAAAGACAGATTAGCCGGGTCACACCACCCCGCAATTGGCCCATCCACTTGAAACAAGCTCCCCCGTGGAGTATAATACCATCAAAACTGAATAGTCGAGATCAGATGCGAAAGGCGGCGGCCAGGACAGGCTGCTGCCCCAGCGGGAGAAGTAAGCGAAAGGCATCCCCCAGAGAAGGGCCCCACAACAGGATTTGCCTGCTGTGCGGTGGAAGGGCCCCGGGAAAGAAGCCGCTGAAATGCACCCGTCAGCACGCCGGAGGAAAAGGATAAATTCATTTATCCCGCACACAAGCTTGCCCCCAGTATTCCGGCGCGGAGGCCCCCGTTACAATGGGCATGGAGTCAAGGCAGCTTTTGCCTTGGATTCTATAGAGACAAACCGGAGTGGAACCGCGGTATATTCACCGCCTCCGAATCCCATCTTGGGATTCGGAGGCGGTTTTTCATATAGTCGTTTCAATTAAAAATCGATCTTATTTTTAATTGCCCACGCAAAGCGTGGTGTGCGGCTGATGCCGCATAAACGACATATACAGCAAGATTCAGGCGCAATAGCGCCAAGCGGGTAAAACCCACTTCTTGAAAATCATTGTGTGATTTTTAAGTGAATCAGCTATAGCTCAGACATTTTCAAAACCCGCAACCGCATGTTTTGCGTTGAAAGGAGCCAACATCATGTTTGAATCCATTCGCAGGGAGATACAGGCCATCAAGGATCGGGATCCCGCCGCCCGCTCATCCGCGGAAATCCTCACCCTCTACCCCGGTCTACACGCAATCCTCCTGCATCGCCCCGCCCACCACCTGTACCGGCGGGGACACTTCTATTCCGCCCGCCTCCTCTCCCAGCTGGGGCGCTTTCTCACAGGAATCGAGATACATCCCGGCGCAAAGCTAGGCAGGGGCATCCTGATCGATCACGGTTCCGGCGTTGTCATCGGCGAGACCGCCGTGGTTGGCGATAACTGCATCCTATACCAGGGGGTGACCCTGGGCGGCACCGGCAAAGATGTGGGCAAACGCCACCCCACGCTGGGCAAGGATGTGATCGTCGGTGCTGGGGCCAAGGTGCTGGGGCCCTTCCGCATCGGGGACGGCGCAAAGATCGCCTCCAATGCTGTGGTGCTCAAACCCCTTCCGCCGGGGGCCACCGCCGTGGGCGTGCCCGCCAGGATTGTCAAGGTGAACGGCAGGCGCATTTGCGCGCCCCTCGACCACGTCCACATCCCCGACCCCGTCGCCCAGGAGCTGGAGAAGCTCTGCCGCGACATAGCAAAGTTGGAGCGCAAGGTTGAAAAGCTGGAAGCGGGCGCGAATCCCGCTAAAGAAGGGCAGCAAAGCTGACAATGTCGGCATAGTTAAGTTTTGAAAGGAATGGTATTGCCGTGAAACTGTACAACACTTTCATCCGGGACAAAGAGGAGTTTGTCCCCCTCACCCCCGGCAAAGTCAGCCTCTACGCCTGCGGGCCCACCGTATACAACTACATCCACATCGGCAACGCCCGGCCCATCTCTGTCTTCGACACCCTGCGCCGCTACCTGGAGTACAAGGGGTACGAGGTCACCTTTGTCCAGAACTTTACCGATGTGGACGATAAAATCATAAACAAGGCTAACCAGGAGGGGGTGGAATCCTCCGAGATCGCCCGGCGCTACATGGAGGAGTTCCTTGTGGACGCCGAGGGCCTGGGTATCCGCCCGCCCACCGTCGCCCCAAAAGCCACCGAGACCATGGATGAAATCATCGACATGGTGAAAACCCTTGTGGAAAAGGGCTATGCCTACGAGAAGAACGGGGACGTCTACTTCCGCTCCCGCAAATTCGACAGCTACGGCGCCCTCTCCCACCAGCCGCTGGAGGATCTGGAGGCGGGCAAGCGCATCTCGGTCTCAAGCGAAAAAGAGGACGAGCTGGATTTCGCCGTCTGGAAGTCCGCAAAACCCGGGGAGCCCAGCTGGGATTCCCCCTGGGGAAAGGGCCGTCCCGGCTGGCACATCGAGTGCTCCGCCATGATCAAAAAGCACCTGGGCGACACCATCGACATCCACGGCGGCGGGCAGGATTTGATCTTCCCCCACCACGAAAACGAGCGCGCCCAGAGCTGCTGCGCAAATGCCGACAGCGAGACCTTTGTGCGCTACTGGATGCACAACGGCTACATCAATGTGGACAACCAGAAGATGTCCAAGAGCCTTGGCAACTTCTTCACCGTGCGGGACGTGGCGGAAAAGTTCGGCTACGAGCCCATCAAGTTCATGCTGCTGGCCGCCCATTACCGCAGCCCTCTCAACTACAGCTATGAAGTGATCGAGCAGAGCAAGGCCGCGCTGGAGCGCCTCTACACCTGCCGGGACAACCTGGATTTTGCCTTGGAAAAGTCTGTGGACACCCCACCCGACGCAGAGTTCATCAAAGTGTTGGAAGCGCACCGCACCGCCTTTGAGGAGGCCATGGACGACGACCTCAACACCGCCGGGGCCATGGGCGCGCTGTTTGAGCTGGTGAAGGACTGCAACATCCACTTCGCCGAGCCCAGGGCGAGGGCCGACGCCGAGGCTGCAATCTCGCTGTTCGACCTCCTCTGCGGCATTCTGGGGCTGCTCTACAACCGCAAAAAGAGCAGCCTGGACGGCGAGGTCGAAGCGCTCATCGCGGAGCGCCAGCAGGCCAGGAAAGATAAGAACTTCGCCCGGGCGGACGAGATCAGGGACAGCCTTGCCGCGAGGGGTATTGTGCTGGAGGACACGCCCCAGGGCGTGAAATGGAGAGAACAATAGGGTGGGATGCCCCTGCATACATAATGTAAAGGAATCTTCCCCCGGGGCATGCAAAATTTTACACTCCGTACATTGTATTTTGCGCGCCGCTACAGTATAATTGATATTGAAGGACTGCCGTTTTATGACGGCGGCCAAGTCAGAGATTGCAGAAAGGGGGCGGCAGCGGTGTCAGTGGAGGAACCGTCCAGTCAACTGGTCTCATCCGAACATCCGGCATATGCCGCCCTGTTCAAGCGGCGGCACGACCATTCTCTTTGTGGGGAAGGAGGGCTCTATCAATGATAGGTTCGGCAGGTGTTATATTCTGGCTGGTGCTCATGATTGCCTTCGTTATTTTTGAGGGCGTAACGGAACAGCTTGTCAGTATCTGGTTTGCCATCGGCTCCATCGGCGGGGCGATTGTCTCCGGCATCGGCGGCCCGTTTTGGCTGCAGCTGGTCATTTTTCTGGCTGTCTCAATCCTGGTGCTTCTCATGGGCAGGCCCTTTCTGTCCAGCAAGCTGCACAAGACAAAGCAGCCAACCAACGCCGACAGGGTTATCGGCATGACCGGCGTGGTGCTGCAGGACATCGACAACATCCGGGAGACCGGAAGGGTCAGGGCCAACGGCCTCGACTGGACGGCGCGATCCGCCAGCGGCGTGGTGATTCCCAAGGACGCCATGGTGACAGTGCTCGCCATCGACGGCGTCAAGCTGATCGTCAATCCCGTCACTGTACAGCAGCCCGCCCAATAGCCAGTAAAAGATTTATTGAGGGAGGAAACAGAGTTATGCCAGGTGTAATTATACTGATTCTTATTATTGTTTTGGTCGCCATCATCATGTTGGCGAATATCCGCATTGTCCCCCAGGCTCAGGTTTATGTCATTGAGCGCCTCGGCTCCTACTTCACCACATGGGAAAACGGCATCCACGTAAAGATTCCTTTTCTTGACCGCATCGCCAAAAAGGTGTCGATCAAGGAGCAGGTGGTGGACTTCAAGCCCCAGCCTGTGATTACGAGAGACAACGTCACCATGCAGATCGACACCGTTGTCTTTTTCCAGATCACAGACGCCAAGCTGTACACCTACGGTGTAGAGCGCCCCCTCTCCGCCATTGAGAACCTCACCGCCACCACCCTGCGTAACATCATCGGTGAGATGGAGCTGGACAGCACCCTCACCTCCCGCGACGTCATCAATACCTCCATCACCGCCACCCTTGACACCGCCACTGACAAGTGGGGCATCAAGGTGAACCGTGTGGAGCTCAAGAACATCCTGCCTCCCCGCGAGATTCAGGACGCCATGGAGAAGCAGATGAAGGCCGAGCGCGAACGCCGTGAGTCCATCCTCCGCGCCGAGGGTGAAAAGCGCAGCGCCATCCTGGTTGCCGAGGGTGAGAAGGAATCCCAGATTCTGCGGGCTTCCGCGGAAAAGGAATCCCAGATTCTGCGGGCACAGGGTGAGGCAGAGGCCATCCTGGCTGTCCAGAAGGCAACCGCCGACGGTATCCGGATGCTGAACGAATCCCAGCCCACCAAGGAAATCCTCACCATCAAGAGCTTCGAGACCTTCGAGAAGGTTGCGGACGGCAAGGCAACCAAGATCATCATCCCCAGCGACCTCCAGGCCATGGGCGGTCTGGCCACCACCATCAAGGAGCTGGTGACCGGGGACCCGAAATAAGAGGGACTGCAGAGATATCATAACTGAGGAGGATGCGCTTTGAAAAGTCTTATCACCCATTTTCCGGTGGGAGTCGGCTGTGTCCTCAAATTAGCATATTAGCAGGATAGTTGCAGGTTGCGGTGTGAAAACGCCGCAACCTGTTTGACTTTGATTGGCTTACGCCAAAAATGGGAAGGGATGGGATGGTTGTGAAAGTTGCAGTAATCATGGGGTCGGACAGCGACCTGCCAAAGGTGGAGCCCGCCATCAAAAGGCTGCGGGAGTTCGGCATTCCGGTGGAGGCCCATGTGATGAGCGCCCACCGTACCCCGGCGGCGGCCTGCGAGTTTGTCTCCACGGCAAAGGATAATGGCTTCGGCGTCATCATCGCGGCGGCGGGTAAGGCCGCCCATCTGGCGGGCGTGCTAGCGGCCCACACCACGCTGCCGGTCATCGGCATTCCCATCCTGGCCTCCCTGGACGGCCTGGACGCGCTGCTCTCCACCGTGCAGATGCCCCCCGGCGTGCCGGTGGCGACGGTGGGCATCGACGCCGCCGACAATGCAGCGATCCTCGCGGCACAGATGCTGGCCCTCTCCGACGAGACGCTGGCGGAAAAACTGGTGGTCATGAAGCGCCATCAAACCGACGGCGTAATGGAGAAAGATAGAAAGCTGCAAGAGAAACTAAATCAGTAGCGTTTTCAACATTGGAAAACGACATTTCGGTCTTGCCGAATCATTCGCTGGATATCCGACAACCAATCAGGTAGTCTAATGAGGGAAGGAATGAGAGAAATGGCAGTGGAAAGAACCGAACAGCTCTACGAGGGAAAGGCAAAAAAGGTGTACGCCACCACCGACCCCGAGCTCTGCATCGTCTCCTACAAGGACGACGCAACGGCGTTCAACGGCCTCAAAAAAGGCACCATCGAGGGCAAGGGCTCCATCAACAACCGGGTGACCAATCATCTGATGAAAATGCTGGAGAAAGAGGGCGTCCCCACCCACTTTGTGGAGGAGCTCAGTGACCGGGACACCCTGGTCAAAAAGGTGAAGATTGTTCCCATCGAGGTGATTGTCCGCAACATCGCCGCAGGCTCCCTCTCCAAGCGCCTTGGCCTTCCCGAGGGCACCAAGCTGAAAACCACTGTGCTGGAATACAGCTACAAGGACGACGACCTGGGCGACCCCATGATCAACGACTACCACATCGCCGCCATGGAGCTTGCCACCCCCCAGGAAATGGAAAAGATCGCAGCCTACTCCTTCAAGGTCAACGACGTGCTGACCGCCTACCTGAAAGATTTGGGAATCGAGCTCATCGACTTCAAGCTGGAATTTGGCAATACAGCCGATGGCACCCTCGTGCTGGCCGATGAGATTTCCCCCGACACCTGCCGTTTCTGGGACTCCAAAACCGGGGAAAAACTGGACAAAGACCGCTTCCGCCGGGACATGGGCGGCGTGAAGGACGCATACCACGAGATTCTGAAACGGCTATTGGGGCAATAAAGCAGGCAGCTAAAACATGAGGAATTACCGAGAGAGGAAAGCGATCTATGTTTGACAGCATCCACGAGGAATGCGGCGTCTTCGGCATCTACTCCAAGCCCGACAGCGACGTGGCCGAGCAGGTCTACCTGGCGCTCTACGCCCTGCAACACCGGGGGCAGGAGAGCTGCGGCATCGCGGTGGGCGACCAGGGCGTCATCCGCTATTACCGCGACCTGGGCCTTGTGCCTGACGTCTTCAATCCCACTGTACTGGCAACCCGGCTGGGCACCGGCAACATGGCTATCGGCCACTGCCGCTACTCCACTACCGGCCAGCAGAGCCGCTCCAACGCACAGCCCCTGGTGGTGCGGCACGTGAAGGGCCAGATGGCCCTTGCCCACAACGGCAACCTGACTAACGCCGATCAGCTGCGCCACGACCTGGAATACCAGGGCTCCATCTTTCACTCCACCAACGACACCGAGGTAATCTCCTATATCATCACCCGGGCAAGGCTCCACACCCCCTCCATCGAGGCCGCGGTGGAGGATGCCATGAATACCATCAAGGGTGCATACTCCATGGTGGTCTTGTCCCCCTCCAAGCTGATTGCGGCGAGAGACCCCAACGGCTTCCGCCCCCTCTGCATGGGAGAGTTGGACGGCGACATCATCTTCGCCTCCGAGACCTGCGCGCTGGACAGCCTGGGCGCACACTTCATCCGGGACCTCGACCCCGGTGAAATCGTGGTGGTCTCAAAGGACGGTGTGCGCAGCATCCGCACCCACTGCGACAAGGTGCCCAGCACTCTCTGCATTTTTGAGTTTGTCTACACCGCCCGGCCCGACTCGGTCATCGAGGGCGCAAGTGTCCACGCGGCGCGGTTGCAGGCGGGGGCCTCCCTATTCCGTGAGGAGCCCGTGGACGCCGACGTTGTGATCGGTGCGCCCGACTCCGGCCTGGACGCCGCTCTGGGCTATTCCAGGGCCTCCGGCATCCCCTACGGCGTGGGCTTCATCAAGAACCGCTATGTGGGCCGCACCTTCATCCAGCCCACCCAATCCCAGCGGGAGACTTCGGTGAAGATCAAGCTCAACGCTGTGGCCGACACTGTCCGGGACAAGCGGGTCATTCTCATCGACGACTCCATCGTCCGGGGCACCACCATGGCCCGGATCGTGGGCCTCCTGCGAGAGGCGGGGGCGAAGGAGGTGCACGTGCGCATCTCCGCGCCGCCCTTCCTGCACCCCTGCTACTTCGGCACCGACATCGACAGCGAGGACAAGCTGATCGCCCACCGCATGACCATTCCTGAAATCGCGGCGGAGATTGGGGCGGACAGCCTGGCCTACATCTCGGTGGAGGGAGTGCGGGGCATCGCACCGAACGCCCGCTGCGGCTTCTGCGACGCCTGTTTTACCGGCAATTATCCCATCCCTGTGCCCGGCGGCAAGGCAAAAAACCAGTTTGAACACAAAATTGGCGAAAAAAACGACGACTGAACGTTATCACTGGAGGATAGAGGAATGTCTGAAAACAGCCACAGCGAGAGCTACAAGCAGGCGGGTGTGGACGTCACCGCAGGCTACAGGGCAGTCGAGCTGATGAAAAAGCATGTAGAGCGCACCCGTGTCCCCGGCGTCATAGACGGCATCGGCGGCTTCGGGGGCCTCTTTGGCCTCAACCTGAAAGGGGTCAAGCGCCCCGTGCTGGTCTCCGGCACCGACGGCGTGGGCACCAAAATCAAGATCGCCCAGGCGATGGACAGGCACAATACCATCGGCATCGACTGCGTGGCCATGTGCGTCAACGACGTGGTCTGCGCGGGGGCCGCTCCCCTGTTCTTCCTGGACTACATCGCCATCGGGAAAAACGTCCCGGAAAAGGTGGAGCAGATCGTGGCGGGCGTGGCGGAAGGCTGCGTCCAGGCGGGCTGCGCCCTTATTGGCGGCGAAACGGCGGAGCACCCCGGCGTCATGCCCGAGGAGGACTACGACCTGGCGGGCTTCACCGTGGGACTGGTAGACGAGGAGGATATCCTCAGCCGGGATGTGCGGGAGGGGGATACCCTGGTGAGCGTCGCCTCCTCCGGTGTGCACTCCAACGGCTTCTCCCTCATCCGCAAGGTACTGGGCGACGACAAAAAGAGCCTGGAGGCTCACTCCAATGAACTGGGCATGACAGTGGGCGACTGCCTGCTCACCCCCACCAAAATCTACGTAAAGCCCATCCTGCGCCTGCTGAAAGGCGTTGCGGTGCGCTCCATCTCTCACATCACGGGCGGCGGCTTTTACGAGAACATCCCCCGGGCGCTGCCCGACGGCTGCGGCGCAGTCATCGAACGGGCTGCGCTGGACATCCCGCCCATTTTCCAGATGATCGCCAAGAAGGGGAATATTCCCGACCACGACATGTTCAACACCTTCAACATGGGTGCCGGCATGGTGGCCGTCGTCGCCAAAGACCAGGCGGAGGAGGCCGTGCAGATTCTCACCGCCTGCGGCGAGAAGGCCGCCGTCATCGGCTATGCCAGCTACAAGACCGAGGGGATTGTTATTGCTTGACTGGGACAGCATCTGCATCGCACTACTAAGCATAGCTTGAACTTGATACACCGCAAGATTGAGGCCAAAATAAGCTGAGCATGGAAGGATATTCACATGACAAAAGTTGCGGCGGTACCGCAAGATAATGGCTATAGCAAGCTGTGGATGGAAGGATGTCGAGATGACTAGCATCGCGGTACTGTGTAGCGGGGGCGGAACCAACCTCCAGGCCCTGATCGATGCCCAAAAACGGGGTGAGTTGGCCGGCGGGGAAATCAAGCTGGTCATCGCGTCAAAACCCTCTGCCTTCGCGCTGGAAAGGGCAAAATCAGAGGGAATCCCCACTGCAGTTATCGGCAAGAGGGACTTCGCCGATTTGAACGGCTTCGATGAGGCGGTTCTCGCCGCTTTGCGGGAGCGTGATATCCAGCTTGTGGTGCTGGCGGGATACCTGAGTATTCTGGGGCCAAAGACGCTGGCCGCCTACGAGCACCGCATCCTCAATGTCCACCCCGCCCTCATCCCCTCCTTTTGCGGCATGGGCTTCTATGGCCTGCGCGTACACGAGGCCGCGCTGGAATATGGAGTCAAGGTGACGGGGGCGACTGTCCACTTTGTCAGCGAAGTGGTGGACGGCGGTGAGATCGTGCTGCAGAAGGCGGTGGATGTGCTGCCCGGCGACACCCCCGAGACCCTGCAAAAGCGCGTGATGAAGCAGGCGGAGTGGGTGCTGCTGCCCAGGGCGGTGGCGATGTTCTGCCGGGGTGAGATCGGCAAAAAGGGCAACGAGGCTGATCTCAGATAGGTGCGGTGAATAGAGAAATTATAGTGGAGGTTGAAAATGGATATAATATCTCTAAAAGAAAACATAAGAAAATATTATAACCTCCACTATAATCAAGAAGTGAAACTCAGGAATCGTCAATCTGCTAAAGCCGATTGGAAAATCCATGTTAGAGAGAGCTTCTATCATGCTGTAAAAGAGGAAAGCAAAAGAAGCTTGCTTGAATTAGGCGCTGGCAATGGATATGACAGTCAATTCTTTTTGGACAAGGGTTTATCCGTTACAGCGGTGGATATCTCAAGTGAAATGGTCAAGGCTTGCCAGGAAAAAGGCATTGAAGCCTATGAATTGGACTTCTACAATTTAGCTTCTCTGGGCAAAACGTTTGACTGCGTTTATTCGATGAACGCCCTTGTACATGTTCCAAAAACTGATTTGCCCAGTGTTTTGCGTGAGATAGATTCAGTGTTGGCCCCGGATGGTTTGTTCTATATAGGCCTATGGGGCGGACGGGATATTGAAACCGAAATCGTAGAACATGAAATATCCGAAGTCCCACGTTTTTATGCGTTTCATTCCGAGAGCTATCTGAATGCAATCTTGGCTGATCATTTTGAAATACTTAGTTTTGAAACGATAGACATGCCGTTAAGAACAGAAGTAGACACTTTTCATTCTGTCATTATGCGAAAGAAAAAGAGCGATATAGTACCAACTGACCACAATGTGTAGTTTGCCTTAGTGTACATAATAAAATGCCCAAAATCAAAAAGGGGGAAACGACAATGGCAAAAAAAAGAGCGCTGCTCAGCGTGTCGGACAAGGCGGGGATTGTGGAGTTCGCCAAGGGGCTTCTGGCCCTGGATTTTGAGATTCTCTCCACCGGCGGCACGGCAAAGGCTCTGCGGGATGCAGGGCTATTGGTCACTGACGTCAGCGAGGTGACAGGCTTCCCCGAGTGCCTGGACGGCCGTGTCAAGACCCTGCACCCCATGATCCACGCGGGTATTCTCGCCATGCGGGGCAACCCGGAACACATGCGGCAGATCGAGGAGCTGGGCGTCTCCCCCATCGACGTGGTGGCCATCAACCTCTACCCCTTCAAGTCCACTATTCTGAAGGATGGCGTGGAGCTGGAAGAGGCCATCGAGAACATCGATATCGGCGGCCCCACCATGATCCGCGCTGCCGCCAAGAACTGGCAGGATGTTATTGTGCTGGTCGATCCCTCCGACTACGGCACGGTGCTGGAGGGGTTAAAGAGCGGCTCCCTTGGCCACGCCGAGCACTTCACCTTTGCCCGCAAGGTGTTCGAGCACACCGCCGCCTACGACAGCCTCATCGCCTCTTACCTGCGGGAGCAGGATCCCGCTGCAGAACAGTTTCCCGAGCAGCTCTCCTTCACCTATGAGAAGGCCCAGGACATGCGCTACGGTGAAAACCCCCACCAGAACGCCGCCTTCTACGAGGAGATCGTGCACTGGGGCAACACTCTGGCCGATGCGGAGCAGCTCCACGGCAAGGAGCTGAGCTACAACAATATCAACGATGCCAATGGCGCGCTGGACACCCTCAAGGAGTTCGGGCCGGAGCAGCCCTGCGCGGTGGCTGTCAAGCACGCAAACCCCTGCGGTGTGGGCGTAGGCAGTACGATTTTCGAGGCATACCAGAACGCCTTTGACGCCGACCCGGTCTCCATCTACGGCGGCATCGTGGCCCTCAACCGGGAGGTTGACACCGCCACCGCCGAAAAGCTGGCCGAAATCTTCCTGGAGATTATCCTTGCCCCCTCCTTCTCCCCCGATGCACTGGAAATTCTCAGTAAGAAAAAGAATATCCGGCTGCTTCGGCTGCCTAAGCTGGCCGAGCCCAACAGCGGCAAAATGCTGGACATGAAGAAGGTTGCCGGTGGACTGCTCATCCAGGAGCTGGATACCGCCCTGATTCCCGAAGACGAGCTCAAGGTTGCCACCAAGCGCGCCCCCACCGAAGCGGAGATGAAGCTGCTCCTCATGGCTTGGAAGGTGGTTAAGCACGCCAAATCCAACGCCATTGTGCTGGTAAAGGGTAACCGCACTGTGGGCGTCGGCCCCGGGCAGACCAATCGCATCACGGCCCTGGAGCTGGCGGCCAAATATGCCGGAGAGAACACCAGCGGCTCCGTTATGGGCTCCGACGCCTATTTCCCCTTTTCCGACTGTGTGGAGTTTGCGGCCGCTCACGGCATCACGGCCATCATCCAGCCGGGCGGCTCAATCCGGGATGAGGAGAGCATCAAAGCCTGCGACGAGGCGGGTATCGCCATGGTGTTTACAGGAATGCGGCACTTCAAGCACTAAAAAGCAACAAATCAATCATCGCTCAGGACACTTTCTTCCGATCCCAGAAGAAAGCATCGCTCGATTTCTTTGGCTTTTTGCATAAAGCGTCTAATCTATCATCACGGAGGTCATTCCAGTGGATATACTCGTTGTGGGTGGAGGCGGCAGGGAGCACGCCATCATCCGAAAGCTGAAAGAGAGTCCGAGGGTCGGAACCATCTACTGCGCGCCAGGCAACGGCGGCATCTCCGCCGACGCCGTCTGCGTGGACATCGGGGCAAAGGACATCGAAAAGATGGTGGCCTTTGCTGGGGAGAAGGCCGTCGACTTCGTTGTGGTAGCCCCGGACGATCCGCTGGCCATCGGCATGGTGGACGCTTTCGATGCGGCTGGCTTCCTTGCCTTCGGCCCCACCAAGGCGGCGGCCCGCATTGAAAGCAGCAAGGTGTTCTCCAAGCACCTGATGAAAAAGTACGGCATTCCCACCGCGGAATACGAAGTTTTCGACGACGCGGTGGAGGCCATGAACGATATCTCCGACCGGAACCGCTATCCGGTGGTCATCAAGGCGGACGGCCTCGCCCTTGGCAAGGGCGTGGTCATCCCCGAAAGCCGGAAGGAGGCGGAGGAGGCGCTCCAGAGCATCATGGGGGAGCGCATCTTCGGCGAGAGCGGCAGCCGGGTGGTGGTAGAGGAGTTCCTCACCGGGCCCGAGGTCTCGGTGCTGGCCTTTGTGGAGGGTTCCACTGTCGTCCCCATGGTCTCCGCCATGGATCACAAGCGGGCACTGGATGGCAACCAGGGCCCCAACACCGGCGGCATGGGCACCGTGTCCCCCAACCCCCACTACACACCCGAGATGGCAACGCTGTGCATGGAGACCATCTTCCAGCCCACCGCCGACGCCATGGTGGCCGAGGGCTGCCCTTTCCGGGGCTGTCTCTTTTTCGGCCTCATGCTTACCCCGAACGGCCCCAAGGTGATAGAGTACAATTGCCGCTTCGGCGACCCGGAAACCCAGGTGGTGCTCCCCCTGTTGGACAGCGACCTGCTGGAGGTTTTCCTGGCAGTAGCAAAGGGCAAAAATGCCCTGGGCAACATTGCCCCGGGCAAGCTGGCTGAGATCGCCCCTTCCATTCGCTGGAAGAACGCCCATGCCGCCTGCGTGGTGGCGGCCAGCGGAGGCTATCCCGGAAAATACGAGACCGGGCTGCCCATCTCCGGCTTGGATAGCGGCGGCCAGTGCCCCGAGGTCACGGTCTATCACGCGGGGACGAAGCGGCAGGGGAACGACTACCTGACGGCGGGCGGCAGGGTGCTGGGCGTCACGGACACGGGTGCGACGCTGGAAGAGGCGCTGGATGCTGCCTACCATGGGATAGAGGTCATCTCCTTCGACGGCATGCATTACCGAAAGGATATTGGCAAATATTGAGACTACAATGGATTTTGAGAGGTGGATTTTGAGATGAATATTTGGCATGAAATGAATCCAAATCGCATTCAGCCCGAAGATTTTCTCACCGTTATCGAGATTTCCAAGGGCAGCAAAAAGAAGTACGAGCTGGACAAGGACACCGGTCTGATTATTCTCGACCGCATCCTCTACACCTCCACCCACTACCCCGCCAACTACGGCTTCATCCCCCGCACCTTCGCCGACGACGGCGACCCCCTGGATGTGCTGGTGCTCTGCTCCGAGCCCATCGACCCTCTGGTGCTGGTGCGAACCTACCCCATTGGGGTAATCTCCATGGTGGACAACGGTCGCATGGACGACAAGATCATCGCTATCCCCTTTGAAGACCCCATGTACAACTGCTACCGCAGCATCGAGGCCCTGCCCTCCCACACCTTCGCCGAAATGCAGCACTTCTTCCAGGTGTACAAGGAGCTGGAAAACAAGGAGACTGCCGTAAACGAGGTCAGGGGTCAGCGGGAGGCGGTGGAGATTGTCCGCCGCGCGATCGAGGACTACGAGACCACCTATGGGAACAAGCCCCCGAAGAAAAAGGGCTCGAAGGTGTGAGCTGGTTCCTGCCGGACAAAGAAAACAAGGCCACCTGGGCGCTCATCCTGCTCTGGTGGCTTGTTTTCCTGTTGGACAATATTTTCTTTTCGGCGGCCTCCACCCCCGCACAGTGGCTGTACGGTTTTCTTTTTCAGAGCCGGGGCGGCCTCAACACGGCACTGTCACTGATTCCGGGGCATTTCTTCGCGGGTGATTACTGGCAGTTGCTCACCTATCCCTTCACCCACACGGGTCTGTTTCACGTTGCCGGAAACACCCTGCTGATGGTTTTAATTGGCAATATCCTGGAGCCCCGTCTGCATGCATTTCCCATGTTGGTAACCATGCTTGCGGCGAACACCTTGCTTGGGCTGGTCTGCCTCTCCTTCTTCCCTCCCGACTCCTACCAGAGCGGCGCTTCCATCGGCATCTACGCTCTGTACGGATTGCTGCTTTCGATGGCGCTGACCGGCAGGCAGCCGGTAGAGGAGTACATGAGCACGCGGGTGCGAAACCGCATCGCCGTCATTCTGATTCTGTGCAACCTCATTGGCTGGGGCGCATTGATCGGGCACGGAACGGGCTTTGCCGTGGGAATGCTGTGCGGCATCCTGCCGGGCAGAAAACTGCGAAAAGAAGCGCCCGGCAAAACCGACAGTTGAGCGGAAATGGTGTATTGATTTCTCCTTGTGCGGGTGGTAGACTCTGATAGATAAAAAATAAGCAGAGACAGGCCAGGTGAGAACATGACTGCAGAACAGACACTGCACAAAAAGTTGGAACTAATTTCTCTCCCCGACAAAGCCGCCGGGGAGCGCTGCCACATCCGCTGGAACAGCATCGCGAAGCCCCTGGGCAGCCTGGGGCTGCTGGAGGAGGCGCTGGTGCGCTTTGCCGCACTCACCGGCGACGAGGATTGGCCCATTGACCGCAAGGCTCTCCTCATCCTCTGCGCGGACAACGGCGTGGTGGCCCGGGGCGTGACCCAGACCGGCCAGGAGGTGACCTCGGCGGTCGCCGCCAACATGGCCTGCGGCAAGGCCAGTGTCTGCCACATGGCCTCCATCGCGGGGGCGAAGGTTTTCCCGGTGGATGCGGGAATGACCTTTCCCTGCGACGCCCTGCCCCTACAGGGGCCGCGGCGGGGGACGGACGACATCGCCGCCGGGCCCGCCATGACCCGGGAGGAGGCCGCCGCCTGCATTCTGGAGGGCATCTCCCTGGTGGAGGAGCGCAAAGCCGAGGGCTTCACCCTGCTTGCCACCGGCGAGATGGGTATCGGCAACACCACCACCAGCAGCGCCATGACGGCGGTCTTTCTCAGCCAGCCGGTGGAAAAAGTGACCGGGGTTGGGGCGGGCCTCAGCAGTGAGGGGCTTGTCCGCAAGGTGGAGGCCATCGAGAGCGCTATCCGGGTGAACCAGCCCGATCCCGCCGACCCGCTGGACACACTGGCAAAGCTGGGGGGCTTCGACATCGCCGTGATGACCGGGGTGTTCCTGGGTGGGGCGATCCACCATATTCCGGTGCTGCTGGACGGGTTCATCTCCTCTGTGGCTGCGCTCACCGCCGCGCGCCTCTGCCCCGATGCAAAGGCCGCCATGCTGGCCACGCACTGCTCGGGGGAGCCCGCTTCCCGCATGCTGCTGGAAGCGCTGGAGCTTTCCCCCCTCATCGACGCGGGGCTGCGTCTGGGCGAGGGCAGCGGCGCGGTTGCCGCCATGCCCCTGCTGGATATGGCTAGGGCTGTCTACCGGGGCATGCCCACCTTCCGGGAAACGGGCATCGAGGAGTACAAGCCGCTAAAATAGGAGGTTTCCTGTGCGAATTCTAGTAATCGGCGCGGCGGCCAGCGGCAAGAGCGGCTACGCGGAGAGCCTCCTGCAAAAGCTTCCCGCTCCGCGGCGCTACCTCGCCACCATGGAGCCCTTCGGCGAGGAAGCCCGCCTCCGCATCGAAAAACACCGCGCCGCCCGCGCCGCCAAGGGCTTTGAGACGCTGGAGTGCTGCCGGGATCTGGAGCGGCTGGAGGTCTCGGGCGGCTCCCTGCTGCTGGAGTGCCTGACCAACCTTGCGGCAAACGAGTTGTACTCCCCCGCCGGCGCGGAGGGCTGCGAAGAGCACATTCTCTTTGGCATACAGGCTCTTTCCACCCAGGTGGAGAATCTGATCGTCGTGACAGGGGATGTCTTTGCCGACGGCATGGGCTACTCTGCCGAAACGCTGGACTACTGCCGCCTGCTGGCCAACCTGAACCGAAAGCTGGCGGCGGAGTTCGACGCCGTGGCGGAAATCGTCTGCGGGCTGCCCCTTATCTACAAAAACTAGGAGGGCTTGTTGTGAAGCTGCTGCGCAGCCTGGCCGTGGCCTTTTCCATGTACTCCCGCATTCCCATGCCCCAGGTGAAGTGGGACAAAGACAGCACCCGGTGGGCCATGGCCGCCTTCCCCCTGGTGGGCGCAGCGCTCGGCCTGCTCTTTTGGGGCTGGGGGGAGCTCGCCCTCCGGCTGGGTCTGGGCGCACTGCTCACCGCCCTGGGCATGCTGCTTTTGCCGCTGCTCATCACCGGCGGCATCCACCTGGACGGCTTCTGCGACACGGTGGACGCCCTCTCCAGCCATGCGCCCAGGGAGAAAAAGCTGGAAATCCTATCCGACCCCCACATCGGGGCCTTTGCCGCCATGGGGCTGGTGGGCTACCTACTCAGCTGGCTGGTGCTCTGCACAGAGATTGACTGGTCACGGCCGTCGCTCCTCGTGATGGCGCTGGCCTTCGTGACCAGCCGGTGCCTGTCGGCGCTGGCAGTCGTGCACTTCCCCTCCGCCAAAAAGAGCGGCACCGCCCGCACCTTCGCCGACGCCGCGGCAAAGCGCCCGGTTACGGTTATGCTAGTTGTTTTGCTGGCCCTCTCCGCCGCCGGAATGCTCATGGCGGAGCTGTGGGCGGGGCTGGCTGTGCTGCTGCTCAGCGGGGTGGTGTTCGCTGTCTACGCCTCTGTCTCCCGGCGGCAATTCGGGGGCATCACGGGGGATTTGGCGGGCTGGTTTCTCAGCCTGTGCGAAATTTTCTCCCTTGTGGGAATTCTCTTGATACAAGTTGTCGTAGGAGCTTGAAAGTTCTACTTTCAAGCGAAAGGAAAGGGATGAATATTGCTATGAAGCTGGTCATCGGCGGCTACCATGCCGGAAAGCGGGAGTTCGCCGCCCGGCAGTGGGGCTATGCGGAGGAGGATTTCTCCCGCGATCTCCAAGGCGGCCCCCTTTTGCGGGACGCCCACCTGCTGCTCAGGGACAATCCGGCAGAGTGGCAGTCACTGTTGCCTCCGCTGCTGGAAAAAGAGGTTGTCCTCTGTGATGAGGTCGGTAGCGGCGTCATCCCTCTGGACAAAGCCGACCGGGAGTTGCGGGAGGCCGTGGGCAGGCTGACAACCGCCCTCGCGGCGGAAGCGGACGAGGTCTGGCGGGTCTGCGCTGGGCTTGGAATGAAGCTCAAAGGGGAGTCCGCGACATGAAAATCACAATACACCGCCACGGGGCGACGGCGGAAAACAAGGAGCGGCGCTACATCGGCCGCAGCGACCCGCCCCTCTCCCCCGAGGGCGCAGAGGAAGCCGCCAAGTGGCCGGCAGATCCGGCGGCAAAGAGGGTATTCGTCAGTCCCCTTCTGCGCTGCCGCCAGTCGGCGGCCATCTGGTTCCCGGGTGCGGAGCAGATGGAGGTTCCCGGCCTCGTAGAGATGGACTTCGGCGTATTTGAGGGCAAAAACTTCCACGATCTCGCCGAGGACGCGGACTATCGCGCCTGGGTGGAGGGAGGCTGTACAGGCGCTCCCCCCGGCGGCGAGAGCCGGGACGCCTTTCTCTCCCGCACGGTGGAGGCTTTCCGGCAGCTGGTGGAGGCCCATCCGGGGCAGGACATGCACATCGTCGCCCACGGCGGCACGATCATGGCGCTGCTCAGCGAATTGGGCCATCCCCGGGAGGACTACTTCCGCTGGCAGGTTCCCCCCTGCCACGGCTTCCGGCTGGAACTTTCTTCCCCGCTGTGGGAAAACGGCGGCGGCTTCACCATACTTGGCCCGCTAAAATAGATTCAAACACGACGCATTGTTGTCCTGTTTATTGTGGTATTTTGGAGTAAAAGGAGGGCTTCACCATGAAAAAAGATATTTCTATTCTTGAAAGGCCAGAGAGATTTAATGAGCAATACTTGGAGGCCTGCGGCAATATGTCGTGGTATGATTTTGTGATAGCGATGCCGTCGCTGGTATTCGTCGTCACAGGTTGGAAATCGAACGGCAAAGAAAACGCCTGTCTGCAATCCTGGTCTTCTTTTGTGGGAGGCGGCGCTGACGACTACATCTGTATCATGGGAAAAGTCAGTAAAGGCGGGCATATGTATCAGTCACTGAAAGAAACCGGCGTGTGCGTGCTAAATTTCCCCTCAAACGATATTTATGACCGCTGTGTCAAAACAATTGGCAATAATCAGTTTGAAACAGACGAAATCACCGCCTCCGGCTTGACAGCGGAGAAGGCTTCAAAGGTCAACGCACCGCGAATCAAAGAGTGTTTTCTGAATATCGAATGTGAATATCTATGGGAGCATGAGCTTTTCGGTGGAAGCGGAGAAGTGGCGGTTGCACTCCGCGCCGTCAATATTTGCATGGATAGCGAGCACTACGATCAAGAGAAACTCGGCAGATACGGAAAAACCGGATTTTTGCTTCAAATTGACCAGCCCACCAATCCGGATACGGGAGAAACAACACCTTTCGGGCCCGGAATCGTGGAGCAGGGAAATCCAATTCCCTGGATTACGAAATAAGCGTTTTCTATCGTTAAAAGGTAAGCCGGTGAGGATTTCATCCTCACCGGCTTACCTTATTTTATCTCACCGCAGCTTAGAGAGGGAATTCTTTTTGCGGAAAGTAAATTCCCCCCTTGACTTTCCCCTTACTGGAACCTGTATACTTGGCACATACTTGATCAAGTAAAACACTAAGCCCCAATAAAAACCTGTGAAAACGAGCGATGCGTATTTCGATAAATACGCGTTTTGAACGAGAATTGAGCAGTTATTTTTATTAGGGATTTAGTATATGCACATCCCACAAAACAACAGGGGGCACTCAATTGCTTAGTATCGGGAATTTCTCAAAGGTCAGCAACGTCACCACAAAGACACTCCGGTATTACGATGAAATCGGGCTGATTAAGCCCGCCCACATCAATACCGAAAACGGATACCGCTACTACGATGTATCCCAGCTGGAGACCATCCTGCTGATCAACCGGCTGAAGCAGTATTCGTTCTCCCTCGAGGAAATCTCCGCGGTGCTGGGAGCCAGGTACGACGACACCCTGCTGTTTTCCCTGTTGCGGCAAAAACGACAATCCACACACGAAAAAATGGAAGAGCTCGGCGCCATGCTGGAGCATTTGGAAACCGACATTCAAAACTTGGAAAGAGGTATTGATATTATGGCTTACCTGGAAAATATAGAAGTGAAGCTGGTCGATATGGCCCCAAAGAATATTCTCTTTGTCAAAGAGGTCATCAGCGTTGAGGACTACGGCAAAATGATGGGACGGCTCTTCGAGACAATTCACCGGGAAAACCTGACCCCCGTCGGCGATCCCATGACCATCTATCACGAAGCCGAATTCAACCCCGCAAGCTCCCTGATGGAGGTCGCCATCCCCGTCAAGGAGGTTGTGACCGGCACACGGGAGTTTGCCCCCGGGCTGTGCGCGATCTCCACCCTCAAGGGCCCCTATTCCGAATTGCCCTCTGTCTACGCAAAGCTGAACGAGTGGATGGAGAAGGAGGGATACAGCATCGCCAGCGCCCCCTTCGAGGTGTACATCACAAACCCACAGGATACACAGCCCAAAGACTACGTCACAGAGGTCTACATCCCGGTCAAGAAATAGCTTAAGATAAAGTGCAGGGTGGCCGCTCCTTTGAGAGTGGCACCCTGCACTTTTGATTGCCTCATTTTTCCCACAGCAGCACAACGCCGCTCATCTTGTCCAGCGTGCCGCCTGTGTAGTGGCCGTAGGCCGCCAGCTGCTTCGCGCCCTCAAAGCCCTTTGGCAGGGTGAGGCGAAGGGGGGATTCCCCCCGGTTGACCGCAAACAGCAGCGCCTTGCTTCCATCCTCTGACCTTCGCACAAAGGAAGCCAGCTGAGAACTGAAGGTAACCGGCTCGAAAGAAGCCTCGGCAAAGATGGGGTATGCCTTTCGGATTCCGCCCAGGATGCGGAAGAAATCCACCAGGCCCTCGTCCTCGTGACCCCAGGGATAGCAGGCCCGGTTGAAGGGGTCTTTGTAGCCTGTGAGCCCCGCCTCATCCCCGTAGTAGATACAAGGGATGCCGGGCAGCCCGTACAGCAGGATTCCACCCAGGGCATAGAGGCTCCTTCCCCGGCCATACTGCTGGGGAGACAGCCGCATGTGGGCGGCCTGCCACTCTCTGTCCCGGCCCGAGAGCTCCTCGCCTCCCAGCACCGTGATGGCCCGTTCGGTGTCGTGGGTGGAAAGTGGATTCATCAGCGCGGCAATGACCGGCGGCGGGTAGTTTTCCAGCACCCGCATGACTGTCTCGTAGAGGCCGCGGCCGTTGCCGCTGCGCAAAAACTGGAGCAGCGCGTTCATAAAGGGGTAGTTCATGACGCTCTCCAGCTGGCCGCCCAGCAGGTAGCGCCTGCGCACCCCGTAGCTCACCTTGTTGGAGGCGTCCTCCCAGACCTCGCCCAGCACGGCGGCATCGGGATTTTCCGCCTTCACCCGCTTGTGGAGAGCGTCGAGGAACTTGTCGGGCAGCTCATCCGCCACATCCAGGCGGTAGCCGCTCACCCCCTGCTCCAGCCAGTGGGACAGCACCCCTTCCTCCCCGCAGATGAACTCCAGAAAGGAGGGATCGGTCTCTTCGACGTTGGGCAGGGTCTCAAAGCCCCACCAACTCTCGTACTTGTCGGGGTAGTGGGAGAACTTGTACCAACTGCGGTAGGGGCTGTCCGGGTCGTTGTAGGCCCCGCCCTCCCCATAGTGCTTCTCTTTGTTGAAGTAGACGCTGTCCGCCCCTGTGTGGCTGAACACCCCGTCCAGCAGGATGGAGACGCCCTTCTCCTTCGCCTCCGCACACAGCAGCCGGAAATCCTCCTCCCCCCCCAACAGGGGATCGACGCTGCGGTAGTCAGCGGTGTCGTAGCGGTGGTTGGAGTGGGCCTCGAAGATGGGGTTCAGATACAGCACCGTGACGCCGAGGGAAACCAGGTAGTCCAGCTTCCGGCGGATGCCCTCCAGGTCGCCCTGGAAGAAGTCGATGTTTTCCACTATGCCGTTGTGATTGGGCCTCCATTCGGGCACGCCGTTCCAATCCTCCCGCAGCACCCGGTCGGTGCGGTCGTCCTCCTTGGGCGCGCCGCCGCGGTTGAACCGGTCGGGGAAAATCTGATACATGACCCCCTCCCCCAAAAAGGGCGGGGTCTTCATGGCCGCGTCGTATACAGTGAGCTGCCACAGGCCGCCGTTGTCGTCGAAGTCGCCTGTGCCGTCCCGGGCGCTGGTGAGCTCCTTCACCCCCTCCGGGGCGGGAACCTCAAAGCAGTAGGCGTAGAGGGCGGGTTCCTCCGGCCGGAAGCGGCAGGCAAAGGCGTTGGCGGAATAGCCCATCTCCTCCAGCTCCATGGGAATCAGGATGGGGGCGTCCCACCTGTCCATCAGGAACAGCTTGAGCCGGGGTGCACCCGTAAGCAGGCTCTTGGGCAGAAAAATTCGAAAGGTTATCTCCTCCCCGTGGGGAGCTGCGCCAAAGGGCGCCTTGCAGAGGGGATTTTTGCTGTCGTAAATGGGGGGATACATCGGTGGATTGTCCTCTCTAATCTATTGGTTCGCTGAGGCCCCAGATATTCCTCGCGTACTCCTTTACGGCCCGATCCGCGCAGAAGATGCCGCTCTGGGCGGTGTTGCGCAGGGCCATTCTGTTCCAGCGGGGCTTGTCGGTGTAGGCCCTTGCGGCCTCCTCACGGGCGGCGCGGTAGCTGTCGAAATCAGCCAGCACCAGGTAGGGGTCGACATCCCGGAACAGGTGGAAGAGGTCGGGGAAGCTCTCGTTCTTGGTTTCCTGCATGAGGGTGTCCACCGCATCCCGGATCACGGGGCTCTTGTCGTAGTAGGCTCTGGGGTTGTAGCCGCTCTTTTTCAGCGCCTCCACCTCGTTGGCGCGCAGGCCGAAGATAAAGGCGTTGTCCTCCCCCGCCTGACTGGCGATCTCAATGTTCGCCCCGTCGTAGGTGCCCAGGGTCAGCGCTCCGTTCAGCATCAGCTTCATGTTGCCGGTGCCGGAGGCCTCCATTCCCGCCAGGGAAATCTGCTCCGAGATGTCGGCGGCGGGCATGAGGATTTCCGAGGTCGTGACGTTGTACTCCTCCAGAAACAGCACCTTCAGGTATCTGCTCAGCCGGGGCTCTCTGTCGATCCAGGCGGCGATGGAATAGATCATCTTGATGATCTGCTTCGCCACAAAATAGCCGGGCGCCGCCTTTGCACCGAAGATGTAGGTGCGGGGGACGATCTCGGCATTTGGGTTCGCCATGAGGTACTGGGCGGTGGCGATGATGTCCAGCGCGTTCATCTGCTGGCGCTTGTACTCGTGGAGCCTCTTTACCTGCACGTCGAAGATGGAGTCGGGGTTGAGCTGCTGCCCGGTCTTCTTCTGGATGTGCTCGGCAAAGCGGCGCTTGTTGGCCTGCTTCGCCTCCCCGTAGCGGGCGAGAAAGGCGCTGTCGTCCAAAAAGGCGTTCAGCTTGCCCAGATTGTTCATGTCGTCGGCGTAGTTCTCGCCGATGGCCTCCCGAATCAGGCCGTCCAGCGCGGGGTTCGCCCCCACCAGCCAGCGGCGGCTTGCGATGCCGTTGGTGACGTTGGTGAACTTTTCCGGGGTCTGTAGGTAGAAGTCGTGGAAGGTCTTCTCCTTGATGATCTCGGAGTGGAGGGCGCTGACGCCGTTCACCTTATGGGAGCCTATGACAGCTAGGTTTGCCATGCGCACCCTGCCCTGTCCGATGGGTGCGGTGCGGAAGATGGCGTCCTCCGGCATTCCGGCTTTCCTGCACTGCTCCCAGTAGCGGCGGTCGATCTCACCCACGATGGAGTAGAGGCGGGGCAGAGTGGTGCGGAAGAGGGTCTCATCCCAGGTCTCCAGCGCCTCGGGGAGGATGGTGTGGTTGGTGTAGGCAAAGGTCTTGGTCACGATCTCCCAGGAATTCTCCCAGTTGTAGCCGCAGTCGTCCAGCAGCAGGCGCATCAGTTCCGCGATGGCCAGGGTGGGGTGGGTGTCGTTGATATGCATGGCGTTCTTTTCCGCGAAATTGTCCAGACTGCCGTACACCGCCATGTGGCGGCGGCAGATGTCGGACACCGATGCGGCGCAGAGGAAGTATTGCTGCCGCAGGCGCAGCAGCTTGCCCTCGTTGTGGTTGTCGTTGGGGTAGAGCACCTTGCTGATGGCCTCCAGCACCGAGTTCTGCTCCGATGCCCCGGCGTAATCCCCCCTGTTGAAGGACTCCATATCCAGGCCCACCATGGCCTTGGCCCGCCAGGTGCGCAGCAGGCTCACCCCGTCGGAGTGGTAACCCGTCACATTCAGGTCGTAGGGGACGGCAAGGACGCTGGTGTAGCCCCGGTGCTCCACGTGAAGGCGGCCATCCACCCAGCTCTCCTCCATGTGCCCGCCAAAGCGAACCTCCACCGTGTGGGCGGGGTTGGGCGTCAGCCACACTTCACCGCCGGGCAGCCACTGGTCGGGCAGCTCGGTCTGCCAGCCGTCGATGATAACCTGGTGGAACATGCCGAATTCGTAAAGGATGCAGTAGCCGGTGGCCGGATACTGCTCGTGGGCCAGGGCGTCCAGGTAGCAGGCGGCAAGCCTGCCCAGGCCCCCGTTGCCCAGGCCCGCGTCCGGCTCGGCGTCGTAGAGCTTGTCCAGCGCGACGCCGTAATCCTCCCGCATGATCTCCTCCACCGCTTCGGTGAGGCCCAGGTTGAGCAGGTTGTTTTTCAGGCTGCGGCCCAGCAGGAACTCCATGCTGAGATAATACACCTGTTTGTTGCCCTGGGACAAATTGCGGGCGAGAAACCGCTTGCGCTTTTCTGCGGCAATATCCCGCACAACCGCGGCGGCGGCCTTGTAATAAGTTTGATAGGCGGCGGAGGTGTCGTTGCCCACATCTATGGTGCGCTGGAGCCTCTTGGACAGCAGCCGCCGGATTTCTTCTTTGGTGTAGGGATCGTTCGGTGTCATATCCGGGTCAGTCCTTTCAATGCAATTAGAACAATTATACTCGAAAACGCAGTCCATTTCAAATGACAGAACAGCTCAAAAACGGTTTTGACTGTATGTTCGGGTTGCCTGCCTCAATATAGTGTGTTATACTGGATAAAATGTTTCATACAGCGCCGGAACCGGCACACTCCCCGTGAAAGGAATGGGCATAAAAATGTCAAACAAAGTGAACATTCAGGTCTACGGCGCGCGTTATCCCATCAGCACAAACGAGGATTCGGGATATGTTCTGGATCTCGGCAAGGAGCTGGATCAGGCCGTTCACGGCCTCATGAACAACGGCAAGGGTCTCTCCTTCAACGACGCCCTGGTGCTGCTGTCACTCAGCTACCTCGACAGTTCCAAGAAGGCGGAGCGGAGCGCCGACCACCTGCGGGAGCAGATCGCCGAGTACCTGGAGGAAGCCGCCAAGGCCCGCCTGGAGCTCTCCGAGGCGAGGGCCGAGCTGGAACGCATGCAGCGCGACCAGCAGCTGAAGATGGATCAGGCTTAGAGCGAAAGGGAAGCTATGCGATTCAGAAGTGAGTTCTATTCTTTTCGCTCCATGGCAATTGCTTTGCAATTGCTCGCTTGTTGAGCTCATGAAATCACAGCGCAATCCAATAGAAATACTGGCCCCCGCCGGGGGGATGGAGAGCCTTTTGGCCGCGGTGCGCTGCGGCTGTGACGCCGTTTACCTTGGCGGCAAGCGGCTCAACGCCCGGCAGGGCGCCCAAAATTTTGATGAGGCACAGCTTTCCGAAGCCGTGTCTCATTGTCATGCCCGGGATGTGGCCGTGCACATGGCGATCAACACCATCGTCTACGACCGGGAGCTGAAAGAGGCGGAGGCGGCCATCCGGCAGGCCGCGGCAGCCGGGGTCGACGCCCTCATCATCCAGGATTTGGCGGTGGCTCGAATCGCCCGGGAATGCGCCCCCGGCATAGCCCTCCACGCCTCCACCCAGATGGCCGTGCACAACCTGGAAGGTGTCGGAGTGCTGGCGGAGCTCGGCTTTTCCAGGGTGGTGCTGGCCAGGGAGCTATCCCTGGGGGAGATCGCCCACATCTGCGGGCACAGCCCCATCGAGGTGGAGTGCTTTGTCCACGGGGCTCTGTGCATGTCGGTGAGCGGCCAGTGCTACCTCAGCGCCGCCCTGGGCGGTCGGGAGGAAAAGGGAGAGCGTGGGCGTTCGGGCAACCGGGGCAGCTGCGCCCAACCCTGCCGCCTGCCCTTTTGCAGCAAAAATTCGGAGTCCGCCTTGTCCCTCAAGGACATGTCCTACATCGAACAGCTTCCCCAACTGGAGGCATTGGGCGTGGCCTCGGTGAAAATTGAAGGAAGACTCAAGCGGCCGGAGTATGTGGCAGCCGCCGTCACCGCCTGTGTGGAAGCCCGTGACGGGCAGCCGCCCGATATGGAGCCCCTTCGGGCAGTGTTCTCCCGCAGCGGCTTTACCGACGGCTACCTGGACGGCAAGCTGGGGGACGGCATGTTCGGCACCCGCCGGAAAGAGGATGTCGCCGCAGCCGGGCCGGTGCTTCGGGATTTGGAAAAACTGTACAAGGAGGAGAAGCCCCGGGTACCGGTGGACTTCGCCCTCACCGTGGCGAGTGGGCAGCCTGTGCGCTTAATTGTAAGAGATGATGCGGGAAACGAGGTCGCCTGCGAGGGGGCTCCGCCCCAGGATGCTCTCACCGCGCCGTTGAGCGAGGAGAGGGCCTCCTCTCTACTGAGTAAGACGGGGGGAACCCCTTTTTCGGTGCGGAATGTAACGACAAAAATTGGTGACGGATTGATGGTTCCCGCCTCGGCGCTCAACGCCCTGCGCAGGGACTGCCTGTCGGAGTTGCTCGCGCTGCGGGAAGCACCAAAATCAAAGCCTTTCACCCCCTTCGACTGGAGCCGCGCCGGTGGAAAAACCGGACAGTCCAGTGAAACCGGCACTCTGCCGGAATTGTCCGCAGAGTCAGGTGAAACGTTTCGCTTTCAACCACCTCGAGGGCAGGCAGACTGTCTCGACAAACAAGCCGGGCGCGCGAGTGAGACCGGCATCATGCCGGAATTGTCCGGTGCCAAAGGTGAAACGTTTCGCTTTCAGCCACCTCGCGGGCAGGCAGGCTGTCTCGACAAACAAGCCGGGCGCGCGAGTGAGACCGGCATTATGCCGGAATTGTCCGGTGCCAAAGGTGAAACGTTTCGCTTTCAGCCACCTCGCGGGCAGGCAGGCTATCCCGACAAACGAGCCGGGCGCGCAAGTGAGACCGGCATCATGCCGGTGCGGGTGCGCCTTTCCTCCCCCGAACAGCTGACGGATGGACTTGCAGCGGCAGCCGACTGGCTGATTCTGCCCCTAAACAGCGCCGGGGATATCTCCGCCCGATTCCGGGAAAAGACCATCCTGGAGCTGCCCCGCATCGTTTTCTCCCCGAGGGTGATGGCGGAAATTCGGGAGCAACTGCAAAAGGCAGGGACGCTGGGCTACCGGCACCTGCTGGGGGGGAATCTCTCGGCGGTGGCACTGGCAAAAGAGGAGTCCTTCCTCCTCCATGGGGACTTCCCCCTCAACGCCGTCAACGCATTGGCCGCCGGGGAACTGGAAAAGCTGGGCTTCGCGGACATCACCATCGGCCTGGAGGGCAGTCTGTCAAGTAAGATGCCTTTGCAGTCGGGACTGCTGGTCTACGGCCATCTGCCCCTGATGGTCTTTCGGAATCATCCGGCGGGAATGCAGGGCGCAGACGGCTTTCTCATAGACCGGAAGAGGATCAAGTTCCCCGTAAGGAGAGAAGTTGAAAGCTCTGTCCTTTACAACGGAACGCCTCTCTGGCTGGGAGACCGGCAGGGCAAGCTGGGGAGCTTCGCTTTCACAACCCTGTGGTTTTCCGATGAAAGCCCCGGGCAATGCGTTGAAATTCTCCGGCTGTACCGGGAGGAAAAAGCCTTCCCCGGCCCCTTTACGCGGGGATTATATAGTCGATAACCATTCTCTAACATCTCTTTATCGCTCATAAGCAGAAAACTTGCCCACAAGTTTTCATTCACTCGAAGATATGTTGAGAATTGAATCACCGACTATACTATCAAAAATAAAAGGGATGAAAAATATGAAGTCTTTGCAGGTAAAGCTGCTGCGGGAGGGAGCTGTTCCCCCTTCCCGGGCGACCGAGCACAGCGCGGGCTATGACCTCTCCGCCTGTCTGGAGGAATCCGTGGTGCTAAAGAAGGGGCAACGGGTCGCGCTGCCCACCGGAGTGGCCATCGCCCTGGAGGAGAGCACGGTTGGGCTGGTATTCGGCCGCAGCAGCCTGGGGGTCAAACAGGGCATCGCCCCCTCTAACGCGGTGGGCGTGATCGACGCCGACTACCGGGGGGAGCTTCATGTGAGCCTCACCAACCACACGGGGGAGGACTACACCATCCACCCCGGCGACCGGGTGGCCCAGCTGGTGATCGTGCCCATCCTCACGCCGGAGGTACAGACCGTGGAGGAGCTGGACGAGACCGCCCGCGGCGACGGGGGCTTCGGCTCCACAGGAAAATAATAGAGGGGGTGTCTTTCAATGCTAATCCTCGCCTCTAATTCCCCGCGGCGCAGGGAGCTGCTGGGGCTGATCACAAGCAATTTCGCGGTCATTCCCGCCGACGCCGACGAGACAGTTCTCCTCGGTGATGCGGAGGAGGCTGTGCGGGAGCTCGCCCGCAGAAAGGCATCCGCCGTGGCGGCAGCCCACCCGAACGATCTGGTCATCGGGGCCGACACTCTGGTGGCGCTGGACGGCCGAATGCTGGGCAAACCCCGGGATGAATCCGACGCGAAGGAGATGCTGGAGGCCCTTTCGGGGAAAACCCACACCGTCTCCACAGGGGTGGCGCTGCTGGGGCCGGAGCGCAGCGACCTCTTCGCCTGCACCGCCCAGGTGGAGTTTATCCCGCTGGAAAAACGGGATATCGACGCCTATGTCGCCACCGGCGAGCCCATGGACAAGGCCGGCTCCTACGGCATACAGGGCTACGGCGCAAAGTTTGTGGCTGGGGTGACTGGCGACTACTACACCGTGGTGGGCCTGCCGGTGAGCGAGCTTTGGCGCAGGCTTCGGCTTTTTCCGGGATATGAGGCGCTGTAGTCCCGGGGAAACGCTGTCTCGGAATTGTGCCGGGAAACTTTTGTTTCCCAACTTGTAACACTTCTGTTAAAAATGTTTCATTTTGGGTTGCACTGCGGTTTTCGCCTTGTGTTGACAGGGAAAAAAGGGTATAATGACTTGAAGTTGTTTTGATATGCTTAATAAAGGAGAACTGCCGGAATGTGGTCGAAAGACATTGGAATAGATTTGGGCACCGCCAATACGCTGATCTTCATGAAGGGCAAGGGCATTGTCATGCGGGAGCCCTCTGTGGTGGCGGTGGATGTGCGCACCAATACCGTGCGCTATGTGGGCCGTGAGGCCAAGGAGGTCATCGGCCGTACCCCCGGCTCCATCGTGGCTGTCCGCCCCCTCAAGGACGGCGTCATCGCCGACTTCGACGTGACCGCCAACATGCTCCAGATTTTCATCAAAAAGGCCCTCAATGCCGGGCCCTTCACCCGTCCCCGCATCATCATCTGCATCCCCTCCGGCGTCACGGACGTGGAGCGGCGCGCAGTGCGCCAGGCCGCCTACAATGTCAAGGCGAAGCAGGTGTTCGTCATTGAGGAGCCGATGGCCGCGGCCATCGGCGCGAACCTCCCCGTGGCGGAGGCCACCGGCAGCATGGTGGTGGACATCGGCGGCGGCACCACCGAGGTGGCGGTCATCTCCCTGGGCGGCATCGTCGCCTGGCGCTCCATCCGGGTAGGCGGCGACGAGCTGGACATCTCCATCATCAATTACATCAAAAAGAAGTACAACCTGCTCATCGGTGAGCGCACCGCCGAGGACATCAAGATGAACATCGGCTCCGCCTTTGCCTACGAGGGCGAGGAGGACATGGAAATACGCGGCCGCAACCTGGTGGACGGCCTGCCCAAAAATATATTCATCACACCTGAGGAAATCCGGTTGGCGCTGGCCGACCCGGTGGCCTCTATCCTGGACGCCATCCGCACCACGTTGGAGCGCACCCCTCCCGAGCTCTCCGCCGACATCATCGACCACGGCATCACCCTCACCGGGGGCGGCGCGCTGCTCAAGGGGATGGACTCCCTGATCTCCCAGGAGACCGGCATGCCGGTTCACATTGCGGAAAACCCCCTGGACTGCGTGGCCCTTGGCACCGGCAAGGTGCTGGAAAACATGGATCTCCTACAGGAGATCAGCTCGCCTGACGAGCGATAAATCTAAATATAACGGCGGAATTGTGCCGTGTCGGCATAGCCGATATTTGTGCCCCAATGGCACAAAAGGTGCAAAACGCTGGTTTGAAAGCTGCAGCTTTCAAACCATGTGCGGGGTCAGCCCCTTTCGGAGGCCATCCGATTGGCGGCCGCCCCGCGTTTTGTTAAGACCGGCAATCACATCACTCCGGGAAGGGGGCGGGCATCCTGAAAGATTTCCTGAGCAGCGCTAAATTCAAGATACTGGTGGCCATACTCGCCATCCTGCTGGGCTTCATGATTGCAGGAATCTACTCCGGCGGCAGCGCCTCCTTTCTCTCCAGCGCGGTGAGCGCGATTACCCGTCCCTTCCAGCAGCTATCATCGGGAATCTCCGACGCCGTCTCCGACTTTTTCCAGCAGCGGGTCAATGTGGACGCCGTCTACGAGGAGAACATCCGCCTGCGGGAGGAAAACGCAGAGCTGCGCGGCCAGCTCACCGACTACAACACCGTGAAATATGAAAACGAGCAGTTCCGGGAAATGATCGGGGCAGTTGGCGAGCGGGACGATTTGACCATCCTGCCCGCCGCCGTCATCTCCCGCGACTCCGCCAACCGCTTTTATTCCTTCGGCATCGACAAGGGCACTGTCCACGGAGTGAGCTACCGCGACCCCGTCATGACCGCCGACGGCCTGGTGGGCTATGTCTCGGAGGTGGGGGCCACCTATGCCAAGGTTGTGACCATCCTGGATGTCCAGGTGGTGGCGGGCAGTTACAACTCCACCACCAGGGACATCGGCGTGGTGTCCGGGGATGTCCAGCTGGCGGAGGAGGGCCTCTGCCACATGGAGTTCCTCCCACGGGACAGCGAGACCAAGGCCGGGGATATGATTCTCACCAGCGGCGCGGTGGACAGCGCGGGCAGCGGGGCGCTTGGCTCCTCCCTCTTTCCCCGCGACCTGTACATCGGCACCGTCCTCCGGGTGGAGCCCGACGCCCACGGCACAGACCTGATCGCCGTGATCAGGCCCGGCGCGGACATCGCCAACGTCAACAACGTTGTGGTGATCACCTCCTTTGAGGGACAGGCGGAAACCGCAACCGAAAGCGAGGCGGACAGCAGTGCAGATGAATAACTTTGAATACCGGCTGGCGACACCGGAGGATTTGGAACTGATCTGGGCGAAGAACATCGCGGACAACCCCGGTGACGACCGCTGGAGCGCCTGGAAGCTGGAGACAATCGACGACAACAATTCCGGCAGGGTTGCTATCTTTGTGGCCGTCTGCGACGGGGTGCCGGTCGGGGAGGGAACCCTGATCTTTTCCCCCGATTGCAGCGCCATCGGCGGCAGGACAATACTTGCCAACGGCGGGGACATCGCCAATGTCAACGCTCTGCGAATGGCCAAGGAGCATGAGGGCAAGGGGCATATGTCCCGCCTGCTGAAGGTTATGGAAGCGTATGCGAAAGAGAAAGGCGTGCGCGTTTTGACCATTGGCGTGGAGGCGAGGGAATCCCGCAATGTGGCGATCTACCTCCACCTGGGATATGACCGGTTTCGCCATTTTGAAGTGGAAGGCGACGCCGTGCCACCCACACCGGGGAGCGAAGAGCTGGTGCTGTACTACGACAAGGAACTGTAATATCGACGGAGGTTGCGGCTATGTACACAAAGCAGGAACTGAAATCGCAGCTGGAAGCGCTGGGAATCGAGCCCGGCGGAACACTGATGGTTCACCTCTCCTACAAATCCGTCGGCGAGGTGGAGGGCCGCGGCAACGGGCTGTTGGACGCCCTGTCGGAGTATATGGCGCCCGGCCTGCTGGTGCTGCCCGCCCACACTTGGGCCAACGCGGGGGAACGGAATCCTGTCATGGATGTCCTGCACACCCCCTCCTGCGTGGGTGCTCTGACCGAGCTGTTCCGGAAGCGCCCCGGCGTGCTCCGCAGCCTGCACCCCACCCATTCCCTGGCGGCCCTGGGCGCGGATGCGGAGGAGTTCGTCTCCGGCGAGGAACGGATCGACACCCCCTGCGGTGAGGGCGGGGCCTATCACAAGCTGTGGGAGCGGAACGCCCAGATTCTGCTGATCGGCGTCAACTTCACCCGCAACACCTACATCCACGGCATTGAGGAGTGGGACGGCGCGGAGGGCTCCATCTCCTCCGACACAACCGAGATGTATGTCATCGACGTGCCGGGGCGGCGTCTCCATACCCCCCAGCGCCGCCACTGCGCCCCGCTTGGCTCGGAGACCTTCAGCAAGCTGGAGCCCCAGGCAATCCGGGAAAACATTCTGACCTTGGGACGCTTTGGCAACGCCACCGCCCGCCTGATGCGCGCCGCCCCCCTTCGGGATATGGTCGCCGCCCAACTGCGGGACGACCCGAAGTACCTGCTGCGCTATTGAACAGCTAAAAATATTTTAAGTAAGCGCTGATCAATCGAACTTTAGCGGCTACAGCCCGCGAGAATACATCACTGAGCGGGCGCTTAGCCGCTTTGAACAGTGCTTACTTTGCAGAGGGGGCAAGCGTGTGGGCAAGTACAACCGCCTGGCGTTTTTCCGCCATCTCACCTACTGCCTGCTGCTCATCCTTCTCCACACGTTGGACACCACCCCACGCCTCTTTGAGCTGTTCGGGGGAAAGCCCACGCTCGTCCTTCCCGCCGCGCTGGCCATCGCCATGTGCGAAGGGGAGTTCGTGGGCGGGCTATACGGTGCTTTCGCCGGTCTGCTGATGGATTCCTCCGCCTTCAGCCTCTTCGGGTTCAACGCCTTCTTTCTGCTGGCAGCCTGTGTAGGGGCGGGGCTGCTTGTGAGCAATCTGGTGCGGAACACGGCAGCCACCAACATCTTTTTCTCCCTGGTTGTGACCCTTCTGCTCACCAACCTGCGCTTTCTCTTTGTGTTCGGCATATACCGGTACGACGGCGTCTGGCCGGTCTACCTGCGGCAGGTGCTGCTCACCAGCCTGTACACCGCCTTCTCCGCCGCGCCGGTCTTTCTGCTGACCAGGGGAATCTTCCGCCGCTTCCAGCGGGCCAAAGCCCGACTGAATCAGTAAATGATAAGGACATTGCCATGAATCACACCTCCTCGCGAATTCGGCGCTGGCTGCTGGTTGCCCTCACACTGGCCATCTTTGTGGTCTTTGTCGGCCAGCTGATGCAGATACAGATTGTGGATTCCGATATGTACCGCCAGCAGATTGACAACCGCTACATCACCACCCAGATGGTGAAGGCCGCCCGGGGGGAAATTCTCGACCGGGACGGCGAGCCCATCGTGGTTAATGAGATGGGCTACAACGTGGTGCTGGACAAAGCCTTCCTCCCCAAGGGGGAGGAGATGAACGTGGTTCTGAAGCGGCTGATGGAGCTGATGGACTACCTGGGCGAGGACTGGACGGACAACCTCCCCATCACGGCCACCACCCCCTTCGCCTTCAAAAAGGGCTACGAGGAGGAGGCCGCGCGCCTCAAGGTTCGCATCGAGGTACAGGAGTACGCCACCGCCGAGGATGTGATCTACTGGCTTTCCGACCGCTACGGCCTGGAGGACTACTCCCCCGAGGACGTCCGCAGGCTCGCCGGTGTGCGCTATGAAATGGAGAGCAAGGACTTCTCCTACAAAATCCCCTACACCTTCGCGGACGACATCAGCCAGTCCGCCGCCATCACCCTGCGGGAGCGCAGCTTCGAGTTGCCCGGCGTCACCATCGAGACCTCCGCCACCCGAGTGCTGGCCCAGGACGACCTTGCCCCCCACATCATTGGACTCATCGGGCCCCTTTACAAGGAGGAGTACGAGCAGTTCAAAAAAGACGGTCTCATCTTCAATGAGAGCGCCGAGCCCTTTGACACCCGGGGCTACACCATGGACGATGTGATCGGCAAAAGCGGCATCGAAAAAGCGCTGGAAGACACCCTGCGCGGCTCCAACGGCATGCGCGAGATCGTCCGCGACTCCAGCGGGCAGGTGGTGGAGGCCACCGAGCGCATTGCCCCCGTGCCGGGCAACACCGTGCGCCTCACCATCGACGCTGATCTGCAGCGGGTGGCCCAGGAGGCTCTGCCGTTACAGATCGAGTACCTCCGCAGCCATCCCGACGCGGAGCCGGAGGCACGGGAGGCGGACAGCGGCGCAGTCGTCGCCATCGAGGTGAAAACCGGCAAGGTGCTGGTGGCCGCCAGCTACCCGACCTACAGCCTCACCGAGTACAAGACGGACTACGCCAGCCTGCTGGAGAGGGTGGGCAATCCCCTCTACGACAGGGCGATCATGGGCGAGTACACCCCCGGCTCCATCTACAAGCCGGTGGTTGCCCTCACCGGACTGCGGTGCGACATCATAGAGCCC
The DNA here is from genome assembly GCA_047973265.1 of Oscillospiraceae bacterium. GTDB lineage: Bacteria > Bacillota > Clostridia > Oscillospirales > Ruminococcaceae > WRAV01. The sequence continues at coordinate 161,604 of JBKEBS010000153.1, forward strand.
CACTCCACCGTTCACTGCGGCGGAGTCTACCCCTTCGAGGGCTACAACCCCACCTGTCTCTCCACCCACGGCAACATCAACGTGATCAACGCCCTCAGCCTTTCCTGCAATATCTTCTTCTACGATGTGGGCCTGCGCTCGGGCATCTGGGCCATCGACGAGACGGCCATCGGCCTCGGTCTGGGCGAGCCCACCGGCATAGAGATCAACGAGGGGGCGGGGCAGCGCTCCAATCCCACAGTGAAAGAGGCCAGAGGCGGCGGAGACTGGTACGGTGCGGACACCATCCAGTCCTCCATCGGTCAATTCGACAACAAGTTCACCCCCCTCCAACTGGCCAACTACGCCGCGACCATCGCCAACCGGGGCAAGCGCATGGAGGTCACCCTCATCGATCAGGTGATGGACTACGCAGGCGAGGAGGTTGTCGTCCCCTTCCAGGCCAAGGTGGCAAACGACATGAACCTCCCCCCCGAGACCTTCGACGCCATCTTTGACGGCATGAAGGCCGCCTGCATCACGGGCTCCGCCCGGGGCACCTTCGGCAACTACCCCATCCAGGTGGCGGCCAAGACAGGAACGCCCCAGGTGACGGAAAGCGACGTCAACTCCACCTTTATCTGCTTCGCCCCCGCTGACGACCCCGAAATCGCCATTGTGGTCATCATCGAAAAGGGCTGGCACGGCTACACCGGCGCTTCTGTTGCAAAGGCCATTATGGATGAGTACTTCGGCATTGAGGGCGTCTACGCCCCTGTCGGCAACGGCCCCGACCTGGCAAAGAAACAGAAAGCTTTAGAAGAAGCTGAGAAGAATCCCGACGCGGCTTCCTCCCAGAGCGCGGGCGCCTATGTGCCCCCCTCCTCTTCATCCTCGTCTGTGCCTGCTGCTTCCGCCCCCGAGGAGTCCTCCTCTCAGTCTTCATCTTCCTCCCCGGCGGAGGAAGATGAAGAGAAGCCAGCTTCCAGCACCTCCAGCACCGCGCCGGAATCCTCCCAGGAGAGCTTCGTTCCCCCCTCCAACACCGGCACCTACCGGGAGGATGAGGCGGACGCCTAAAATAAGATCAATCATAATTCCAAAGTTTGCAGAGCAAACTTCACTGGTCAACGCAGTTGACTGTGGCCAACTGCGTTGGCCATGTGCACAAACATGGTGGATTATTTTCTCTGTAAATTCGTGCGACCTCCACTCATCCGTGCTTTTCTTTTTTGCAATTCTGTGCTACAATGACAACCTAGAGTAAAAGATAGTGGGTTTTTGTACGATTGTTTCCATTTCCTTTTGCTCCGAGAATGAGGTTATTTTCGCAATGACAACTATCGCAGTTACCTCCGGCAAGGGCGGGACAGGCAAGTCCTGCGTCACCGCCTACACCGGCGTGGCCTTCGCAAAGCGGGGCAAGCGCACCCTTGTGGTGGAGATGGGGGGTTCCCCCCGTTCCCTTGACCTGATTCTGGGGGCGCAGAACGACATCCTCTTCGACTACTCCGATGTGGTGCATGGCCGCTGCGAGGTGAGCAAGGCCATTGTTCAGACCGCGTACCATTCCGGCCTCTACCTCATGCCCGGCCCGCCCCTTCCCGTTCCCCTGGTGCCGGAGATCAAGTGGTTCCGCACCTTTCTCCGCTCCTTCAAGGACGCCTTCGATATTGTGCTGCTGGACGGGGTCAACTTTCACGCCTTTCCCCCAGTGCTCACCGACAACATTCTGCTGGTGGTCACCCCGGAATCCCTGGCGATACGCTCCACCGGCATGCACTCCCGGGCTCTCTACGATGCCGGGGCAAAGGAAATTCGCCTGGTCATCAACAACGTCTCCGCTCAGGTGATGCCCATGTACGGCGCGAGGGACTTCGACGATGTGATCGACACCATCGGTGCACAGCTCATCGCCGTGGTGCCCACCAGCCCCATCCTCCAATACTGCTCCAACAACGCCCAGGCGGTGGACGAGGGCAGCCTGACCGTTCAGGTATTTGACAACATCGCCGCCAGACTGCTGGGGGAGCACCCCCTTTTGCTCGTTAAATAATCAATCCCTGTGGATTCCCAGGGTTCCGGAGCAATTCCGGCTACCCTTTGAAAGGAATGAATATCTGAATGAATATCGCTCTGCTGGCACACGACTCCAAAAAGGAACTGATGGTTCAGTTTTGCATCGCCTACTGCGGCATCCTGAGCCGACATAATCTCTGTGCCACCGGCACCACAGGCAAGCTGGTCAGCGAGGCCACGGGCCTGGAGATCACCAAGTTCCTCAGCGCCTCCCAGGGCGGAGAGCAGCAGATTGCCTCCCGCATCGCCTACAACGAGATCGACCTGCTGCTTTTTTTCCGGGATCCCAATCCCCATCCCAACGATTCCAACGACGGCACACTGCTCCGACTCTGCGATGTGCACAACATCCCCATGGCGACCAACATCGCCACCGCCGAAGCCCTGATTCACGCTCTGGAGCGGGGCGACCTCGACTGGCGGATTATCGCAAAGCCTGTGATGTAAAGGGTTAAAATCTGACGATTTTTACCCGCCGTTTTGTGCCTGCGGCACAATTCCGGGTATTGATAAGGGAAAAACGCGGGATTTTGAGGAGTGATCTTCAGAGTTCTACAAGGCGGAAAAGCCTTGGTTTCGCTGTCACAGAGAGTCCGCCCACGGTTGAGAGGCGGATAACAGCTAGAAGACCGAGGGAGACACCCGCTGAGTTTTCGCCTGGCCCCCGTTAGAGGGCCCATACCAAATTTGGTATACGAGTGGCCGCGGGCATTTCGCTTGCGGCAACAAGGGTGGCAACGCGTGGTGAATTCCTCGTCCCTTGCGGTTTCTGACGAAACTGCAAGGGCGGGGATTTTTGTTTTTGAGGAGTGGAGGAGAACATGCAGGAGAAAAATCGATCAATAAAAGAGCATTACAGGCTTTTATCAGTTAAAATCATTAAGAATTTAGAGAGCCGGAAGTTTTTGGCATATTATTGTGATACTGCGGCAGAAGCTACCGAAAAAGCAATTTCTTTAATACCGGATGGCGCATCTGTATCTTGGGGCGGCTCTGTCACCCTTGAAGAAATTGGTCTTTTGGAACAGGTAAAACAGGCAGGCTACAGCGTGATTGACCGTGATACAGCGTCAAGCGTGGAACAGCGGGCTGATTTCATGCGGCAATCGTTACTTTGTGATACCTACCTGACCAGCTTTAACGCCATTAGCGAGGACGGTGTGCTCATCAATGTGGACAGCACCGGCAATCGGGTGGCCGCAGTCGCATTTGGCCCTAAAAGCGTTGTTGCTGTCGTCGGCATGAATAAGGTGTGCAAAACTGCCGAGGATGCCCTAGTACGTGCCAGAACCCATGCGGCGCCAATCAATGCGCAGCGCTGCACCATTAACCCGCATTTCCACCCTGTAAAAAATACACCTTGTATGCTCAATGGCTCTTGTGGGAATTGCAAAGCAGACGACTGTATTTGCTCGTATATTGTGGAAACGCGGATGTGCAGACCGAAAGGAAGGATTAAAATCATTCTTGTAGGTGAATCTTTAGGTTTTTAATTTGCCTTTTATGTATATGACAACAGACAATGAAAGGAAGGATATAGATGGCTGGAAAAGTACAGTCCCTGCGGGGCACAAAGGATGCCCTGCCCCAGGAGACACCCAAATGGCGCTTTGTGGAAGGCGTGGCCTCCCAGGTGGCGGAGACCTACGGCTTTCAGGAAATCCGGGTGCCGACGATTGAGAAGACCGAGCTCTTCGCCCGCTCGGTGGGCGAGACCACCGACGTGGTACAGAAGGAGATGTACACCTTTGACGCCGGGCGGGAGTCCATCACTCTGCGGCCGGAGGGCACCGCGGGCATTGTCCGGGCCGTCATCCAAAACGGCCTGCTGGGTGACGCCCTGCCGGTGAAGCTCTACTCCTTCACCTCCTGTTTTCGCCGGGAGCGGCCCCAGGCGGGCAGGCTGCGGGAGTTCCACCAATTCGGCTTGGAGTGCTTCGGCGCGGAGGCCCCTTCCCAGGACGCCGAGGTCATCGCCCTGGCGGCCAGGGTGCTCAATGATATCGGCGTGGGTGAGACAGAGCTGCAGATGAACTCCATCGGCTGCCCAAAGTGCCGCCCCGCTTACAATAAAAAGCTGGTGGATTACTACCGCAGCCACTACGACGATCTCTGCGAGACCTGCAAGGGCAGATTGGAAAAGAACCCCCTGCGTCTGCTGGACTGCAAAGAGGAGCAATGCCAGCCCTTTAAGGCGGACGCGCCCCGCATTCTGGACAACCTCTGCGAGGAATGTGTCGATCACTTCGAGGGGGTGAAGCGAAACCTGGACGCCATGGAGATTCCCTACCGGGTCAATCCCGACATTGTCCGGGGTCTGGATTACTACACCCGCACCGTGTTCGAGTTTGTCTCGGACAAGATCGGCGCCCAGGCCACCGTCTGCGGCGGAGGCCGCTATGACGGCCTTGTGGAGCAGATGGGCGGCCCTCCCACCCCCGGCCTGGGTTTTGCCATGGGCATTGAGCGCCTGCTGATGGTCATGGAGGCGAACGGCCTCCAGTTCGGCGAGGGCAGGCGGTGCGATCTGTACATCGGCAGCATGGGCGAGGAAGAGAACCGGGTGGCACTGGCGCTGGCCGACAAGCTGCGGGCACAGGGCACTCATGTTTTGGTGGATACCGTGGGCCGCGGCGTCAAGGCGCAGATGAAGTATGCCAACAAGATGAATGCTTCCTGTTCTTTTGTCATCGGCGGCAATGAGCTGCAAAAGGGTGAGGTGGGCATAAAGGATATGGACTCCGGCGAGACGACAGCTGTCAAGCTGGACGCAGCCGCCATCCAGAAGTATCTGTGGGATACCAGGATGTCTGCCGCGGCTGGCGCAAAATTTACCCCGCCCAACATCCCGGAAGAGGAGATCATCTCCACCTACATATTTGAAATCGGCAAAGACCGCCCGTTAAAAGAGCGGAAACAGGACGAAGAATAACAGAAGGGAATGAACTGATATGACAAACGACAGCATGCAGGGCCTCTCACGCACGCACTACTGCGGGGAGACGGCATCCGCGCCCCTCGGCACAAAGGTTGTGGTGGCGGGCTTTGCCCAGAAGCTTCGGGATAAGGGCAGCCTTGCCTTTATCGACCTGCGCGACCGCTCCGGAATCGTCCAGCTGGTCTTCGACGACGCCACGCCGAAGGAGTTGCTGGAAAAGGCCCAGACTGTCCGGGCAGAATATGTCCTGATGGCGGCGGGCACTCTGCGGGAGCGCTCCTCCAAGAATCCCGAGCTCCCCACCGGCAACATCGAAATCTTCGTGGAGGATTTGCGCATTCTCTCCGCGGCACAGACCCCCCCTTTCGAGATCACAGACCAGACCAAGGTCAAGGAGGAGCTGCGCCTCAAATACCGCTACCTCGACCTGCGCAGGAGCGAAATGCAGGATGCCATGATCACCCGCCACAAGATCGTCAAGGCGGCCAGGGACTACTTTGATCGGGAAGGTTTCCTGGAAATTGAGACCCCTGTGCTCATCAAGTCCACCCCAGAGGGGGCCAGGGACTACCTTGTGCCCTCCCGTGTGCATCCCGGCAGCTTCTACGCCCTGCCCCAGTCCCCCCAGCTCTACAAGCAGCTGCTGATGTGCGCGGGCTTTGACCGCTACATGCAGATTGCCCGCTGCTTCCGGGATGAGGACTTGCGGGCCGACCGGCAGCCGGAGTTCACCCAGATCGACCTGGAGATGTCCTTTGTCACCCAGGACGACGTCATGGCGGTCACCGAGGGCTTTATGGCGGAGGTGTTCGACAAGGTGCTGGGCAGGAAAATCGAGACGCCCTTCCCCCGCATCCCCTTTACCGAGGCCATGGACAGGTACGGCTCCGACAAGCCCGACACCCGCTTTGGCCTGGAGCTCACCGACCTGACCGAGACCCTGCGGGGTACCGAGTTCAAGGTGTTCGCAGGGGCCATCGAGGGGGGCGGCAGCGTGCGGGCAATCAACGCCAAGGGCGCGGCGGACACCCTCTCCCGCAAAGAGATCGACAAGCTCACCGATCTGGTCAAAACCTATCGTGCAAAGGGATTGGCCTTTACCCGCCTCACCGCCGACGGCGAGAGCTCCTCCTACGAGAAGTTCCTCTCCGACGCTGAGAAGGCGGCTGTGCGTAAGGCTCTTGGCGCCGAGACCGGCGACGTATTGCTCATTGTGGGCGACAGCGACAACCAGGTGGTCTACGACGCCCTGGGCGCACTGCGCAGCCATCTCGGCGAGCGGCTTGGCCTCAGTCCTGCCGGCAGCTACGACCTGCTGTGGGTGGTGGACTTCCCCCTGCTGGAGTACGACCCGGAGGCGGAGCGCTATGTGGCCAAGCACCATCCCTTCACCGCACCCAAACCCGAGGACATGCATCTGCTGAGCAGCGACCCCGGCAAGGCCAGGGCCTATGCCTACGACATGGTGCTCAACGGCAGCGAGGTGGGCGGCGGGTCTATCCGAATCAACGATCCCGACCTGCAATCCCAGATGTTCTCGGTGCTGGGCATCGATGAGGAGACCGCAAAGGAGCGCTTCGGCTTCCTGCTGGAGGCCTTCCAGTACGGGGTTCCCCCTCACGGCGGCCTGGCCTTCGGGCTGGATCGGCTGGTCATGCTCCTCACCGGCGGAGAGTCCATCCGGGACGTCATCGCCTTCCCCAAGGTGCAGAACGCCAGTGAGCTGATGACCCAGTGCCCCTCTCCTGTGGACGAAAAAGGCCTGGAGGAGCTGCACATCCGAATCGCCGACAGCGAATAAGTGCAGGAATGCAATGATAAAGAGAGAGCGGCACTCCGCTCTCTCTTTGCTTTTTTCTCCCAAAAGCAATATCAAGTTTCTTTATATTTATATGATAATATACTTATAGTATTTCTTCTTGAGAAATCACAATACCAGGTGCCCGGCCAATCCGCTCTCACAGCCACAAATGACTACCGAAGTGCTCCACCCTTTTCAGGACAGCCGAAATGATGTATACTTATGAGAAGATATTCGAGAAATCCGTAGCGCAATGAGGACAGTGGTGAGGAAAGGATTGGCGATTGTATTGAGTTATGCAGACCACGTGTTTCTGGAAAACTGCAGTCAGATTCTGGCGGCCGGCTACTGGGACACCGACCAGGATGTGCGCCCCCGCTGGGAGGACGGCTCCCCCGCCCACACGGTCAAGCGCTTCGGCATTGTCAACCGCTATGACCTGTCCAAGGAGTTCCCCATTCTCACCCTGCGCTTTACAAACCTCAAATCCGCGGTGAAGGAGCTGCTGTGGATTTGGCAGAAGAAATCCAACAATATAAACGACTTGGACAGCCACATCTGGGACGAATGGGCGGATGAGACCGGCTCCATCGGCAAGGCCTACGGCTACCAGCTGGCCCAGAAGCACCGCTATGCCGAGGGCATGTTCGACCAGGTGGACAGGGTGCTCTACGACCTGGCCAACAACCCCTATTCCCGGCGCATCCTCACCAACCTCTACGTTCACGCCGACCTCAGCGAGATGAACCTATACCCCTGCGCCTACAGCATGACCTTCAATGTGACCGGGAACAAGCTGAACGGCCTGCTCAACCAGCGCTCCCAGGACATGCTCACCGCCAACAACTGGAACGTCTGCCAATATGCGGTGCTCGTGCACCTCTTCGCTCGCCACGTGGGGCTGGAGGTGGGAGAGCTCGTCCACGTCATTGCGGACGCCCACATCTACGACCGCCATGTGCCGCTGGTGGAGGAGATCATCCAAAAGCAGTCCTTCCCCGCCCCAAAGCTGTGGATCAACCCGGACAAGACCGACTTCTACTCCTTTAACTGGGAGGACATCCGGCTGGAGAATTACCAGTACAACAAGTTGGGGAAAACAGTACCTGTAGCAATCTGAAACTAAGGTAGTTTCAGATTTGGTTTTGCACTTTTTCGGCAGAGGGCCGAAAGGTCGTCTGACACCGACCACAGTGCAATTCCCATTTCGCAACATCAATATTTCATAAATTTCGGGGAAGGAGCAACTTTAATGCAGGCAATTGTCGCGGTCTCCCAAAACTGGGGCATCGGCCACCGGGGAGACCTGCTCTTTCACATTAAACCCGACCTCCAATTTTTCCGGGACACCACCCGGGGCAAGGTGATCGTCATGGGCCGCACGACGCTGGACTCCCTGCCGGGGACAAAGCTCCTGTCGGAGCGCATTCCCTTTGTGCTCACAAGGGACAAAGCCCTGTCCAGGGAGGGAGTGACCTTCTGTCACTCGGTGGAGGAGCTGCTGGAAAAGCTGGCGGCCTATCCGTCTGAGGACATCTTCTCCATTGGCGGCGGGGAAATCTACCGCCTTCTGCTGCCCTGGTGCGATTCCGCTCTGGTGACAAGGGTGGAGGCCTCCTCTTCCGCCGACGCCTTCTTCCCCAATCTGGACGAGGAGCGGGGCTGGGTGCTGGAGGAGCGGGGCGAGAGGCAAGAATACGAGGGCCTGGGCTACGCCTTTTGCCGCTACCGCAACACAGAGGCTCTCCCGATTACGCAACTGAAAGGATAAGAGACATGTTTCGCAAAAAGAGGGAACTTCCCTCCCCTGAAGAATTCAAGGCAGCCTTTCCGGTTCCCCCTGAACTCGCCGCCGTCAAGGCCCGCCGGGATGAGGAAATCCGCAGCATTTTTACCGGTGTAGACAGCCGTTTTGTACTGATCATAGGCCCCTGCTCCGCCGACAACGCCGACGCCGTCTGCGACTATGTAGGCAGGTTGGCGGCGGTGCAGGAGAAGGTGAAAGACAAAATCCTGCTCATCCCCCGCATCTACACCAACAAGCCCCGCACCAACGGCCAGGGCTACAAGGGAATGCTCCATCAACCGAGACCTGAGGCGGAATCCGACCTCTACGGCGGCATGGTTGCCATCCGGCAGATGCACCTTAGGGCCATCCGGGAATCGGGCCTTACCGCCGCCGACGAGATGCTCTACCCCGAGAACATCCCCTTTCTGGACGATCTGCTCAGCTACCACGCTGTGGGGGCGCGCTCGGTGGAGGATCAGCTCCACCGCCTGGCCGCCAGCGGCATCGACGCCCCGGTGGGCATGAAAAACCCCACCAGCGGTGACTTCACCGTGATGTTCAACAGCATTCAGGCAGCTCAAAGCGGCCACATCTTCCTCTTCCGCCAGGAGGAGGTGGAGACCGACGGCAACGACATGGCCCACGCCATCCTGCGGGGGTCGGTCAGCAAGCACGGTGAGAGCATCCCCAACTACCACTACGAGGACTTGATGCGGGCCCACCACATGTACAAGAGCCGGAATCTGCGGCACCCCGCCGTCATCGTCGACCTCAACCACTCCAACTCCAACAAACTGTTCCAGGAGCAGCCCCGCATCGCAAAGGAGATCATGCACAACCGCCGCTACAGCCCGGAGCTGGAACGCCTGGTAAAGGGCATGATGATCGAGAGCTACATCGCCGAGGGCTCCCAGGGCATCGGCGAGGGCGTCTACGGCCGCTCCATCACCGACCCCTGCTTGGGGTGGGTGGCGTCGGAGAAGCTGATTTACCGCATTGCGGAGTATCTGTAAAGGCAATTATCTTCACAGATAATTTGTGTACGCTAGTACACCTGATGTGCCTTAATCACGGTTTGATCAGCAATTTAATCTTTATGTAAATTATTTTACTTTACACATAGACGTAAAGCGAGCTGATTTTCACCTATTTTTACTTTTCGTATATTTCATCTTTATTATACACATTTATCTGTTTTCGTTCTCCAGAAGTTGCCACACTGTTGTCATAATTAGCGTTGTATCTTGTAACCATCTCAAGGTGAGCGCCACGCTTGCCTGACAAGGAGGAAACGCGCATGTTGGAGCTCCCCGAGGTAAAAACAATATCCCGGCAAATTGGTGAAACCTTTATCGGCAAGGAGATCGTCGAAGCGCAGGCGGCCCAATCCCCCCACGGATTCGCGTGGTATTGGGGCGAGCCCGCCGACTATCCGGAGCGCCTGGTGGGGCGGAAAATTCTCAGCGTCACTCCGGCGGCGGGGCATCTGCTGATCGATGCCGGAGATGTGGAGATCAACTTCAACGACGGCATCAACGTCCGCTACCTCGCGCCCGGAACGGCGCTCCCCAAAAAGCATCAGTTCTATCTGGGCTTTGACGACGGCAGCAGTATGGTGTGTACCGTGCAGATGTACGGCGGCATGCAGGCCTATCCCGAGGGCGCGCTGGACGACAACATGTACTACTGCGCTGCCAAGGAAAAGCCCGACCCCCTCTCCGACGCCTTTGACATGGACTACTTCATGACGATTGTGGAGGCGGCTCCCCAAAAGCTCAGCACCAAGGGGCTGCTGGCAACGGAACAGCGGATTCCCGGCGTCGGCAACGGCTGCCTCCAGGACGTTCTCTTCAACGCCCGCATCAACCCCCAGACCAAGCTCGCCGCACTGAAGGATGGCGACTACGATACTCTGTTTGCCGCTCTGAAATCCACTCTGAAAGATATGACAGACAAGGGTGGCAGGAATATCGAGAAAGACCTCTACGGCAATCCCGGCGGCTATCAGAGCATTCTGTCCAGCAAGACACTCAGCCAGCCCTGTCCCATCTGCTACGGCGGCATCACCCGCAAGGCCTACATGGGCGGCAATGTCTACTACTGCCCCACCTGCCAGCCAGTTGTGAAATAGCACCCCATGCTTTATGCCATTGGCGCTTCCCGCATTTTTTATGTGGGAAGCGCCTTTCTGTTTTGTTGACACGGGGAGTGTCACTCCGCCCAGTCCACGGTGCTTGAAGTTTATCGCAAAAAGTGCTAGGATATGTATTGGAAATTGATGGGTCAACAGCGTTGACCCTCTGAAGGGAATGGAAAATAATATGAAAAAATTTGCAATGCTTGCATTACTTGCCGCAGCGATGCTGTTGGTCGTCGGCTGCACAGACAGCACAGGGGGCAGCTCCTCCACCGGATCGGAGGCATCGGAATCCTCTGCTGTGGTGGATTCTTCTGTCGCGGATTCCGCTGCAGAGGGCGAGGAGCCTGCCGCCGGTGAGGAATCTCTCCCCGATGACGGCGAAGTGTGGGCGGACGGCGGCCCCGGCGAGCCTGTTGATCTGGACGAAATCGGCCGCCAGCTGATTCCTCAGGGCGCCCGCCAGGTGGCGGTAAGTGAGGGCAACATGACCCTGGAGGTATACACCGACCTCAGTGAGCTGGAGACCTTCTACACCGAAGCCGCCGAAGCGCTGGGCGCGGTAAAGGATGAGGATGCTGTCGTCGAGGACGACGGCGGTCTGCAGCCGGAGTGGAGTTGGATCGGTACCTACGGCGAGGACAACCAGAAGCTGTCCATAATGATCTATCCGGAAGAGGAGAGCTCCCGCACCGTAATCGTTCTTTACTAATAAAAAGAGGATGGCCCTTCGGCCATCCTCTTTTTGCTTATTTTTCGGCAAAATATTGGTGCTTCCTCTCCTTATATCGGAATTTGTGCCGGTTCGGCGCAGCTGAATTCAGGCCATGCTTAACGCCTGAAAGGCACAAAACCGTTCGTTTGAGAGCCGCGGCTTTCAAACTCCTCCGCTAAAATCGCGTAGTAGGAGGTGTCGCAGATTCCGCTGTTGTCCCAATCCGCCTGGCGGAGAGTCCCCTCATAGCGCATTCCGCAGTGCATCATCACCTTTCCGGAATTGGGGTTCAACGGATTGTGGCGGGATTCAATGCGGTTGACGCCCACTTGGCGGAAGAAAAAGTCCATCACGGCGGCCAGCGCCTCCGAGGTGATCCCCTTGTTCCACCAGCTCTTGCCGATGCAGTAGCCGATATGTACCATCTTCGTGTGATCATCCTGCTTGACCGCTGAAATAGTGCCGATGGGCTCCCCCAGCTCCTTCAGTTCAATCACCCAGAGGTAGAAATCCTTCTTCTCATAGGCGGCAACCCAGTCTGCCAGAACCTTTTCCGTTACTTCCACCGATGTGTGGGTGGGCCACATGAGGTTCTTTGTCACCTCGTTGTCGCTGCACCAGTTGCGGTAGGCGGCGGGGGCGTCCTCCATCCTCACGGGGCGCAGAATCAGCCTTTCGGTCTCAATGATTTGTGTTCCAATATGTTCCATTTTAGTTGTCATTCCTTTCTGTGGAATTGTGCTGTTACCGCTGTAAAGCGGTATTTCAGTCCCAACGACTGAAAAGGCACAAAACGCTAGTTTGAAAGTTGCGACTTTCAAACTATGGTCGCTCCTCTCATTCAGTCGGTTCTTCGTTTTCTCTTTTCAAGGTGTTGATCATCATGGGGGTGGATTTTCCCGCCGTAAAGCCCATCCGCTCATAAAAGCCCACATTTTCCGGCGTTTCCGCCAGCAGGATGAGATAGAGGTAATCCCGGTAGCGCTGCTTGATCTTTTCCAGCAGCTGCCGGCCGATCCCCCTGCCCTGATAGTCGGGGTGCACCAGCAGGTAGTGGACGTAGGCGGTGATCTCACCGTCGTCGATGGCGTTGATCAAACCCACCAGGCGTCCGCCCGACCAGGCCGCGAACACCGTATCGCTGCCGTCCAGCGCCTTTTTCAGGCGCTCCGGATAGTTGGCGGACAGCCAGCCCACCGAGGCGTAAAGCTCCCGGAGCTCCTCAGCAGTGAAGCTTTTGTCCTCTACTATGCGGACAGGGAGGTCACAAGGGGTAAGGGATGGGGTATTCTGTTCCATTTTTATATGCATTCCTTTCAGAAGTCAGTTTTATTGACTTTCGGAATCTGTGCTGCTGCCGCTGCAAAGCGGTATTTCAGTCCCAATGACTGAAAAAGCACAAAACGCTAGTTTGAAAGTTGAGACTTTCAAACTATGTTCATTCCTTTTCCATTTTTCTGATTCTCTCGCCGTTGAGGCTCAGGGTCACAATATGCTCCGCGTCGATGAGGGGCTGCCTGTCCAGGTCGTCCGCCGCCGTCAGCTGCAGCTGCCGCAGATTGGGCAGCTCCGCCAGCACGGATGCGTCGGAAATAGAGATCAGCCGAATATACAGCGTGTCCAGCTTTTCCATGGTCGCAAAAAAGGAGATGTCGGTCACCTTGGCGTGATCGTGGCTGGTTATCAACAGCTCCCTGAGGTTGACCAACGAGCCCAGAGGGCTGAGATCCTCCATTTCAGGGGAAAAGGTAGTCCAAAACACCTCCAGCTGGGGCATCTCCCGGAGGGCGGAGATGTCTGTGACAGTGTCCAGGTTCCAATCGAGGAAGGTGAGGTTCCGAAACTCCTGGAGGCCCTCCAGATCGGTGATAACCTCTTTTTGCGTAATGGCAGCTTTCCCATTGCCGGAATCGTAGTAATAGTTCATCGTGCCCTGCTCAAAATTGACAGAGAAGGCGACAAGCAGCTCCGTGATGCCGTCCAGGTCGCTGCTGCGGAGCGGGCGGTTCTCCACGCCGGTCAGCTGGCGGGCGACATCCTCCATGTAGCTGTGTTCCCACTCTATGATGTAGTCCTCCGTGCCGTCCTCCCGGCGGGAGGCGTCCACAAAACCATCCCCAACATACTCCCGCACAATGCCGAAGAAATTGGCGATGGGCAGCGGCCACTCTGCCAGCGACTCAGAAAACGCAGCGTCTGCTAGATAGTCGGGATTGGGCGAGAGGGGCTCTGCGGTTTCATCCCGGAACTTCCTGGCACTGGCGACCACCCTGTCCCGCAGGCCGGGAGAATCCCCTGTGCTGACGCCGACCTCCACCAAGCTGTAGCTCTGCCCAAAGCTGTAGCAGACGGTCACCGCTACCGGGGCGTTCCCATCATCCAGCTGAAAATCTAACACATAGGTTGTCCCGCTGTACTTGCTCTCCAACGCTTCAAGGGCGATATTGCTGTACAAGGAGGTGCCGAAGGTCTCCTCGGCGTACTCCTGGAAGAAAGCCAGCTGGCTCTCCAGAAAAGCGCTCCAGTCCTGTTCCTCCGTGACCGGGTAGAGCCCCGCCACCACGAAGGAGCTCCCGACCTTGCCGGAGGAGGCATCCACCATCTTGTAGTGCCAGGGCGCGGAGGGCATCCCCTCCTGCTCGTCGGCGGGGGATGGGATATAGACAGTGTAGCCGTCCGCCCCCGTGCTTTCGAGGATGATTTCCTGTGCCGGTTCCTCTGAATTCACTGTTTCCGCTTCTGTAGCCGAGGCGGCGGGGGTATGCTCCGCGGCACTTTCCGTTACCTGGGTGGCGGAACTTTCCTCCGGCGCGGCAGTGGCTTGTCGGCAAGCGGATAAATTGAGAATGCAGGCGGTGCAGAGAAGCAGCACCGCCTGCCTGGCGGCAATGCGCACTAAAACTCCCCCTTTCAAAGGATCGGTGACGGTATTGCCATTATACACGATTGGCGCCGCGTGTACATCCCCACACGAAACCCTGCAGCGACAGGTTTTGCGTTGCAAAAGCAGCGGTTTTGCATTATGATAGAAGCGAATAAATTTTTCGGCTGTCGCCAAAACACACTATACCTTCATTTACCTTGAAAGGACTGACGATATGAGCAGAGAAAGAGACCTGTACGAGCAGTGGCGGGAGATGCTGCGCGGCGACGAAAACTACACCGCCGAACTGGAAAGCATCGAGGATGAGGACGACGAAATTGTCGACCGCTTCTACCGCGACCTGGAGTTTGGCACCGGCGGCCTGCGGGGCGTGCTGGGCCTTGGCACCAACCGCATGAATGTCTTCACCGTGGGCAGGGCGACACAGGGCCTTTCCGGCTATGTGCTGGAGAAGCGAAACGAGCCCAGCGTCGCCATCGCCTACGACAGCCGCAACCGCTCCCACGACTTTGCCGTTCATGCCGCCTGCATCTTTGCCGCCAACGGCGTCAAGGTGCACCTCTATCAGGAGCTCATGCCCACCCCTGTCCTCTCCTTCGCCGTGCGGGAGCTGAAGTGCGACGCGGGCGTGGTCATCACTGCCAGCCACAACCCCGCCATCTACAACGGCTACAAGGCCTATGGGGATGACGGCTGCCAGTTCGGCCCCGAGCAGGCGGACACCGTGATGAAATACATGGAGCAGTGCGATACCTTCGAGGGCGTCAAGGCCATTCCCTACGATGAGGCCCTCGGCTCCGGCATGATCCAGCTCATCCCCGAGAGCTTCGTGCAGTTCTATCTGGACAGGGTCTGGCGGGAGTCCCTCCAGCCCGAGGTGTTCCCCAAAGCCGGGCTCAAAATTGTCTACACCCCCCTCAACGGCGCAGGCAACCGCCCTGTCCGGGAAATTCTGGCCAAGGCGGGGGTGACCGACATCACGGTTGTGCCCGAGCAAGAGATGCCAGACGGCAACTTCCCCACCGCCCCCTACCCCAACCCCGAGATGCGGGAGGCCCTGACACTTGGCATCGCCCTGAGCGAAAAGGAAAATGCCGACATCCTGCTGGCCACCGACCCCGACTGTGACCGGGCCGCTGTGGCGGTGCGCACAAATGGCGACATGAAAATCCTCACCGGCAACGAGGTGGGCATCCTTCTGCTGGACTACATCTTAAAGACCCGCAAAGCCCTTGGCAAGTTGCCGGAACATCCCCTCACCATCCGCTCCATCGTCTCCTCCAAGCTGGCGGACAAGATCGCCGAGGAATACAGCGCGGAGACGGTAGAGGTACTCACGGGCTTCAAGTTTATCGGCAGCGTCATCGGCGAACTGGAGGACAAGGGCGAGCTGAACCGCTTTGTCTTCGGCTGGGAGGAGAGCTGCGGCTACCTTTCTGGCAGCTATGTGCGGGATAAGGATGCCGTCAACGCTTCACTGCTCATCGTGGAGATGGCCAGCGCCTACAAGCTGGAAGGCAAAACCCTGGACGATGTGCTCCAGGGTATCTACAGGAAGTACGGCATCTACCGCAACGCCCTCCAGAACGTGAGTTACCCCGGCGCGGAGGGCATGCTGAAAATGAAGGAGATCATGGACAAGCTGCGGCAGAATCCCCCCACAGAAATTGCGGGCACCAAGGTGGTGGAATACACCGACTACCTGGTTTCCGAGCGCACTAAAAACGGCGTGAAGGAGCCCATCGCCATCCCCTCCTCCAATGTTCTGGAATACGGCCTCGGCGACGGCAGCTCGGTGATCATCCGCCCCTCCGGCACCGAACCCAAGATCAAGCTGTACTACTCCCTGGTGGGGGAAAGCGAAGGCGCGGTGGAATCGCTGGAGAAGAAGTATGTGGAGGCCTGCTCCAAGCTGATCGGCTAATGGGAGGATATCAAATTTGAGTTCGCGAGTGCATCCGGCATCTGGCCGGAGGGAACTGAACCTGCGCGACCTGAGAGAAGCGATGGAGCTGGTCTGGGATGTCTTTGAGGAATTTGAGGCACCCGACTACTCCCCTGCGGGCGTGGATGAGTTCCAACAATACATCGACCAAAAAGCCATGGGGGAACGGCTGCTCTGCGGGGAGCTGCTCCTCTGGGGGGCCTTCGACGAAGAAGAGCTGGTGGGGGTGCTCGCCCTGCGACCGCCCGGCCACATCAGCCTGCTCTTTGTGGACAAAAAACACCACCGCCAGGGCATTGCCCGGGGGCTGATGGAGGATGCCGCCGCTCATGCTCTGGGCGAGGGCTGCAATGTGCTCACGGTTCATGCTTCCCTCTATGGGGAGGAGGCCTATCGACACATGGGCTTTGTTCCCACAGGGGAAAAGACCACCGAAAACGGCATCACCTATATCCCCATGGAAAAACATCTTGAAAAAGGGACGGAATAACAGTTGGAGCGGAAAATTCTCACCAGGGACGCACGGTACCAGAAGTTCGAGGTTCTGAAAACAAACCGCAACAAGCGCCACCGTCACGGGGAGTTCCTGGTGGAGGGAGTGCGGAACCTGAACGGCGCCGTGGGGAACGGCTGGGAAATCCGCTCTTTTCTCTACGCCCTGGATGCCCCCCTCTCTGGCTGGGGACAGGAGATGCTGCGCACCGTTCCCACAGAGGTCAACTACGCCCTTGCCCCCGCGCTGATGGAGGAGCTCAGCGGCAAGCAGGAGACCTCCGAGCTGATGGCCGTCGCCGCCATGCGGCAGCTGCCGCCCCGGGATATCCCCCTGTCGGACATTCCCCTGCTGCTGCTCTTCGACCGGCCCTCCAACCGGGGCAACCTGGGCACTATCCTGCGCAGCTGCGACGCCCTGGGCGCGGACGGCCTGCTGTTTACCGGCCACGGCGTCGATCTCTACGACAGCGAGGTAGTGGTCTCCTCCATGGGCTCCTTCTTCCGGCTGCCCGCCTGCTTCCTCCCCGACAAAGCGGGGCTGGAAGAATACCTCACCCTGCTGCGGGAGAAATATCCCGGTTTCGCGGTGGTCGGCACCTCCGCCCATGCGCCCCTGTCGCTGTGGGAGGAGAATCTCTCGGGCCCCGTGCTGCTCATGGTGGGCAACGAGACTGAGGGGCTCAGCCGCGGCCTCGCGGAGCTCTGCGACAGGATGGTCACCATCCCCATGAGCGGGGCCTCCTATGCCTCCTCCCTCAACGTTGGATGCGCCGCCACAACCCTGCTCTACGAGGCGGTACGGCAGAGGGCCGCCGGGCGGTAACAGCCTGACCCATCTCTTGTTTTTGAGAGTCCTATATGATATATTGCTTGTGTGTGTTTTTTTTGCATCCATTTGTAAAAATTTGAGGAGGATAGTTTGAGGGCTCGGCCATCAAGCTACGAGAGAAAGGATTTCAAAATGTATTGCAACAAGTGTGGAAAAGAAATTGACGATCAGGCCGTTGTCTGCCCCGGCTGCGGTGTGGCCACCGCAAACTACCAGGCCCAGCAGGCTGCTCCTGCTGCAGTTGCCGCCCCCGCCCCCATCATCATCAACAACACGAACACCAACACAAATACGGTCGGCGGCTTTCAATATGTGCAGAAGAGCAAGCTCACGACGTTGCTTCTCTGTCTGTTCTTGGGCGGCCTGGGTATCCACAGGTTTTATGTCGGCAAGACCGGAACTGGCTTGATTTGGTTCTTCACAGCTGGACTGTTCGGTATCGGCTGGTTTATAGACTTCATTATGATCCTCATTGGAGCCTTCAAGGACAAAGCTGGCCAGCCCCTGAAATAACATCAAAGCAAAAAAGAGCGACGGCAATGCCGTCGCTCTTTTTTGCTTTGATCTGCGCTCTTACTTGATGAGGGATTCTCCCGTCATCTCCTCCGGCTGGGGCAGGCCCATGATTTTCAACATAGTCGGGGAGAGGTCGGCCAGTCGGCCGGTATTCTCGGAGGCAAGCTCCACATCACCGAGGCCCACCACGACAAATGGCACGGGGTTGGTGGTATGGGCGGTGAAGGGAGAGCCGTCCGGCTCGTACATCTTTTCGGCGTTGCCGTGGTCAGCCGTGACCAGCGTCACGCCGCCCATCTCGCTTACCTTATCCACAATTTTGCCCATGCACTCGTCCACAGCCT
Source organism: Oscillospiraceae bacterium (assembly GCA_047973265.1). Taxonomy (GTDB): domain Bacteria; phylum Bacillota; class Clostridia; order Oscillospirales; family Ruminococcaceae; genus WRAV01. Next base: position 180,055 of record JBKEBS010000153.1, read on the forward strand.
CCACCGCCTTGACGGCGGCGTCAAACACGCCGGTGTGGCCCACCATGTCGCAGTTGGCGTAGTTGAGGATGATCACGTCGTACTTGCCGCTGTCAAGGCGCTTCAGCAACTCCTCGGTGATCAGGTAGGCGCTCATCTCCGGCTGTAGATCGTAGGTGGCCACCTTGGGGGAGGGGATGAGGGCGCGGTCTTCATTCTCGTAGGGGGTCTCCACGCCGCCATTGAAGAAAAAGGTGACGTGAGGATATTTCTCTGTCTCCGCGATGCGCAGTTGGTTGAGGCCATTGCGGGAGATATACTCTCCAAAGGTGTTGGCAAGGGACTGGGGTGCAAAAGCCACCGATACATTTGGCATAGTAGCGTCGTACTGGGTCATGCAGACATAGGTGAGATCCAAATTGATGTCGTCCCGCTGAAAGCCTGTGAAGGCGGGGTCGACGAGGGTGCGGGTGATTTCCCTGGCGCGGTCGGGGCGGAAATTGAAGCAGATGACGCTGTCCCCCTCGTTGATGGTCGCGCCCTTTTGGCAGACACAGGGGACAACGAATTCGTCGGTGACGTCGGCCTTGTAGGAGGCCTCCATCATGGCGGCGGGGTCGGCGCTCCACTCTCCTTTGCCGCGCACCATGGCGTCGTAGGCCTTCTCCACCCGCTCCCAGCGGTTATCCCTGTCCATGGCGTAGTAACGGCCCATGACGGTGGCAATGCTGCCCACGCCGATTTTATCCATCTCCGCCTGGAGCTCCCGAATGAACTCCGCCCCGGAGGTGGGAGGCACGTCCCTGCCGTCGGTGAGGCAGTGAACATAGACCTTTTTCAGGTCGTAGCCCTTGGCCATCTGGAGGAGGGCGTAGAGGTGCTTGTTGTGGCTGTGGACGCCGCCGTCGGACAGCAGGCCGTAGAGATGCAGGGCGGCGCCGTCCTTCTTGGCGTTCTCCATGGCGGCCTTCAGGGCCTCGTTTTCAAAGAAATCTCCGTCCTGGATGGACTTTGTGATGCGGGTGAGCTCCTGGTAGACGATGCGCCCCGCGCCGATGTTGGTGTGTCCAACCTCGGAGTTGCCCATCTGGCCGTCGGGCAGTCCCACATTGAGGCCGGAGGCCCCGATGAGGGTATGGGGGCAGGATGCAAGCAGCTTATCCATATTGGGGGTGTTGGCCGCCAGGATGGCGTTGCCGTAGGGCTCGACGCGGTTGCCGTAGCCGTCGAGAATCATGAGGAGAATTGGTTTTTTCATGTTAATAATCATTCCTTTTCACAAAACATATCAAGTAGCTATTCCGAATTTATGATATCATCCCCGTCTGGCGAAAACAGCCGATACCGGCAACTCGACAAATACTTTTGAGAGATGGCAAGTTTCGGCAAGCCCGGCGGAGGTGAATTGTTTTCCTTATTAAACATTGCAGATAGGACAAAGTCTGTGCCAAGGCTCTTGCCCGGCACAGACCGTTGGTTTTTACTTCGATGCAGCCTTTACAATCTCGGCGAAGTCGGTGGCCTTAAGGGAAGCCCCGCCAATCAAGCCACCATCCACATGCTCCTTGGAGAGCAGCTCAGCGGCGTTTGCAGCATTCATGGAGCCGCCGTACTGCACGGTCATGGCCTGAGCCGCATCGCCCCCGTACAGTCCTGCTATGACGCCGCGAATCTGGCCGTTGACCTCATCCGCCTGGTCGGAGGTTGCGGTCTTGCCGGTGCCGATGGCCCAGACGGGCTCGTAGGCGATGATGATGCGGCTGAGCTCCTCCTTGGAGACGCCGCCCAGGGCGATCTTGGTCTGAAGGGAGCAAACCTCCGCCGTGATGCCCTGTTCCCGCTGCTCCAGCAGCTCGCCCACGCAGAGAATAACGGTGAGCCCGGCGTCCAGCGCGGCGCGCACCCTCTTCTGAACAGTCTCGTCGGTCTCGCCGAAGTACTGGCGGCGCTCGGAGTGGCCGATGATCACGTACTCCAGTCCCATTTCCCGTAGCATGACCGCGGAAATCTCGCCGGTAAAGGCGCCGGACTCCGCCCAGTGGCAGTTCTGAGCGCCGATTTTCAAGTTGGAACCCTTCGCCGCTTCCAGCGCGGTCTCCAGGTCTGTAAAGGGCACGCAGGCGATGACATCGCAGTCCGCACCCTTCACCAGGGGCAGAATTTCGGCGATGAGCGCCTTCGTCTCGGCGCGGTTCTTGTTCATCTTCCAGTTTCCGGCGATGACCGTCTTGCGAAGCTGCTTGTTCATAATAATGACCATTCCTTTTCTTTATGTTAGCAGGGAGCCCAGCTGGGGGAATCTCTGTATCCGCAGGCCGCGGTAGCCGCCGTGAATGGAGTGGGGATCAAAAAGAAGCCCCGTGATGCCCAGCTCCCGGGCGGCCTCCACCCGGCGGGGATCGTCGTCGATGAAGAGGCAGGCATTCGCCTCCAGCCCCATCTCCCGCAGCACGTGGGTGTAGATGGCGGGGTCTGGCTTGCGCATGCCCAAGTCGCCGCTGATGAAGGCTCTCTCCATGAACGCCCCGTAGCCGTGGTGCTCCCGCAGGAAGGCCGACCACGCGGATACGTCGTTGGAGAGCAGCGCCAGCCGATAGCTGACGGAAAGGGACTCAAGGCAGGGCAAAACCTCCGGGTTCAGCCGAAAGCAGGCCTCCAGATAGGTGGCCTCAACAGCCGGAATCTGCTCCTCGGCAAAGCCGATTTCCCGCCAGAACTGCGCCCCGTCGATGTTTCCCAGGCTGGCGGCGATGTAGCGACGGCGGATGAATGCGGGATCCACATCGGAGAGCAGCGATCCCACATAAGGGATCAGGAGATTCTGGACATCATCCCCTTCTGTGAGGATGACGCCCATGACGTCGAATAAAACTGCTTCAATCACAGGCGCACCTTCCTCCGCTTCCAGCAAATCTGTTCGCGCGCAATAGAGATACACGCGCACCGTTCCCGGCACGCGTGTATCTGCAAGTTTAACTTGCTTTGTCGTTGAGGGCCGCGATGCCAGGCAGCTCCTTGCCTTCCAGGAACTCCAGGGAGGCGCCGCCGCCGGTGGAGATGTGGCTCATCTTGTCGGCATAGCCCAGCTTGGTCACGGCAGCCACGGAATCGCCGCCGCCGATAATGGAGACCGCGCCGCTCTCTGCCACCGCGTGGGCGATGGCGTTGGTGCCTTCGGCGAACTTGTCGAACTCAAAGACGCCCATGGGGCCGTTCCACAGCACCGTTCCCGCGCCCTTGATGGCGTCGGCGAAGAGCTGCTGGGTCTTGGGGCCGATGTCCATGCCCATCCAGCCGTCGGGAATGCTGTCGGAATCCACGGTCTGGGAATTCGCTTCCGCGTCAAACTTGTCGCCCACCACATTGTCCACGGGGAGAAGGAGCTTGACGCCCTTTGTCTGCGCGTCGGCCAAAATCTTCTTGGCCGTCTCCACCTTGTCCTCCTCCTTGATGGAGGTGCCGATGGCGAGGCCCTGGGCCAGGAAGAAGGTGTAGGCCATGCCGCCGCCGATGATCAGGGTGTCCACCTTGTCCAGCAGGTTTTCGATGACGCCGATCTTATCCGAAACCTTCGCGCCACCGAGAATCGCCACAAAGGGGCGCTTGGGATTGGCCAGCGCGCCGCCCATGAAGCTGATCTCCTTGCCGATCAGAAAACCGCCCACTGCGGGGAGATAGTCGGCCACACCGGTGGTGGAGGAGTGGGCACGGTGGGCGGTGCCGAAGGCGTCATTGACAAAGATATCGGCCAGAGCCGCGAACTTCCCCGAGAGCTCGGGGTCGTTCTTGGTCTCGCCGGGCTCGAAGCGAACATTTTCCAGCAGGAGCACCTGGCCGTCCTGAAGGGCGGAAGCCTTTGCCTGGGCGTCGGGGCCCACCACGTCTTTAGCCATCTCCACAGGCTTGTTCAGCAGCTCGGAAAGGCGCTTTGCCACGGGAGCCATGGAGAACTCCGGGTCGGGCTCGCCCTTTGGCCGCCCCAGGTGGGAGCAGAGGATAACCCTCGCATTGTGGTCAATCAAATACTGGATTGTGGGGAGAGCGGCGACAATGCGCTTGTCGTTGGTGATCTGGCCGTCCTTCAGGGGAACGTTGAAGTCGCAGCGTACCAGTACCCGCTTGCCGGATACATCAATGTCCTCGACGGTCTTCTTGTTCAGTGCGTTCATTCCTGCTGTCCATTCCTTTCAGTCTTGAAATGATACCAATCAAAGATTGGTATTATACCTTGGCAAAAATTTGTCAAAGCAAATTATCCTCCGCTATTGTAAAGCAAAAGCCCCCTTTTTGCAAGGAAAAACGGCGGGATTTCCGCGCTTTTATGGGATTTACACGACGAAGGGAGAATTGCGTGCCTGTTTTTCGTGCTATGTAAGCACGGCGGCACCCGCCTTTACCCGCTATTCTTCGTCGTTGTCGTCCCACCAGCAGACGTAGTCCTGGTGCTCCTCGCTCCACTCAAAGGGCAAGTCACCCTTTGTGCTCTCCACAAGCGCCTTGGGCAGCTTATTCAAATCCACATGCTGGGGATCGTCCTCCCGCATGATCTCGGACAAAATAATGATCTTCTTCACAGTATTACCTCCTCAGTATCACCCTCGCCGAGGTCGAGGCGCATGAGCAGCGCGTCCTCCCGGGGCTTTTCATAGTAGTTTTTCCGCCTGCCCACCTCCCGGAAGCCGAAGCTTTGGTAGAGGCCGACGGCGGGCCCGTTCCCCGGGCGCACCTCCAGCATCAGGAAGGAGAGCCCCAGCCGGGCAGACTGCAAAATCAGCTCCCGGATTAAGGCCTTCGCAATCCCTCGCCCCCGGTATTCCGGCAGCATCGCAACATTGTCGATGTCGCCCTGATCCAGCACATGGTGCATGCCGAGATATCCCGCTACAACGTCCTCCGCGAGAGCCACCAGAAAGAGGGAGCGGGGGTTGTCGATTTCATGCTCCAGGGATTCCAGGCTCCAGGGAATGGAGAAGCAGGCGGCCTCTATAGCTGCGACAGCGGGCAGCGTCTCGGCGTCCATTTGGCGGACGACGAGTTCCGGGCACCCTTTGTGCTCGCTCATTGCCATGCGACCTCAAAATCCTCGAACACGACGGGCATCTCCTCCGAAAAAACGTAGCCCTCCGCCTTGCCCTCGGCGGTGAAAAACTTGACATGGCCCCTCTGCCAGGATTCCAGCGACTCGTCCTCGCCCTCCCGCTTCGCCATCTCCCAGGTGATCTCCCGGAAGGGTCGGACGGTCACCTGGGTCGTCCTGATCACGCACTTCGGCGTGCCCGCCCAGTCGGTGATGATGGAGTAGTCCCCCTTCTCCGGCAGCGGCTCGCCGATGCCCTCGAAGTAGTGGAGGCTGGAGGCAGTGGCCTTCTTCTGCCCCTGCAAGACCAGCTCCAGCAGGGCGTTTGCATTGGCCTCGGTCAGGTCAAAGTGGAAGCACTCCTTGTAGCGCAGGGACTTGTCTAGGCCCTCCGCATTCAGAAAGTCTTGCCAGTATTGCTCTATTTCTGTGTTTCTGTCCACAGCTATCGGTCCCTTCATGTGTGCGTTTTTCTTGTTTTAGTGTTTTGGTGGCGGGAACATTGCCTTTAGGATGTATCTTGGTGGCGGTCCCTGAGACTGTTCCGCTTCAAAATAAGCTATGCCGTTGTGACAATATACGACGGCCGCTAACCCGTTTCCCACCACCCTGTCAAGCGCCTCATTTAATGATAGAAAGATACCGTCACACTCATCCATCAGCGACAATATATAGCAGTTGTCCTTCTGCCCGCCACACTGCAGTATCATCTTCGTTATCTCGTCCGAACTGGAGGAAACGATTGGTTCCATCCCTTCCGACTTAAGAATACTCTCGTAGTTGTGGCAGAGTCTGTGCAAAACCCGATCTCGCTTCATGGGATGGTTCAGTTCATGTAAAATTCGCTCCTGATAGCCCTTTTTGACATACATCTCTATTATTTTCTGCTCCAATAGCGAATCCATAGCATCTCCACTTCATCCCTTTGGCCGCCATCAGGCTCAAAACCTACTTGGCCTCCAGCCAGTTGGGGCCCGCGCCCACGTCCGCCACCAGCGGCACATCCAGCTTGGCGGCGTGCTCCATCTCTTCCTTCACAATCTTCGCGGCGACCTCCTGCTCCTCCGGCGGGCACTCCACGATCAGCTCATCGTGCACCTGGAGAATCAGCTTTGCCTCCAGCTTCTCCTCCCGCAAACGGTTGTAGACCTTGATCATTGCGATCTTGATGATGTCGGCGGCGGTGCCCTGGATGGGGGTGTTTCTCGCCACCCGCTTGCCGAACTCCCGCAGATTCCGGTTGGAGGAGGCGAGCTCCGGCAGGTACCGCCTGCGGCCAAACATGGTGGTCACATAGCCCTGCTCGGTGGCCTCTGCTATGATGCGCTCCATATACTTCTCCACGCCGTCGTAATAGCGCAGATAGCCCTTGATGTACTCGTCGGCCTCGTGCACGCTCACCCCGATGTCCTGGGAGAGGGAGAAGGCCCCGATGCCGTAGACAATGCCAAAGTTTACGGCCTTTGCCCGGCTGCGCATTTTGGGGGTGACCAGCTCGGGGGGGAGCCCCATCACCTGGGCGGCGGTACGGGTGTGGATGTCGTCCTCCTGTTCAAATGCCTCAATCATGTGCTTGTCGTCGGCGATGTCGGCCAGCACGCGCAGCTCGATCTGGGAGTAGTCGGCGTCCAGCAGCAGGCTGCCCTCCTTCGCCACAAAGTAGCGGCGCAGCTCACTCCCCAGCTCGGTGCGGATGGGGATGTTCTGGAGGTTGGGCTCGGTGGAGGAGATTCTCCCCGTGCGGGTCAGGGTCTGCTGAAAAGTGGTGTGGATGCGCCCGTCCTCCCCCACAACGGCCAGCAGGCCATCCACATAGGTGCTCTTGAGCTTGGACAGCTTGCGGAATTCCAGAATCTCCGCCACAATCTCGTGCTTGTCCCGCAGCCCCTCCAGAACGTCCACATTGGTGGAGTAGCCGGTCTTGGTTTTCTTTCCGGTGGGCAGGCCCAGCTTCTCAAAGAGGATGACCCCCAGCTGCTTGGGGGAATTGATGTTGAACTCCTCCCCCGCCAGCTTGTAGATGTTGTCCTGTGCCCTGAGCAAGTCCTCCTCGATGCGCTCCCCATAGGTGCGGATGCCGTCGGTGTCCACAGCGATGCCCGCGTGCTCCATCCCCGCCAGCACCTCGGCCAGGGGAAGCTCGATGTCGGTGAGCAGCTTCTGCTGGCTGTTTTCCTCAATCTTCTCCGAGAGTTTGCCGCAGAGGGCCTCAAAGCCCGCGGCGGGCACCAGCAGCGGGAAGGACTGCGCGGTGAAGTCGTCCAGCCCCACGGGGGCAACGCCGTACTCCCCCATCAGCCGTTCCAGGCCGTAGTCGTTGGCGGTGGCGTTGAGGATGTAGGCCGCAATCTCGGCGTCAAACACCACGTTTTGGAGTGCATAGCCGTGGTCGATGGCGTAGTGCCACAGCTCCTTCAGGTGGTTGGTGCGCTTGGGGACGGTTGCGGTGAGAATGGCCTTCGCCGTCTCCTCCACATCTGTGTCAAAGTAGCAGAGCGTCCGGCCCTCCACGAGGCAGAGGGCTGTCACCACGCCGTCGGCCATGGCAAACAGAACGTGGATTGGCTCCCTCCGCTCCAGCACCCCTGGGGGCAGCTGATTGAACTGGATGTCGAGGGCGGCTTCCTTTTCTGCGGCGCCTGTCCCATCGGCGCCAGCCAGTTCCTCCACCTCGCTGGGGGGGCGGACGCCGAAGCGCTCCATCAGGCTGAACAGCTCCAGCTTGGCCATCAGTCGATAGGCTGCGGCATTGTCCGCCTGGGTCTTGATATAGGCGGAGGGGTCGGTTTCCACAGGGGCCGCGCAGTCGATCTCCGCCAGCTCCCTGCTCATGTAGGCGGATTCTTTCCCCGCCTCCAGCTTGGCCCGCAGGCTGTCCCGGATATCCAGCTCGGCCAGATGCTCGTAGATGTAATCCAGCGTGCCGTACTGGGTAATCAGCGAAAGGGCGGTTTTCTCCCCCACGCCCGCTACGCCGGGGATGTTGTCGGAGGCGTCGCCCATGAGGGCCTTGACGTCGATGAGAGCCTTTGGCTCCACGCCGTACTTCTCCCGCACGGCCTCGGTGTCGATGATATCCTCCTGGGGCCTGCCGCCCTTGGTGTAGGCGAGGCGCACCGTGACGCCATCCCCCACCAGCTGGAAGGAATCCCGGTCGCCGGTGGCGATCACGCACTCGGCTCCCTTCTCCCGGCAGGCGGCCGCCAGGGTGCCGAGGATGTCGTCGGCCTCCCAACCCTCCTGCATGACGATCTTGTAGCCCAGGTTGCCCAAAAGCTCCTGGAGGATGGGCAGCTGCTGGGCGAGCTCCTCCGGCATGCCCTTGCGCTGGGCCTTGTAGCCCTCGTACCGCTTGTGGCGGAAGGTGGGGGCCCGCATGTCAAAGGCCACCGCAATGGCCTCCGGCCCCACCTCCTGCTGGATTTTCAGCAGGATATTCAGGAAGCCATAGATGCCGTTGGTGTAGAGGCCGTCCTTGGTGGACAGCAGCTTGATGCCGTAGTAGGCCCGATTGAGGATGCTGTTGCCGTCAACTGCCAGTAGCTTCATGGGTCTATTCATTCCTTTCGGGGAAAGTATACAGATCAGATTGGCGTATTACACTTGATTCCTCTGCAACTGCGCCTGCACTGCGTGGCATACCCCGCAGGCGGACGTGTAGTCGCCGGAGTTCACCGAGACGCCCCGGCTCTCGCCATAGTCCATCAGGCCCCGCACGCCAACCTTCAAGAGAGCAGCCATGGCGGGGGCGGCATAGGGGTTGTAGCGCGCCACAATCTCCCCGATGCCCTCTGCCTCAATGTTGCCGATGACAAAGTCGCAGACCACCACATCCCCGTTGGGATTGACCGAGAGGCTTGTCACAGCGTCCAGCGGGTCGGTGTAGGGGGCTTCCCCGCAGCGGATGTCCAGGTCGGGCGCCGCCTTGGGATAGTATTCGGCGAGGTGCTTTGCGGCGTTGCCCGCCGGAAAGATATCGTTGCCCCCCGACACGGGAATTCCCAGATCGGCGAAGGCCTCCAGCGCAGTTTCGGTCGCGGCGTTGTGGGGGTTGCGGTGGGCGCGGTTCACCACCCAGGCAGGGTGCAGCTTTAAGCCCTTCGCCCCCGCATCCAGCAGCGCTTCGGCGAAGCGGCGGACATACTCCATTGGGACATGCTCGGCGTGGAAGCCATCCACCGACAGCAGAATGGACTTCACCCCGCTGGCCGCCAGCTCTTTGGCGACGCCGTCGATGACCGCTTCCTCCCTGGAGAAGAAGCCGTTCGTGATGATTTGAGGGCTTCCCACCCCGGACTCAGCAGCCGCCCGCAGGATGGCACAGGTGGTGTCGGCCCTGAGCAGGGGCTCACCGCCGAAGGTCATAACAGAGGCGAGATTTGTGACGGCGGCAAGCTCCTTCACGGCCCGAACAGCAGCGGCTTTGTCCACTGCTCCGGCAGAGCCAAGCTCACCGCCCCGGGAGCAGTGGCGGCAGCGGCTGGTACAGGCAAGGGTGACTGTAAACTCCAGCCTGTTCACCGGCAGGTAGGGATTTGTCACGGCGGTGTCCTCCCATAAAATTGCTTGTTTTATTATACCACAAATCACAGGCCCGCGCACCCCGCCGGAAGCGGCGCTTTCATTGACTTTTCGCCATTTATCCGGTACTATTATCCAAGGGGTTTTGCCCCTTATTTGTTGTACAATTTTCGCTATCAGGAGGTTCCGATGATTCTCAAACAACAGCGGAGCTTTCTGCGGCGCCTAGCTTTCCTGCTCTGCCTGCTGCTGCCCGCCGTGCTGCTCTCCGGCTGCGGCTACGCCGCACCGCCGGGCGAGAATACAGGGCTGCTCCGCGCCCCCATGCTCAACGCCCAGCAACGGGAAATCTATGAGGCGCTCAGCGCCACCCTCGACCCCGACCACATCACCTATGTCTACCCCCAGAACAGCGAGGGCTCCTCCTTCGTCTTCCACGACATGGACGGTGACGGAAGGGATGAGGCCGTGGTCTTCTACACCGAGCAGGGCGCTCCCGGGGAGGCCAGGGCTAAAATCCTCTGCCAGGACAACCAGGGCGGCTGGTATTCCTTCCGGGACATCGCCGGAAGCGGGGACGAGGTGGAGTTCGTCGAGTTCGCCCACCTCCTTTCCGCCGATTACTCCTCCATGCTGGTGGGCTGGAACAACTCTGCCAGCAGGGTCAAGACGCTGGGCGTCTATTCCATGCGGGACGGCAGGTTTGTCCCGGAATACCAGGAAGTCTACGCGTCGTGGGATCTGTTCGACTACAACGGCGACGACCGCGAGGAGCTGGTGCTCGCCCGCAACCCGGACGGGCGCTATGTCCTCACCCTGCTGGGCGGCACCGAGGGCGCCCTGCTGGTGACCGCCGAAATGCCCCTGAATGCCGATGCCTACAGTATTTTGCAGATGCTGCGGGGCAATCTTCCCAGCGGCGGCTACGGGCTCTATGTGGATCAGGAGATCAGAGAGCAGGGCCTCGGCGGTACGGCCATCTACGGCACCGAGGTAATCCGGGTGACGGGCACGGGCCTTGAAACCATTGCGGGTGTCGGTCTCGGGACAAGCGGCGAGGAGGAATCTTCCCATTTGGACGCCTACTACTCCACCTTCCGGGAGGAGGCTGCCCTTTCGGTCGACCTGGGCGACGACGGCACCATTTTGGTGCCGAGGTTACAGGACTTGCCCGGCGCAAGGGACGACCGCACCGAGGACCCCATTCGCCTCACCGAATACCGCCAGCTGACCCTGGATGGCAGCTTTTCTGTCCGCTACACCGCCGTGGTCAACCGGGATCAGGGCTATCTTGTCTTTTACCCGGAGCGCTGGCTGGGCACCGTCACAGTGGTGGATCAGCCGGAATACAACCAGTGGACTTTCAGCAAGGTGAACCTGGAAACCGGGGAGGCCTCGGTGGATTTGTTCCGGATACGGACGTACTCCATCCTCGACCCCACCATTCCCCAGGGGGACATTCATCTGGACACGAAGGGTGTGCTGGAATACTATGGCTCCATCCCTGAGACCCAGGAGGAGCCGTTGGCAATTACCGAGGAGGAAGCGCGGCAGATGTTTGCGCTGACCTAATAGTAAACTTTAACAAACCAAAGCAATGGAGAAACGAAGTTTGAAAGAAGGACACTTTCAAACAAGGAAAGGAATGATTATAACTATGCCTGTCAGACGCATTCTAGTAGCGGAGGATGAGGATGTCATCCGCGATTTTGTCGTCATCAACCTCAAGCGCGGCGGCTACGAGGTCGTGGACGTATCCAACGGCCAGGAGGCCATCGAAGTCTTTGACAAAAACGAGGGCGGCTTCGACATCGCCCTGTTGGACGTCATGATGCCCGGGGTGGACGGCTTCGAGGTGTGCAAGCACATCCGCAGCAAGTCAAGCTCCATCGGCATCATCATGCTCTCGGCCAAGACCCAGGAGATGGACAAGGTGAGCGGCCTGATGCTGGGGGCGGACGACTACGTCACCAAGCCCTTCAGCCCCACCGAACTCCTCGCCCGGGTGGACGCGGTCTATCGCCGTGTTTCGATGGCGCGCACCGAGGAGGAGCCCGCATCCCGCATTGTGTCCGGAGACTTCGTTCTCAGCCTCAAGAGCCGCTCCCTCACCAAAAAGGGCAAGACGGTGGATTTGACCCAGGTGGAATTCCAGCTGATGGAATTTTTCATGAAGAATCCCAACGCCGCCAAGGAGCGGGGGGAAATCCTCCACACGGTGTGGGGGGAGAACTATTACGGCGATGTGAAGATCGTGGATGTGAACATCCGCAGACTGCGCATGAAGATCGAGGACGACCCCAGCGCCCCGCGGCACATCCTGACCATATGGGGATATGGCTACAAATGGGCGGACTAAAGCAGAACATCAACAAAAACTGCACCTGCCCCAGCACAGACTGCAAGCGGCACGGCGACTGCACAGCCTGCGAAGCCTTTCACAAAACAAAGGGAACGATAACCAAATGCAGACGAACCACTGCAAATCAGACAAAAAACAGAGAGAGCGGGACAAATGACAACACTCACAGCAGATGACATCAAGGCGGCAAAGGCCAGGGGCTTTTTGCGCAACCGGGGAACGGAACTGTTTTCCGGCCGCATTGTCTCCCCGGGAGGGGTCTATACGCCCGAACAACTGGAGGCCATCGCAAACTGCGCCTGCAGCTTCGGCAACGGCAAGGTCGCCTTTACCACACGGCTTTCCGCGGAAATCGTCGGCATCCCCTTTGAGAAGATCGGCGACGCCGTGGCCTATATCGAAAAGCACGGCTCTGGCATCGGCTTCGGGGGAACCGGGGCGAGGGTGCGGCCCATCACAGCCTGTAAGGGCACAACCTGTGTCTTTGGCTGCTGCGACACCCAAATGATTGCGGCGGAGCTCCACGAGCGCTACTATCTCGGAGCGCTCGGCGAGAATCTCCCTCACAAATTCAAGATCGCGGTGGGCGGCTGCCCCAACAGCTGCGTGAAGCCCAGCCTCAACGACGTCGGAATAGAAGCCCGGCGGCAGAAGGACGGAGGCCCCCTCTTCCAGCTGTTTTTCGGCGGAACCTGGGGCCGCACCACCCGGAACGGCACCCCTTTCTCCCGGCTTGTAGCGAGGGAGGAACTGGAGGAAATCATCGACGGCGTTCTCTCCTGGTTTCGGGAAAACGGCAACCAAAAGGAACGCCTTGGCGCCGCTATCGACCGCCTGGGGATGGACAGCCTGGAGGCCGCCCTGGCAAAATAGCAGCTCCACAAGATAGATTCAATCCTTGAGAGGAGGAGGACGATGGCCGTCCGCAAGCTCACCCGGCGCTGGCTGCTCAACAGTTTCGGCGTCATCGTCACCATCGTCCTGCTCATCGAGGTGGTCGCCGGGGTCGCCGTGCAGCGCTACTACTACACGCAGGTGCAGCAGGAACTATCCAGCCAGGCCCTCATTGTGGCCAACACCCTGGGGCAATACGCCCAGGACAGCGCTGACCCCGACGACTTCGCCGCCCGGCTGCGGGGCTATGTGGCGGGCTTTGAGCAGAAAAGTCAGATGGAGCTGATGGTGGTGGACGGCCAGAGGGCTATCTCCCTCACCTCCAGCGGCTTTCTACCCAGCGATACCAGCCTCCCCGATGTGGACGACGCGCTGACAACCAGCATCGGCCAGGGGGAGCACACCGGGCAGCTCGGCACCAGCGAGCGGGTCTACGCCTTTGCCATGACCAATCCTGTCCCAGGCCAAAACGACCTGCTGGCCATCCGGCTCATCACCTCCCTGTCCCTGGTGGACAGGCAGATCACCACAATGATTGCGGGCATGCTGCTGCTGGGCATTCTGGTGCTGGCCATGGTGCTGTTTTCCAGCTCCTACTTTCTCAGCTCCATCATCCGGCCCATCGGCCAGGTGGGGGAGACCGCCCGGCGCATCGCCCAGGGAGACTTTGACGCCCGCCTGCAAAAGCGCAGCAACGACGAGATCGGCGAGCTGTGCGATGTCATCAACTACATGGCGGGGGAGCTGCAAACCGCTGAAAAGCTCAAGAACGACTTTATCTCCTCCGTCTCCCACGAGCTGCGCACCCCACTCACCGCCATCCAGGGCTGGGGCGAGACCATCCGCAGCGACGGCGGCCAGGACAAGGAGCTGCTGGACAAGGGCATGACCGTCATCATCGGCGAGACGGGAAGGCTCTCCGACATGGTGGAGGATTTGCTGGATTTCTCCCGGATGCAGAGCGGCCGCCTGCGGCTGATCAAGAGCCGCATCGATGTGATGGCGGAGCTCTCCGAGGCGGTGCTGATGTACACCCAGCGGGCCGAGCGGGAGGGCATCGACCTCCAATTCGAGGACACCGAGGAGGCCATTCCGGTCTACGGGGACAAAAACCGCCTGCGGCAGGTGTTTATCAATATTATCGACAACGCGGTCAAGTACTCCGACCGGGGGGACAGCGTCACGGTGCGCTGCCGGGTTGAGGGTCAAAAGGTGATCATCACCGTGGCAGACACCGGCATCGGCATCAGTCAGAAGGATCTGCCCCAGGTCAAGGCGAAGTTCTACAAGGCCGACACCACCCGCCGGGGCTCCGGCATCGGCCTTGCCATGGCGGAGGAGATGGTGATGCGCCACGACGGCACGCTGGATATTGAAAGCGAAGAGGGCGCGGGCACCCGCATCACCATCACCCTGCCCCTCTATCAAAAGCAGGACGATATCGCCCAAATTGAACAGGATGAACCCGCAGACACCGACGATGATTGAAAGGATATACACAGTGAAGGAACAGTTTAAGACCTCCATCGGGGGGCAGGCAGTTATCGAGGGGGTCATGATGCGGGGGCCGGGCCGGACAGCCCTTGCAGTTCGCCAGCCGGACGGGGAAATTTTCCTGGAGGATTGGCCCAACCGACCCAACCCATGGTATAAAAAAGCCCCGGTGATTCGGGGAATCTTCAACATGGCCTCCTCCCTTGTGGTGGGCTACAAAACCCTCATGCGCTCCGCAGAGATCGCGGGCCAGGAGGAGGAAGAGCCCTCCAAGTTTGAAAAGTGGGTCGCCAAAAAGCTGGGCAAAAATGTGATGTCGGTGGTGGCCGCCTTTGCGGGAGTGGTGGGAATCGTCCTGGCAATCCTGCTTTTCGCGGTGCTGCCTACGGCGGTGGCCGGGCTGTTCAGCCAGTGGATCGGCTCCGGCGCGCTGCGCTCCCTGGTGGAGGGCGTGCTGAAAATCGGCGTCTTTGTGGGCTATATCGCGCTGGTCGCCCGGGTGCCGGACATCCGGCGAGTATTCGAGTACCACGGCGCCGAGCACAAGACCATCGCCTGTTACGAGGCGGGGCTGCCCCTTACGGTGGAGAACATCCGTCCCCAGACCCGCTTTCACCCTCGCTGCGGGACAAGCTTTCTGCTCATCGTGCTGGTCATCTCCATCCTGGTATTCTCCCTTGTGACGCTGGAAAACACCTGGCTGCGGGTGGCGCTTAAAATTGTCCTCATCCCGGTGGTGGTGGGCCTCGCCTATGAGCTGATCCGCCTAGCGGGCCGCTACAACAACCCGGTCACGAGGGTGATTTCCGCCCCCGGCCTGTGGATGCAGCGCCTGACCACCAGCGAGCCGGACGACAGCCAGATCGAGGTGGCAATCGCCTCCATGGGCCCGGTGATTCCGGAGCAGCAGGGCAGCGACCTTTGGTAACAGCGTAACATTCCGTTACGCGTGAAGAAAATTGTTTGCGGCCGCAAGGGAAAGGCCGCATTTGCCGATGCAAACCACAATTTTTTCTCTGCTAGTATTATTTTGATGGGAATTCTTCATAATTATGTCGATATACAAGCAATTATCCGAACGCCTCGGCTCCTCTTTTGAAGCCGCCCAGCTGCTGGAAATGGTGACCGGGCGAACTGGGCGAGATGAGGCTGTATCCGAGGAGCAGCAAATCAAACTGGAGGAGCTTTGCCGCCGCAGGCTGGCAGGGGAACCGTTGCAATACCTGCTGGGGGAATGGGAGTTCTACAGCCTGCCCTTCTATGTGGGCCCCGGCGTGCTCATCCCCCGCCCAGACACCGAGGCGCTGGTGGATGTGGCGCTGGAGCTGGGAAAAACTATAGAGCATCCCGAAGTCCTCGACCTCTGTGCCGGCAGCGGCTGCATCGGCATCGCCGTGGCCCACCACCTCCCGGAAGCATCGGTCACCGCGGTGGAGCTGTCGGGGGAGGCGTTCCCCTATCTGCTGCGCAATGTGGAGCGCAACGCCAGCCGAGTGCGGGCTATACAGGCCGATGCGCTCACCTATACGCACCCAAAGCCGGTAGACATGATCCTGTCCAATCCCCCCTCCATCCCGGCAGGGGAACTCCCCACCCTGCAAGCCGAGGTGCAAAGGGAGCCCGCTATGGCCCTGGACGGCGGGACGGACGGCCTGGATTTCTACCGTGCTCTCACACTGCGCAGCCTGGAGCTTCTCGCCCCCGGCGGCTGGCTGTGCTTCGAGGTGGGTATCCACCAGAGCGGCCCGGTGCAGAAGAATCTGGCAGCCCTTGGGTTCACCGACATTGGCGTCCGCAAAGATTACGGCGGTACCCCGCGCGTGGTATTCGGGCGCAATTCCCCCGCTTAATACTAATCTCCGATAAAAATAACGATTCAGCTATCGCTCAAAGCGCGAATTGATCGCAATTCGAATCGCTCTGCTTCATCGGTTTTAATCAGAGATTAGTATCACTAAATTTATTGGAGTATAGAATGACCCAGCAAAAGATTCAGAAGAACCGACCGGTAGTCAAGTTTTTCAAGAATATCGGCGGCGCCATCGGCGACTACTTCGCCACCACCGACAAGTGGCTGATCCTGTTTTGCCTCATGGCAAGCGGGCTTTCCCTGCTGTTCCTCATCGCCATGGCCCAGACCGGTCTCACCTGGAACAGCCGTGTGGTCACCCAGGCCGCCGCCTCGGGGGTGGGGGTACTGTGCGCACTGGTGGTCTCCCTCATCGACTACCGCACCCTTGTGAAGTTCTGGAAGCTGTATGTACCGCTGTGTATTGCGGGCATGGCCCTCACCTATGTGATGGGAACAGTGCGAGGCGCCAACAAGGCTTGGCTGGAGATTTCCGCCTTCGGCATGAGTACCAGCATACAGCCTGCGGAATTTCTCAAGCTCTCCTTTATCACCACCTTCGCCCTCCACCTCAGCTACGTGAAGGAGCGGATGAACCGACCGCTGAATATGCTGCTCCTGCTGCTGCACGGCGGGGCGCATCTGCTGCTGATCGCCCTGCAGGGCGACGACGGCACCGCAATTGTCTTCGCGGCCATCATGGTGATCATGCTGTTCTTCGCGGGGATCAACTGGAAGTATATGGTGGCGGGGGTGGTCGCCCTCATCCCGGGGATTCCCTTTGTGTGGTACAAGGTAATGAGCGAGTACCAGCGCATGCGCTTTCTGGTGGTGTGGGATCCATCGCTCAGCGAGGCGGACGCCTACCAGCAGACCAGGGGACTTCTGGCACTGGGTGTCGGCGGCCTGGAGGGGACGGGGCTGTTCTACGACAAACACATCTATGTGCCGGAGGTGTACAACGACTTTATCTTCGCTTTCATCGGCGAGGCCGCGGGCTTTATCGGCTGCATGGGCGTCATTCTCCTGCTGCTGGCGATCTGCTTCAAGGTGCTGTACAACTCCAGCCGGGCGGTCAACGACCTGGGCCGCAATATCTGCGTGGGCGTGTTTGGGATGCTGATCGCTCAGACCGTCATCAACCTGGGCATGTGCCTGCGGGTCATGCCGGTTATCGGCGTGACGCTGCCCTTTATCTCCGCCGGGGGAACCTCGGTGCTCTCCCTCTACCTGGCCATTGGGCTGGTGCTCAGTGTTTACCGCCACTCGGAGCAGGGATTTTTCACAAACAGGCAATTGTAGGCGGTTTTAAGTCAGTTAACCGTATAATTTAGTTTTCAACAACGAAAGTTTGTGCTATACTCTAAAAAATAGCTTTGCATGGAGGATACACCTGTGGAATACCATATCTCTGATCGGATGAAAGAGCTGAAACCCTCCGCCATTCGGGAAATCTTCAAATACGCAGCCGATCCCTCCGTCATCTCCCTGGCGGCGGGTGATCCCGCCCCCGAGAGCCTTCCTGTCGCCCAAATGCAGAAGCTGATGGCCGAGGTGCTGTCGGACAACCCCATGCAGGCGCTGCTCTACTCCCAGAGCGAGGGGCACCCCCCTTTCCGGGCGGAGATCAAGAAGTTTCTGGCACGGCGCTATCATATTGGCAAGGATTTTGACGAGCTCATCGTCACCTCCGGGGCCCAGCAGTGCATGGATCTCATCACAAAGGTGACCTGCAACGAGGGGGACACCGTCCTCTGCGAGGAGCCCAGCTTCATCGGCTCGCTGAACACCTTCCGCAGCTACGGCGTCAACCTGGTGGGAATTCCCATGGAGGCGGACGGCATTCATCTTGGCAAGCTGGCGGAGGCCCTGAACCAGGGCAAGAACATCCGCTTTATCTACCTGATTCCCAACTTCCAGAACCCAACCGGCATCACCATGAGCCTTTCTAAGCGCCGGGCGGTGTACGACCTCGCCAAGCGCTACAATGTGCTGATTCTGGAGGACAACCCCTACGGCGATCTGCGCTTTGAGGGGGAGGATATCCCCAGCATCAAGAGCATGGACGAGGACGGCATTGTCCTCTACGCGGGCACCTTCTCCAAGATACTATCCACCGGCATGCGGGTGGGCTACCTGATGGCCCCCCAGGGCCTGATGGGCAAGATCGTTGTTGCCAAGCAGACCACCGACGTGCACACGAACATGCTTGGACAGCTACTCTGCTACCGTTTTCTCACCGAGTGCGACATCGACGCCCACATTGAGGGCCTTAAGGTGATCTATGCCGACAAGTGCGGCCACATGCTGGCCGAAATCGCGGCCAATTTCCCAGCGGAGGTCAGCTACACGAAGCCCTCCGGCGGGCTGTTTGTCTGGGCCACCATGCCAAAGGGCATCGACAGCAACGAGTTCGCCACCAAGCTGGTGAAAGAGCGCAAGGTCTGCGTCGTGCCGGGAACGGCCTTTGCCACCAAGCCGGGAACGCCCTCCTCCAGCATTCGGATGAACTTCTCCATGCCGTCGAAGGAGAATATCACAATTGGCGTGCAGAAGACTGCGGAACTGATGCGGGAGTGGCTGTAGAGGTAGCAAATGAGTGAATTGTTCATCGTGAATTATTGCCACCCGGACTGCGAGCCACTGAAAAGCGTCACCCGGCTTCCGGAGAAGGATGCATACGCAGCGGCTCAGGAATTATCCGACCGGCATAAAGGAACCGCCTTTGTCCGGTTTGCAGACTTTTGCAACTACTATCCAAGGCGTATTGCAACTGAACAATGGCTCCACAAAAACTTTTTGGCCCTTGGCGGAAAACCGGAAACCGAGCATCCATTGTATTTTGTTTTGCAGGGAAACGATTTTCTCAAAAACTGGTTCGACAACGGGACGGTATCCGCATTGCCGCTTGCAGCGATAAAATCGGAGCATATCAGCTTCATGCTTGGCGACAGTGCGGCACAAGCTGATCAACTGAAAAAACAAAACCTGTTTTTGACAGATGAGCTGCAAGCACATATTGAGCAAAGCGGCGGTATCGATTTCTTTCTTGAAAATGTAAGGGAACCATACAGTTACATTGAAGTTCAGTTGTGGAGCGACGAGTATCTGCCCCACATTATCACTAATCAGATTTAGCTAAAGGAGCCAACACCATGGAACAGGCACAGACCCCTGAAAAGAAACCCATCTCCCTGTCGGGCATACAGCCCTCGGGCTTTATCACCCTGGGCAACTACCTGGGGGCGCTGAAAAACTGGGTGTCTCTCCAGGAGGATCACAACTGTGTCTACTGCGTGGTGGACATGCACAGCATCACGGTGCGCCAAGACCCCAAAACCCTGCGCAGCAACACCATGGATGCCTACGCCCTGCTGCTGGCCTGCGGGGTCGATCCCGAAAAGAGCACCTTTTTCATACAGAGCCATGTGCCCGCCCACGCGGAACTCGCCTGGGTGCTGAGCTGCTTCACCCCCTTTGGGGAGCTCTCCCGCATGACCCAGTTTAAGGATAAATCCAAAAAACACCCGGAGAACATCAACGCCGGGCTATTCACCTACCCCGTGCTCATGGCCTCCGACATCCTGCTCTACCAGCCCCACCACGTGCCGGTGGGAATTGATCAGAAGCAGCATGTGGAGATTGCCCGCAATATCGCCGAGCGCTTCAACGGCGTTTACGGCAATGTCTTCCGCATTCCCGAGCCGCTCATCCCCAAGGTGGGGGCAAAGATCATGAGCCTCACCGAGCCCACCAAGAAGATGAGCAAGTCAGACGACAACCCCAAGAGCGTCGTCGCGGTGCTGGACTCCCCCGACACCATCATCAAGAAGTTCAAGTCCGCCGTCACAGACTCTGAAGCGGAAATCGTCTACCGGGAGGGCAAGGACGGCATCAACAACCTGCTCACCATCTACAGCATCGTCACCGGCAAGGATATCCCCGAGGCGGAGAAGGAATTTACCGGGAAGGGCTACGGCGACTTTAAGCTGGCGGTGGGGGAGGCGGTCTCGGATTACCTGAAGCCCATCCGGGAGCGCTTCGGGCAGCTCATCTCCGACAAGGCCCAGCTGGAGGTCTATTACCGCCAGGGAGCGGAAAAGGCCGCCCGCTTCGCGGGGCGCACGCTGGAAAAGGTCTACAAGAAAGTGGGCTTTGTCGCTAAATAAAAAGCCGACAAAAGTCGGCTTTCGCGGTGAAAACATATCGGAATGCAAAAGACATGCCTTTGCTCTTACCTTTTGCGTTTAGACGTGATTAAGCCGCCATACCGAAGTATGACGGCTTAATCACCGTTTGAGGTGTGTTTTGAGGAGGGTAGAGCATACCCGATAAACGTTGCGGCTTCGTTTATGTGGGGTATGTCTATAGTATACTCAGATTTCCCCGGGAGTTGTGAATGAACCATGAACAATCACCGAAAAAAACATAGCTTTTCTGTTAATCTTAGGAAAAAAGCAGGAAAAACTGGTGTCTATTGGGAAACAGTCAAGCGTGCAAAAATGCACATATCCCCTTTGTTGTGACCTGTTGAGACCGAAATCACACCCGGCATACGCCAAATCAATCGACTCTCCGGCCACTTGGTGGCGGCTGCCGAAACAATCTTTGGAAAGGAACGACACATCTATGGAAAAGGTGCGAATCCGGCGGGAAAAGATCTACAACTACATCGTAGAGCGGCTGGGCGAGGGCATCTCCCCCACCGTGAGGGAAATCTGCGAGGATCTGAAAATTCCATCCACCTCCACTGTTCACAGTGACCTGCACTTCCTTGTGGGCGAGAGCCGCATCGAGATGGAGGAGGGCCGCAACCGCACGATTCGCCTGCCCGGCCCATCGGTGCTGCGCGTACCGCTGGTGGGCACTGTTGCCGCGGGCCAGCCCATCCTTGCGGTAGAAAATATTGAGCAATACCTTCCCCTTTCCCTGCCCGGAAACGTGGAGAAGGACGGCCTCTTTGCCCTGCGCGTCAAGGGGGACAGCATGGTGAAGGCCGCCATCCTCGAAGGGGACATCGTCATCGTGGAAAAGGTGCCGGTGGCGGACAATGGCGAGATTGTGGTGGCCATGATCGGGGAGGAGGCCACTGTCAAGCGCTTTTACAAGGAGGACGGGCACTACCGTCTCCAGCCGGAAAACGACTCCTACGAGCCGATCTACACCGACGAGATCGAGCTGCTGGGCAGGGTAACCTCGGTGGTGCGCTTTTACAGCTGAACGCTGACTGTAAAGTCTGTGTAAACTGGCTGGCTGCTAAGACTGGACGCTTTCTTTTGGCTCTTTTGCTCGCGCAGGGCAGGAACTCCACCCCCGGAGCTCCTGCTTTTTGCGCCTGAAAGCCTCGCCGCAGGGCGCCCCTTGTGTTTTTCCCCATTTTGGTGTAAAATAAGCGATTGTCAAGAAAAGAACGATTGTCGAGAAAAGATAGAAGGAGACTTACATTTGGTTCGCAACGATTTAAGGAATATAGCAATTATCGCCCACGTCGACCACGGCAAGACCACTCTGGTGGATGAAATGCTCAAGCAGAGCGGCACCTACCGGGAAAATCAGGCCATGGTGGACAGGGTCATGGACTCCGGCGACCTGGAACGGGAGCGGGGCATCACCATCCTGGCGAAGAACACCTCGGTGACCTACAACGGGGTCAAGATCAACATTGTAGACACCCCCGGGCACGCCGACTTCGGCGGCGAGGTGGAGCGCATTCTCAAGATGGTCAACGGTGTGGTGCTGTTGGTGGACGCCTTCGAGGGCGCCATGCCCCAGACACGCTTTGTGCTGTCCAAGGCGCTTGACTTGGGTCACAAGGTCATCGTTGCGGTGAACAAGATCGACCGCCCCGACGCCCGCACCAAGGAGATCGAGGAGGAAGTTCTGGAACTCTTCATGGATCTTGAGGCCAATGAGGAGCAGCTGTACAGCCCCATCGTCTACTGCTCCGGCCGGGACGGCACCGCCAGTCTCACCTGGGAGGAGCCCGGCACAGACCTCACCCCCCTGTTCGACACCATCCTCTCCCACATTCCCGCCCCTGAGGGGGACGAGACCGCCCCATTGCAGATGCTGGTCTCCTCCATCGACTACAGCGAATATGTGGGCCGCATCGGCATAGGCCGGGTAGAGAACGGCGTCATCCGCCAGAACCAGGAGGTCGTCCTCTGTGACTTCAACAACCCCAACGAGCTGATCAAGGGCAAGGTCACAAACCTCTACCAGATCGAGGGGCTGAACCGCGTACCCGCCGAGGAGGCGAGCGTGGGCGACATCGTCTGCCTCTCCGGCATCGAGGATATCACCATCGGCCACACCATCTGTGACCCCTCCGCCCCCCATCCGCTGCCCTTTGTGGAGATTTCCCCGCCAACCATGGAGATGTACTTCTCTGTCAACAACAGCCCCTTCGCAGGCCGCGAGGGCAAGTTTGTCACCTCCCGCCAGCTGCGGGAAAGGCTGTTCCGCGAGCTGCTCAAGGATGTCTCCCTGCGGGTGGAGGAGACCGAGACCACCGAGAGCTTCCGGGTTTGCGGCCGGGGCGAGATGCACCTCTCCATTCTCATCGAGACCATGCGCCGCGAGGGCTACGAGTTCCAGGTGGGAACGCCCCGGGTGCTGTTCCAGGAGCTGGACGGCAAGCGCTACGAGCCTGTGGAGCGGGTTGTCATCGACGTGCCGGAGGAGTATATGGGCTCCGTCATGGAGCGGCTCGGCCAGCGCAAGGGCGAGCTCACCCAGATGACCCCCCAGGGCAGCCGCATGCGCCTGGAATTCCTCATCCCCTCCAGGGGGCTGTTCGGCTACCGCAGCGACTTTCTCACCGACACCCATGGCGAGGGCATCCTCACCTCGGTGTTCTACGACTACCTGCCCTACAAGGGGGATATCCCCCGCCGCCTCACCGGCTCCCTCATCGCCTTCGAGCCGGGCGATTCCACCGGCTACGGCCTTTACAACGCCCAGGAGCGCGGCATCCTTTTCATCGGCCCCGGCGTGCCGGTCTACGAGGGCATGGTGGTCGGCCAGTCCCCCAAGGCGGAGGATATGGTGGTCAACGTCTGCAAGAAAAAGCATATCACCAACATGCGGGCAAGCGGCTCTGACGACGCACTGCGCCTCGTTCCGCCGCGGGTATTCAGCCTGGAGGAGTCGCTGGAGTTCATCATGGATGACGAGCTCATCGAGGTCACTCCCAAGAATATCCGTCTGCGCAAGACAATTCTGAACAAAAACGACCGGGCAAAAAGCCGGAAATAGAAAAAGAGCTGTCCACCGCGGTGGACAGCTCTTTTTCTTGCTATTCTACAGCTCTCCCTGCGCCTCCTCGCGGCCAAGTGAGACATTCAGGTTTCCATTTCTTGTCCTGATTGCGTCCAGCAGTTCCTTTTCCGTTCCGGACTCCTTCATGACAACGCTGTAGCGCAGCTCGTACAGGCTGCCCATGTTGACCGTCCGCACCCTCTCCAGCTGAAAGTTTCTGGAGTAGCGATCCAGCAGGTCGTCAAAGACGCCGTTGTAGTCCAAATCCTCGGGGATCGTGATGCGCAGCACCCGTTCGCTCTCTGCCTTCTCCCCAAAGCCGACGACGGAGTAGAGGATCATTGCCCCCCCGACCACGACGGTGAAGATGGCAGCGAAGGCGACATATCCCATGCCCGTCGCAAGGCCGATTGCCATGGCGTAAAAGATGGCCGCAATGTCCCGGGCGTTGCCGGGCAGCGAGCGGAAGCGCACCAGGCTGAACGCGCCCACAACGGCCACGCCAGCGCCCAGGTTGCCGTTGACCAGCATGATCACCGCCTGCACCATCACGGGCAGTAGCGCCATGGTCACAACAAAGCTTTTGCTGTAGCGGTTTTTCGCCCGGTACGCCATGGCGGCCAGCGGTCCCAAAACCAGCGAGGCAATCGTTGCAATCAGCATTTCCACAGCGGTTGCGCCGGTGGATGAAAAGATACTACCCAGCATGGCGCATCACCTCCCCGCTCATGATATTGCCGCTGACAGTGCGGTACTTGGAGAAGGACACCGGGTAGATTTCCAGCTCCCCCAGCAGCTCCGACAGCCACAGGGGGAAGGAACCGTCTACCTTGATCTCCAGCAGGTAGTCTCCCCTGTCCAGCAGACGCTCGCCGAAGTCACCCGCGCTCAAATCCAGGCAGTCGCTCCTCCAAAAGATATCCCGGTCAAAGGTCATGCGAAATTCCGGGTCTTCCTTGCCCGCAAAGGCAGAGCGATTGTAGCAGAGCACCGCCATGGGCTGGGGGTTCTCCCGCTGTACAAACCAGTCGATTTCCTGAAAAATCTGACCCTGTTCTGTGGGGGGGATTCCCTTCAGCAGGTAGTCCATCGCCTCCCCGTAGGGCAGCGCGATGCGCCGCTTGTAGGTGATCCCCAGGAACTTCTTTTTCAGCTCCAAAAAGGATGCGTCCTCCGGTTTTGGCGTCCCATATGTCCGCAGCCGCAGCTTCTCCTTGTAGACCGGGCCCCATCCCGTCTCCCGCTGGGAATCCAGCGTAGCCGTATCGAAGTAGAGGGAGGAGATGGCGTACTCCCCATATACATCGGGAATCATCCATGGCTCCAGCGCCACCACCAGGGCATCGTGCTGCTCTTTATTCACCAGATATTTAATCTCTTTCCGGCAAAATGAGTTCTTGTAGTTTTTCATGTCGGTTCGCGGCTGCTTTGGTTTTTCTTGGATGCCGCCGCTCCTCCTCTTGTAAGATTGTGCCTTAAGCTTATCTCCCCAGCCTTAAAAAAAACTTAGATGTAAGTCGAATCCTTAAAAAGTGTTGTTTTCACAGCGCAAAACCGCAAGAAGCACCGGATATATCCGGTGCTTCTTGCGGTTTGACTGCTCTGCTCTATTCCCAGTACACGCACAGGTAGCTGACGCCGATATGGTTCATTCTTATGGCATATCCCCTGGGCAGCGCCGCAATCTGGTTATTCACAGCGATGCCGTTCGTCTGCAGAGAGACGCCGTCGCTGCAGCCCGCGGTGGAGAAAAAGCCGGCCTGCACCTGAAAGATACCGCTGGTGAGATCCACATCGCAGATTCCCCCGTTTATGGCAAACACCACGCCAAACGTGGGCTTTTTGCCAAAGGAAAGCACCCTGCCGTTCAGCCCGTTTCCTGTATATGGATAGAAATTGAGTCCCCGCAGGCCCGACCAGGCGTCCTTTTCCGCCTGTGTCACATGTACCGCTCCGTTGCCCGAATGGGCGGCCGCGCTCTGCAATATGGCCCGGATTGCCTCATCCAGCTTTTCGTTGTCGCTGTTGAAATCCGCCCGCTTGGGCTTGTCACTTCCCGTCCACTGGTTGAGCGACAGCTGGGATGTCTTGCTCGTGCTCGGCATATATCCACCTTCCCTTCTCTTTCTTACAGCACTGTGTCGCCCTGTACGTCAAAGGCGTTCCAGTCAAAGTCCTTGCTGTCCCAGTAGTTCCAATGGGCAACGCGCTCCTCCAGCATGTCCCAGGTGAGCACGCCGTAATTGAATGTCCACTCCAGGTGGGCGGGCAGCATGATCTCCAGCCCTCTCTCCGCCTGACCCAAATCCAGCGTCGGATCCATGTAGTCCCGCACCGTGATCCGCAAGCTCTCCCCGTTGAAATCCTCCGCCACAATGGCATCCATCCCCACTGCCAGCAGCGACTGCCGCACCTTGTTCACATAAAAATCCGAGGGCTTCACCGCCAAACGGCTCTCCACCATCAGGCGGCGTGCCGCCAACCCGATGTCGGGGCGCTCCTGCACGCCCACCAGCCGTTCGTGGGCGGCCAGCTTTTCCCCCTGGGCCGTCTGCAAAAACGCGCCCTCCTCCAGGGAGCGCAGCTTTTCCTCAATCCGCCGAAAGCCCTCATCATAGGCCGACAGCTCCGCATCGATGAGGCTGCCCTCCTCCAGCGCGTACAGGCGCAGCGCCGCCAGCACCTCGTAGCAGCTCGCAATCGCGCTCGATAATACCGCCATATTAATATATCATCCCTTTTCCTTATTAGGGAATTGTGCCGATCCGGCCAAAGGCCGGATTTTGGGCCCACTGCCTGAAAAGGCACAAAGCCCAAGTTTGAAAGACTTATCTTTCAAACTCCCCATCACAGACTGGCCAGGGAGATTGTCCCCGGCCGCGCCACATGGTCGCTGAGCGTGGCAAAATCCGTGGCGGGAGCCTCCAGCCTGCAATTCTCTATGCCGGGCACCTCCAGCAGCACCTTGCCCAGCACCGCCAGCGGGAGGGGCGCGCCGATTTCCAGGTTGCCTATGTACTCCCGCAGCCGCTCTTCCGCCTCCGCCGCCACCATTTGATAGTTGTACTCCACCGCAACGGCGATTTTGGCCGTCAAAGCCACCTTGTCCACTACGGGCGCACGCACTGCGACGTCCACCCCCACCTCCCGCTGGCGGGAAAACAGCGTTTTCAGCTCAGCCAAAATCGCCGCCTCCTGCTCCGGGCTGGCAGTGCAGACCAGCACATCGACTGTTCCCCTGCCCCTCTTTCTGGGCAGCACCGCCGCGAAGGACACCCCCTGCACACCCATTGCTATATCGTAGTAGTAGGCGGCGTTTGCGCCGTTGGAGGGATTCGCGTAGCAGTGCAGGAGCCTCCTGCGCAGCATCTCGTCGCTCTCTTCATCCGAGCCGCCCGTGAAGGGGGCCCGGTTTGTCACCGAGGAGATGCCCTGGGCGGGCTGCACCATCAGGCAAATCGTTCCCGCGGCCGCGTTGCCGCCCTTTCCCAAAGTGACCGCCTCTGCCGGCACTTCGACCTCCCGCTGCCCTGCCGGAAGAACCGCCGCCTCTGCCGTAATATAATATACCTTCGGCTCTGTGGCAGTCGCCACTGTCGTCCCCACCGGTATGGGCAGATCGGTGTAGGCCGCTGTCTCCCTGGAAAACACCACTCTCCCCTTCGCCCCGGTGGCGGGCTTCCGCCCCATCCCCCTGGCCTCTGCATGGCGCAGCAGATACTCGCCGTCGCTGGTCTGGGGAAACACCTGTCTGCCCAGCTCCTCCACCGCGCCGTACAGAACCGCCAGCTGCTCCGCCAGCACCTTGATGCGAATGCCGATATCAGAGGCGTCGTCGGGGCTCACCCCGCTCTCCTCCTGGTAGCGCCCCCGCATCTCCTCCAGCAGTTCAAGGTAGACTGTCTTGTCGTATTCAGACATGCCAATGACCATTCCTTTCAGAAGTCAATTTTATTGACTTTCGGAATCTGTGCTGTCAGTTGCATAGGGTCAACAGCGTTGACCCTGCAATGTTTCGGGCCTTGAGGTCAAACAATGCCTTGACCTTCCGAAACAGGCACAGGGTGAATGTAATTCACCCTACGATAAGTTGGAAAGTTGTGACTTTCAAACTTTCCTCCTAAGGTGCTATCTCCACCTGCATCCTTTTTCCGTCAATCGCCAGTTCCGTGGTCACCGCCAAGGTGTCCGAGGCGGTGAGGCGGCAACTCGCGGAGAGAACCTCCACGCCCCCCAGCGGCTTCAGCGCCTCCTGAACATAGCTGAACGCCTCCCTGTCGGCGGCTGTCCCCTCTATCGCCCCCAGGCGGTACAGCTCACTGCCCAGCTCCGAATCGCAGGAAAAGCTCCCCTTCCGCACCCCCAGCCGGATCATGCAGCGTTGTATCAGTTCATCCGTCCCCTCCACCGAAACCGGAATCCCCCTGTCGTCCACGGCGTGGGTGCCGTCCTTCAGCAAAGTATCCATCTATATAACCATTCCTTTATAGTGAAATTTGTGGCGGTTTTGCACAGCAAAATTTTTGTCATCTTTTACACAGAAAAGCTACAAAAACACAGTTTGAAAGCGCCCTTCTTTCAAGCCCATTCCTTATTCTGTTTTTTCCGGGGGAATGATCTGCCCCTCCCGCGTGATGGTCAGGCCGTTGATCCGTACGCTGCCGTCATTTCGCAGTGCCACCGCCGCCCCGCCGGAGGAGTAGAGCAGCAATTCCCCCGGCTCCATCCCCTCCGATCGGGTCAGCACCCCCAGGCAGACGTCGCTGCCCTCCACCTGCTGCAGCAGTAGGCTGTCCCCCTCGCAAGGGCGATAGCTGATCCCCCTTGGGGAAAACATGGGAATTCCCCTCCGC
Source organism: Oscillospiraceae bacterium (assembly GCA_047973265.1). Lineage (GTDB taxonomy): Bacteria > Bacillota > Clostridia > Oscillospirales > Ruminococcaceae > WRAV01. The sequence goes on from JBKEBS010000153.1 coordinate 208,344, forward strand.
TCCCTGTCCCAGGCCGCGCCGAAGGCCTCTCCCTCAGAAAAACTCACTTGGGCCACGCAGGCCCCTGCCGTATTTTTTCCCTTCGTCTGAAATAACTGCATCTTCCCCCTCCTATCGCATTACAAATGTTCAGCCCTTCTGGCCCACAGCCGGGTAAATCCCCCCTGGGCCCCCATCTGCCATTGCCATCGGTTCACCAGCAGCCCGGTCTTTGAAAAGCCCTTCTGCCGGATCTCCACACCGTCTCCCGCCGCCACCTCTATCAGCCGGGGGATGGTCACCACCCACTCCTCCGCCTCCCACATCGAGCGGCGGATTCGCTGATTTGCGTCCAGACCCGGATTGTCCTCAAATTCTGTGGAGGGCGTTACATAGCGCTTTCTGCTCACCCCATAGTAGACCGCCGCAGAATTGCTCACCGAGGAGGAATACAGCTTGTTTTCGTCCCGCAGCACCACCTTGGTCAGCATCCGGTAAGGGCTCAGCACCCGCTCCAACTCCGTAAACGGAACACCCTCCCCCTCGTTTGAAATCATCAGGCGGGGGCTCCCATATGCAGGCTCCTCCGCCATCACCATCTCGCCCCTCACCCAGGGGGAAGCGCCCGTGATGCGCCTGCAGAAGCCCGCAAAGACCTCCCACTCGCTCATCCCCTTCTGCACCGGAAAGACAGCCAGCGTCCCTCCGCCTGTCCCGCCCGACAGGCCAAAGCCGTAGGGGGCGACGTGCCGCCGAAAAATGGTGGATAGATTCGCACCCCACAGGGTGACCGGCTGGGCCTCGTTGTCCAGCAGCAGCGCTCCCCTGCTTCGGGCCTCCAGACGCAGCAGAAGCCCCTCCTCGCCCAGCACTGTCCTGCTCTCGTCGCAGCGGCCCGAGAAAACTGTCCTGCTCTCGTCAGTCAGCCTGACCTCGCCAAATCCATCTATCGCCTCGTCACACTGCAAAGTTGCCGAAAGACTCACGGCAGGGCTCTCCAGCGACCCTTCCAGCTCCAGTTCCAACAGCCGCCCCGGCTGTAAAAACCGTCCGCTGGAAAGGGAGGATGCCGTCAGCCGAAGCGCCCCGCTCATTTCCACGCCATAACTCACGCTTCACCTCCGCCCTCTACAAACACCATATGATAGGGCAGAATACATCCGTCCTCCCTTGCAGTGACAGAAAACTCCCGCAAATGCGCCTGAAAAGGCCGCATCCCCGGCAGGAAGAGAGCGCCGCTCTGCTTCTCCCCTTCTGTTTCCCCTGCAGCTTCCAAAAAACGCTCCATCTGTCCAGCGGCCTCCTCCGGCGTGTGCCCGTAAAAACAGCCCTCGCACCGAACCACCCGCAGCAGCCTCCCCAGATTTCGGGAGAACTCCCCCTTCCCCGGGCAGAAATACCGCGCGACCTTCTCATCCCGCTCCAGAGAGATGGACGCCGGGTTGTGGGGGAAGAGGAAACCGCGGAACTGCATTTTTTCCATCAAACCCACTCCTCATACTGATAACTATTTCTAATAGGGCTCAGTATTATTCATATCTTGGGGCAGCATCCTGCTCCGCCAGCTGATCCGCCGGGTCACCTGCTCCAGCACATCCTCTTTCGCCTCCTCCGACGCCACCCGTTCACCTCTCCCGGCGGGGTAGTCAATCTCCGCAGGCGGGATGGGAAGCTCCGTGACAATCTCCGTCTCCTCCTGCCCCCAAAGCGGCTCCGGGAGTTTCCCCTCCGATGTCCCGGCAGGCATCTCCACCGGTGGGGGAATCACTTCCTCCCTCAGCAAGGACACTTCCTCCTTGGCCGCCTTCCCCCGGAATGCCTCCCGGTTGCGCCTGAGCAGCTCCTCCAACATCATGACTCCATCTCCCCGTTCGCGAAGGCCCGGTACTCTTCACAGAGCCCGGCAATCTCCCCCAAACTGTAAAGGCTCAGCACCTCCCTGGGCGAGGCTACCTCATCCTGCTCCGGCAGTACCAGAAACAGCAGCGCCGCGTTGTGCGCCACAGCCACCGCATCCTCCCAACCCAATCCCTGCCGCAGCAGGTGGGGAAAAAGCCCCGCCGCCAGCCTGGGCATGCGCAGCTCCTCCCGGGCCGTCAGCTTGCGAAAGCTTGTCATGCGCTCACTTCCATCCGCTTGGAGGCCACCACCGACACCGACTCCAGCACCACATTTCCAAGCGCCGCGTTCTCATCAATGGCAGACCACTCGCAGCCGGAGTAGATGATCCTGCACCCCGGCTTGACAATCACCACATTGAAGCCGCTTAGCTGGTGAAAATCGATGCCGTCGCCTATAGTGCTGCCGTTCAGACATACCCTTGTTAACTCCAGCAGGTGCTTTACCCTGCCGCCCACCGTCCCCACCGGCTCCAAAGAACCAAACGCCTCCACATAGCGGCTTTCTCTGGTCGTCCTCGCCCGGTAGCTTTGGGCGACCCCCAGCCGGATGCCGTTCACCTCAATAAATATATCGCTGCTGGAAGGATATCGAATCATACGATCACTCCCTTCTTCCTTTTACTCAACCGGGTGAATTGTGCGGTATCAGCACAGCTGATATTGTGGCTCTCAGCCACAAAGCACAAAACCCGTATAGAAATGCTTCGCATTTCTATACCTGTACATGAGCCGTAATGTGAATCTGCCCAATCACATTCGCCACCCGGAACGCAAGCTCCACCACGCACACCGTCGGGTCAGCGCTGTGGGCGTAGACCGACGGCGCATCAAATCCTGTGATAATCCCATCATCCTGCTTCGCCGCCAGTTCCACCGTCACCTGGGACGCCACACTGGCAAAGGATTGCCCCGCCAGCTTTGCCCCCCGCAGCCTCGCCCGAAGGGATTGCCGGATACCCCGCAGCACATCGTCAATAATCAGAATCGTGTTCAGCGGGCGCATGCTGTTGTCCTCCGCACCGTTGGACAGCGTACGGGTGGTCACGGCGCGCACGCACTCCACCTGTCCGCCCACCTCCTCCAGCACAGTCACGCCGCCCGCCAGCAGCTGCTGGATATCATCTTCCGCCAGCTTGTCGGGCGTTTCCACTCCATCCAGCACACATCCGTTGTAGTTGTACACCGGGTCATTGTTCGCCAGCACTCTCCCCGCCAGGGCACAGGCCCCATAAATCGCCGCCCTGTTTTCCGAAGAGATCGGCGACACCCCGGGGCAGCACACCACCGCCCGCTCGCTGTTTACGGCCTTCGCAGTGGACATCGCCAGCGCCACCTCCCCGATACCGAAAAAGATCAGCCTCTCGTGGAGTTTCCCGCAGCTCTCCTCCACACTCTCCATCATGGCCTTTACATCCAGCGGGCCCGTGCAGTCGGTGATCACCGCGCCGATCTCGTCCTCCTCCGCCAGCCTGTTCAGCGCGGCTCCGTAGCCCCTGTCCAGCATGGAAAACCATATTGGGGAAACCCCGTTCTCAAACAGAATCCGGCAGCATTCCAGCGCCCTCCGGCTGCTGGCCGCGCTGAACAGCTCTGCCGCCTGCCCGTAGCTGGTCAGCCTGTAGGTTTTCTCCGCCAGCTGAAAGCTCGTCCCACAGATCAGCGCCGCCCCTCTCGGGGAGCGGGGCGCTGCATACCGGGAGGTCACCGTATAGCTGGAGTACACCCCCGGCCGCATGTTATCTGTCACCATTTCGCCACTCCCTTCACCTCAATGTCGCGGAACACCGCCGTCTCCTCGCTTCTCTCCAAACACACGCGCAGCGCTGCCCTCGCGGAAAGCCTCGTGGACATCGTCCCCTTTTCCGCCCCAATTGGCTCACACCACAGCTTTTCCACTCCAAATCCGGACAGCAGAAGCAGCTCGCACAGCCCCTCAAACAGCACATGCAACCCGCTTCCCGCTTCATTCTGCGGAAAATAGAAGTCGAAGCGCACCGTCACTTCGGCCAGCGCTCCGCTGTGCACCTGCCCGTCGGAAAAACCCAGGTGTCCACCCAGTCCGCCCTGCACAGCCTCCACCCGGTCGATCCCCACCGCCAGCGTCCCCTTCTTCACGGGGATCGCCCTTGCATCACCGGGAAACTCCTCCGTCAACTCCATCTGCCGAAAGCGGTGATCGGTGTTCAGCAGGTCTATCACATCCCGCTTGATCTTCGCCAATCCACCCATTACCCTTCTCCTTCCGATATCAGCAGCAGCTCTCCCCTGCGGTAAGCGCTCTGTCCCGCCAGCACCGGCGTCTCAATCCTGCGCACCTGGTAGCGCAGTCCCCTGCACCGCAGTACATCCCCATTCTTCACCGCCATTGCGGCGTCCGAGCACTCCGCAAACAGCCGAAAGTCCCTGGCAGCCCCATAACCGGGCGGGCCGCTCAGCTCCTCCTCTCCACCAAAGCGGGGCTGAATGCTGCCCCGAAAAGAGGGGGCGGGCTCCCCATCCGGAGAGCCCTCTTGTTCCACTACAATCCATTCCCCCACCCGGCCAATCGCCGCGCTGCACCAAGCAGCAATGCTCATTTCCGCGCACCTCCAACCGCCGCAAACACCACAGCGCTGTCCGCCAGCAAGTCGCCGATCTGCCCCAAAAAGTATTCCCGTATCTCCCGGCTGTCACTGTTCTTTTCGTCACTGCTGCTATTTTTCAGCGTGATATCCCCTACCCTGATCTCATCGCTTGCCCCCACGCCCCCGGCGTCCAGCAGCAAGTAATCGGCGTAGGCCATGGCCGCGGCAGCCGTGCACAGCCGCTCCATGTTTGCAGGCAGGTTCACATTTTCCCGCAGCCTCCCCATCAGGGAGCCGACCGCATTTTCACATAACCCCTCCCACAGGTTCAGCCGGTCGTCCGGCAGGTCAGTGAACAGTCCAAACAGCGCCCGCACCCTTTCACGATCCAGCATCCAAAGCCCTCCTTAGCTTCTTACAAGTACCTTCACCGCATCGGGGAACAGCTTGGAGAACCCGTAGGTGCAGGTGATAGCCGCCCGCTCCAGCTGAGTGTCAATCAGCTTATCGTACTCCACAATCACGCCGCCCGCCGTCACCATCTCCAGCGCGAAGCGCCGATCCAGGCCGATGACATGATCGTCCTCCACCGCGTCGGAGCGGAACAGCTTTGCCCCAAAGGGTGTGATCATCCCCGTGCCGCTGATGAAATTGTCGCCGCCGGTAGATTCCCGCAGCTCCTTCAAGCCCATCAGCTCCCGGAAGGTGCCGGGAGAGACCAGCAGCACGTTCATTTCAAAGTTCTTGAAGGCGTTCCACAGCTTCAGCAGGTCGTCGTAGGTAAAGCTGGAGCCCGCCGCTGCAATTTCCTCCGCCTCCGGCACCCCTTTGACAGGGTCGCCCGCCCCGAAGGCAAGGCAGTTGACCGCATCGTTCAGCTGTGTTCTGGCCAGCGCGCTGCCAATCTGCTTGAGCGCCACGGTAATCACATCCACCCGCTGGTGCTTGATTGCCTCGTAGGAGGCCTTGAGCAGCCTGCCCCGCTTTTTCAGCGAGAGCAGCGTCTCGCTCAGCGCA
>JBKEBS010000154.1:0-2757 GCA_047973265.1 Oscillospiraceae bacterium
TCTGAATACTACTCCGAAAATCTGGCTGAAGAGGTGCGTAAAGGCCACAAAGAAACTGCTCTGCAGGGGAAACACAATGGCGGCTTTGCACCCTTTGGATACGATGTGCAGAATCAGGAATATGAAATCAATGAGTTTGAAGCCCACTTTGTTCGGCGTATGTTCCAGACTGCCGCCAACAGAGAGGGCTTTCAATCACTTGTTGATGAAATGGAGCAGGCAGGTATTCGTGGCCGGATGGGTCGGCCTATCCGGTACAGTCAGATATATGACATCTTGCGGAATGAGAAATACACGGGTGTATATGTATATTCATCAGTAGAAGAGAAGAAGAGGGAAGGCCGTCGAGCGAGACCTGAGGCGATCAGGGTGGAGGGCGCACTTCCCGCTATCATTGAGAAAAGGCTATTCCAGGAGGTGCAAACGATCATGACAGAAAGAAAGCATGCCGGAAGACACGCGAACTACCTGTGCAGTGGACTGGTTTACTGTTCTTGTGGAGCAAAGATGCATGGGCAGAAGTCCAGCCGGAAGGGGCATGACTACTTCTATTACATCTGCTCAAAGAAGTGCGGCGCTCCTGTCGCCCGCATGGAGGATGTCGACGCAGCGGCCCTTAGCTATCTGCGCTCACTGTCATCTCCGAAGAATCAAAAGCTGATCGCCAAGGAGCTCCGCAGCTATGACTCCCAAACTGGGGATGCTGCAAAGGCATTTCGCGAAGCGATAGATGCAAAAATCAAGGAAAAGCAAAAGCAGTATGATGCGATGATCTCCAATATGACTTCAGCAGCGCTCCCACCAGAGGTACTCACCGACATGGGTGTAAAAATGCAGGAGATCAGGGCAGCGATTACCGGGCTAGAACAGACGGAGCCGCCGAAGGATGTAACAACCGAGATTGCTTCAACCTGGCTAGAAGCAATAAAAAAAGCGCCCGATGAAAAGGCGGTACACCTTCTCATTGAGCGCATTGACGTAACAGAAAACCACAACGGATTCAGCGTCTTATCAACACTGGAATCCGTTGTGGGAAATATTGGTGGGGATAGAGGGGCTCGAACCCACGACCTCACGGATGTGAACCGTGCACTCTGACCAGCTGAGCTATATCCCCATATAAAAGAACGCTTACTCATTATACCAAAACCGGAACAAAAATCAAGTGCAGAAAACCATTTCATTTCGTTTGTTCGTAAATTCCTATTTTGCCGTATTTCCTGCCGCTGTTCTTTCCCCTCCAACTGCGGTATAATAATGGTCAAACAGAAAAGGAGCATTTACTTGAACCCAGCTGAAATTCTCGGGGTAGAGGAGCAAACCCTTCTCCGCCTTTCGCTCATCCGCTCTCCCCTTTTGGAATGGTTCCGGGAAAACGCCCGCTCCATGCCCTGGCGGGATAGCCCCACCCCCTATCACGTGTGGATATCGGAGGTCATGCTGCAACAGACAAGAGTCGAGGCCGTGCGCAGCTATTTCCAGCGCTTTGTAGACGAGCTGCCGGATATCCCTTCCCTGGCAAAGATTCCCGAGCAGCGGCTGCTCAAGCTGTGGGAGGGCCTGGGCTATTATTCCCGGGCCCGCAACCTGCAAAAGGCTGCGCAGCTGCTCGTGAACAAGATGGATAGCCAACTCCCCGCCAACTACGAGGCGCTCAAAACCCTTCCCGGCATCGGCGAGTACACAGCGGGGGCGATTTCCTCTATCGCCTTCGGCATCCCCGTTCCGGCGGTGGACGGCAACGTCTACCGTGTGTTAAGCAGGCTGACCGCCTCCCAAGCCGAGATCACCTCCCCGGCGGTGAAAAAGGCCTGGTTCCAGGTGGCGGCCTCTTTGGTGCCGGAGGACTCTCCCGGGCAGTTCAACCAGGCTCTCATGGAGCTGGGTGCAACCGTCTGTCTGCCCAACGGCGCGCCTCTGTGCAGCGGCTGTCACCTCGCCGCCCAATGTGCCGCAAAGGAGCAGGGCTGCCAGGAATCCCTGCCCCGCAAGGCCCCGAAAAAGCCCCGCGTTCAGGAGGAGCGCACCATCGTGTTGATTCTTTCAGAAAATAGAGTACTGCTCACCCGGCGGGAGAGCGGGCTGCTGATCGGAATGTGGGAACCACTCAACCTGGAGGGCGGCCGTTCCGCCCCCGAAGTGGAGGAGGCCCTCGAGCAGCTGGGCGGAACATCCGCTGTCATAGAGGTCCTCCCCTCCTCCAAGCACATCTTCACCCACCGAGAGTGGCACATGACCGGTTGGCTGGCGCGTACAGCAGCCTTTCCGGCCCCTCCGGGCTGGGAGTGGGCACAGAATCTCTCCTCCCACCCCTTGCCCAGCGCTTTCGCAGCCTACACCAAATTGTTGCCGGAGCTGCTTGCAGAGGGATAACCGCGCCTACAAAATCTCCTTCAGGCCCGCCAGTGCGGAAATCTCGTAGGTGGGTTGGATCATTCCGTCCGCTTGTTTCCCTCCCGGGTTGAACCAGCAGGTGTCGATACCGCTGTCGTTCCCGCCCCTGATGTTGACCTGCCCCCCGAAAATATGGACCACCTGAAGTGTTAGGAATGTGGTATCATAAAAAAGGAAGGCCAGGTGAGCAAAGATGCAAAAGAGCAGGTATACAGAACAGCAGATCGCATTTGCGTTACAGCAAGCAGAACACGGAACGCCGGTAGCGGAAGTGTGCCGCAAGCTGGGAGTGACAGAGCAAACATTCTACCGATGGAAAAAGAAATACGGTGGGATGCTGCCCAGCGACATGAAAAAGCTCAA
>JBKEBS010000155.1:0-33977 GCA_047973265.1 Oscillospiraceae bacterium
AATTGGCGACCATCTTTTTACTCACCGCCGATTCAATCTATTGACACGAACGCACCGATGAAGGTGGCACTACCTGCATAAAACGAACGCTGTGAATGAGAGGATGGCTGACTGACTTTCCGACGGACGTGGTTAGTCCCTGGAGGCATACGTCAGGCCAATTGCTCTCTCATTCTACAGCTTAGGCGTGAGATAGGAAAAGGACACGGCTGGATGTCGTGTCCATAACCTAAATTTATAGTAATAGGAGGGATGGCGGTGGAAAAGCAGGAGCAGGCAATTCTGCGCTGTGAGGATGTATCCTTTTATTACGGCGGCGAGGAGGACAACCCCAAGGTGACGGTGTTTGAGCACCTGAGCCTAGAGGTTCCCAGGGGGGAGTTTGTTGCGATTCTGGGCCACAACGGTTCAGGCAAATCCACATTGGCAAAGCATTTCAACGCCATCCTGCTGCCGGAGGGGGGCACCGTCTGGGCGGCGGGCATCGACACCAAGGACGAGGACAGGGTGTTCGAGCTGCGCAGTCACGTGGGGATGGTCTTCCAGAACCCGGACAACCAGATTGTTGCCACTCTTGTGGAAGAGGATGTGGCCTTCGGCTTGGAAAACATGGGTGTGGAGCCCGCTGAAATCCGCCGCAGGGTGGACGAGGCGCTGCACCAGGTGGATATGTACGACTACCGGGACAGCGCCCCCCATCAGCTTTCCGGCGGGCAGAAGCAGCGGGTGGCAATCGCAGGCATCATCGCCATGCGGCCAGACTGCATCGTGCTGGACGAGCCCACCGCCATGCTGGATCCTCGTGGGCGCCGGGAAGTGATGGAGACGCTCCACATGCTGGTGGAGGAGCACGGCATTACCGTGGTGCTCATCACCCACTACATGGACGAGGCCGCCCAATGCAGGCGGGTGATCGTTATGGACAACGGCGAGCTGATTCTGGATGGCAGCCCGGAGGAGGTGTTCTCCCACGTGGAGAAGCTTCAAGCGGTGGGACTGGATGTTCCACAATCCAGCGAGCTCGCCTGGGAGCTGGGCCGAGAGGGGATACGGCTTCCCGAAGGCATCATCACCGAGGAGCGGTGCGTGGCCGCTCTGTCGGCCCTGCTAGACAAAAACAGCTAGGAACTTTCGCCGGAAAGGACTGGTCGAACCAGTGTCCATCATCAGAACCGAGCAGCTGAGCTACATTTACTCCAAGGACACCACTGTGGCAAAGGCCGCGATCACAGACATCAATCTGGATATTGCGAAGGGCGAGTTTGTGGGCATCATCGGCCACACAGGCTCTGGTAAGTCTACCCTTGTACAGCATTTTAACGGTCTGATGAAGCCATCCTCCGGCAAGATATACGTCGACGGCGAGGATCTTTGGGCAAATCCGAAGGAGATACGCAAATTCCGCTTTAAGGTGGGTTTGGTGTTCCAATACCCCGAGCACCAGCTCTTTGAGGAGACCGTCTATAAGGACATTGCCTTCGGCCCCACCAACATGGGCTTGACAGAGGCGGAAATTGACGCAAGGGTGCGCCAGGCGGCGACACTGGTGGGGCTCAGGGAGGAGCTGCTGCGCAAATCCCCCTTTGAGCTTTCCGGCGGCCAAAAGCGGCGGGCGGCCATTGCGGGCGTCATCGCCATGGAGCCGGAGGTGCTGATTCTGGACGAGCCCACGGCGGGGCTAGACCCTCGCGGCAGAGAGCAAATCCTTGGAATGGTGCACAACTACCACCGCCACATGAAGAACACCGTGCTGCTGGTCTCCCACAGCATGGAGGATGTAGCGCGGTACGCCAATAAGGTGTTGGTGATGAACCAGGCGAAGGTCTATTTGTACGAGGATGTGGCAGAGGTGTTCTCCCGGGCGGAGGAACTGGAGGGAATCGGCCTTTCGGTGCCGGAGATCACCCGCATTTGCCGGGCACTGGCTGCCAAGGGCTATCCGGTCTCCCCGAATATCTATACGGTGGAGCAGGCAAGGGAGCAGCTGCTGCCCCTTCTTCGCAAAGGGGGTGGGGTGAGGTGAGAGACATCACCATTGGCCAATACTTCCCCGGCAAATCCCCCCTACATCGCATGGATCCCCGCACCAAGCTGATTCTGGTTGTAGCCTATGTGGTCATGCTGTTTTTAGCAAACAACCTGTGGGCGCTGCTGGTGAGCGTCGTGTTTTTGGCGGTGGTTTACCCCATCTCCGGCGTGCCCATCAAGATGTCTCTGCGCAGCGTGCGGACGATTTTGCCCATCATCCTGTTTACAGCAATTCTCAACATGTTTTTTGTGGATGGCAACATCCTATGGCAGTGGGGCTTCATCAAGATCACCGACAAGGGCATCCTCATGATGGTGCTGATGACGCTGCGCATTCTCTGCCTGATCATCGGGACATCGCTGCTCACCTTTACCACATCGCCAATTTCCCTCACCGACGGCATCGAGCAGCTGTTCGGGCCGCTGAAAAAACTGCACTTGCCTGTCCACGAGGTGGCAATGATGATGACCATCGCCCTGCGCTTTATCCCCACCCTCATCGAGGAGACCGACAAAATCATGTCTGCCCAGAAGGCGCGGGGTGCGGATATGGAGTCCGGCAACCTGATCCAGCGCATTAAGGCGCTGATTCCCATACTGATCCCCCTGTTTGTCTCCGCCTTCCGGCGGGCGGACGACCTCGCTCTGGCACTGGAGAGCCGTTGCTACCACGGCGGAGAGGGCCGCACCCGCATGACGCAGCTCAAGATGAGCAGTGTCGATGTCTGGGGCTTTGTGGTCATGGCGCTGGCGCTGGGGGCGACCATTGCCGCCAACCAGTTCATCCACAGTTTTGTGATTCGATGATGCGGAACTTGCTGATCACCCTGCGCTTTGACGGTTCCCGCTACCACGGCTTTCAGGTGCAGAAGAATGCCCTCAGCGTCTGCCAGGTCTTTCAGGACGCGGTGGAGTCGCTGTTTGGGGTGCGCTGGGATGTGAAGGGCTGCTCCCGCACCGACTCCGGCGTTCACGCCGAGATGTACTGCCTCTCTATGCGCATGGACAGGGACATTCCCTGTGAAAAGCTGCTGTTTGCCCTGAACCAGCGCCTGCCCGGCGATATCGCTGTCAGCGGTGTTACAGAAGCGGGGGAGAAGTTCCACGCCCGTTACGACTGCACGGGTAAGCAGTATACCTACCGCATTCACAACAGCCGCGTCAAAGACCCATTCCGGCAGGAACAGACGCTACAATATCCCTGGCGGCTGGATGAGGCCATGCTTCACCGGGAAGCCCAGGACTTTGTGGGCACCCACGACTTTTCTGCTTTCTGCGCCGCTGCCGGAGTGACCGACGATCCGGTTCGCACCATCACGGCCTTTTCGGTGGAGCGGACAGGAGAAGAGGTGCTGTTCCGGGTGGAGGGGGATGGCTTTCTCTACAACATGGTGCGCATCATGGTGGGGACGCTGCTCCACATCGCAGCCGGAAAGCTTCCCAAAGGCTCCATTCCCGGCATTCTCACATCCCGGAACAGGCAGCGGGCGGGCAAGACGGTTCCCGCAAAGGGACTGTACCTCACCAGGGTGGACTATGCCGACGGCATTAGCGAAGATATGCTAAAGGAGTAATTTCAGATAGTGAAGACGCCCCGGAACAACACGGTCAAGGTGGATTTTGATAAGCAGCGCAGGCGGCGGCAGCGGATGCACCGTCTGCGCCAGCTTGGCATTCTGCTGTTGATCGTCCTTGGCGTCTTTGTGGCTCTCTACATCAACGACCTGCTGATCCGGGAGGATTTACCCTCCCAGCTGGGGGGGCTCATGGAGTCTGTCGGCGGTTCAGGGTACCCCATGACCCTGCCAGGCGGCGTGATCAGGGATGTGGGAAAGGCGGGAGAAAGCCTTGTCATTCTCAACGACACCAACCTGAGTTTTTACAATCAAAACGGAAAGCTCACCGCCAATGTGCAGAAAATGAATGACCGCACTGTGATGGTGGGGGAGGGCGAAAGGGTACTCACCTACACCATGGGCGGCCATGAAGTGCTGATCAACGGCACCTCGGGGACGATATACACCAGGGAGATGCCGGACAGCGTGCTCTCGGCGGCAATGGGAAAGGGCGGCGACTACGCCGTAGTGACCACTCCCAAGCAGTTTGTCGCCCAAGTGGATGTGTATGACGCCAAGAACGAATGGCGCTATACCCGGGCCTTTCCCGACAATGTGGTGGCTCAAGTGGCGATCTCACCCAAGGGGGAAAATCTGGCGGTGGGGCACCTCACCACTGTGGAGGGCTCGTTGGAAACGCTGGTCGTCGTCTATTCCCTGACGGCGGACGAGGTAAAGGCGAGTTTCTCGATACCGGACGGGCTGCTGGTCTCGCTGGAGTATCTCGATGAGCGCACCATTGCAGTGCTCACCGACCGGCAATATCTGCTCTTTGACGACAAGGGGGAGCGCTTCGGTGAGTACAATTTACCCGACAGCTTGCGCATCCGCATTTTCGAGAGTGACGGCACAAGCATGCTGCTAGCCTGTGAAAACAACACCACCCGGGAGCAGGATGTGATTTTGCTGGATGGTAGCGCGGTGGCAAAGGGCCGGATCGACTCCGGCGGCAGGGTGCTGGACGCGGTTGTCTCCTCCCAGGGGATATACCTGCTCACCGCGAACGGGGTCAGTCGGTACAACAGTTCGCTGGAACTTCAAGAGGAATACCCCGTGCAGAGCGTCCAGAGGATGGAAGCGGTGGGAGACCGCATTTATTTGCTGACAAAGACGGAAATTGAGATATTGGGTGCGGAAGTGCCGGAGGCAGAATCCTCTGAAGAGGCTTCTGCCGAACAGAGCAGCGGGGAATAAGTTAGAAAGACAAATCTTTCTAACTTGGGTTTTGTACCTTTATGGCCGTTGGGGCCATAATAACGGCTACGCCGTTATCGGTACAATTCCCCAATATGGAATAGGTGAGGTATGGATATCAATATAGAAGGCATGATCTGGATTTTATGGGATCTTTTGGCGGTGCTGATCGTCGTCTGGTGCATTTACCGCTGTGCCAAGCGGGGCTTTTTGCGTACCTTGGTGACGGTGCTGTGCTATGCAGTGGCGGCGATACTGGCATCGGTGTTCAGCCCGGTGCTGGCGGAAAAACTCTACACCGGCACAGTGAGTGGTGCTTTGCACAACGCGGTGTATGACCGGGTGGAGGAAGCCCTCCAGCAGGGGGTGGACGCCTCCGGGAGCTTGGTGACGGTGCTGCCCGAGTGGCTGCAGGAGGCGGCGGGGGATTATCTACCCGCGGCACAGGCCCAGATTCCGACCACCCTCGACGACAGCACGCGTCAGACAATAGCCGACCTTGTGGATTCCGCGGTGGGCGGGCCTGTCACATGGCTGCTGTCCGCGCTCATCTTTTTGCTCCTGTTTGTGCTGCTCGCTGTTGTCATCCGCCTGATCGGCAGGCTGTTCAACGGCGTCAACAAGCTGCCGGTGATCGGCCCGGTCAACATGGCGCTTGGCGGTGTTCTCGGCGTCGCGATGGCGGCGATTGTGCTGCTGCTTCTGGTGCTGCTTCTGAACCTGCTGATCCTTTTCACCGGGGACAGCCTGTGGTGGATGAACAACCGGGTCTTAGATCAAACCTATGTGCTGCGGGTATTGCAGAGGCTGCTGCCCTCCCAGTAAAAATTCCTTGACAAAGTGGCCGGTGGCGTGTATACTATTTTAGACAACAAAGAAGAACCTTCAGCCGTTCTCACCCGCCGGATGAATCCAGGCGCGGTTTATACAGTAAACGCCCCTCGAATTGCGGGTGTACTCTGTAGACGCGGCCGGAAGTGGCTGCGTTTTTTGTTGCATAAAGAAGCAATCGCTCTATGGGCTTAACAGACAATCAACACAGTGGAGGTGCTTGATTATCAGCAAACAAAAGAATGAAGTGCAGATCAATGAAATGATCCGCGACAGAGAAGTCCGCCTGGTAGGGGTAGATGGCGAGCAGCTGGGCATTGTTTCCATTGCCGACGCAATGCGCCTTGCAAGCGAAAAGAATATGGATCTGGTCAAGATTGCCCCCACGGCCAAGCCCCCGGTTTGCCGCATTATGGACTACGGCAAGCACCGCTTTGAGCAGGCCAAGCGGGAAAAGGACGCCAGAAAGAATCAAAAGACCATCGAAATCAAGGAGATTCGCCTCTCGGTGAAGATCGACACCCACGATTTCGAGACCAAGATGAAAAACGCGATCAAGTTCCTGAAAAACGGCGACAAGGTGAAGGTCTCCATCCGCTTCCGCGGCAGGGAGATGGCTCACCCGGAGATCGCCCAGGAGAATATGAAGCGCTTTGCCGAGGGGATTGCGGAGTTCGGTGAAATCGACCGCATTCCCAAAATCGAGGGGCGCAGCATGATCATGTTTATCAACTCCAAGCTGCCCAAGCAGTCAAAGGCTGCGAAGGAAAAAGAGAAAGAACAGGAGTAAGAGGATTGTCAATTTGCCGGGGCCGAACTATGCCCTGGCGGGGCAGTTCCCCTCTATTTCTTAGATAATGAAAGGGGTTTCTACCATGCCAAAGCTGAAAACGCACAGCGGAGCGAAAAAGCGCTTTAATCTGACCAAGAACGGGAAGGTCAAGAGGGCGAAAGCCTACAAGAGCCACATTCTGAACAAGAAGTCCACCAAGCGGAAGAGGGGCCTTCGCAAGGCGACCTACGCCGATGTGACCAATGCGAAGACACTCAAGGTGCTCATTCCCTACAAATAAAAATAAAAAACATCATCCGATATTAATGGGAGGTTTCAGATATGGCTCGTGTGAAAGGCGCAATGTCCACGCGCAAAAGAAGGAATAAGGTTCTAAAGCTGGCGAAAGGTTATTACGGCGCCAAGAGCAGACACTTTAAGATGGCGAAACAGGCCGTCTATAAATCCGGCCAGTACGCCTATATCGGCCGCAAGCAGAAGAAGCGCAACTTCCGCTCCCTGTGGATCACCCGCATCTCTGCCGCCGCCAAGATGAACGGCATGAACTACTCCACCTTTATGAACGGCCTCAAGAAGGCGGATGTCGTCCTCAACCGCAAGATGCTCTCCGAGATTGCCATTGCCGACCCCAAGGCGTTCACAGACCTCTGTGAGAAGGCCAAGGCGGCACGCGCATAGGGCGACCGATAAGAATAAACGCGACGCCTGAATTTGTGTTCGGGCGCTTGCTTTTTTTGGGAGGGGAGAGCGAAGTGACGATAACATCCCGGGACAACCCCCAGGTCAAACAGCTGTGCGCTCTGCTCTCCTCTAAGAAGGCGAGGGACGAAGCTGGCCTGTTCGTGGTGGAGGGCGCAAGGCTCTGTGCCGATGTGGCGCAGTCCGGCGCGGAAGTGATGACAGCTTTTTTCACCTCCTCCGCCATGGAGAAGTACCCGGAGGCTGAGTCAGTCGCCCGAACCGCCGAAACCGTGCTGGAGCTCTCTGAGGAACTGTCCGCCCGCATTGGGGATACCCGCAGCCCCCAGGGTGTGTTCGCCGTCTGCCGAAAACTTGACAACACCCGGCGGGCAGTTACAATAAAAAGGAATGGCCGCTATCTCCTTCTGGATTCTCTCCAGGATCCCGGCAACTTGGGCGCGATTCTCCGCACGGCGCTGGCAATGGGCGTTGAGGGCGTGTTCCTGGAAAGCTGTCCCGACCTTTACAGCCCCAAGACGCTGCGGGCCTCCATGGGCGCGGCGCTCCGCCTGCCCATAGTGGAGGGAGAGTCTCTTGATGAGGTGATCGTCAATTTGCAGGCTGCGGAATGCCATGTCTACGCTGCGGCTCTCACCGATGCCGCAATTCCCTTGGGAAATGGCTCACTTGCAGATGGCGGCGGGCTGGTAATTGGCAACGAGGGCAACGGCCTCACCGGGGAGAGAATCAGCCAGTGTGATGAAGCGGTTGTGATCCCGATGGCGGACGGCGCGGAATCTCTCAACGCTGCAGCCGCAGCTGCAATCCTTCTGTGGGAGATGTTCGGCCGCAGCCGATGAAACTGTGAGGAGAGGTGAGCGCCATGGCCGAGCCCCTGTATTGGATTTGGCACCAGCAGATGTTTGGAGTTGGCACCGCCCGCTCCCACAATGTCATGGAGGAGTGGCCCGACCCGGAGGCGCTGTATGCGGCCTGTCGGGCTGGAGAAGCCGTCCTCACCGGCGGTGAGCGCATCCTGGCGGAAAAGGCCATGGAGCGGGCAAAACGAATCCTCCACACCACGCTGAAAAAGGGCTGCGATGTGATCACCCCCGACCATCCCGATTATCCCCCCATGCTTCTCCACAGCTACTCAAAGCCAGCAGCTCTTTATGTAAAGGGTGATTTAGGCTGCCTGCGGGACAACCTGCCCATCGCCATGGTGGGCAGCCGCAGTTACACCGAATACGGCGAGAAAGCCGCGGAGTATCTGGCGGAGGGACTCGCCTGTTACGGCGCCACAGTGGTGAGCGGTCTTGCAAAGGGCATCGACTCCTTCTGCCACGGGGGAGCGCTGTCGGTGGGCGGAAAGACGGTCGGCGTGTTGGCCTGCGGGCTTGATATCGACTACCCCAGGGACAGTGCGGCCCTCAAACGGGCCATCCGGGATAATGGAGCGGTTGTCAGCGAGTACCCCATGGGCACAGAACCGTTTCGCTCCCGTTTTCCCGTTCGCAACCGGGTAATCGCCGGAATGTGCCGCGGCGTTGTGGTGGTCGAGGCTGGCGAAGACAGCGGTGCGCTGATCACCGCCCGATTGGCCGCCGACATGGACAGGGAAGTATTCGCGGTACCCGGCGGTATCTTCAAGTCCGGATTTGCCGGGGCGAACCGGCTGATCCAGGAGGGTGCCAAGCTGGTGACTTCCCCCATGGATATATTAATGGAGTATCCCGAGTTTGCCGGGCTGATAACCAAGAAGGATACTCCTCAGCGGGAAGTGAGCAAGCCCGAACCGCAGCCGCTCCCAGCCGACATTGACCCCAACGTTCAAAAGGTGTATGATGCTGTGGAGACTGTTCCGGCAACGGCAGACAGCCTGGCAATGGCGACGGGGCAGGACATCGGAGATGTGCTGTATGCGCTCACCGAGCTGGAATTGCTGGGCGTGATTGCCAGTCACCCCGGTGGATTGTTTACCAGATTTTAGATTATTGTAAGGCAGCGCGCAGATTATGCGGCGCAGGAAAGGAACCATTACACGCATGTCAAAACTAGTCATCGTGGAGTCCCCCGCCAAGGCGAAAACCATTCAGAAATATCTGGGTAAAGACTTTGAGGTGTTGGCCTCCAATGGGCACATTCGCGATCTGCCCAAGTCCAAGCTGGGTGTGGACGTGGACAACAATTTCGAGCCCCAATACACCGAGATCAAGGGGAAGGAAAGCCTTGTAAACACCCTGAAAAAGGAAGCGAAAAAGAGCGATACGGTCTATCTGGCCACCGACCCTGACCGGGAAGGCGAGGCCATTTCATGGCATCTCGCACAGCTTCTTGACCTGGACGTTGCAGCCCCCACCCGGGTGACCTTCAACGAGATCACGAAATCAGGCGTCAAGGAGGGCATGGCCTCTCCGCGCAGCATCGATATCGACTTGGTAAACGCCCAGCAGGCGCGCCGAATCCTTGACCGCATTGTGGGCTACAAGCTCAGCCCCTTCCTGTGGCGAAAGGTGCGCAAGGGCCTTTCTGCCGGACGGGTGCAGTCTGTCGCTGTCCGCCTGATCGTGGACAGGGAAGAGGAGATTCGCAAGTTTAAGAGCGAGGAGTATTGGACGATTGACGCCAAGCTCCTGGGCAAGAAATCGAAGAAGGCATTCGACGCAAAGCTCCACTCCAAGAGCGGCAAGAAGATTGCTATCAAGAACGAAGAGGAAGCCAAGGGCATTCTGGCGGATATTGACGGCAAAGATTTTGTCGTGGCCGACATAAAAAAGTCGGTGCGCCGCAAGTCACCGGCACCCCCGTTTACGACTTCAACCCTCCAGCAGGAGGCCTCTAAGAAACTGGGCTTCCAGGCGCGCCGCACCATGAAGGCCGCCCAGGAGCTCTATGAGGGCGTTGAGCTGGAGGAGTTGGGTGCTGTGGGTCTTATCACCTACATGCGTACCGACAGCCTGCGCATCTCCGCCGAGGCCATCACGGAGGTCACGGATTTCATCCAGAAGACCTACGGCAAAGAATACCTCCCCCCATCAGTGCGGGAGTACAAGTCAAAAAAGAGCGCCCAGGACGCCCATGAGGCGATTCGGCCCACCATGCCAGCTCTCACCCCTGCAGAGGTGAAGGGCAGTCTTACTGGCGACCAGTTCAAGCTGTACAAGCTGATTTGGGAGCGCTTTGTAGCTTGCCAGATGGCCAATGCCCTGCTGGATGCCGTCTCCGCCAAGATCAATGTGGAGGATTACACCTTTACAGCTTCTGGGTACACCGTAAAGTTTGACGGCTACACACGACTTTACGAGGTGACCAAGGATGTGGGCGAGGAGAGCGCCGATGACGAAAAGGAGGGCGCTCTGCCCGCCATGGAGGTTGGGGACAAGCTGGGCGTAAAGGAAGTGCTGCCCAACCAGCATTTCACTCAGCCGCCTCCGCGCTACACTGAGGCCTCTCTCATCAAGACGCTGGAGGAGAACGGCATCGGTCGTCCCAGCACCTACGCCCCCACCATTACCACCATTTTGGCCCGCAACTATGTGGAGCGGGACGCAAAGGCGCTCAAGCCCACAACCCTGGGCGAGGTCACGACCCAGCTGATGCAGGATCAGTTCAAGGATATCGTCGACACCGAGTTCACCGCCGACATGGAGAACAAGCTGGACGAGGTGGAGGAGGGCAAGACCGACTGGGTCAAGGTGCTGGACAACTTTTACGAGGGCTTTGCCAGCAACCTGGAAACCGCCGAGAAGAACATGGAGGGCACCAGGGTCAAGATTCCGGTGGAAGAGACCGATATCATCTGCGAAAAATGCGGAAAGAATATGGTCATCAAGGTTGGCCGGTTCGGCAAATTCCTGGCCTGTCCCGGCTTCCCAGAGTGCAAGAATACCAAGAAGATCGTCCAGGAGACAGGCGGCATCTGCCCTGTCTGCGGCAAGAAGGTCATCGCCAAAAAGAGCAAGAAAGGCCGCGCCTTTTACGGCTGCGAGGGCTACCCTGACTGCACCTTTGTCACCTGGGACAAGCCCCTCAAGGAAGAGTGCCCCAAGTGCGGTTCCACCCTGTTCCAGAAGACGGGCAAGGCTGCAAAGGTGCACTGCCTGAAAGAGGGCTGCGGCTTCGAGAAGGAACCAGAAGACAGTGCCGAATAGGGTCTCGGTCGTTGGAGCAGGTCTCGCCGGCTGTGAAGCGGCGTGGACGCTTGCCCAGCGGGGCATTCCGGTCAGCCTCTATGAGATGAAGCCCAAACGGTTTTCCCCCGCACACCGCTCCGAAAATTTCGCGGAGCTGGTCTGTTCCAACTCCCTGAAAGCGATGCGCACCGCCTCCGCCGCGGGGCTTCTCAAGGCGGAGATGCGGCTGCTGGACTCCCTGCTGCTGGACTGCGCCGACAAGGCCCAGGTTGCGGCTGGCGGAGCGCTTGCAGTGGACAGGGACGACTTTTCCGCGCTGGTGACACAGCGCATCCAAAGCCACCCTCTCATTACAACTGTGAGGGAGGAGACCGTGACAATCCCCGAGGGCGACGTCATCATCGCCACAGGGCCGCTCACCTCCGACGCTCTGGCGGCGGAGATTGCGGAACTCTGCGGCACGGCGTCTCTCAGCTTTTACGATGCCGCGGCCCCCATTGTGACAGCGGATTCGGTGGATATGGACAAAGCCTTTTTCGCTGCCCGATATGGCCGGGGTGAGGACGACTACATCAACTGCCCCTTCTCCCAGAAGGAGTATGAACGCTTTTACGAGGCCCTGGTGGAGGCGGAAGCTGTTCCACTGAAGGAGTTCGAGGAAAACGGTAGGGTGTACGAGGGCTGTATGCCGGTGGAGGTCATGGCAAAACGGGGAAAGGATACCCTGCGCTTTGGGCCTCTCCGCCCAGTGGGGCTCCGCGATCCCCGTACCGGCCACCGCCCCTGGGCGGTTGTGCAGCTGCGCAGGGAGAACACCGCGGGCAGCCTGTACAACCTGGTGGGCTTTCAGACAAACCTGCGCTTTCCCGAGCAGAAGCGGGTTTTTTCGCTGATTCCGGGGCTGGAGAATGTGGAGTTCGCCCGTTATGGAGTCATGCACCGCAACACCTTTCTGGACAGTCCCCGGCTGCTGGACGCCGACTTTTCCCTTAGGAGGGACAGGCGCATCTACTTTGCCGGGCAGATCACAGGGGTGGAAGGCTATATGGAGTCAGCCGCCAGCGGGCTGATCGCCGCCCACAATCTGGCCCGGAAGCTGTCGGGGAAGGAACCCCTTACATTGCCGGAGGACACCATGCTGGGAGCGCTGAGCGCCTATGTGGGCAATCCCGAGGTGGAGGACTTTCAGCCAATGGGGGCCAACATGGGCATTCTGCCGCCACTGCCCATCCGGGTGAAGGGTAAGCAGGAGCGCTACCAGATGGTGGCGGATCGCGCTCTGGACAGCTTACAGCAAGCACTCGCAGTACAGAAATTCTGAAAATACAGGCAGAGAGGATGAAATCCGGCATGAAAATTATCGTGGATGCCCACGGCGGCGACAACTCGCCCCTGGAAGTTTTGAAGGGGTCTGCACTAGCTGTCGCGGAATACGGCATCGAGGTTGTCCTCTGCGGCAAGGAGCAGGAGCTCCGGCAGCTGATGGCAAAGGAGAGTATTTCCGACAAGGGAATGATTTTTGCCGGGGCCGGGCAGGTCATGCCTGTCGAGGCCGATCCCACTTCTGTCGTCAAGGAATATGCGGACAGCTCCATCACGGTTGGTCTGAAGCTGTTGGCCGAGGGCGGAGGCGATGCCTTTGTCTCGGCGGGCAGCACCGGGGCGGTCACGGTTGGCTCCTCGCTGATTGTCAAGCGGATCAAGGGGATCAAGCGGGCCGCAATCGCGGTCGTGATGCCCACCACGGACGGGCAGTACATGCTCATCGACGGCGGGGCCAACGCGGAGTGCCGCCCTGAGATGCTCTGCCAGTTCGGTATTATGGGCTCCGCCTACATGGGAAAGATGTTCGGCCTGGCTTCTCCCCGGGTGGGAATGGTCAACATCGGCGCAGAGGAGACCAAGGGCCTTGAGCTGCAAATCGAGGCGAACAAGCTCCTCAAAGAGGCCCCGGTCAACTTCATCGGCAACGTGGAGGGCAGAGACCTTCCTCTGGGGGGCTGTGATGTTGCGGTGGCCGACGGCTTTACCGGCAACGTCATTCTGAAGCTCACCGAGGGCATGGGCAAGATGATGAGCGTTGAGCTCAAAAAGATTCTGCTGGGCAGCACACTTTCCAAGGTTGCGGCGCTGATCGTCAAAAAGAATGTGATGAACTTCCGCAAGCGGATGGACTACACCGAATATGGCGGCTCGCCGCTGCTGGGCATCGCGAAGCCGGTTGTCAAGGCCCACGGCAGCTCCAACGCCCACGCCATCAAGAATGCCATTCGGCAGGCGAAAGAGATGGTGGAGCACCAGGTGATCGCCCAGGTGGAACAAGCCCTGGCTCAGATCAAAGCCGCTGAAAAGGATCAATAAAGCCATTCCAAAGGGGACAGCGCCATGAAGCAGGATATCGCCCAGCTGGAGAATACAATCGGATACACCTTTGAGGAGAAAAGCTATCTCCAGACCGCTTTGACCCACTCCTCCTACGCGAACGAGGTCAAGCGCAGCACCACCAACAACGAACGCCAGGAATTTCTGGGGGACGCGGTGTTGTCCATCATTGTCTCCGACTTCCTGTTCCGCAATTTCCGCCTGCCGGAGGGTGACCTCACAAAGCTGCGGGCGTCGCTGGTCTGCGAGCAGTCCCTGTGCGAGTTTGCGCGGAGCATCAAGCTGGGGGAATATCTCTCCCTGGGCCACGGGGAGAAGCAGAACGGGGGAGCGGAGCGGGATTCCATCCTGGCCGACGCCTTCGAGGCGCTGATCGCCGCAATCTACCTAGACAACGGCATGGACAGCGCCCGCGCCTTCGTCATCCCTTTTGTGGAGGAGATGCTGCAAGGCGGCGATGAACAGAGCTTTCAGGACTACAAGACTTTGCTGCAGGAGATTGTCCAGCAAAACCCCGAAGAGGTCATCTCGTACCAGCTGGTGGAGGAGAGCGGCCCCGACCACGACAAGCGCTTTGTGGTGGAGCTGATGCTCAACTCCAATGTTGTCGGTCGCGGCGAGGGCAGAAGCAAGAAGAATGCCGAACAGGAGGCCGCACGCCAGGCACTGGAATTATTTGGCGAAAAATAAAAGAAAAATCGATGATATCCTCATGGCACAGCAAATCGCGACAAGTTCCATATACAATATAAAGGAGACCATACCTTGCGGCTGAGTTCACTGGAATTGCAGGGCTTCAAGTCCTTTCCCGACAAAACCCGGCTGGAGTTTGGGGACGGCATCACGGCGGTGGTGGGGCCAAACGGCAGCGGAAAATCGAATATTGCCGACGCTGTCCGCTGGGTGCTGGGAGAGCAATCCACCAAGACGCTGCGGGGCGGCAAGATGGAGGACGTCATCTTCGGGGGCACCCAGACACGCAAGGCGGTGGGCTACGCAATGGTGCAGCTCACCATAGACAACTCCGACGGCGCGCTGGCGGAACAGGAGAAGGAGATCACGATCTCCCGCCGCCTCTACCGCTCGGGGGAGAGCGAATACCGCATTAACGGCAACATGGTGCGCCTGCGGGACATCCACGAGATGTTTATGGACACCGGCCTTGGCCGGGACGGCTACTCCATCATCGGGCAGGGCAGGATCGCCGAGATTGTCTCGGCAAAGAGCGGCTCCCGCAGGGAAATCTTCGAGGAGGCCGCCGGAATCGCAAAATTCCGCTACCGCCGCACCGAAGCGGAGCGCCGACTTGCCGCCGCACAGGAAAACTTACTGCGCCTCACCGACATCCTCACAGAGCTGGAGGATCGGGTGGGGCCGCTTCGCGTGCAGTCCGAAAAAGCGAGGGAGTTCTTAAAGTTGGCGGAGGAGCGCAAGGGGCTGGAAATCTCCCTCTGGATGCTGAGCCTCGAGCAGTTGCGGGAGCAGCTTTTCCAACAGCAAAACAACGTGCTCATCGCCAAAAATGACTATGAACAGCTGGAACTGGAAGGACAGCGGTTGGAGGAGTCCATCAACGATGCCTACCGCAAAATGCAGGAGCGTTCCGCCGAGTCCGACCGCCTGCGGGGCGAGATTCGGACGATGGAGGAAAACCTCTCCTCTGGGGAAGCGCGCATTGCGGTACTGCACAACGATATCGGCCACAACCAGAGCCGCATCGGCCAGCTGGAAGAAGAGCTTGGCGGCATGGGCCCCGGCGGGGAAGAGACCCAGCGACTACTGACCGAAAAGGAGCAGGAGAGGGCTGATGCTCTCACTGAGCTGGAGCAGCTTCGGGGCCGCATGACCGCCAATACAGAGCGGCTGGAAGAACAGCGCCTGCAGATAGAGCGCACCGAGGAGGAGCTACGGCAGTTTCAAGTGCGGAAGGAGTCCCTGGAAAGCGCCATGGCGGAGCTGCGCCTGGAGCAGGCTGCGGGCGCCACAAGAATGGTGGAGAGCGCCAGTCGCTTGGAAGATTTGAGAAAAAACAGCACTGCCCACGACAGCGCAGTGGAGGAATACAAAGGCAGCATTGCCGAGTGCAACAAGCAGATTGAGGAAGCCCAGGGAACAGTTGACTCCCTGGAGAACACTCGGTCGGGCTATGCACTCAAGCAGGAATCGCGGGAGCGCAAGCGGACAGAGCTTCAGCAGGCCATGGATAAGCTGGTGGAACAGGGAAAGCAGAAGGTCAACCGGGCCAAGCTGCTGGAAGACCTGGAAGCCAACATGGAGGGCTTCGCAGGCAGCGTCAAGTACATCCTCTCCCAGAGCGGGCGGGGAGCGCTGTGCGGAGTGTACGGCGTGGTGTCCTCCATCATCTCCACAGAGGAGGAGTACGCCACCGCCATTGAGATTGCATTAGGCCCCGCCATGCAGAATGTGGTGGTGGAGGACGAGGGGACGGCAAAACGGGCGATCTCCATGCTGCGGGAGGCCAAGGCGGGCCGGGCGACCTTCCTGCCCATCTCGTCCGTCAAGGGCAGGGAGAGCGACTTCTCCCACCTGAAAAAGCACGAGGGTTTCATCGGTGTGGCATCCCGGCTGGTGCGGGCCGACAGCCGTTTTCAGGGCATAGTCGACCAGCTGCTGGGCAGAATCTGCGTCGTGGACGACCTGGATACTGGCACCGCCATCGCCAAAGAGAATGGTTATAAGTTTCGCATTGTGACGCTGGACGGCCAGGTCATCAACGCGGGAGGCTCCTATACAGGCGGCTCCACCGCGCGCAGTGCGGGCGTGTTGGGCCGTCGCAGTGAGATCGAGCGGCTCCACGCAGAGGCGGAGGAGCTTCGCGGCAAGGTGCGGGAGATGGAGCCCGGCCTTCGGGCGGTTGGGGAGGAACTCTCCTCCCTGGATGCGGCCCTCTCCGGCACGGTGGCGGAGATACAGAGCGCCCAGGAGGACAAGGTTCGCCTCGGTTTCCAGCTGGAGCAGCTGGAGCGCAGTCTTGCTCAGGCGGAGACGAACAGGGAGCTTGCGGCGAAAGAAGTGGAGGCCCTTACCGGGCGGCTTGCAGAGCTGCGGGAGGGCGACGACTCCTCGGCGAAGCTTTTGGAGGAGACCCAGGGCAGATTGGATGCGCTGGGGGAGGAAACCGCCTCAGTGGACAACAGATTGACCACCCTGCGGGTAGGCAGCGAAACCACCCGCCAGGCGCTGTCGGAGCAGCAGATGTCGGAGCTCTCCGCCCAGAAGGATATCGATGCGCTGGAGCAGGAGCTGGCCAGGCTGCGCGAGGAGCTGGAAAACGCCGATGCGCGCTCGGAGCGGCTGCGTCGGGAGCAGCGGGAGTTGCGAGAGAAAAACACCGCCATCGAAGAGGAAATCACTCGCTTGGGCGAGGACAAGACCGTCGTCCAGGGCAGGGTGGCGCGCAGCAACGAGGAGATCGCGCGCCTCTCCGCTGAGCGCACCGCGCTGGAGAAGGAGACCACCGACCTGCGGGCAAAAGATAAAGAGCTTTCCGGCAGGCGGGAGGAGGTCTCCCGGGAGCTGGTGCGGCTGGAGGAGCGGGTGCGCGCCGTACAGTCGGAATACGACGGCATCATCTCCAAGCTGTGGGACGAGTATGAGCTGACCCGCTCCCAGGCGGCGGAGGTTGCGGAACCCCTGGAGGATGTCAATGCTTCCCAGCGGCGGCTG
The DNA here is from genome assembly GCA_047973265.1 of Oscillospiraceae bacterium. Lineage (GTDB taxonomy): Bacteria > Bacillota > Clostridia > Oscillospirales > Ruminococcaceae > WRAV01. Next base: position 17,346 of record JBKEBS010000155.1, read on the forward strand.
AACGAGCTGCGGAGCAAAATACGGGCGCTGGGCTCGGTAAATGTGGACGCTATCGAGGAGTTTGCCGAGGTCAACGAGCGCTACACCTTCCTCGCCGAGCAGGTGGCGGACGTGACAGCCTCAAAGGAGCAGCTGGAAACGCTGATCAGCGAGCTCACCGAAGAGATGCGCAGCATTTTCCAGGACAACTTCATCAAAATCGCCGCCGAATTCTCAAAGGTATTCACGGAGCTGTTTGGGGGCGGAAAAGGGGAGCTGCTGCTCACCGACGACACCGACGATGTGCTGGAGGCGGGGGTGGAAATTCATGTACAGCCCCCCGGCAAGGTGATCAAGAACCTGTCGCTGCTCTCTGGCGGCGAGCAGGCATTTGTGGCAATCGCAATCTACTTCGCGATCCTGAAGGTGAAGCCCGCCCCCTTTGTTCTGCTGGACGAGATCGAGGCGGCGCTGGACGATGTCAATGTTGTGCGGTTTGCCTCCTACCTGCGGCAGATGTGCGACAAGAGCCAGTTTATCGCCATCACCCACCGCCGCGGCACAATGGAAGAGGCAGATGTGCTCTACGGTGTCACCATGCAGGAGGAGGGCGTCAGCAAGCTGCTGGAGCTGCGCATCCACGAGGTGGAGAGTAAATTGAATTTGGAGGCCAATAGCTGATGGGACTGTTTTCTAAAATCGGAGCGGGGCTCAAAAAGACCCGTGACAGCATTGCGGGGCAGATGAACAGCATTATCAACTCCTTTACGAAGATCGACGACGAGCTGATCGACGAGCTGGAGGAGACGCTGATCATGGCGGATGTGGGGACGGTCACGGCCTCCCGCATCTGCGACGAGCTGCGTGCCCGCATCAAAAAGACCGGGGTGACCGACCCCAGGGAGCTCAAGGGCATGATGCGGGACATCGTGTCTGAAATGCTGGAGGGGGACTACTCCCTCAAGATGGACACCAAACCCTCGGTGATACTGGTGATCGGCGTCAACGGCGCGGGCAAGACCACCTCCATCGGCAAGCTGTCCGCCAACCTGAAGGCGGAGGGCAAGGGCGTGCTGCTTGGCGCAGCCGACACCTTCCGGGCCGCCGCTATCGATCAGCTCCAGGTATGGGCTGACCGGGCGGATGTGGAGATCGTCCGCCACGCGGAGGGGGCCGACCCGGCCGCCGTGGTCTACGACGCCCTTCAGGCCGGCAAGGCCAGAGGCAAGGATGTCATCATCTGCGACACGGCGGGGAGGCTGCACAACAAGAAGAACCTCATGGATGAGCTGGCAAAGATGCGCCGCGTCATCGAACGGGAGCTTCCCGACGCGGATGTGGAGTCCCTGCTGGTGCTGGATGCCACTACCGGCCAGAATGCCCTGAATCAGGCCCGTCAGTTCAACGAGGTCGCCGAGATCACGGGCATCATCCTCACCAAGCTGGACGGCACCGCCAAGGGCGGCGTTGTAGTGGGCATCAAGGAGGAGCTGGGTATTCCAATCAAGTTTGTGGGGGTGGGTGAGCAGATTGACGACCTGCGCCCATTCGACCCGGTGGAGTTTGCCAACGGAATGTTTGATATAGATTGAGCAAGGGCGGCTCAATCTATATCAAACTTACCGAATTTGATCTTTTTCGGCCAGAGGAGCCGAAATATCGCAAAGGCGATACCAGACCAAATTTCGCGACTGTTGGAAATTGGAGGAATAGTCTAATGAAGCTTTTGGCTGCCACGGGCAATCCCCACAAGCTGGAGGAGCTGCGCCGCATACTGGCACATCTGGGTGTCGAGGTGATCTCGCCGAAGGAGGCAGGTGTCGTCTCCGACGCCGAGGAGACCGGCGAAACCTTTGCGGAGAACGCCCGCATCAAAGCGTTGGACCTCTACCGCAAAAGCGGACTGCCCACGGTTGCCGATGACTCAGGCTTCTGCGTGGATGCGCTGAATGGCGCGCCGGGGATCTACTCCGCCCGGTACGGCGGGGAGGATACAGACTATCCCACCAAGTTCGCCCTGCTCTACAAAGAGCTGGAGAGCGTGCCGGGAGAAAAACGTGCAGCAAGCTTTGTCAGCGCTATCTGCTGCGTGCTGGACGAGAACACCCTGCTGGAATGCGAGGGGGTCTGTCCTGGGGTGGTGGCCGATGCACCGAGGGGAAACAGCGGTTTCGGATACGACCCTATCTTCTTGGTACCCGAGAAGGGGAAAACCTTTGCCGAGCTCAGCGATGACGAAAAAGACGAGATCAGCCACAGGGGCAGGGCGCTGCGGGCCTTTGCTGTTATGTTGGACAACTATATGAGGAATGATACGTAAATGATTACTACCAAACAACGGGCGATGCTGCGAAGCATGGCCAATGGAATGGAGACGATCCTCCAGGTTGGCAAGGGCGGTATCACAGATGCAACCGTCACCCAGGTGGAGGATGCCCTCACCGCCCGGGAGCTCATCAAGCTGCGGGTGCTGGAGACCTCCCCCATCACATCGCGTGAGGTTGCCCAGCAGCTGGCGGAGCGGTGCCGCGCGGACATCGTACAGGTGATAGGCACCCGCTTTGTGCTGTTCCGCCGCAACCACGAGAAGCCCAAGATCGAACTAAAATAGCAGAAACAGGGATGGATATGCAGAAAATCGGCATGCTGGGGGGAACCTTCAACCCCATTCACAACTCCCATATCTACCTGGCGGAGCAGTTCCGGGACAGGCTGGCACTGGACAAGCTCTTTCTCATCCCCACCTACATTCCACCCCACAAGCGGGTGAAGGATTTGGCGGACAGCACAGACCGCCTGGCCATGTGCAGGCTGGCGGCAGAGGGCCTGTCCTGTATCGAGGTGTGTGACTATGAGATAGCGCGGGAGGGCACCAGTTACACCTACCAGACGCTGGAATACCTGCAAAGCCTACACCCCGATGCCGCTTTATTTTTGCTGATGGGTGCGGATATGTTCCTCACTGTGCAGGACTGGCGGGAACCCGAACATATCTACCGGCTGGCGACACTCTGTGCCGCAGCCCGAGAACCGGGTGAGCATGCCGCGCTAAAAGAGCATGAAAAGCTTTTGGCTGGCCAGGGCGCTGCCTGTATCCTGCTGGAAATCACTCCAAAGCCGCTCTCCTCCACCGAGATTCGGGAGAAGATTGCAAGAGGGGAATCGGTGCGGGGGCTGGTGCCGGACAAGGTGCTGGAATATATTGAGGAGCATCGCCTGTATGGAGAAGATTGAATATTACAAAAAACTGCTGAAGGAGCGGCTCTCCAAAAAGCGCTATCATCACAGCGTCTGCGTGATGGAGCAGTCTGTCCGCCTGGCGGGGGCCTGGGGGCAGGATGAGGAGAAGGCGGCGATAGCGGGTCTGCTCCACGATATCTGCAAGGAAATGCCGGACGGAGAGCAGTTGCAATACCTTTCCGCCCATGATATACTTGTTGACAATTTCACAAAGGCGAATCCCCGCGCCCTTCACGGTATCACAGCCGGCGTGTGGCTGCGGGAGGAGCTGGACATTGACGATGAGGAGATTCTGGGTGCCGTGACCTGGCACACTCTTGGCAAGGCAAACATGGCTCCGCTGGAGGAGATCGTCTTTCTGGCGGACTGGACTTCGGACGACCGGGATTTTCCCGACGCCGACCGCATCCGGAAGCTGCTGCCCGGAAAGAAGGACGAGGCTGTTTGGCTGGGGCTGTCCTTTGGGCTCAGCACGGTAATTAGCGAAGAGCTGCCGTTGATCCCCAGTTCGGTGGAGGGGTACAACGACTATCTATATAGATCAAAAAAGTGTGAAAGATAGTATTTAAGCATTTGGAAAGGACATCTTATGACATCGAGAGAAATGGCGGAACAGGCAGTACGCTTGCTTGACAATAAAAAGGCTTCCGACATCATGCTGCTGGACATCGGCAAACTGACTACACTCGGCGACTACTTTGTGATCGCCTCCGGCTCCAGCACCACCCAAGTGAAGGCTCTGGCCGGAGAGTTGGAGGATAAGTTCACCAAGCAGGGCATTGAGCCCCGCCGTGTGGAGGGCGAGAGCTCGGCCATGTGGGTGCTGCTGGACTACAGCGATGTGGTGATTCACATCTTCTACCAGGAGACCCGCAGCTTCTACGGGCTGGAGCGGCTTTGGGGCGATGCGAGCCAAGTGGATATCAGCGGAATTATCAAAGAAAACTGAGACCTGCCCAGGCGGGTTTGGAAGGGTGAATATAAAGTGAAGGCGAAGTATGACCACAAATCGGTGGAGCAGAAATGGCAGAAGGTCTGGGAAGACGAGAAGACCTTTTCTGTGAAAAACGAATTTGACAAGCCGAAATTCTATGCTTTGGTGGAGTTTCCCTACCCCTCGGGGCAGGGCCTTCACGTGGGGCATCCCCGGCCCTACACCGCGCTGGATGTGGTGTCCCGCAAGCGCAGAACAGAGGGCTATAATGTCCTGTTCCCCATGGGATGGGACGCCTTTGGCCTGCCCACCGAGAACTACGCCATCCAGAACAACATCCATCCCCGCATTGTCACTGAGCAGAACGTGAACCGCTTTCGGGCGCAGATCAAGTCGCTGGGGCTTTCCTTTGACTGGGACAGGGAGATCAACACCACAGACCCCTCCTACTACAAGTGGTCGCAGTGGATTTTCCTGCAAATGTTCAAGAAGGGCCTTGCCTACAAAAAGGAAATGGCGGTCAACTGGTGCACAGACTGCAAAGTGGTGCTGGCCAACGAGGAGGTCATCAACGGCACCTGCGAGCGCTGTGGCCACGAGGTCATCCGCAAGGTGAAGAGCCAGTGGATGCTGGCTATCACAAAATATGCCCAGCGGCTGATTGACGATCTGGACGAGGTGGAGTATCCCGAACGGGTTAAGGCCTCCCAGATTCACTGGATTGGCCGCTCCACCGGCGCGCAGGTACGCTTCGGCACCACTGCCGGAGATGAGCTGGAAGTATTCACCACCCGCCCGGACACCCTGTTCGGTGCGACCTACATGGTCATTTCCCCCGAGCATCCCTTTCTGGAGCGGTGGGCTGATAAAATCACCAATCTGGACGCTGTCCACGCCTATCAGGAGGAGGCCGCCCACAAGTCCGACTTTGAGCGGGCCGAGGTGGCCAAGGACAAGACCGGTGTGCGCCTGGAGGGCGTCAGGGGCATCAACCCTGTCAACGAGCAGGAAATCCCCATCTTCATCTCCGACTACGTGCTGATGTCCTACGGTACCGGCGCGATCATGGCGGTTCCCGGCCACGACAGCCGCGACTGGGAGTTCGCCAGGAAGTTTGCTCTCCCCATTGTCGAGGTCGTCAAGGGCGGCAACATCGAGGAGGAGGCTTTCTCCGACTGCGAAACCGGCGTGATGGTCAACTCCGGCTTCCTGGACGGCCTGTCTGTGGAGGATGCGAAAAAGAAGATCACCGCCTGGCTGGAGCAGCAGGGCAAGGGCGAGCCCACCGTCAACTACAAGCTGCGCGACTGGGTGTTTTCCCGCCAGCGCTATTGGGGTGAGCCCATTCCCATCGTCTACTGCGACAAGTGCGGCTATGTGCCGATTCCCGAGAGCGAGCTGCCGCTGACGCTGCCAGAAGTGGACTCCTACAAGCCCACCGAGACAGGGGAATCTCCGCTGGCGGCCATGGAGGACTGGATCAACACCACTTGTCCCTGCTGTGGCGGCCCGGCTCGCAGAGAGACCGACACGATGCCCCAGTGGGCGGGCTCCTCCTGGTACTTCCTGCGCTACTGCGACCCGGACAACGACAAGGAGATTGCCTCCAAGGAAGCGATCAACTACTGGATGCCGGTGGACTGGTATAACGGCGGTATGGAGCACACAACCCTGCACCTGCTGTATTCCCGGTTCTGGCACAAATTCTTGTATGATATCGGTGTGGTTCCAATGAAGGAGCCCTACCAGAAACGCACCAGCCACGGCATGATTCTGGGCGAGGACGGCGTCAAGATGAGCAAGTCCCGGGGGAATGTGGTGAACCCCGACTCCATTGTGGAGGAGTACGGCGCGGACACCATGCGCATGTACGAGATGTTCATCGGCGACTTTGAGAAAAGCGCGCCCTGGAGCACCAGCTCTGTGCGGGGCTGCCGCCGATTCCTTGACCGGGTCTGGGCATTGCAGGATATAGTGGTGGGCGGGGAGGAGTATTCCCCGGAATTAGAGGGCTCCTTCCACAAGGCCATCCGCAAGGTGAGCGAGGACGTGGAGACGCTCAAGTTCAACACCGCTATCGCGACGTTGATGGCGCTGATCAATGAGATTTCAGATAAAAAGGCGGTCAACAAAGCCGAGCTGCGCACCTTCTTGCAGCTGCTCAACCCCTTCGCGCCCCATATCACGGAGGAGATTTGGCAGTCCGCGGGCTTCAAGGGGATGATTGCCCAGCAGAAGTGGCCGGCATACGACCCCGCCAAATGCCAGGACGCTGTTGTGGAGATTGTGCTGCAGGTGAACGGCAAGATCAAGGGAAGGGTGTCGGTTCCCGCCGATGCGGACAAAGATGCATTGCTGGCTACCGCAAAGGAGAATGGCGAAATCGCCGCTCAAATTGCCGGGAAGCAGATTGTCAAGGAAATTGTGGTGCCAGGCAAGCTGGTCAACATCGTTGTGAAATAAACGGCGAACAAATTGTTGGTATTTTGTAAACGAACCGGATTACCCTTGACAGTACTTTCCCTTTTAGCTATAATCATAGCTGTTGGATTCCCTTCTGAACCGGATGAACGAGATGAGCGGGATCGACATAACTCCTGTCTAGTGACGTTGGGAGGGTAGATAAGATGCCAGAAATTCGTGTGAAGGACAACGAGTCCTTGGACAGCGCCCTGCGCAAGTTTAAGCGCCAGTGCGCGAAGGATGGCGTGCTGCAGGAAGTGCGGAAACGGGAACATTACGAGAAGCCTTCTGTCAAGCGCAAGAAGAAATCGGAAGCTGCACGCAAGCGCAAATTCAAATAACTTTAGACGAAAAGCGGGCTGACTTCGGCCCGCTTTTTTCTACCCGGAAGGAAGAAGTGATCAGTGTCCCTGCTGTTTCCCGACCTGTATCTGGAAAATGTAATTCAAATTGACAAATCAATGTTGGACAGTCTCGGCGTCACAGCGCTGATACTGGATATCGACAACACTCTCACCACCCACAATAACCCGGCAATCGGGCAGGATGTGCGGGACTGGCTTGCCGGGCTGACATCCCAGGGGGTGGGTGTTGTGTTGCTCTCCAACAACAGGCCGCAGCGGGTTTCCAGCTTTGCGGAGCAGGTGAATCTTCCCTGCTGCCCCAATGCGATGAAGCCGCTTTCCAAAGGAATGAAGCAGGCGCGAAGCCTGTTGGGAAACCCGCCGATCAAGCAGATTGCGGTAGTGGGGGATCAGATATTCACTGATGTGCTGGGCGGCAACCTCTATGGGGCGACCACCATTCGGGTGGAGCCGCTGCAAAAAGAGGGCGGGCTGTTTTTTCGCTTCAAACGCATGCTGGAAAACAGTGTCATGAAGCGCTATAATAAGAAGAGAGGGGCAAAGGTGGATGGCTGACCGATATCCCCTCTTCGGCCCTGCCGGAAATTCTCAGAGCTTTGGGGAAATGGGCTATAAAAGCAGTCTCCAGGTGCCGGAATACCTCGTCAAAAAGGGCCTGAACGCCTTTGAATACCAGTGCGGGCGGGGCGTGCGCGTTTCAGAGGAGATGGCACGTAGCCTCGGTGAGAAAGCGGCGGAGAGCGGAATTACCCTCTCCCTTCACGCACCCTACTATATATCCCTTTCCGGCACGGATGAATCCAAGCGTATGGCCAGCCTGGATTATATATTGCAATCCGCGCGGGCGGTGGATTGGCTGGGCGGCGACCGGATTGTGGTTCACTCCGGCTCCGCCTCCAAAATCAGCCGGGAAGAAGCCCTTTTACTGGCGAAGGACACGCTGAAAAAAGCTCAGGACATGCTTGACCGGGAAGGTTACGGGCACATCCACATGTGCCCTGAAACCATGGGAAAGGTGAACCAGCTGGGCACACTGGACGAGGTGCTGGAGCTGTGTACGGTGGACGAGCGCTTGATTCCCTGTGTCGATTTCGGCCATCTCTACGCACGCACCCTCGGCGGCATCAAGGGACGAGACGATTATGCCGCTATCCTGGACGCCATTCAGGACAAGCTGGGCGGGGAAAGGGCGAAGCACTTTCACGTCCACTTTTCCAAAATCGCTTATACAGGCGGCGGGGAAAAACATCATCTCACCTTTGCCGATCCGGAATATGGCCCCGATTTCGCCCCGTTGGCGGAGCTGTGCGCGGAGCGGGGAGTTGCTCCATTTTTCATCTGTGAATCCGCGGGAACCCAGGCGGAGGATGCCCGCAGCATGAGATTGCTTTTTGAAGAGGCTGAACAAAAGTATCGAAAGGATTGATCATAATGAGCAACATGGAAAAACTGATGCAGAATCTGCCCCAGGGACTGGATGCCGCCCTCATCACATCCGATGTGAACAGGCGCTATTACACTGGATTTCCCTCCTCCGCGGGCACATTGATCGTCACGCGGCAGGAATGCTGGCTGATCATCGACTCCCGTTACTTCGAGGCCGCCTCCAACCGCGCGAAGGGCTGCCAGGTCATCCTCCAGGATAAGCTCTATGAGCAGGTGCTGGGGATTCTGCGCCAGCACAACGTGATCAGCCTGGGTGTCGAAAGCGACACCATGAGCCTCTCCACCTACATGGGCTGGAAGGACAAGCTGGAAGGGGTGGAGATCGCTTTTGACAAGCGGTTCAGCGAGGTTGTCAACCGCCAGCGCGCCGTCAAGACTAGGGAGGAGATCGACGCCATCCAGGCCTCTCAGGATATCACTGACAAGACCTTTCAGTACGCACTGGAGATTTTGAAGCCCGGCATGAGTGAGAAGGAAATCGCGCTGGAGATGGAGTTCTACAGCCGCCGCAACGGCTCGGAAGAGGCTGCTTTTTCCTTTATCGTGGCCGCGGGCCCCAATAGCTCCATGCCCCACGCAGTGCCGGGAGAGAATGTTGTAAAATCCGGTGACTTTGTTGTGATGGACTTCGGTTCCACCTAGGGCGGTTACCGCTCAGACATGACCCGCACCGTCGCGGTGGGGGAGCCCTCTGCTAAGCAAAGAGAGGTCTACTACAAGGTGCTGGAAGCCCAGCTGAAGTCGATGGAGAAGATCGCTCCCGGTATGGTCTGCGGCGATGTGGACAAGGTTGCCAGAGACCTGATCAATGCCAGCGAGTTCACAGGGCTGTTCGGCCACGGGCTGGGGCATTCCCTGGGCCTGGAGATACATGAGGATCCCCGCTTCAGCCCCGGCTGCGACGTGGTGCTGGAGGCGGGAATGGTGCTGTCTGTAGAGCCGGGCATCTATCTGCCGGGCGAATTTGGGGTGCGCATTGAGGATATTGTGTGCATCACAGAGGATGGCTACCACAACTTCACCGGCAGCCCCAAAGAGCTGATTGTCCTTTAAGCGGTCTGCCGACAGGAAAAACTTGCCAAATGGCTCTCCATCGTGTAAAATGAATGATATTGTACAGCTATGTTTCTGTCAGTAATTTTTGGAGGGATCCCAATGATATCAGCAGGAGATTTTCGCAACGGCGTGACTTTTGAGATGGACGGCAACGTTTATCAAATAGTGGAATTTCAGCATGTAAAGCCCGGCAAGGGCGCAGCTTTTGTCCGCACAAAGGTGCGCAATGTCATCACCGGCGGCATGATTGAAAAAACATTCAATCCCAGCGACAAGTATCCAAACGCGTTTGTAGAGCGCAAGGACATGCAGTACCTTTATGAGGACGGCGGTCTGTACTACTTCATGGACAACGAAACCTATGAGAATTTGCCTGTCGGCCAGGATATCATCGGGGATTCCCTCAAGTTCATTAAGGAGAATGAGAACGTCAAGGTGCTCTCCTACAAGGGTTCTGTTTTTGGCGTGGAGCCTCCCTTCTTCGTGGAGCTTGCGATTACAGATACCGAGCCCGGCATCAAGGGCGACACCGCCACCAACGTGACCAAACCCGCCAAAGTGGAGACTGGCGCGGAAATTCGTGTGCCGCTGTTCATCAATGAGGGCGATAAGATTCGCATCGATACCCGCACCGGCGAGTATATGGAGCGCGCGTAATGTGAAGCTACGCTTCACATTGCCGGTTTGTGCCTGCTGTAACTTATTAGTAGTGCAGTGAAAGGAAGTAATATGGAAATTTTGGAAAAAGCCGCATATCTCAAAGGACTGGCAGAGGGTCTTGGCGTGGATGACAGCACCAAGGAAGGCAAGCTTTTGCTGGCTGTTCTGGATTTGCTGGGCGATATCGCCGAGAATGTGGACGCGCTGGAGACCGATCTGGATTTGATGGTTGACCAATTGGAGAGCATCGACGAGGATCTTGACGTGCTGGCCGAGGACTGCGGCTGTGACTGCGGTCACGACAATGGGCATCACCACGGCCACCATCACCCCGAGGGCTTTGAGGACTACGAAGGCGATATCTATCAGGTGACCTGCCCCAGCTGCGGCGAGGACATTTATCTGGATGAGGAAATGTTGGACGACGGCGAACTGCCCTGCCCTAAGTGCGGCGAAAAGCTGGAGCTTGATTTTGAGGGCAGCATTGAGGACGAAGAGACCGAATAACGGAATATATACAAAAGAGGATGGCAGATGCCATCCTCTTTTTTGTGCGTCTGTTTATTCTACGACGTATAGGTTGTTGTCGCCCATGCGAGCGGGAATTCCAGCTTGCTCCAGCTCCCGGGCGGTCAAGGCAAGCCAGTAGCCGAAGGTTCCCGGCTCGGAGCCGTCCGGGCTCTGGGCTTCGCCGGTCTGGCCGGGCAGCTCCGCCATTGCGGGCATGAGCACGTACTTGGCGCACCAGTAATCCAGGGCGACGGGGTCGGTGGAGGCGGCGATCATATCCCGCTCTACGGCCCCCTCATAGCTGACGCCGGGGCCACCGTCTACACCTATCCAGATCATATCCATGACGTTGAGGTCAGGAATCCGGCTGTGGGCCATCTGGGTGCCCATGAAGCCGCTGCCCACATTGTTGTGAGCGCGGTGCTCCGTGATGCGGTTGGCCACCACGCCCATGTAGGCCTTCACGGCACCTGTCACCTGGTAGATGCCGTGCTGCTTGAGTACCGGCAGGTTGATGACGGTGAGGCGGTCGCTATCGTAGTTCTCACCATCCCATACGCCCTCCTTGAAACTGACCATATTGCCCTGGGCGGTGGTGCACTTGGGGTAGGTGACCTCCGAACCTGTGGGATAGATCTCATCGCCCACAACATAGCCGTCCGCGCTGTCGCCCTCGCTGTACTCCTGCACGCGGTTCATCGTGATGCTGTCCCACAGAAAGCCGCTGATGGAGACACCCTCTCCCTGCAACTGGTCGATCACATCCTGCGTGGACTGGTCGCGGTTCAGGGAGTTCGACTCTGTCCAGTCAAAGGAGCCGCCGTCGCCGTTTGTGCCGTACTGCCCCTGGCCGTTGTCGACGAACACGATCTCCCCGGACAAGCCTTCGGGGTGGTCAGCCACTGCTTTCGCCACGCTGTACAACAGGTCGGTGTTGGTGCCGCCCCGGTAGGCCCACTGGCAGTTGATTTTGAGCAGCACCACGTCGTTGGCCCCGACAATGCCTTCCGGGATGTCCAACGTCTTGTAGAAGGGAACGCCGCTTGCCTCCATGGAGGCGATCAGCCTTGTTACGCCGTCGTCAGTTCCATCGGTATCCCGCTGGACGAAGACAGCGGAGAGGCCTTCCGGGACGGTGTTGGCGGATTCAGCAACAGACGACTCCTCTACATCGGGGAGGGAAGATACTTCCTCCGACTCCTGTGAAGAGAAGGATGGTGTGGAAGAAGATGGCGGCGCCTCCGGGGCGGGTGTGCAGCCTGCCAGAAGCAGTCCGGCCAGCAGTATGGCTAGCAATTTTTTCATGTTGGCCTCCAATTCAAATAAAGATAGACTCAGGGAATCAGCAGCCCGGCCAAAAAGGCGAACAGCAGGGAGTAGACCAGATAAATGATGAAATTCTTGACGCCCAGTATCATTTTGACAGCACTGAGGTTGTTGATTTTTGTGGCGGGCCCGGCTAAAAGGAAGGACATGGCCTCTCCGCGACCCATTCCGGCCTCCAACCACATCTTAACAAGTGGAATGGTTCCACCGCCGCAGGCGTACAGCGGAATGGACAGCACCGTCGCGAAAAGGCTGCCCAATCCCCGGTTCGCCCCAAAGAGTGCGGTGATCCAGCTGTCGGGGATGTAGCGGTCGCACAGCGCGGTCAGGATGACGCCGAACAAAAGGTAAGGTAGCGTGATGCGAAACGCCTTCCACAGGTCTGGCAGCAGCTTCTTTTTTGGCCTGTCCGGCGGTGGTTCAAATTTTTCAAATCGGAAAAGCGGCTTGTCTTTATAAAAGATCAGCACCAGGAATCCGGCGAGGCTTCCGCAGAAAAAGCACAGTGCAAGCCGAAGAAGGGCCATCTGTGCGCCCAGGGCAAAGGTTACCGCCAGCAGGTTGGGGTTGAGCAGGATGGAGCTCATCATAAAGGCAGTCAGAAGGTGCTGGCGAATGCCCTTGCGGCCAAGGGCTGCGATCAAGGGCACAGTGCCGTACATGCAGAGGGGGGATAAAATGCCCAGGATGCTGGCGGCGCAGATGCCCAAAGGAATGGGAATCGCGTCGCTGAGAGCGGCCATTTTCCCGGAGATGGAGCCCGAGAGGTAGACAGACACAAGACTGCCCAGCAGGAGCCCCAGGGCCCACCAGGGAGCGATTTGCCGCAGCTGGAACAGAATTCCCTGTGCGAGCATCTGCAATTCGTGAAGCGCTGCGATCACCTCCCGCAAAATCATGTGCTAATTATAGCACAGTGCGCAACTGAATCTGTCGATATAGGGAAAGCGTTGGTTTTCAAGTGAAAGGTTAAAAACAGATTAAAATCGAAATCGACAACTTTCATCTTTTTTTGACAAGAAGCTGCAAAAATGATATAATGTGAACCGTTGTATGCAAGAAAAGCCTCTTACTACATAGTGTCGATACAACAAAATATGGTTTTTTTGCGGTATGGAGTCACAATATCATGTGAATTTAAGGGATACGGGATAGATTGTATTTCTTGTCACAAAACGAAGGAAGGCTTGGAAGCATTATGAAAAACGGATTAAAAAGGGGCGGAGTGCTGCTATTGCTGATTGCAATGGTGGCTGCCGCTCCCATGAGCACCCTTGCGGAATCGCTTGATCGGAGCCCTGTGGCGGTGGAGACAATGACCGAAGAAGCTGCCGCCGATATGGAGGATGTGCTGGGCACGCTGGAGCTGGAAGAGGAAAAGCCTGTCTACACAGACCCTCTTGTGGCACTGCTGGAGGCCCAGGAGCTGAATCCAGTCTCTCCCCAGTCTGCGGATTTGGACGCCTATCTGGATGAGCTGCTGGCCACGCTGATCACCGACGACATGACCACCTATGAGCAGGTCAAAGCCTGCTACGATTACTTGGTGGACAACATGCGTTACGGCTCGCACACGGCGGGACTTGGCGCGACGGTGGGCAACACCACAGCGAGAAGCATCTACTCGGCCTATGGCGAGGTAGAGGGCTTTGGCGCGGTGGCACTGCTCACCAAACAGGGCCTGTGTAACGCTTATTCCTCGGCTTTTGTGCTCATGATGCGCAAGATTGGCCTGGATGCACGCCTTGTCAGCGGCTCCACCAAGGCCAGAGGCGGCTACTACACTGTCCACAAATGGGCGGAAATCAACATTGATGGCACGGCCTATGTGTTCGACACCCAGCTGGAGCAGAATCTGCGCAGCTCAGGACTTCCCGCCTACTCGGTTTTTTATAAGACTTATGGGCAGGTCGGAAACCGCTACATCCGATAATCCGGCGGAGGATAGCAATCCCCATATGAAAATAAAAACGACAAATCTCTCCGTGTTGGGGAAAATATAGTTGACAAAGTCGGAAGCGTACGATATAATCGATAAGGCAACTGAGAGAGCACGGCACGCTGTTCCGTCTCTGCAGAGTTGATGCGCTGGTGTAGCTCAGTTGGTAGAGCAGCTGATTTGTAATCAGCAGGTCGGGGGTTCAAGTCCGTCCACCAGCTCCATTTTTCCATCAGAGTTATGATGGAAAAAGTCCAACCCAAATAAGGGAGTGTTCCCGAGTGGCCAAAGGGGACGGACTGTAAATCCGTTGGCTCCGCCTTCGATGGTTCGAATCCATCCACTCCCACCAAACTGGAATCCTCGCCGTATGGCGGGGGTTTTGCTTTTTGGCGAAGAATATATTCATTTGCAATCTCAAAACTTTATAGCTACAATAAGGTTGGGGGTGAGCATATGAATTACCGGAAGCTGACCATTGGACAGATGGCCGACATCAATCAGGTATCCCAGCAGACACTGCGGCACTACGACACCCAGGGCCTTTTGGTTCCGGCCACCGTGGACGAGAAAACAGGCTATCGCTATTATAACATCATGCAGAGCGCCCGGCTCGACATGATCCAGTATATGAAGTCGCTGGACATCAGCCTGAGCAGCATCAAAAGCTATCTGGACGGCAGGGATACCGGCCGGGTGGTGAATTTGCTGATGGAAAAGCACGCCGATATTGACCGGCACATCCTGCGCCTGCAACAGCAGAAAAAGGCGATCCGCCGCATGGTGGAGAGCATACAGCGTTATGAGAGCGCCCCGCCCGACGGCACCATTGTGCTGGAATACATCGGCAGCCGGTTCATCTATTCCCACGACACCGGGTTCAATTTTTACAATGGCGGCATCGAGGTCTATGAGCAGATGCTTCGCCAGCTGAAGGAACAGATGCGGGGCGTCAGCCTGCCGGAGATCTACTTTTACAACGCGGGCACCATTCTGCGGAAGGAGCAGTTGCTGCGCCGCAACTTCCATTCCAGCGAGGTATTTGTGTCAGTGGACGACGACTACGACGCCCCCGGCCTGCTAACCCAGCTGCCCGCTTCCACTTATTACTGCATATACTGCTACCGGTTTGACCACGAGAAAGAATACGCGTTGCGTTTGCTGGAATATGTGGAGCAAAACGGCCTCAAGATTGCGGGGGATTACCTCTGCGAGGTGCTTTTCGAGCCGCCGGTGTCCAGCAACGCCCAAAGGGACATGCTGATGAGGCTACAAGTGCCAATTTCCTATCGTTAAATTTATAACAATTGCATATTGACCTTCCGGCAGGGATAGAGTTTATAATGAATGAGTACGAGGGCTTTCCCAAATGCCCAATCATCCCTTTAACAGATATGGAGGTCTTACAAATGGAAAAAATCCGTGTAGTGCAGTACGGCTGCGGCAAAATGTCCAAGTTTACCCTGCGGTATTTATACGAGAAGGGTGCCGAAATCGTTGGCGCCATCGACACCAACCCCGACATTGTGGGGATGGATGTGGGCGACTACGCCGAGCTGGGCTTCAAGCTGGGCGTGCCGATCCGCTCTGACGCGGACGCTGTGCTGGACGAATGCGACGCGGATGTCGCCATAGTCACGCTGTTCAGCTTTGTGGCGGATGTATACCCCCATTTTGAGAAGTGCCTCTCACGCGGCGTGAATGTCATCACCACCTGCGAGGAAGCAATCTATCCCTGGACTACCAATGCGGCAATGACCAATCGATTGGACAAGCTGGCCAAGGAGAACAACTGCACCATCGTGGGCACCGGCATGCAAGACATTTTCTGGGATAATATGGTGGCTCTGGTGGCCGCAGGCGTGCACCGCATCGACAAGATCGAGGGCGCTGTGAGCTACAACGTGGAGGACTACGGTCTGGCCCTGGCCAAAGCCCACGGCGCTGGCCTCACCCCCGACGAGTTTGAGGCGCAGATTGCCCATCCCACCGAGTTTGAGCCAGCCTATGTGTGGAACTCCAACGAGTCCCTGTGCTCCAAGATGGGCTGGACGATCAAGAGCCAGACACAGAAGAGCGTTCCTTTCTTCTACGACAAGGACCTCTACTCCGAGACTCTGGGCGAGACAATCCCCAAGGGCAACGCAATCGGCATGAGCGCTGTGGTCACCACCGAGACATTCCAGGGCCCTATCATTGAAACCCAGTGCATCGGCAAGGTATACGGCCCGGACGACGGCGATATGTGCGACTGGAAGATTACCGGCGAGCCTGACACCAGCTTCTTTGTGCAAAAGCCCGCCACACCCGAGCACACCTGCGCCACTGTGGTGCATCGCATCCCGTCGGTGCTGAATGCCCCCGCCGGATACGTGACGGTGGACGATTTGGACGAGATTGAATATGTGAGTTATCCTATCAATTTCTACGTGGATTAATTGTAATTTGCGTTGAACAACAAAAGCCTCCTATTACTATAAATTTAGGTTATGGACACGACATCCAGCCGTGTCCTTTTCCTATCTCACGCCTAAGCTGTAGAATGAGAGAGCAATTGGCCTGACGTATGCCTCCAGGGACTAACCACGTCCGTCGGAAAGTCAGTCAGCCATCCTCTCATTCACAGCGTTCGTTTTATGCAGGTAGTGCCACCTTCATCGGTGCGTTCGTGTCAATAGATTGAATCGGCGGTGAGTAAAAAGATGGTCGCCAAT
>JBKEBS010000156.1:0-9770 GCA_047973265.1 Oscillospiraceae bacterium
ACCACCGCGCTGCGGATCATGAAGGGCGGAATACAATAGGTGAAGCCCTTGTCGATCATGAAGTCCCGGGCATAGGAGAGAATTGCAGACTCCAGACGGGCGATATCGCCCATGAGGTAGTAGAAGCCGTTGCCGCTGGTTTTGCGGGCGCTGTCCAGGTCAATGCCGTTCAGCGCCTCCATAATCTCCACATGGTAGGGAATCTCAAAATCCGGGACTGCGGGTTCGCCATAGCGGGCCACCTCCACATTCTCGCTGTCGTCTTTTCCAATGGGAACAGACGGGTCGATGATGTTGGGAATAACCAGCATCCGTTCCCTGATTTGGGCGGAGAGTTCCTCCTCCTTTTGCTCCAGCTCGGCTAGGCGGGGCCCGATAGCGGCAACTTCCTGCTTCGCTTCCTCCGCCTCCTCCCTCTTGCCCTGGCCCATCAGCGCGCCGATCTGTTTGCTGACAGAATTGCGTTTGCTGCGCAGCTCATCCGCCTCGGCGATAGCCTCCCGGTACTCCTTGTCAAGGGCTATTACCTCATCCACCAGAGGAAGCTTCGCCTCCTGGAATTTTTTGCGCATGTTCTCCTTTACGAGCTCGGGTTCGTTTCGCAGCAGCTTCATGTCCAGCATAATACTCCTACCTTTCCGTAATTTCGATGTATCGCTTCATTCGTTATCCTGAAAAATAAAAAGGAATTCCCCGCCCCAAATATGGGACGGAAAATTCCGCGTTGCCACCCAAATTGCCGAACAATGCCCGGCCAACTCTACGCGCGTTATAGGGCGCACCCTTTCGGCTCTTCGCCGACCCGGCTCCGTCAATAGACGAAAGCAAAGAGTGGAGCTGTTTCCTCGCCGCCGATTCGCACCAGCCATCGGCTCTCTGAAAGGCGTAACAGAAACTTTGTCTCTTTGCGAGTAATACCGGTTGCTAATATTGGATCAAATTATAGCAGATCGCCGCCGGAAATGCAAGGCAGCTTCACTCGTCCAGCGTCAGCAGCCCCTCCGTCACCATCCTGTCCCGGAGAGCCAGAAAGTCTGCGAAGGCGTCGGGCTTCTGTGTGGGGTTCCGCAGCAGGGCCGCCGGGTGGAAGGTTCCCATCATCTGAATGCCCGCCTTCTCGATAAACTGACCGTGCTGCTTTGTCACCTTGAAGCCGGGATCAATCAGGTACTGCGCCGCAATTCTGCCAAGACAGACGATATATTTCGGGCCAATCAGCTTCACTTGAGAGCGCAGATACCCAATGCAGGCATCCATCTCGTCCTTCTGCGGGTCGCGGTTTTCCGGCGGGCGGCACTTCACCATGTTGGCGATAAAGATATTCTCCTTGCGGGAAAGGCCGCAGGCCAACAGCATCTTGTCCAGCAGCTGCCCCGCCCTGCCCACAAAGGGTTCACCGGTCGCATCCTCGTTTGCGCCAGGCCCCTCCCCGATAAACATCACCTTTGCTTCGGGATTGCCGACCCCGAATACAACATTTTTCCTGGTCTCCGCCAACCTGCACGCCTTGCAGGTAAGCGCGGTCTCTTTCAGTGCATCCCAATCCGCCATATTAATCATGATTTTCCCTCTCCCTTTTGTCTCTGCAAATTATATCATGGGAGCAGCGGTTTTGGAAGCGCTCCCCTTGCATTTTTCACGGGGATAGGCTAAAATTAAACATGGTAAAAATACCGGATGCCGCCCCTTGGCGACAGGATACCGGAATGTATTTTGAAAGGATGTTGTATCCATGAAAATTTTAGTCGAGACCTCTGCAAGACACTGCCATCTTTCCCAGGCTGACCTGGAAACCCTGTTCGGCAAAGGGGCGGAGCTGCACAAAAAAAAGGACCTCTCCCAGCCCGGGCAGTATGCTTCCGAAGAGCGGGTTGACGTTGTCGGCCCCAAAAAGACAATCAAGGGCGTTTCCATCCTCGGCCCAACCCGCCCCGAAACCCAGGTTGAAATTTCCCTGACAGATGCCCGCTCCATCGGCCTCACCGCCCCCATCCGGGAATCCGGCCAGCTGGAGGGCAGCACTGGCTGCAAGCTGGTGGGCCCCGCAGGCGAAGTAGAGCTGAAGCAGGGCCTTATCATCGCCAAGCGCCACATTCATACCACTCCTGAAGATGCCGAGAAGCTGGGCGTCAAGGACAAGGAAGTTGTCATGGTGAAGGTGGGCACTCCTGAGCGTTCCTCCATTCTGGGCGATGTTGTTGTGCGGGTGAGCCCCAGCTATGCCACTGCTATGCACATCGACACCGATGAGGCCAACGCGCTTGGTGCTTCCGGTGAGGTGTACGGCGAAATCGTCAGGCTCTAATCATCCACCAAAAGGGCGCTTTTCGGAGCGCCTTTTTTCTATGAGATTGGTGCGTCTTTGTACTATCTATCCCCATCTGTCGAAATAAAATCCATCGCAATCAGGAAAGCCAATTTTTCGGAAGATTTGACAAAGTTTTCCTATGGAAAATTACCTATTGTGGTATAATGGGGTCAGGCACGAATTTCAGAATGCAGCTTCACCTATTTCATTAAAGGAAAGAAGGATTGTTGTGAAAATATACCGAGTTAAGGATTACGACGCCCTCAGCCGTAAAGCGGCGGATATCCTCGCCGCACATATCACATTGAAGCCCAACTGCGTACTCGGGCTGGCAACCGGATCAACCCCCTTGGGCACCTATGCCGGGCTTGTGGAAAAAAATAAGAATGGGTCGCTGGATTTTTCCCAGGTCACCACAGTGAATCTGGACGAATACCGCGGACTTTCCCCCGACAACGATCAGAGCTATCGCTTCTTCATGTATAAGAACCTCTTCAGCCAAGTGAACATCAAACCGGAGAACAGCTACCTGCCCGACGGCCAGGCAGCTGACCCCGCGGCGGAATGCCGACGCTATGAGGAGCTGATCCAGAAGCTGGGCGGCGTGGATGTGCAACTGCTCGGCATCGGCCACAACGGCCACATTGGCTTCAACGAGCCCGCCGACAGCTTCCAGAAGGACACCTACTGTGTCGGCCTCACCGAGAGCACCATCCAGGCAAACAAGCGTTTCTTCGCCCGGGAGGAGGATGTCCCCCGCGAGGCCTATACCATGGGCATCGGCACAATCATGAAGGCCAAGAGTATCCTGATGCTGATCAGCGGCCGGGAGAAGGCCCAAATTCTCAAGGACGCATTTGCCGGCGGCATCACTCCAAACGTGCCCGCCTCCATTTTGCAGCTTCACCCCGATGTCACCCTCGTCGCCGACGAGGACGCCCTCTCCCTATTGTAAGTAAAAGATTCCCCCAACTGTTTTGTGTGAGGAGTTTTAATTTATGAACATCCGCAATGCCTATGTTTTCGGCGATACCGCCCAGTTTGCACGCAGGGACATCTGTGTTTCCGGCCAGTATATCATCGATGGAAGTTCCGATGGCCCCGACATCGACGCCACAGACCTCTACGCCATTCCCGGCCTCATCGACCTCCACTTTCACGGTTGTGTGGGTGAGGATATCTCCGACGGCAGCGCCGAGGGTCTCGCCAAAATGAGCGAGTACCAGGCTTCTTATGGCGTCACCGCCATCTGTCCTGCAACCGTCACCTTGCCGGAGGATGTGCTTGCCAAGGTCTGCCGCATGGCGTCCGAGTTTGAGCCGGGCAGCAAAGGGGCATCCCTGGTAGGTCTCAATCTGGAGGGGCCTTTCATCTCCCCCAACAAGACCGGCGCACAGAACCCCGCCTATGTGGGACGTCCCGATATTGATATGGTGCGGAGACTCCAAGAGGCGTCAGGCGGCCTGGTCAAGCTTCTCGCCATCGCCCCGGAGCAGGAGGGCGCATTGGACTTGATCAGTGCACTCAGCGATGATATCGTCTGCTCCATCGCCCACACCACTGCCGACTACGATACAGCTGTAAAGGCGACTCAGGCGGGTGCAAAGCACGTGACCCACCTCTACAACGCCATGCCGCCCTTTTTGCACCGGGAGCCCGGCGTGATCGGCGCCGCTTTCGACGACCCTGACTGCGATGTGGAATTGATCACAGATGGCGTACACATACATCCCAGCGTTGTACGGGCCACCTTCTCCATGTTTGGAGACGACCGCGTCATCCTCATCAGTGACAGCATGCGGGCGACCGGCCTTGCTGACGGCCTCTACACTCTTGGCGAGCTGCCTGTCCGGGTGGAGGGCAACCGCGCCACCTTGGTGGAGGGCGGCAACCTTGCAGGCTCTGCCACCAACCTGATGGACTGCATGCGAACTGCCGTCAAAATGGGGATTCCGTTGGAATCCGCTGTCCGCTGTGCAACCATGAACCCAGCCAGGAGCCTGGGAATTGAGCAGCGCTACGGCAGCCTTGTGCCCGGTAAAATTGCCGACATTGTACTGTTGGATGAAGATTTGGAGATCAAGCAGATTATTTTGCGTGGCACGCCGCTGATGTAAGCAACTCCATATTAAAAGAGATCGCTTCCAGCGGTCTCTTTTCTCAACAGATTTTTCATATGAGTATCATGTTGTATATTGTGTTGACTATTTTGAAAGCATCAGTAAAATAGAGGTTGTCAACACCTGTTCACAGGCTATCGCCCAGGAAAGGAACAGATATATGAAACTCTCGTTGTGCGTTACCGCTTTATTGCTGTGCTGCCTGCTGCTGTTGGCGGGCTGCACCAACGCGGATTCTCCCGCACAGGGCCAGTTTGTTGAATCTGAACCGCCGGAAGCGCCACCCTCCTCCTCCGAGGATGCGGTCGTTTCATCGGAAAGCAGCGCATCTTCTTCGGCCCCGCGGGAAGAAGAATCCTCCTCATCTACTGCTCCCGAGGTCCCCGAAGCAGCTGTCTTGCAGACGGAAGCCACCCAGGCAACCCCGGTTTCCGCCAGTTCAAGATTTATCCCCAATCAGGCGGAACTCATGGAAATCGCCCAAAACAACACGACGGACATGACCTACATTCCCTTCCCCGGTGATCTGTCCGCCATCCGGGAGGAGCTTACGGCAGTTCTCTCCCAACTGGAGACCACCCCAGCGCAGGCGATCCCCTCAGACGCCAAGATTCTATCCAGCTTGTTGTTGATCCGCAGCGACTATGAAAAGATTGTCTACACGCTCTATGATGGCGGCATCACCATCCAGATGGACAGCGGTGGTGAAGCGACCGGCGGCGACATGTTTTATGAAATCACCGCCGAGCAGCAAGCCGCCCTGCTGGAGCTCTTTCAGAGGCCGACAAGCATGGGATATGTGCAAATTCCCCAGTGGCTGTACTGGATGAAAAGCTCCTGCATACAGGGCGCCTCAATGCGAGGAGCGGATGGCAACCTGTACACAGCCTCCGACAGCAGTCAACTCCTGAGTATTTCCAACAGGCTCCGAAGTTGCGCGGTTTTACCCGGCAGCTACCAGAAGCTGGATAGTCTCCCCACTATTCCTATTGACGCATCCACAACATTCATTTTGGCTTTTGACAGCGGGGTGAGTTACTCCCTGACTCTCTACGATACTTTTTTGTATGTGGAGTCCTCTGACAAAAACTACATCTGTGCCTACACCATGTTCAGCCAGGATGCGCTGGATGTACTGGTCACCCAGCTTGCAGAGGGCTCCTTTGGATACACCTGCACAGAGGAGCCCGAATTTGTCGAAGAGCCGGGCCCCCCTACTGAAGAGCCTCCTCTTACCGGCAAGCCGGTCATCTATCTTTACCCCGAGAAAACACAGGAGATATCGGTCAAGCTTGCCTTTAACGGCACAGTGGACTACACCTACCCCGACTATAACAATGGCTGGCGGGTCAAGGCCACTCCCGACGGCACCCTGACCAATCTGGAGGACGACTCCACTCACTACTACCTGTTCTGGGAGGGCACGCCCAATCATATCGACTGGGATTTCAGCGAGGGCTTTGTCGTCAAGGGTGAGGATGCACAGACCTTCCTGCAAGATATTTTACCTCAAATGGGATTGACACCGAAGGAGTACAACGACTTCATTGTCTATTGGGGGCCGATGCTTCGCCAGAATAAGTACAACCTGATCACCTTTGCCACCAAACAATACGAGGAGCTGGCTACACTCGACGTTGACCCAAAACCGGACACTGTGCTAAAGGTGCACATGGTGTACAAGGCCATCGACACTCCCGTGAGCATCCGGCCTCAAACCTTCGCTCCGGTGGAGCGAAATGGCTTCACTTTAGTGGAGTGGGGCGGCACGGCCATCGGCGGCAGGACACAATAGTACCGCGAAAAGAAAGCCGGGAGAAATCTCCCGGCTTTTTCTGTTTCAATTTATTATGAAAGTTTTTCAATAACAGCTTGCAAAATCCACTTTCTTGCGCTACAATGTTTTGAGATCACCACGACAATATCAATCAGGGAGAGGATACCGATATGCCGCAGTACAGCGAACTGGGCCGCGAACAGTTGGAAGCTCTGCACAAGGATCTTCTGGCGGAGTATGACAGAGCGAAGGATTTGGGGCTGGATCTGGATATGTCCAGAGGAAAGCCCTCTGCCGTGCAGGTGGGACTATCCCTTCCAATGATGGAGCTTGTGACGGCGGACACCGGCATTCTTGCGGAAGACGGCACTAACTGCGGCAACTACGGCGCGCTGGACGGCATTCCCGAGGCAAAGCGCCTGATGGCCAGCATGCTTTCCATTCTTCACAAAAACGTCTTTATTGGGGGCAATTCCAGCCTCAACCTCATGCACGATGTCATCGGCCACGCCTATGTTCACGGCCTCCCTCAATCCCCGCGCCCCTGGCGGCTGGAGCCGGAGGTCAAGTTTCTATGCCCCAGCCCCGGCTATGACCGCCACTTTGCAGTGACGGAGCACTTCGGCTTCACTCTGGTGCAGGTGGATATGACCGCCGAGGGCCCCGACATGACCCAGGTGGAGGAGCTTGTGAAAGACCCCACAGTCAAGGGTATCTGGAATATCCCCAAGTATTCCAATCCAACCGGCATCACCTACTCCGACGACACGGTGCGCCGCCTCGCCGCCCTTTCCCCCGCTGCGCCGGATTTCCGCATTTTCTGGGACAACGCCTATGCTGTCCACGACCTGGATGTGGACTCCCCCGACGTGCTGCTGAACCTGATGGAGGAGCTGCGCCTGACAGGCAAGGAAGATATGGTATTCATGTTTACCTCCACCTCCAAGGTCACATTTCCCGGCGCAGGCATTTCCGCCATCGGCACTAGTGACGGCAATATGGAGTGGCTCAGGAAGCATTTCTCCCTGCAGACCATCGGCTACGACAAGCTGAGTCAGCTTCGCCATGCCCGTTATCTGCCCGACCTCACAGCCCTGCGGGCGCATATGAAGAAGCACGCCACAATGCTCCGCCCCAAATTTGACACGGTGATGAAGGCCCTCCACACTCTGGATGGACTGGGCATTTCCAGCTGGGAGAAGCCCCATGGCGGCTATTTCATCGCGCTGGACGTGCCGGATGGCTGTGCCAAGCGGGTTGTCGCCCTCTGCAAGGAGGCTGGAGTAGTCATGACCCCGGCAGGGGCCACCCACCCCTACGGCAACGATCCCCAGGATCGCACCATTCGCATTGCCCCCACCTTCCCCACCCCGGAGGAACTGGAAAAGGCCGCTGACCTTCTCTGCCTCTGCGTCAAGCTGGCAAGCGTGGAAAAGCTGTTGTCCTAGTTGCAACCCATCCCCTTTTCAGGTATACTGATGAACGGAAAGCGAATAGATCAATCCAACTCCTGCGGAGCTTTCGGCTCTGTGGGAGTTTATCTTTTCTCAACTATGGAAGGATGATATTTGTGAGCAACGACAAATACCTCAGCCCCTTTTCGACCCGATACGCCAGTGATGAAATGCAGTATCTATTCTCTGAGGACATGAAATTCACCACCTGGCGCAGATTGTGGATTTCCCTTGCCAAAGCAGAAAAAGCGCTGGGGCTCCCCGTCACCCAGGAGCAAATCGACGAACTGGAAGCGCACAAAGACGACATCAACTACGACGTCGCCCGCCAGCGGGAAAAGGAAGTTCGTCACGACGTCATGAGCCATGTCTACGCCTACGGCGTGCAGTGTCCGGGGGCGGCGGGAATCATCCACCTCGGCGCCACCAGCTGCTACGTGGGCGATAACACCGATATCATCGTCATGACCGAGGCTCTCAAGCTGGTGCGCCGCAAGCTGGTCAATGTCGTGGCTCTGCTGACCAATTTCGCCATGAAATACCGGGAGATGCCAGCCCTTGCCTACACCCATCTCCAGCCCGCCCAGCTCACCACCGTGGGCAAGCGCGCCACCCTGTGGGCCAACGAGCTTGTCATGGATTTGGAGGAGCTGGAGTTCCGCATCGCGGGCATGAAGCTGCTTGGCAGCAAGGGAACAACTGGCACCCAGGCCAGCTTTGTGGAGCTGTTCGATGGGGATGCAGGGAAAATAAAACAACTGGAAAAGCTCATCGCCGACGATATGGGCTTTGACGCCGTCGTACCCGTCTCCGGCCAGACCTACTCCCGCAAGGTGGATTTTCAAGTGCTGGCTGTGCTCAGCGGCATCGCTCAGTCCTGCAGCAAATTTGCCAATGACCTGCGCATCCTCCAGAATTTCAAAGAGATGGAGGAGCCCTTTGAGAAAAACCAGATCGGCTCCTCCGCCATGCCCTACAAGCGCAATCCCATGCGCAGTGAACGCATCTCGGCGCTCTCCCGGTATGTGATGATCGACTGCCTGAATCCCGCCTTCACTGCCGCCACCCAGTGGTTCGAGCGCACGCTGGACGACTCCGCAAACAAGCGAATCTCCGTCGCGGAGGCATTTCTGGCCACAGACGCCATCCTGAATATCATGCTCAATGTCTGCGACGGTCTGGTAGTCTACCCCAAGGTGGTGCGCCAGCGCCTGATGCGGGAGCTGCCCTTCATGGCCACCGAAAACATCATGATGTCCGCGGTGAAAAAGGGCGGAGACCGCCAGGAGCTCCATGAGCGCCTGCGCGTCCACTCCATCGAGGCTGCCCGCCAAGTGAAGGAGGAGGGACTGGACAATGACCTGATCGAGCGGGTCTGCGTCGATCCCGCTTTCCAGCTTGACCGAGAGGAGATCGATGCAATCCTCAATCCGGAAAATTTTATCGGACTCAGCATTCATCAGACCGAGGAGTTTGTCTCCAAGGTCGTGCAGCCGGTTCTGGATCGCTACCGGGATGTTTTGGGCGAAAAAGCCGAGCTCTCTGTCTAGCATCCACTGTTGTAACAATGCGGTATTTGTGATACAATACGCTCAGTATCGAAGCAAAGAGGTGAAGTTGGATTGCGAAATAAGCTCTTTCCCAACATGCAGCGCCTCACCACGGTGTTCAGCGGTGCGATATTGCTGATTTTCGTGGTTGTGTTGGCATTGCGCCTCACTGCTTTCAGCGACAAGGCGGAAAAGCCGCCTACCACCGACCCGACGCCTTCGGAAAACCTGGACACCACAGAGGACGGCACCCCCCTCTACCTGATTGCGGATCAGCTCTATTTCCCCACCGCGGAGGAAACCATTCAGGTAAAGGTGCTGGAAAACTCCGATGCCAACACGGATGAGCTGCGGCTCAACATCACCCGCAACGACAACTCCCGCTCCATCTTTGTCTCCGGCAATCTTGCCCCGGGAGGAACCCTTGGCTCCATCAAATTGCAGGGCAACCAGTTGCCGGAGGGCAAATATGAGTGCACCGCAACACTTACCTTCTACGACTCCAACAATCAAAAAAAGGAGACCTACCAGGAGCCCATATTGATCTACGTGGGCATTAAA
>JBKEBS010000157.1:0-17546 GCA_047973265.1 Oscillospiraceae bacterium
AGGCCATGACGCCCATCTTCACTTCGCGGAGCTTAGCCATGGTGTTGTTGTCCAGCATTACTTCGGCCTCCTTCCACCATAGTAGTCGGAGCCACGGGTAAAGCCGAACTCTGAGGGCTTTTCGGACGCTTTCTTTTCATCAGCAGGCTTGTCCTGCCCGGATTTGAGGATGGTCTGGATGGCCTTGTAGCTGGGGCGTGGTGTGTAGAACAGTCCCTTGGCGCAGGCGGCCTCCAGCCGTTCCGGGGTATACTGCTCAGACAGCTTCAAGAGCGCCATACAGGCCCGGTAGCCCTGCTGCTCGACCTTGTAGCCGGTGAGGATGGATTCCACCACCGTAACAGTATGAGCACCGATTTTAGCTGCCCACTTGCGGAAACGCTCTGAGTTCCACTGGATGTACTGTTGGTGATTAGGAGGCATATGGGATTCCTGGGTGCTGTACTTCTCCTTGGTATCGTACAGCCGAATATGGGAGCAGATGCGGGTTCCCTCGTAAAACACCTCCACTGTATTTCGGGTAGCGCGGACATCCACACGGCGCTTTATGTACTCAAATGGCACCGAATAGAATCGGCCTTCGACTTGGATATGATAGTTAATGCCTACTGAACAAAGGCAAGCTTTCTTTTGAGCAAGGCGTCAGCCAGCCAGAATAGGCAAAAACGAAGCCGTGCCAAAAAGGCGCACTGAATCTTCCTGAGATTCAGCACCACAATGCTCAGCGCGATGGCGCTGGCGGTGGTTTCCTTCAGGCGTGTGGTGAGCAATCCCAAGCCGCACTTGCGTTTGGCCAGGCTGATGCGCCGTTCCACCTCCACGCGCTCACAAATATCAGCATAGTCTTGTTTTTTGTCTGGCTCGACATCCTTCCTTGGCCTGCCCAGTGCGGGCCCGGACAGCCGGATGCCGTGCTCTTTGCAGAACCTCAGGTTCTCGCGGTTGCGGTAGATTTTGTCCGCCAGCACCCGCTCGGGGTATTTGTCGGTGCGCTGGTGGTAACGTTCAATCACCGTTTTCAGGAAAGTGGCCTCATTGTATGCGTCAAAGCTGTATGTCTCAAGCCGGGTATAGCCATCCGCCACACTGATGTCCAGCTTCGCGCCAAACTCCACCGGGCTTTTTGCCTTGCCACGGACGATTGGCCTCAGGTAAGGCCTTGAGATGCTGACAATCCGATTCTCAACTGTATGGGTTCGGGTCTTGTACATCTGCCGCTGTTGCTGATGAACCAGACGAAGCGTTTCCAGTCGTTCCTGCCGACGGGGCGGCAACACCTTGCCCGCCTCCAGCATCCGGTCGATGGTATTCAGATTCCTGCCAAGGTAGCCAAGCTGCTGTTTGATACACCTGCGAATCTTCTTCTGGCCGGGCTTACGTGCGCGGACAAACTGGTTGTACGCCTTGTGGGCGCGGCGGCGGTAAGTACGCGGCTTCATCCCGCTGCCGGGCTCATGTAGCAGGTCAATCATCTTCTCGCTATTCACACGCGCCTCGTTTAGCAAAAAAGTGTCGGTGGGATAGCGAATATCGCCTGGCGCGCAGGTGGCGTCCACAATCAGGGTTCCACTGTTGTTGGAATCATCGTCATCATCGCTTTTAACGGATTCTTCCTGCTCACACGCTCTTTCGATGATTAGCTCGTTAATCTCTCCCAATATCTCCGGCGTCAGACGCTTGCGGAAGTATACCATCAGCGATGCGTCAAACGGTGGCTCATCCTTGTACTCCGCGAAGCCACAGAAGAATTGCAGGTATGGATGTTCTTGTATCATCATGGCTGTTTCCACATCGGAAAACCCATACTCCGCCTGAATGATGCATGCGCCCAACGCCAGCCGAAGCGGTTTCGCAACGTTCCCTTTCTTGTTGGTGAACAACCTCGCATACCGCCGTTCTATCTCGCTCCAGGGGATGCTTTCCGCTTTTTTTACCCACCGGTTCTCAGGGCTCATCTTCATCCCCACCGGCTGACCGAAGTCTGAAAAACTGATTTGATTGTCGCTGTATTTGTACAAAATATCGCCCCTATCTTGTCACGTCTGCAATGGTTTTGAGCTTTTTCACTGCTTTCCGTTGCATCTATTTTACCATATTGGGCTGGCTTTGTACTTACATCAATCGTTTTTTCTTTGTTCAGTAGGCATTAATTAAATCTCTTGGCCTCAAAGATGCCCTACATATTGAATGAAACAGGGTGCGACAATTTGTCGCACCCTGAGGGAGACAGGAATGGTATCTTTCACAAGAACCGAACTCGAATGGCTAGTTGGTATGCTGGACAAGGAGTTGTTTCAAATCGAAACTGAGCTTGACGCTCTTTCAGGAGGATTGCGGCGGCTCCACCAGATGAAGCATGACAACACCGCAAAAATGGCCGAAAAGCTGAATGAGGTCATTAAGAGAAGCTCGAAGCGTATTTGCGTCAAATAGCAGTCCGCATGAAGGAAGTAGGGTGCGACAACTTGTCGCACCCTGGACATAGAAAGGATGACAAAGATGCAGGATAAAATATACGATCAGCAGAACATTCGAGCACTTGAAAACCAATACGCGTCAGTATTCAGGATTGCCATTGATCACCTGTTCACAACTGGCCAGAAGCATTTCACACCAGAAAACGTGGAACTTGGCATGAAGCAGATAGACGAAAAGCACGATCAGGCAGATGCGGAACGCGCTGCCGGAACAGCCAAGAGCTTTCCGATCATGACACGGAGCTTTGAGAAGGCCATCCTGTAATGCACCTTTGAGCTTGCTATGTTTGAGTTATGGAGCATTCTGCTGTACATCAAGAAGTTCGTTAACATTGATGATCCGACGGTACTCACATACGATGACGATGATGAGGACTAGAATAAGAGAGGTCAGGGTGCGACAAAATGTCGCACCCTACGGAAGGAGTTACTACCATGAAAGAAAACAAGACCTATGCCCGCACGGTACGCATGAAGGAGAGTATCCGAATATATGTTGAGAAGCATCCTGGCGAAAACTTCTCAGACAAGTTCGAGAAGATGGTGCTGTACTCCATGCAAAAGGAAGCTCAAATAAATTACCCCGCTGCAAGCAGCGGGGTATTAGGAGACGGCCTGACCCACGCCTTGCTAGAATAACGTAAGCTGTTCAATATCGTTAGCTTTATGAAGCGGGATATATTCATCTTCACTTCTGCCTTGGTTTTGCAGGTAATTCTTTATGACCGCTTCGCTACCATATCGGCTTACCGTATTTTCAAAGTACCCATCTGTCCAAATTTCTCCACCCCATAATTGTTTCTTTACTTCGGGGTGTTTTACAAAAATCTGTCTTGCGGTTATGCTTTTTACCTTCTTTATTATTTCTGTTGGGCTGTATCTGGGTATTGATTGTATCAGAAAGTGCACGTGGTTTTATCCGTTCCTATCTCTAAAAAGTAGATTTCAAAACGCTCGCTAATTTCTTGGCATATTTCTATCATTGTTTTTGTTACTGCGTCGCTAAATATCGCTCTGCGATATTTAGCTGGACACACAAAGTGATACATCAACACGGATACGTTGTGAGATTTATGAATATATTCACTCATTGCTCTCTCCCCTTCCGGTGGTCTATCTCTATTCTATTGTTTTTCTTTTCTCGCTGCAAGCAGCGGGGTATTTACCCGGAGAGAATAAAAAAGGCCATTGCTCAAGGAGAGCAACAGCTTGCATCGATTAATCAGGCTATCTGGGAGAAGCAAGACCTCCGCAGCCGCCTTACAGAAATTGACAGACATCTTGTTACGGTACAGGGCCTCTGCAAGTAAGCAAAAAACAATGGCTGTTTCACTTTACAAAGATTAAGACATATGCTAACATAGACCCAGCCAATAAATGGCTAAGCCTACATAAATAAAAACCACTTACAGGTCTGCCCGGCGTTGACGCGCCGGACAGCCATGCGCCTTCGGGATGCTGAGCCATCTCAAAGACTGATAAGCGGTTCCGTGCGTCTATTATATCATGGCGCTGGGATACTTTTCAAGCCTTTGGATGTTCGCCCATCCAGAGGCTTGCCCTTTGTTTGATCCGCTGTAGCAGCAGCGTTTCAACATATCCGTCAGTGTGGCTATTCGTCATGCTGGCGTGACAGGGAGTGGAGTAAACACTTCTCTCTTTTCTCTCCACAAACTGTCTGACGTACCTTGACAATTGAATAGGCCACACGATAGGAACCTAGGAGTATGGTTACACCGAAGAGCGTGACAGACTTCGCCATGAAGCGTTTGCTAAGCGAAGCAGATTACGCCATGAGGCAGAGGGTGAAATACGTCGCTGAGGTCCAGGGACAGGAAACGGACTCCATGTGTGTGGCTGAATTATAGCACTTACACCATGAAAACAGGTTGATTTTACTTGCCTTTTTCATGGACAGATTGCAAACATTTCCCCTGCTCATAAGCCTTGCGCTTGTGGGCAGGACGAAGTGCTTGCAGCTTATCACATTGAGCCTACAGCCTTACCGAATTTATCCACCCCGCCCACCACTCACAAACCTAATTCCAGATTTGCTCGGTGCATGTTTGTATTTTTCATTGCTCGTTTTCTTTCTGCTATTTCCCAACTCTTCTTGTATTTCATCCATTCTGGCATGGATGTCAGTAGTGTATTGACCGTTTAGTTCCATAATAGAAAGCTGCTTTTCCAAACGGCTAAACTCTTGTATTAAGTCATCTCTCTTTAATAGCAGCTCATATTCTATTTGAGCAGTTTTTTTCGCATCAAGAGTAGCAACCTTTTTTATGAGGCTTGTACTCTGAACGCGAAATGGCTTCATGCGCTGCACAGTAGACCGCGCGCGCAAGCCATTAGCTCGCCCTAAATACAAGGAGCTTCCACTATCTTTTTTTCTATTTGCCAACCTCAATAATACAACTGAGTATTCTGAGTTGCTCGATATTTCTGATAAAACCAAAATCAATCTGGTTTTTCCAGAGACAGTTGCTGAGTATATATCCCCTTTTGAAATCATGCACAACACCATTTCTTATAATGCCTGGCCTTGTAGATAGATGAAGTGCTTGATCCTTAGAAAAAAGAAGCGGATACCTACAGGTTTAAGTATTCACTTGTCTGCAGGTATCCAGTTCTTCTTTGGTTGCCCGACTAGGATTTGAACCCAGACAAACAGAGTCAGAGTCTGTCGTGCTACCATTACACAATCGGGCATTGTGTCTTTGCACAGCTTTTATATTATACCGATGGCACATCATTTTGTCAATAGAGGTAGCCTATGTTTTGCCGTTTTTGCAACCTTGCTTTTTTCCCGTTCATGCGCTACAATTACCACAAATACAGGAATGAGGTGTTCCGATGATTCGATAGTCCAATTCGCCGACGGTACTGCCGACCCCCAATGCAATAGTGGGGTCTGTTTCTGTTGGAGTTGGGCTGCGGGCATCGGGGAGGGCAATCTGCGGATTGTCCTGTCTCGCCTTGCGTTATCCCCTCCAACAGAAGGAGGGGATTTTTCTTTTCCCCTAACCACACGGAAAGGAATTGTATTGATGTCCATTTCATCCCAAATTTCCGACCGCTTCTGGAATTTGCCCCAAAAAGCCCAGGAGGAGATAGACCGAGAGCGCTACTTCATCGACGATATCATTCAGAAAGCTCACATTCAGCGCCTGCTGCTGGAAAATCTCGATGGAGTGGAGACAGCATTTGATGGCGGCGGGGGATACGGCCGCTTTTCCCTGCTGCTGGCAGCGGAGGGCGTTCATGTCACTCACTTCGACCTCTCCCTGCCCATGCTGGAGGCCGCCAAACGGCTCGCGGAGGAACGGGGCCTGTTGGAGCGCATGACCTTTGTCCACGGCTCGCTGGAGGATTTGAGCGCGTTCGGGGACAGACAGTTTGATCTCGCCATGTCCTTCGACGCCCCCATCTCCTACACCTATCCCAACCAGGAGAGGGTAATCGGGGAGCTTGCCCGCATCGCCTCAAAGAAGCTGGTTATCAGCGTTTCCTCCCTGACGGGCTCGCTGCCCTACGCCTTCATGCCCTCCGGGAAGGTGCAGTATATGATGGACCCAGAGGCCGACGACCATCTGGTTCGCTGGTACATGGAATGGGATTCCCGCCCTCTTAAGCCCGATCTGGAGGAAGCCAATCGCATGTACAGCTCCCACTTGGTGGGCAATCTGGCCGAGGCCGAAAAGCGCTTCTCCGCCGGGGAGGCGGACTTCCCGCCAATCTACTGCTTTTCAGTGGAGGAACTGCGGGGAATTCTGGAGCGGTGCGGGGGCAGGAATATACAGTTGTCCGGCCCCGGGGCACTCTCCCGCTCCATCCCGAACCGGATATTGATCGATTTGATGAAGGATGCCGACCAAAAGGCGGCCTTCCTGGATTTGTGTTACCGCTATGACAGCGAGCCCTCCTGCGCAGGGATGGGCAAGGACAATCTGTTGGCGGTGGCCGACCTGCAAGAAAGGAATGAGCGATAATATGGCAGTTACATTTGGCATCTTGCTCGGTGCGCTCCATGCAAAGTCCGGAGACAGTCGGACGGCGAGCTTTGCATTGGAGAGAATCAAAATGGAAATATTAGGGATCAAATGAAGTTGTTCTTTTGATTCTATATCAATTATTTCCTATCGTCGTCATATCCGATTGTCTCTCCGACTTTGCATCTTCAGTATTTTTTGCAGCATATATGTATGCTGCTCTGAAGGAGCAAAGCCTTATGAACAGGACAATCATCAAAGCATATAAAAAAGAGGACGCCTTCTCCTACGCCGCCGGTGCCTACGCTGTCATCGAGCTGCTGGAGAGTTGTCCGGCCCAGGCGGAGGAGGTCTTCCTCCATCCCGAATTTGAGGACAGGATCAGATTAGCGGAACGATGCGCCCGGCTGGGCATTCCCGTCCATCATGGCGCGGAGGCTTTTCGGCGCATCAACCAGAAGGAGAATACCTATGTTGCCGCGAGCTTCCGCAAGAGGGAGGGACAACTCCGGCCCAACAGGCCCCACCTTGCCCTGGTAAATCCTGCCGACATGGGCAATTTGGGCACAATTCTGCGCACCGCGGCGGCTTTCTCCCTCACGGATGTAGCCGTCATAACGCCCGCCGCTGATATCTTTCACCCCAAGACAGTGCGGGCGTCTATGGGGGCGATCTTCCGACTGAATCTGCGGTGCTATGAAGATTTCGGGGATTACCGCGCGGAGTTTCCCGCCCACGCCTGCTACCCCTTCGCATTGGAGGGTGCTGGCCTGGAAACAGCGCTGGAAGCGGAGACTCCACGGTTCGTACTGCTCTTTGGCAACGAGGCCACCGGCCTGCCCCCCGAGCTTGCCGAAATGGGATTCCCCGTGAAGATTGCCCAGTCGGAGCTGGTGGATTCCTTGAATCTCTCGGTGGCGACTGGGGTGGGCATACACGCCTTTGCAAGGCGGTATGGGCTAATAAGGTAAACGCTGAAGAGCGTTTACCCAGCAAATTCGATCAAACGGAGGGGTTTTCCCTCCGTTTTCCTTTGTCGAAATCCCTTGACGGATGGGCTGTTGAACGGTAAACTGAGGATAATAAAGTAATCGCGGTGTATGACAATTTGCGGCATGTATTTTTCTATCGTGTGAGGAGGAGCAGTATGAACTGTCAGGTATGCGGCCGGGAGTATAGCCCGGGGGAATTCTTCTGTCAGCAGTGCGGGGCGTCGTTGCGGGATCAGGCTGTCCCACCCCCGCAGGAGGGCAGCAATGTCCCGCTCCAGGAACCGGGTGCACCCCCGAAGAAATCCTTTCCCAAGTGGATTATCGCGGTGGCGGTCTGCGCCGCTCTGCTGGTCGTAGCGGGGATAGCTGCCGCCGTGCTGCTCTCCTCTCCCAAGGGAAACAGTGGTGCAGTCACATATGCCTCCGACGCCATGACCTTTGTGCGCAGTGCGAAGGGTGACGAGCTGCTGGCAATAAGCGCCGGGGGAGACGTCATAGAGGTGAAAACGGGGGGGTATCCCTCCGCCTATTCGCTGGATTATGCTTCGGCTGTTCTGGTCACTGAAAAAGGTGTGCTCTATCTCTTTTCAGGTGGCAAGCAAGTGGAAATCGCCAGGAAGGTGGGGGTGGCGACTATCTCCAACGACGGCTCCACGGTGGCATACATTACCTCTCTCCGCAATGACCGGGGGGAACTGAACCTCTATGATGTCGGTAAGGGGACAAGCGTCATTGTGGTGGACAATGCCTACGCGGACAGCAGCTACCCCATTGTGCTCTCCCCGGACGGCAAGACGGTCGCTTTTGTTGGAGAATATGAGGACGATGCCTTTGACGGCTACATGAGCGTCAATGGCGGCGCGCCGGAAATGCTGGGCGAGTACGTCCTGCCAGTCGCGGTTGCCAATAATGCGGATATCCTCTACTACATCCAGCTGGACAGCGGCGCCTTTGATGAGCAGGAGTTCTACATAAAGACGGCGGAAAAGGGAAAAGTAAAGCTTTCGTCGGCGCCGCCATCCAGCTTGCTGCTCAACCGGGATCGCAGTGAGGCGCTCTTCACCGACAACGACAGGGTCTACTTTGTCGGCAGGGACACGGAAAAGACAAAGCTGTTCAGCATGACATATCCCAATATTGCGTTGCCCTACGATGTGGCAACCGCTTACAACTACTCTTTTGCCCTCTCCTCTTATATGAGTATCTCGACCTACGGTGTCGACAGCCTGAAGGATAAGGTGATTTCCGGCTACGGTTCGGTCTATTATCTGGACAGCGGCCTCCAGTCCACCAGGATCAGCTCCCGCTCGGCCAACTACAATCAGCTGATCAGCAGCAACTTCAAATCTCTGATCTATCTGGAGGACAGGGGAAATCTAAAATACGTGAAGGATTTGTCCAAACCGGGAGAATCCACCACCGTGGGGACGGATTTGGGCACTGAGAGCTATTCTCTGGATTTTTCCGCCAGTTCGGATTTATCCAATATCTACTATAAAGATGAGGACGGCGCGCTGTACTACACAAAGCCCGGCAGCGAAGCGAAAAAACTGGCCGACAACGTGGAGTCGGTCATAGTGAACCAGGAGACCGGAATAGCATATTTTATCGCTGACTACAGTGAACGCAAGGAAAGGGGAACGCTCTACTCCTCCCAAAACGGCGGCGAGCCCAAGGCGGTGGCAGGTGGCGAGACCGTCGCGACCTGCTCCTACTATTCCGGCAGTGTCTGGTGCTATGTGTACAACAGCTCCACCAGGGAGTATGACTTCTACAAGATCGACTCTGGTGGCAAACTCAAGCTGTTGGCTGAAAATGTGCAGTATTGATAATACTATTCAGAATCAAAAAAGAAGACCCCAATGGCGGGGCTGGATATAACAGTAATTAAAACAAATTAACTGGAAACACAGCCGTCAATATGGATTGTCTAAAATTAAAGATAGCAACGGAAACTAGAAGTCTAGGTCCGTTGCTATCTTTTTGCGCGTTCAAAGCTAATTCAGTTTGTGCATCAATTTACTAGAGCCAATCACTATGTTAGATATACGCAATGCTTCTCGCATCAGACATAGAGTGAAATGGCACCTTTTGCCTACAGCTACTCTTCTGCTTCCCACTCAGCAAGTGTTTTACCGTTATTTTTCCAGGCGCGAAGGCCATTCACACTATACCCTTCAATTACCACGGCGGCACCAGATGGGCTTTTGAATGCTGCTTCCGCCGTTAGAATTAAGGTGTTGGCATCATTCTCAACCAAGACACCTTTATCCATCAATTCTCTGCGATTGTTTTTCACCCAGTTACTTGCGCCGGGACTTTCGGTTTTTGCAGCAATAGACCCCTTCAATAGAATATACTGTCCGTTTTTTACCATCATTTTACCGTGTACGTTGGATTTGTTTTTCTTAATTTCAAAAATAACATCTGCTGGTTCAACTTGTTCATTGGAAATCAGCGGAACAAAGAATGGAAAACCTAAAGAATCCATAAACAAATAGATAGATTCCAAAAACTCGGATATTTCAGCTTCATCCGCTTCTGAAATATAAGGTACACCACCGGGCGTATTGCTGTTATCCATTAAGACACGCCCAGCATCTGCTGCTTTTTCAACGAGCTTAGCTTCAAGGTATTGAATCTGCGTCTTGGTCAAATAACTGTCTTTGGACGTGAAGACAACAGCGTCTGTCCAAAAATCCTTTGGCTTTATTCCATCATGGCTCCGCAAGCGTTCGCCAACCGGTGCTCCTTCACCGATATAAATCATATCGTTACCATCTTCATCCTGTCCAATCAGCAAGTAAACACCAGGTCGAGAATACTCTGGGCGCTCACGGTATTGATGGAAAAGCGCCCTTGGAAACATCGTAGCGTATATGGTTCGGTTAGATATTTCCATCGTTTTGATGCCTTGGGGATTTCCATCCACAAGAAACATACGAATCAATTGTCCCGGCATATTACCATCTCCCTTACACCAATCCCAAATATTTCTCGAAAAATGCTGTGAGCTTCTGAATAACCCCTTGCTTTTTCTCAGCCCGGTTGCCGCCACTACCGCTGCCGAAACGAGAGATGGGAGGCAAGATTTTCTCTATATCTGTGCCGGTGGTTTTCAGCACACCATCACGAAATGCCCCAGCAATATACTTTTGCGTTTCTTCTGGCTTTAGCTTTTCCGTCTCAATAATGGCGGCAAGGTCAGTTTCCTTTTGCCCCGCCACAAACTTGAGCCAATCCTCGTCAACCTTGGTAGATACATTGACCCGTTGCACAAAGCCTTCAATGAGTTCCTTCTTGCTGCGCAGCTCAATGCTAGAATTGACCGCCTTATCAATGGCGACGAGAATGCTTTTGTCAGTGCAATTGCTATCATGGTACTTTGTCACCAGCATGAGGATATAGTCGATATTCACCTCGTCCTGCCGGATCAGCTCCATCTCGAACACAATATCGTCGTTGATATCCTCTTTCTCCGCCGATTGGGTACCTCGATAATCCCTATAGAGGTCAAGATACATACTCTGGTAATCCTGAAATTCCCGTTCAGACAAGATTTCATTGCCCCCGAACTCATCAAAGGCAGTAAGGATATTTTTCAGCCGCAGAATTGCACTGAATAGCCGGATAAACTCCTTTTGAGCAGTTTCGCCCAGAATCGGCACACTCAAGGGGAACAACTCTTGCAGCTCGGCAATGGCAGCGGCATAACCAGGTTTTTCTTTGCCGTTTTCCTCGTAGCCATTGTAGTATTCGTCATAGGTTTTCATCAGAACAATACCACCCGCCGCCGGGTCGCCGAACAGGGAAATAGCCTCGTCGGTAGCCTGCTTCAAATCCCGGAAGCAGATTATATTCCCATAAGTCTTTACCGAGTTGAGGATGCGATTTGTGCGGGAAAACGCTTGAATCAACCCATGCTGCTTCAGGTTTTTGTCCACCCACAGGGTATTCAGGGTGGTGGCATCGAAGCCAGTGAGGAACATATTCACCACAATCACTAAATCCACTTCACGAGCTTTGATGCGCGCTGATAAATCCTTGTAGTAATTCTGAAACTTGTCCGCAGTGGTATCATAGTCGACCTTGAAGGTGTTGTTGTAATCAGCAATGGCCGCGTCCAAAAAGTCCCGGCTGGTCTTATCAAGCTTATCGTTTTCAAAGCCTTCATCAGCCATACCGTCTTCTGGGTCATCCTCATTCTGGCTAAAGCTGTAAATGGTAGCAACTGTGAGCTTATTCTGTCGCTCTGCCAGTTGGTGCTGGAACTCGGTGTAATACTTCATGGCGGTGGGAATAGAGGATACTGCAAAAATGGTGTTGAAGCCCGCCATTCGCTTGCCTTTCAATGAGTAAAAGCTGTTGCGTTTGGTTTTCTGATCGAAGTGATCCAGAATATATGTGGTCACTTCACGGATACGCTCCGGTGCATTCATCGCTTTTTCAGTGTCGATGGCCCGCACTCGGGTGTCGCGCACATCTTCTTTGGCCTTTACCGTGTTCACATAATCAATGCGGAAAGGCAGCACATTGCTGTCACGGATGGCATCTACGATGGTGTAGGTGTGAATGGCCATAGGATGCGTTTCGTTCGGGCAATTGACAGGGTCGCCATGCAAATAGCACCCAAATGCCTGCGGTGTGGTTTTCAGGAACGGATTGCCGCCATGGCCCGCGTTTACAGCAAAGATAGGTGTACCAGTAAACCCAAAAATATGGTAATTCTTGAAATGTTTGGTAATGCGCTCATGCATCTCGCCAAATTGAGAGCGGTGGCACTCGTCAAAAATCAGCACAACATGCCCGTTGTAAATCGGGTGACTTTTGTTCTTGCGGATGAAATTGTCCAGTTTCTGGATGGTGGTGATATTGATTCGTGCGCCCGGATCCTCCAGATTCTTTTTCAAGATGGCAGTAGAGGTGTTGCCGTTGGCCGCACCCTTTTCAAATCTCTCATACTCCTTCATGGTCTGGTAGTCCAAATCCTTGCGGTCTACCACAAACAGCACCTTGTCGATGCCTTCCAGCCCAGTGGCCAACTGGGCAGTCTTGAAACTGGTAAGGGTTTTGCCGCTGCCGGTGGTATGCCAGATATAGCCCCCTGCCTCCAGGGTGCCGGTTTGCTTGTAGTTGGAGGACGTGACAATGCGGTTCAAAATTCGTTCTGTGGCGGCAATCTGGTAGGGACGCATGACAAGCAAAAGCTGTTCAGAAGTGAACACGCAGTAGCGGGTCAGGATGTTCAGTAGTGTGTGTTTGGCAAAGAAGGTCTTGGTGAAATCCACTAGGTCGGCGATGACGGCGTTGTTGGCATCCGCCCAGTAGCTCGTAAACTCAAAGCTGTTGCTGGTCTTCTTGCTTTTTCGTCGGGCAGATTGGCCAGACTCTCGCACATGCTGATCCCGGGTGGTGTTGGAGTAGTATTTGGTATGGGTACCGTTGGAGATGACAAAAATCTGCACATACTCAAACAGGCCGCTGCCCGCCCAAAAGCTGTCGCGGCCATAGCGTTTAATTTGGTTGAACGCCTCACGGATGGCAACACCACGGCGCTTTAGCTCAACATGTACCAGGGGCAGACCGTTGACAAGGATGGTCACATCATAGCGGGTGGCGTGGGCACCCTCCGTTTCCTCGTATTGATTGAGTACCTGCAAGCGGTTGTTGTGGATGTTGCGCTTGTCCAGCAGGGTGATATTTTTGGTGCTGCCGTCATCGCGCTTTAGCACTTGCACTGGGTCATCCTGTATGCGGCGGGTTTTCTCAACAATCCCTTCGTTGGCCCCGGCGATGCTCTGGGTAAAAAAACGCTCCCATTCATAATCGGAAAAGCTGTAGTCGTTGAGAAGCTCCAGCTGGCGCCGCAGGTTGGCGGTGAGAGCTGCATCATCCCGGGCGTCGATGTACTCGTAGCACTGAGTGGTGAGTTGGTTAATTAACTCTTGCTCCAGCGCAGCTTCACTCTGGTAGTCGGTGGCCCGCTTGCCTATGGGGGTGTATTCAGCCACAACGGTGGATTCGTTGGTGGCAGCGATGATGTCGTAGCTGCTCACTGGGCCACCTCCTTTCGCGGGAAGGTCAACAGCTTGTCCCGATAGTATTCGTATTGCTTGCGCCGCGCGGCGATTTCAGCGGGCAGACCTTGGGTGATGTCATTGACAAGGGCGTCGAAGCGGTCGAGGATGGCGGCGATGCGTTCTTGTTCGGGGAGAGGCGGGATTTTCACATCAAATTGCTCAAGTGCTCTCATGCCTAAATTAGGCTGAGAGCCATGACTTGCCCTTGTTTTTACTTGTTCTTGGACTTTTTTCGTTTGCAAAAGATGGAACAAAAAACGTGGTGAAGTCTCTTTGTTTACTCGCATAGCAGCTAATGGCGACCAGATATTAAATCGTTCGTCAGTATCAACGTATGCAACCTTGCCAGTTGTCGAACCGGATTTCACCATATAAACATCATGTTTTTGTGGTTTATATTTTTTGCAACACTCAACATCAAATTCTTCAGTAATATACCCCCGTTTGTTTTCAAAGTGAATCTGACCATTCCAAATAGAATCTACTGAAATGAATGGAATACCGCTTGATACAAATGTTGGAGTAATATGTGGGCCATCAGAAATAGGCTGGCAAAGCAAATCTATTATTTTTTTTGATTCCCAGCTTTCAGAGCCTATCATCAGCTCATCTCTATAATACTCATACTGCGTCTTGCGCTTCTCCAGCTCCGCTTCCAGCTCCGCTTCCAGCGCAGTGAACGTGTCAAGGATTCGTGCAATTTCTTGTTGGATGGGCAACAGGGGGAGGGGGATAGTAATTGCTTGCAGTGCGGGAATGCTTGAATGCACAACTTTACTTTTGACCTTCCCTTTGCTTTTTTGCATTTGGGAATCAGTCGTTGCTAAAGCATATGCCATATATTTGGGGTCTTGGTCGTGTTTCATCACAACCACGTCACCCCCAGCGAGGCACTTTTCGTTGCCAATATAAACACAGGATTTTGCTATTTCTTCAACTCTTTCGCCGGTAATGGCAAACAAAATATCGCCATGTTCAAAATACTTCTTACCGGTAAGGATAGCTTCATCCGTATGAGATACGCAAGTATCAAACCAAACGCCATAGGTGGTGTATATTTCGCCATAGCGAACACAGGGGGTACCCGATTCCGTGACTTGATCACGCTTTATCCCTGTTCCACGATACATGTCGGTAGCTATATCGCCCAGCGTTATATGCTCCACTCCATCCGGGCATAGCTCGGATATAAGCTGGTCTAATCTCGTCATTTCCTCACCCCCTTATCCACGTCCCATTCCAACGTATCAATGGCCTCCATCAACTCGTGGTTGTTTTTTACATTATCAAGGATGCCAATAATCAATCTATATATAGAATCGTATTTGGCTAAAGCCAAATCCTCATCATACCCGCCATGCACAACGTCGCTTAACTCACCAAACAACCGATATCCGTTCTTTGAAAACTCCGATGGTATAATGGATGCTTTTTTGTCAACTTCTTCCAACAAAGCCTTAAATGGCTTTTTTCCGCCCTTCTTGCCTTTGATGGAAATGCCCGACGCCGCAGCCGTTTGGGCAGTAACCTGTTCAAAAATTTTTCGCAAATATATCATTGCTCCAGCACCAAGTCGCTCACGGTGCGCATGCTGAGATTTTTCCAACAGTTCAGTTA
The DNA here is from genome assembly GCA_047973265.1 of Oscillospiraceae bacterium. Lineage (GTDB taxonomy): Bacteria > Bacillota > Clostridia > Oscillospirales > Ruminococcaceae > WRAV01. Next base: position 15,159 of record JBKEBS010000157.1, read on the forward strand.
ACTCACCATACTGCCCTTTGTTCAGTGAAACTGTTTCCGATAGTTTTTCATTGCGTTGCAGTATGCGAATTTCAGGAGCAGGGCCAGAAATATCCCCATCACAGTCCACCAAAAACCACATTTGAATGGATGAGCCGCAAGGACACCTTAAGACACAATCGATGCTGATAAGATGTTCGTTTACACCAATACAATATAATTCTTTGTTTGAATAGAATGTTCTTGAGTCTGAACACTCTTCGCTTTTGCAGTGGTAGTTTAAAGCTATTTGCCCCACCTGCAATTTCCTCTGTTGCCCAGCTTTTAGCTTTTTTCCGCCCAGAAAACCATCAACTTGCTTTAGCTCAACTGTAGGCGGTCGCGACAAGACATCGGATAATCGCATGGCTACGCCCCCTCAATCTCCGCAATAATGGCAGAGATTTCATTCCGCAGAACCTGCTCCCGGGCCACTATATTATCAATCTCCACGTTCAGCACCTTTATGTCAACAACCTCGCGGGTATCCTCCTGCTCCACATAGGTGGAAACAGACAAGTTATAATCCTGCTCTGCAATCTTCTCATTATGTACCAGCATGCAAAAGTGGTCTATGTTTTTGCGTCCGGTATAAGCGGCAAGAATTGTATCAATGTTTCCGCCTTCATCTGTTGTCAACTTATTGCTATTGGTTACCTTCACAAACTCTTTGCTCGCGTCTATGAAAAGGGTGCTGTTTTCGCTCTTGCTCTTTTTCAGCACCATGATGCAAGTGGCGATGGTTGTGCCGTAAAACAGGTTGTCCGGCAACTGGATGACGCAGTCCACAAAGTTGTTGTCAATCAGGTATTTGCGAATTTTTTGCTCTGCGCCACCCCGGTAGAAGATGCCAGGGAAGCAGACAATGGCCGCCGTGCCGCTGGTGGCCAGCCAGCTTAGGCTGTGCATGATGAAGGCCAAATCTGCCTTGCTTTTAGGGGCCAGAATGCCTGCAGGGGAAAAGCGGGGGTCGTTGATGAGCAGCGGGTTGTCCGCTCCTTCCCATTTGATAGAATAGGGAGGATTGGAAACAATGGCTTCAAAGGGCTCATCATCCCAGTGCAGCGGATCAGTAAGGGTGTCTCCGTGGCCGATGTCAAACTTATCATAACCCACATCGTGCAAAAACATATTGATGCGGCAGAGGTTGTATGTGGTGATATTGATTTCCTGCCCGAAAAAGCCCTGCCGCACGTTCTCCTTGCCCAGTATCTTGGCGAACTTCAGCAGCAGAGAGCCGGAGCCACAGGCTGGGTCATATACCTTGTTGACCTCAGTTTTGCCCGCCAGCGTGATGCGGGTCAGCAGCTCGGAGACCTCCTGGGGTGTGTAATATTCTCCGCCGCTCTTGCCTGCGTTACCGGCGTACATACCCATCAAAAACTCATAGGCGTCGCCAAAAGCGTCAATGGTGTTGTCCTGATAGCCACCCAACTTCATGCCTGCCACACCGTTCATCAGCTTGACAAGCCGCTCGTTACGGATTTTAATGGTGCCGCCCAACTTGTTGCTGTTGACATCAAAATCATCAAACAAACCCTTTAGGCTGTCCTCGCTGTCAGTACCCTGTGCAGATGCTTCGATATTTTTAAAGACGGTTTCCAGCGTTTCGTTCAGGTTTTCATCACCGGCGGCCCGCTTGTAGACATTCTGAAACAACTCAGTAGGCGGGATGAAAAAGCCTTTTTCTTCCACCAGCCCGGCCCGCGCACCCTCAGCATCGGTATCAGATAAATTGGCATAATCAAAAGTGGCATCACCAGCCTCTTGCTCGCCATGGTTGATATATCCCGTCAAGTTTTCCGATATATAGCGGTAAAACAGCATCCCAAGCACATACTGCTTAAAATCCCAGCCGTCCACACTGCCCCGAAGGTCGTTGGCAATGTTCCAAATGGCGCGGTGTAATTCGGCTCTCTCTTGTTCCTTTTTGTTGTCCGCCATATCCTTACGTTTCCTCTTGAGCCCTTCCCGAAAAAGTAGACAACAACCTCAACAGGCAACGAGATAACTGTCGCGCGCGAATTCATTCGGGGAAAGCCAGCCAATAGCAGAGTGCGGGCGGAAAGAATTGTAAGACGCCTCAATGTACTCAAACATGGAAAGTTGTGCCTGGCGTCTGGAAATGTAATGGGTTAGGTGGACCAAGTCACATTTGAGGCAGGAGAAGAAGTTTTCCGCAACAGCGTTGTCATAGGGGTCACCCTTGCGACTCATGCTGTGAACCATGTGATATTGGTTCAGGGCTTGTTGGTAGGCGTTGCAGGCATATTGTACGCCTCTGTCGGAATGGTGGATGAGTCCTTTTGGGGGACGATGGCGTCTTGCGGCCATATGAAGCGCCTGACAAACGAGAGCGGCGTCAATGCG
>JBKEBS010000158.1:0-2984 GCA_047973265.1 Oscillospiraceae bacterium
AGCAATGTCGCTATTTAAGACAGTGGCCGTTGTGATCAATCTGCGGTAGGTATAGACACCCGTTGTTCCATTAATGAGCCGAACACCTCCATCCAGCGTGAGTGTCCCTGTGCCGAATTGCCAACTTTGGTCATTATTTAGTCCTGCCCCCATCATCAATGTGCCCGGCCCGGTAATGGTGAGATCATAGGCGCCAGTGAGGTTTGTCCAGGCACCGTTCGAAGAGTGTATGCTAAACGTGCGTCCCGAAGCAATCGACCATGTCTGATCCCAGCAACGAGGAATCGGCGGGCAGGAAAGGCTGGAAGGAGTGGGAGTAAAAAACCGGGAGAGGCCGAGGGGAAACGGGGGAGAAGGGAGTGTCCACCGAAAGAGTGGATTTTTTCCAGATGCTGCGAAGAGATGAACCTGGAAACACCGACAGCGAGCCGGTCAGGATGTGTCGAGGCGGATTTGATGAGAGATCTGCAGCAGGAGGTAAAACGATTTGAGGGTGTCTTCCCCGGTGCTGTAGGCGTGTTCCAGGTTCAGGCCGCCGTTTTTCTGGGTGTTAAAACCTTGGTTTTCGATGATAAAGCGGGAGCGTCCGGCGCGGGTGGCAATGTTGGATACATTGCCGGCGTGGAGGTGTTTTTCGGTGATCCAGGAAAAGGTGTGCGCTTCACCCTGGGGGTCGGTTTCCTGGCAAAGCAAGCCGGAGAGGATATGGGAGCGCTGGTTGCTGTCGGTATAGGGGATGTCGTTCATCCAGCGGAATACTTGGACCGTGCCGTCGCCCAGGGTTTGGCGGAGGCGATTCTGAGGAGAGAGGGTCAGCAGAGCTTGGAACTCCTGCCAGAGGGCGGGAGCGCGTCCGGGTTTGAAAGTCAGCACATAGGACCAGCGGTATTGCTCGCAGAGGGTCATGACCGCACCGCAGGCCATCAGGGCATCGGCTGCGACACAGAAGCGTGTTTGGGGGAAAGCGGCCTTGATGCGGGGGGCCAAACGCAGGAAGGCCGCCAGTTCGCAGTCCTGTTTGACCTTCTCGTAGGAAGAGAGAGTGCCTTCGATTTCTGCCTCACAAGTCTCGGAACTCGCGTTCTCGATAAACTCGCTGTCCAAGGAAATGGCCAGCCCGCTGGGATCAACGATTTTGGCTTCGAGCACGGGGTGGAGGAAGGTGTCGCTGGAAACGTTGCGGTGGTGAAGACAATGCGGACAGTGGCGCTGGTGGAAGCTCAGGAATCCGGTGCCGTCGAAAACCAGCACGAACTGCCCATGCAGGCGGCAGGCGTCGAGCACCTTGTTGCGGATGAGTCGGCGCACGCACCGGGTGCGCAGTTCATCCAGGGCCTCGCTGCCGACATGGGAGAGAAAATGGTCGAGGGTTTTATTAACCGGAAGGCTCTCCTGAAAAGTATCGGCCAAGGAGTTGACGTTGGGAAGGATGTGGGTTTCCGGGTCGCGCAAATGGAAGTCAAGCTGTCGGCGACTGCCCAGTTTGCAGCAAAAGAGGAGAAGGCCCCACCACATCAAAAACCTCCGGTCATAGGTGACATACGGCTGGAAGCGGGAATCGGGCAAGGCCTGAAGCCAGCCGTTGAAACCAGGCCAAAAATGGCGCACGGTCCGAACGAGGATGCGGCCCAGTTCTACGACCTTCCCGCCCGACGGCGGCGTGCCGTGGCATGGGTCGCAACTTGGGCCAGAGCCAGGCGGGAAATGTGGGCCAGTTTGGCTTTGATGCGTTTGTGTTCTTCGATCCATTGCCGAACCTCCGGAAGCAATGCGGTGGGGACGTAAATCGAGCGGGTTTTGCCCTCTTCTTTGAAAGTCAGATGATGGGCCAAATGGCCGGGCCCGTTTTGGCAGTGGCAGCCTTTGCGACCGCACTTGCGGTAGAACTCGACTAAGGTGGCGGCAACCAAAGGCCCTTGGGGTCGACACTTCTTGACCCGGGCCAGGAGGTGACGTCGGATCAAAGTGGGATGCTTTGGAATGGTATCAGTGATTTTTGCCACGGCAATACCTGAAACGTATGAATACATTTCAGATTTGCAAGAAAAAATGGGTGTGCGACGAAAGTATTTTGCCCCATCTCCCCGGCGGAATCCCAAATCATCCGATCAGCAAGGAAATGGCGGCATCTGTACAACCTTGTCAGGTGCGACAAATTTTCTATTCCTCAGTGCTGGTGCCCTCCACGAAGCAGATGCTGGTTGCAGAGGGCATGGAGGGCGTCGTATTTGAGATAGGGCTTCCAGAAGTCGTGGATGAGCCAGGCTTTGCATTGGGGGAGCACGCCGAGGGCGTCCATGGCCTCGGTTCCCCGGTTGGCGTGGACGCCGAGGAAGGTCAAAGACTTGTGACCGGAGCAGGTGCCCGCAAAGCAAACGTCAACCCTGTGCGGTCGGTTTTCGGGAATCGAGTCCCAGCTTGAGGAGCATGTGGTCCGTGTACTGCAGCTTGCGGGCGATTTCGCGCGCGAGGTTCAGAATTAGATGCGAAAACAGCTCCGGAGATTCTTTATGAAGGAGGTTCAGGGCCCGGCGAGTAAAAACAAGCAGCTCGCTGTCCTCTGCGGCGACAAAGGATGCCGTGTCATTGATCATCGCCAGCATGGCCACCTCGCCGAAGCATTCTCCCACTCGAAAAGTCCGCTTCACCACACTCTCCCCGTCTTCCTCGATCAAAAGGTCGATGCTTCCTCTTTGAATGATAAAAATGCACGAGGGGTCCTCTCCTTTCTGTTCAACAAACTCGCCCTGCCGGAACCGCCCCACTTCGAAATAACCATACATCCTGTCGAGTTGCTCATCCGACAGGCCGCCGAGAAAAGAAATCTCCGCGAGGATGGCCTTGACCGGCTCTGCATCTTTGAGGTGAAAAAAATCCTTCATTTTCCTTCCACAAAGGTCAGCGACTCGGAATTCAAGCAATAGCGCAGACCGGTGGGCTTCGGGCCGTCGGGAAACACATGACCCAAATGCCCCCCGCAACGC
>JBKEBS010000159.1:0-2631 GCA_047973265.1 Oscillospiraceae bacterium
CAGTTGGTAATTGAACTGGCTTAGTCTGATCTTATGCATTTGCCCTGATTTTCGCAGACCCTGAAAATCAATCTGACTATCCTTGTGTGTGCCATTCTTTTTCTGCCACTTTTTGAACGCCCGACCCAGATTGATTGACTCCATAGGGTTGCCGTTTGGCCAACAAAGCAGGAGTCCGTAATCGTTATACTTGTCTCCGTAATAGGCTTTGTCTTTCTCTATGCGCTCCAGCCGTTTCCGAATCTCGTCCTCAAGCTGTCTGGTAAGGTAGACGGTTCTCTCGCTTTTATCGGTTTTAAGACCTTTGGCAACAAGAGAAGTCTGCGCATCGGATTTTTGCTTGGGAAAAACGAAAATCACATCGCTCTTCGGCAACCGTGCAAGAGCCTCGTCACTGCAACGCTGGATCTCCTGCTGGATATAGATAGATTGACCACTCAGGTTGATGTCTTTAATTAGGATACCGGATGTTTCTCCTGCCCTTAGAGAGCATATAAAAGCCAGATGAACACAGAGATGCACAAAATCGTTCTCTTCTGATTCCTCCATCTGCTCCAGCGCATTAAATACTGTTTCAGGCATCCAGAATGCACGTTTTTCTGTCTTCACACTGGGGCGTTGGAATTTAGGTACTTCAGTGATATAGCCCCATTCCTTTGCTGTGGGCAGAGCAGCACTCAGGATCAAATAGCACTTTATCACTGAGCTGGATGCGAGCGTAGGAATCTCATCCGGCTCTTTGTTATATGCCTTGGACCCTCCGCAGGGCTTTTGGTTGAGATAGTCGATAAAATCGTCGTACTCCTGCGCCGTGATGGTACTCATGATCCGATGCCCAAAGTAGGGCAAAATGTGCGTGCGCAACGCACTCAGTTTGCTGTCGTATGTCTTGACTGAGTTGCCCTTGTTCCGTTCGTAGAACGGCAGCCACTTGTAGATGAAGTCCCTGAAGGTCTTGTCGAGATTGTTTTTGTCCTTGGGCTTATGCGTGTCAGGCACATTTGTGTTGACCTTAACGCCTCGCTCGACACGAAGAGCATTCATCTTTTCCTTATAAGCGATAACCTCACTCAAAAGGGCTGTGTAATCCTTTTTCTTTTGCAGGTCATCTATAATGACCTTGCGCTGTTTCGCCTCCAATTCTGTATAATAGGTTTCCCATTGCTGTTTCTTCTCGCCGTCCCGGTTTATGTAATCATAAACTACCTTGACGGCATTGACTTTATATTTGATTGATGCCATTTGTAACTGCTCCCTTCATTCTTGTCACGATTCGCTTTCACCATTGAACCATTTGTCAAAGGACTCCTTGTGTATGCCGGAGTTCACATTGCCCTATGAGCCGATTGTCATTACCAGCACCGCGGGGCTTCCCCGGGAAGAATGGCTGGCCTTTCGTAAGACGGGCATCGGCGGCAGCGAGGTGGCGGCAGTCTTTGGCATCTCACCCTTTGGCACATCAAGGGATGTCTATTACGATAAGCTGAACATCGTCTCAGCCTTTGATGACGAGGCGAACAAGTACCAGAAAAAGATCGGCTCCCTGCTGGAAGATGTGGTAGCTGAAATGTTTTCTGAACTCACCGGCTACCCGGTGTTCAAAATCCAGAAGATGTTTCGCAGCCGTGAGCATTATTTCATGCTGGCCGACGTCGATTTCTTCGTGCAGCTCCCGGACGGCAGCTTTGCTATTCTGGAGTGCAAAACCACAAGCCCGGATGCAACCGAGAAGTGGTGGAACGGCTCCGAGCCTGCTATCCCGCTGAACTATCAGTTCCAGGGACGGCAATACATGTCGGTCATGCATATCAATAAGGTGTTCTACGCCTGCCTGCATGGAAACAGCGAAAGCTATCTCATCATCAGAGAGCTGGACAGGGACTTGGAAATCGAGTCCGAGATGATTATGGTTGAGGAGCACTTTTGGGAAAGCCATGTGCTGGCACAGGTGCCTCCTCCTTACATCGAGGAGGGCGACCTCATCATCGAAAGCGTACGCCGCCATTTTGGCTATGCCGATCTGAACGCCCCTGCGGTCGTCTTTGATGCAAGCACTGAGCGCCGTGTTTCACGGTATTTGGAATTGCAGCAGCAAAAGGCACTGGCAGAATCGGGCTTGAAGGCGATTGAGCAAGAGCTGCAACGCATGAAAGGCTTAATCATCGCGGAGATGGGAGCCAGCTGCGCCGCCGCTTGCTCACTGGAGGGTGTGCCCTATATCAAGCAAGAACTGATGAAACTGGACGTGAGCGGAATTTGGCCACATCATTTGCCGGAATTGGCGGCTAGTGAAGAGACACTGAGGAAAACAGAGGCTCATTTAGGATTTAGGATAGCTCAGGACTATCGAGAGTTCTTGAAAATGGCAAATGGCTGGAAGGGATTTCTCCAAACAGTCGATTTGTTTGGAACCGAGGAACTCTCAGGTTCTCTGACGATGCAATATGCGCAGTCACTTTTGGACTTTGTCGAAGACGGCGTCGTTAAATCTACCGGATTTTCTAGAGAAGAATTGCTGCCGATAGCGGCAACAAAGTACGATAAGGACTTATTTGTTATGACCCTCCCCGCATCACATGCACCTGGTACTGTAATATGGCTCGCAGGTGAAGAGGTTGACAGGTATTCTAA
>JBKEBS010000010.1:0-6924 GCA_047973265.1 Oscillospiraceae bacterium
CCTTCCGCGGCTGCACCTCCCTCACCGCCATCACCCTCCCGGAGTCCCTGACCCACATCGGAGACTACACCTTCAGCGGATGCACCTCCCTCACCGCCATCACCCTCCCGGAGTCCCTGACCCACATCGGAGCCGGGGCCTTCCGCGGCTGCACCTCCCTCACCGCCATCACCCTCCCGGAGTCCCTCACTTCCATCGGAGACTGGGCCTTCAGCGGCTGCACCTCCCTCACCGCCATCACCCTCCCGGAGTCCCTGACCTCCATCGGAGCCGGGGCCTTCCGCGGCTGCGCCTCCCTCACCGCCATCACCCGCAAGAAATTCAATGGAGACATCGTCTACAAAACGATGTGCGCAGACGAATATCTGGCCGTAGTGGGGAGTCACAGGAATTTCAGTGGAGGTATAGAGCTCTATGAGGCGCAGCTGCTGGTTGGAATGAGAGGGGAGGAACTCATCCTGAAAGATTGCCATATTGCGGAAAAGGAAGGTATCTTCGCCCACGGCGAGACCATCAAGGAAGCACTGCACGATCTTCGCTTCAAACTGGCGGAGGACAGGGGAGCGGAGCAGTACCAGCACCTGAACAGGGACAACGTCCTGCAGGTGGAAGATGCCATCGCCATGTACCGCATTATCACCGGAGCCTGCAAGTTCGGTACAGAGCAGTTCCTATCCGGCATGGAGGAGATCAAGGACGCATACAGTGTACAGGAGATCATGGATATCACGGCAGGCCAATACGGCGGCACGAAATTCGCCGCATTCTTCGAGAGGTGAGAAATGCTGTTGTGTGAAGCCTGTAACGGCAGGGTAAGCTATGGCGAATGCGTGGACTGCTGGGGCACCGAAGTCTACTCCACCGAAGGAGTCACCCGGGAGGCGGTGAGGAGCTACCTGCACCGCACAAGCTGGGAGAGGGTTGTCTTCAAAGTCTATAGCGGGTTCCGGACAACGATAGAGCATTGGGTGAAGGCCGGGTACGACTACAGGCTCTGCTTCGGATGGCGGGACAAGATCGTCTCTCTGGATGACTGCGTTCTGGATGAGGACAACATCCTGCGGGCGCTGAGCGTCATCTCAGACGCCGAGGGTAGGAGCATGGAGGAAGTGGCGGCGCAGATCGCCGGAGAGGGGGTGACTTAGCGTGAAAAGCGTTCTTGACCGGATGGAGGAAAACAACACAGAATACAAGATCGCAATGTTCCGCATCAAGCAACATCTCCCCTATGAAGCCAAGAAGGCATACGCCTTTCGCCGCGCATGGGAGTTCTATAAAACCATCACCGGGGAGGGTGCGAACTGCCACATCTCCGTCGGAGGCTTGGACAGCCTGGTCTTGTACCATTTTCTCTACTCCATCGGCATCAAAGTCCCCGCCATCTCGGTGTCGTCATTGGAGGACAGGAGCATCCAGCGGATTCACAAAGAACTTGGGATCATCCGGCTGCGACCGCTCAAGAAGAAAACTGATGTCCTCCGGGAGTTCGGATATCCCATCATCAGCAAGGAGACCGCTGGAAAGATCAGCCTGTTGCAGAATCCATCTCCCGACAACGCCACTGTTCGCCATGCCATCATGACAGGTGAAACGGGAGAGTACGGAGGCAACCGCACCGGCACCCGAATGAAACTGGCTGACCGATGGCTGCGGCTCTTCGGCGGTGTGGAGAACGAGAGGTATGGCACCGGCTACCAGACAGCGCCCTTCCCGGTGTCGGACAACTGCTGCTACTACCTCAAAGAGAAGCCCTGCGACGACTGGGCCAAGGAACGCAACAGCTATCCATTTCTCGGCCTCATGGCCTCCGAGGGCACTTCGCAGAGGTGCGAGCATTCCTGATCAAGTATTACGGCCAGGGAGCAGGTCAGCAAGTGGACGGCCCTTTACATACCGCAACTGCCCAGGATCGCTTTGGCCTGGTGACGGTAGCAGACGTGGATTACGCCATTGCCGACATCGGGCTGCGGATGCTGACGCCGAGGGAGTTGTTCAACGCCAACGGCTTCCCGACAGACTACATCATCGACCGGGACGACACTGGGAAGGAATACCCCAAGAGTAAACAGGTGGCCCGCTGCGGGAATGCAGTGCCTCCGCAGTTCGCGGAAGCGCTGGTCAGGGCCAATCTGCCGGAGCTTTGCGGGAAGAAGGTCACCACAATGGCCGAACTGGAAGAGCAGGTGGCAATATGAGGATAGCCCGCGTATTCCCACGGCGAACGAATGCTACACCCAAGGACGACCTCGCCTTTATCGGCCCGCCACCGGAATGCTTCTCACAAAGCCATCTGTGGAGCAAAGCGCCGGAAGTGGATGAAGTCCATATCTCCGTGACCTTCACCTGCGATACTCCGAAAGCGGAAAAGCTGGCGCGGGAATGGGCGTGGATTGCGCCGGTGAAGATCGGAGGCCCTGCCTTCAATGAGCCCGGTGGAGACTTCGTGCCGGGCAAGTACCTGAAAGAAGGCTATGTGATCACAAGCCGGGGCTGCCCAAACCGTTGCTGGTTCTGCAGTGTCCCTGCCAGGGAGGGCTACCAGCTGCGGCAGCTGCCGATCACCCATGGATGGAATGTTCTGGACGACAATCTGCTTGCCTGTTCCGAGAGCCACATCCGGGCGGTGTTCAGGATGCTGGCCGACCAGCCCCATAAACCGCTGTTCACTGGCGGACTGGAAGCGAAAATGCTGAAACCCTGGCATGCGGAGGAGCTCCGGAAATTGGGCGCCAAACGTCTCTACATGGCATACGATACGCCGGACGACCTGGAGCCGCTCATTGAGGCAGGAAAGATGCTGCGGGAGGGTGGAATCACCCAGGAGTCCCACACGGCAGCCTGCTATGTGCTGGTCGGATACCAGGGAGATACCTTCGAGAAGGCGGAGAAGCGTCTGACTGATACCGTGAAGGCGGGTTTCTGGCCGAATGCCATGCTGTACCGGGACGATAGCGGGAATGCAAACCCGGAATGGCGAAGGTTTCAGAGGGAATGGTTTAATCCACACATAGTGGGGACAAAGGTAAAGACAATAGCGGGGCGATGATTATGAAGCCAATCCTGAAATATCCGGGAGCCAAGTGGAGGCTGTCTGAGTGGATCACCCGGAACATGCCGCCACATGAGAGCTACCTGGAACCATTCTTCGGTTCCGGTGCGGTGTTGTTCAATAAGCCAAAATCCAGGATTGAAACGGTCAGCGACCTCGACGGCGATATCGTCCACTTCTTCAAAGTTTGCAGGGAAAGGGCGGATGAACTTGCCTTTGCACTCTCCCTTACGCCCTGGTCTCGAGAGGAATACATGGCGGCGGATAATCGATCTGACCTGGATGATTTGGAACGGGCAAGGCGGTTCTGTGTCCGCTGTTGGATGTCAATAGGGGGGAAGCGCCTCAAAAGTGGATGGAGATGCACAACCGGAAAGCAAAAAGATGGCGGCCCTGATAATGCGAAGCTGTGGGGCCGTCTTCCTGAAATCGTCCACCAGGTAGCGGGACGGCTGATCGGCGTCCAGATAGAGAACCGTCCGGCCGTAGACGTGATCCAGACTTACCAGGGAGAAGAAGTCCTGGTCTACGCCGACCCGCCATATCTCAAAGAGACCCGCACAGCTCACGGTGACATGTATCTCCACGAGATGACCGACGAGGAGCATGTGGGGCTGCTCCGATGCCTGCGGGAGCATCCCGGCCCTGCGATGATCTCAGGATATGACTGCGAGCTGTACAACGATATGCTGGCCGGTTGGCACAAGGTGACCACAGATACCCAAGCCGAGCGAGGTGCCCGGAGGACAGAAGTCCTCTGGATGAACAAGAAGCCTCTGCAGCACGATAGCGGGCAGCTGAAATTGTGGTAATGAAGAAAGGGTGATAGGAAATGAAGGCAATCACAATATGGCAGCCATGGGCGTCTTTACTGGCTTGTGGTGCGAAGAAATATGAAACCCGATCATGGGTTACCAGTTACCGGGGGCCGATTGCGATACACGCAGCGGCACGGAAGTGCGACATTGGGAATCTGTCGGGTGCGGCCCATGTTGCAATCATGCAGGCGATAACGGAGATTGAGAGGGAGATTGGTGATGGATAGAATAACAGCGCGGACACCTGATGGCCTTGCATACCTCGCAAAGGTTCGGCCAAATGAGCAGGAGGTCGAGGCATCCAGACACACATGTGAATGTATATACGAAAGTTGGCAGCGTCTTGCAGCCTATGAAGATACTGGGCTGAGCCCGGAGAATGTTGTCATGGTAAATGATTTCTCACAGTCACAGCGTGCAAAACTCCTTGCAGAGAACAGCAAACTTCGTGACGAACTGGAAAGGATGAAGGGCAATGAGTTGTAAAATCTGTGAACTGATCAGCGAGTGCGGCTATGACCACTGCCAGATGTTTAGCGGATTGCGGCGCTTGGCAGGGAAAGCGGAGGGCGAACGGCTCGGTGTCCGAGTGGAGCGCCGCCCGCGCTGCGGTGATCCGGTACCCATGAGCCTTGAATCCATGGAGATGCAGCAAAGGCTCCTCGACGCAAAAGCCGGGCAGGAGCAGGTGTTCACCCGGTTCGAGCAGGAGCGCAAGCCCGTCCGCACCGCATCATCATGCCGGTTCGGGTCAGTGAAGAAACGCTGCGGCAGATGAAAGAGCAAAAATATAATTATTAATCTAGTGTCTTGTTAACCCAGTGATTTAGTGTTATCATCACAGAAAAAGGGCGGTGTGATGATGGCGAAGAAATACTATGTAAATTTAAGTGAATGCGAGCGCACACAGTTACAGGAAATGCTCCAAAAGGGAAAGGTCTCCGGATTCAAATTGCGTCATGCGGCCATACTGCTGAAGCTGGATGAAGTGGATGCAAACAGGGGCTGGACACAGAAAAAGATAGCAGAGGCCTATGGCAGCACAGAAGCCACGGTCACAAATATAGCCAGGCGATTTGTAGAAGAAGGCCTTGAAAGTGCGTTGAACCGAAAGCCACAGCAGAATCGTGCGCGGAAAGTGGATGGCGATGCGGAAGCAAGAATAGTCGCGCTTGTATGTGGCGCTCCCCCCGAAGGGCAGGGTGTGTGGACATTAAGGTTACTGCGAGACGAAGTAGTGCGGCTGGAAATTTTGTCGGAGATATCCCATGTGGGACTGCACAAGATGCTTAAAAAAACGAACTTAAGCCTTGGCAAAAACAAGAATGGTGCATCCCAACAGGCGGAGCAGAGTTTGTAGCAAAAATGGAAGATGTGCTGGATGTCTACAAACGAAGCTATGATTGTTTACGGCCAGTGGTATGTTTGGACGAAACCAGCCGCCAGTTGATTGAAGAACGGCATATCCCTGCAAAACCCGGACAAGTAGAGCGTGTTGATTATGAGTACCGGCGCTGTGGCGTTGCTGATTTGTTCATGATGTTTGAACCGCTGGCAGCCAGGCGCACAGTAAAAGTGACTGAGACCCGCACACGTATTGATTTTGCCCATTGTGTTCGGGAACTGGTGGATGTCCACTATCCAAATGCTGAGACCATAGTTTTGGTAATGGACAATCTCAACACGCACTCTATCGCATCGCTTTACCAGGCATTTAAGCCACATGAGGCCCGGCGCATCGCTGAAAAACTGGAAATTCACTACACCCCAAAGCATGCGAGTTGGCTCAATATGGCGGAAATCGAAATCGGTGTTCTCTCCAGACAATGTCTGGTTGCACCATCCACATGCATCGAGGATATGCGAACTCAAGTCAACGCCTGGCAGGCTCGGCGAAACGCCAGTTGTTTTTCTGTAAATTGGCACTTCACTACTCAGGATGCGAGAATTAAACTTAAATCGCTATATCCAAAATTACAGAGTTAACAAGGCGCTAGTATACTACACGACTATCACTAATACAAGTGACAACATTCACTAAAACGTTATCACCAATATTTGTGATATAATTGCATATGTCGGCGGCGTTAGACGCCCTAGGGCGGCGGCGTTAGACAGTTGCGACGGTGAAATTGGACACCATCGGCGGCCAGATTGGACATTGACGCAATTAAAAGCGCATGATACATTGGGGCTGCTTTTACTCATGCGGAGGATAGGGCAACGCTGGAGAGCGACTCGAGCGCCGGATGAGGTTTAGCAGGGAGAGTGACGCCGCATGGCGTCGCTCTTTTTGTGTGAGCAGTCACTCTCCCTGGAAAACCAAAGCGATAAACTCCGGGGTACGGGGCAGAGCCCTGATGGGCGGAGCCCTTAGTGGGCCGTCAGGCCCTTGCGCTGGCGCATGGAAAGGGAATCGTCGCGGTTGTGTTCGGCGATGACGATACGGTAGGAATCATGAACAATGCGATCGCATATGGCATCAGCCAGGGTGGGCTCACCGATTTTTTGGTGCCAACCACCAACATCGAATTGGGAGCAGAAGATAGTGGACGCCTTTTTGTAACGTGCTTCGGCGATCTCCAGAACATCCCTGGCCTCGGTGTCCTTAAGCGGATACAGCAGCCATTCATCCAAAATCAGCAGTTTGGCCTGCTTGTATGCTTTGATGGTCTTGCGATAGGTTCCCTCCGCCCTGGCAATTGCCAGCTCACCGAGTAAATCCGGTAGGCGGATGTAGCGGACGGGATGCAGCTTCCGAGCGGCGGCCACGCCGAAGGCGTTGGCAAGATAGGTCTTTCCGCCGCCAGTGGCCCCCATAATGATGATGTTATGGTGTTCCTCCACAAAATTGCAGGTGCCAAGCCGCGTGATGAGGGCTTTGTCCAACTCGCGGTCGGGATGGTATTCGATGTCCTCCAGGCAAGCATCTGGGATGGAAAACGCCGCATTTCGGATGAGCCGCGCCAGTCGGTTGTTTTGGCGGGAAGTCCATTCGGCATCAACCATCAGGCCCACCCGCTCATCGAAGGACATTTCCTGAAATGCGTTGTCGCC
>JBKEBS010000160.1:0-35038 GCA_047973265.1 Oscillospiraceae bacterium
CATCTTTTTACTCACCGCCGATTCAATCTATTGACACGAACGCACCGATGAAGGTGGCACTACCTGCATAAAACGAACGCTGTGAATGAGAGGATGGCTGACTGACTTTCCGACGGACGTGGTTAGTCCCTGGAGGCATACGTCAGGCCAATTGCTCTCTCATTCTACAGCTTAGGCGTGAGATAGGAAAAGGACACGGCTGGATGTCGTGTCCATAACCTAAATTTATAGTAATAGGAAGGAACAACTATGAGCAATCCAAAAATCGGCATCCGCCCAGTCATCGACGGCCGCTGGGGAGGCGTCCGGGAGGGCCTGGAAGTCCAGACCATGAACATGGCGAAATCCGCCGCCAAGCTGATCGGCGACAACCTTCGCTACGCCGACGGCACCCCTGTTGAGTGCGTGATCGGCTGCACGACCATCGGCGGCGGCGCGGAGGCCGCAAAGGTTGCCGAGCAGTTTTCCAAGGAGAATATCGTCGCAACCCTCTCCGTCACCCCCTGCTGGTGCTACGGCACCGAGACCATGGATCTCGACCCCATGACCATCAAGGCTGTCTGGGGCTTCAACGGCACCGAGCGCCCCGGCGCTGTCTATCTGGCAGCCGCCATGGCCGCCCACGCACAGCGCGGCCTTCCCGCCTTCTCCATCTACGGCCACGACGTGCAGGAGGCCGACGACACCTCCATCCCCTCTGACGTCTCCGCGAAAATCCTTCGCTTTGTCAAGGCCGCCGTCGCTGTGGGCAGCTTCAAGAACAAGGCGTACATCAACATCGGCGGCGTCTGCATGGGCATCGGCGGCTCCTACGCCGACGTGAATCTCATCCAGAACTACCTTGGCATGCGCCCCGAGTGGGTTGACATGACCGAGATCGTCCGCCGCATTACACTTGAGATCTACGACCACGACGAGTACGAAAAGGCCCTTGCCTGGATCAAGGCCAACTGCAAGGAGGGCTTCGACGTCAACGCGGGCAAGAACCTGCCCGACATCATTAAAAAGTCCAAGGTGGTCGACCCCGACAAGGATTGGGAGTTCATCGCCAAGCAGACCCTGATCTGCCGCGACATCATGTTCGGCAACCCGAAGCTGGCCGAGATGGGCTGGCACGAGGAATCCCTTGGCCGCAACGGTGCGCTCTGCGGCTTCCAAGGCCAGCGGCAGTGGACAGACTGGCTGCCCAACGCCGACTTCATGGAGGCCATCAACAACTCCACCTTCGACTGGAACGGCAAGAAGGCCCCCATTGTCACCGCCACCGAGAACGACACCCTCAACGGCATCACCATGCTGTTCGAGACCCTGCTGACCAACAGCGCCCCTGTCTTTGCCGACGTGCGCACCTACTGGAGCCCTGAGGCTGTTGAGCGGGTCTGCGGCAAAAAGCCCACCGGCAATGCCAAGGACGGCTTCATTCACCTGATCAACTCCGGCGCCGCCGCTCTGGACGCCACCGGTGTCTCCAAGAACGACAAGGGCGAGGGCTGCATGAAGCCCTGGTACGATGTCACAGACAGCGATATCTCCGCTATGGCCGAAAACACCGACTGGTGCCGCGCCAACTACGAGTACTTCCGCGGCGGCGGTTTCTCCTCCCACTTCAGAACCCAATCCGAGATGCCTGTCACCATGGCGCGCCTCAACCTCATCGACGGTTTGGGCCCCGTGCTCCAGATCGCCGAGGGCTACACCGCCATCCTGCCCGACGACATGCACGAGAAGCTTGACCTGCGCACAGACCGCACCTGGCCCACCACCTGGTTTGCCCCCCGCATCACAGGGGAGGGCGCTTTCAAGGATGTCTACAGCGTGATGGCCAACTGGGGCGCCAACCACGGCGCATTTGTTTACGGACACGTGGGCGGCGACCTGATCACCCTGGCCTCCATGCTGCGCATTCCCGTCTCGCTGCACAACGTCGCCGAGGAGGACATCTACAGGCCCCACGCATGGGCTGCCTTCGGCACCAAGAGCCTGGAGGATGCGGACTACCGCGCCTGCGATACCTACGGCCCGATGTACAAGTAAAGCAAAGGGTTAGAACAAAAAACAGGGAGCAGATGCTCCCTGTTTTTTGCTATTTCCTGTAGTCGGCCCGGACAAAAGGCTTTTCGATCTTCTCCTCTGTCAGCACCTTGTACTTTGCCGGGTGCCGGTATGCATTGCCGTGCACCTCTTCGGCGCGGTAATTCCGTATCTTCTCCATAGGGAAGGGCGCGAGGTATATCCCCTCCTCCTCGCCTGCCTCGACAATCAGCGTGTCGCGGGCGGCGATCTTTCCGTGGGTGTCCGGCCCGTACGCGATGCCGTCGAAAGCTGTGGAGTGGCCGTTGCAGTCCTCCTTGCCGATGGCATAGTTTGCCGTCGCTATTCCCACCATGTTCTCATAGGCCCTGGCCCTGAGCTGGGACAGGCGGTTGATCTCCATGGGGCAGGCGTTGGGCACAAGGATGACCTCCGCGCCCTTCAGCATCAGAATCCGGGCGCTTTCAGGGAATTCCCGGTCGTAGCAGATCATGCAGCCGATCTTGATTGTATCGCCTTCGGTTTGCAGCTCCGCGACATAGAAGTCGTCGCCGGGAGTCATGTGCCGCTCCTTGTCAAAGTCGCAGGTGTGCAGCTTGGCGTATGTCAGAATGGGGCTGCCGAAGCGGTCAAACACCGTCACTGTATTTCTGGGCAGCGGGTCATACTTCTCCAGATAGGTGACGGCAATCGCCATATCCAGTTCCTTGGCGAGGCTGGCAAAGGCCCGGACGAAATCGCTGTCCCGGCTGACCGCCTCCGCCTGCCACCGGGCGACATCCCCATCGATATTATAGCCGATATTCCACAGTTCGGGAAAGAGCGCCAAATCCGCGCCCATTCTTTTGGCCTTTTTGCAGTAGTCAATTCCCTTTTGCAGATTCTCCTCCTGGGTTTTGCCGGGAACCAATTGAAGCATTGCTACCTGAAACATGCTTATACCATCCTTTTTCTTTAACCGATATCAAACCATCGTGATATCCTGCCGCACAAACTCCTCTTTGACAGCCAGGCGGATATCGCTGCAGGTGCGGAAGTTGGTGTCTATGCTGTTTGTCCAGACCGTCACCCGCAGAGAGACGCCGCCGGGGCCAAGCTCCCGCACTAAGATTTCGGTGCGGGGCCTGTCCCTCTGGTGGGGCTTTCGCATATCCAGTGTGAGGGGGTGGGCCTCCACTTGCTCCACAATAATCTTCATCGCCTTTTCAGTGTCGGAGGAGAAGGCGATCTTCACATCCACAAAGGAGGAGACCTTGTCGTCGAAGTAGTTGGAATTCTCCACAACCTCTTTGCCGATCACGGAGTTGGGGATGAGGACACGGCTGTTCTGATAAGTGCGGATGACGGTGTGGCGCACCGTGATATCCTCCACAATGCCTGTGATATTTTTGCCCGGCAGGTGGATGCGGTCGCCCACCTCAAAGGTGCGGGTGAAGGAGATGAAGAAACCGCTGACGATATTGCTCAGCGACTCCTGGGCGGCGAGACCGATGGCCAGCGCCGCGATGCCGGAGCCCGCCAACAGCGTGTTGATGCCCTTTTGAAAGGCATCCACCTGAGCGATGGCGGAAATCACACCCACCACATAGATGAGGATGATCGCGCCATTGTACAGGAATTTGAAGTAGATGCGGTCGGCCCGCTTTCCGACGCGCTTCACAATCCGCTTGAAGATAAATGCAATCAGCCAGGTGGCCGCCAAGATGAGGACGATGCGAATCAGGACACCCAACAGGTTTTCGCCCCCAAGAAGCTGGGATATCTTCTGGGTGATAGTCGTTTCAATGACCTCCGACTCGCCCGATTGACCCAAACCGGGACTTGTGATCAGAAATAACGGCATGTTCGCACCTCCTTTGCTGTTTTTAGTATACCACACTTTGATTGTCAGAAAAACAGGAACCGCCATCCAAAAGGAGGCGGCTCTGCTTATATTACCATAGTCTATTTTGTGCCGAAGATGCGGTCGCCCGCGTCGCCCAGGCCGGGCACAATGTACTTGTTTTCGTCCAGCTTCTCGTCCAGCGCCGCGCAGTACACCTGCACGTCGGGGTGGGCTGTGATCAGGGCGCGCAGGCCCTCGGGCGCCGCAATGATGCACATAAACTTGATGCTGGTCACTCCGCGTTCCTTAATCTGGTTGACCGCATCCACCGCGCTGCCGCCGGTGGCCAGCATGGGGTCGAGCAGGATGACGTCCCGCTCCTGGATGTCGGCGGGCAGTTTGCAGTAGTACTCCACAGGCAGGTGGGTCTCCTGGTCGCGGTAAACGCCGATGTGGCCCACCTTGGCGGCGGGGATCAGCTCCAGAATGCCGTCCACCATGCCGAGGCCCGCCCGGAGGATGGGCACTGCAGCCAGCTTGCGCCCGGCCAGCACCTTGGTGTGGGTCTTGCAGAGGGGGGTCTCCACCTCCACCTCCTGTAGATTAAGGTCACGGGTGGCCTCATAGCACATGAGCATGGCAATCTCCGAGATAATCTCCCGGAATTCCTTGGAGCCGGTATCCTTGTTGCGAATGATGGAGAGCTTGTGCTGTATCAGGGGATGATCCAGTATGACCGGTTTGTAATCCATGAGCCCACTCCTTTAGCTTGTAATCGAGCCGTTATCGCGTTAGTTCAGGTCGATCAGCTTGGCGGTGACGCCGTCCAACCGGTTGATGTCGGCCAGCAGCTTGTCGATCTCCTCTTTGGTGCCACAGGGCTGGAGGACAATCAGACCGTCGTTGGCGCACGCGCTCTCCGACACCTCGTGAAGGCCCAGCCGTGCCTTGATCATGCAGCCGTTTTCAGTGAGCGCCCTCTGAAAGTCCATGGCGTTGTCGACCCTGTTGTCCATGCGGATTCCGATGAGATAGTGGCAGGACATTGCAGTTACCCCCTAAAATAAAAGATTAAAATGCTCAATAGTCGTTTTCCAACTCCATGACCTGATTCAGTCTGCGGATGTGTCGCTCACCGCCCTCATAGGCAGTCTCAAGAAAGACATCCACCAAAGCGAAGGCGAGGCCCGGCCCCACCACACGCTCGCCCAGGCAGAGGACGTTGGCGTCATTGTGCTGACGGGTGGCCTTGGCACTGAAATAGTCGGAGCAGGCGGCCGCCCGGATACCGTGAATTTTGTTGGCGGCCATGCTCATGCCGATGCCCGTTCCGCAGAACAGCAGGCCTTTTTCGCAGCTGCCATCCTTTACCGCGCCGCAGACCGCCTTTGCGTAGGAGACGTAGTCGACGGAATCGGCATTGTAGGTGCCGAAATCTTCTATCGCAACGCCCTTTTCCTCCAAATGGGCCTTGACGGCCTCCTTGAGGGCGAAGCCAGCGTGATCGCTGCCGATTGCTATGGTCATTGGGTTGCCTCCTTTTTTTGGCACAAAACGCTGGTTTGAAAGTTGTGACTTTCAAACTATGCGCCTTTTTCCTTTTCCAGCCGCTCCCGTTCCGCCTGCGGCATGCGGAGGTAAGAGGGGGCGAGCTCCTCGGCGGAGACCAGCTGGTTGTTTTTCGCCATCTCCAGCGCGGCGGTGCAGAAGCTGCCGGCCCGCTGGTAGAGCAGCGCCTCCGGCGCGGTACGCAGGTGGGGGATGTCGTCGCCCAAGTGCTCAAAGCAGAGCTTCGCGCCGTCCCCCACCAGCAGGATGCCCCGGTCGTCGGGCTGCTCCCGCAGCAGGGTGCGAAGCTGATCGATGGACAGCGCCTGATCCTCTGTAATGCGGCGCACGGTGCGCCCGTCGCTGTGGAACAGCGCTGTGTAGACTTGATCCCGGCGCGCATCCATGACCGGGACAATCAGCCCCGGTATGCCCACCAGGTTGAGGGCCAGCCCCCACAGGGTGGAGATGGGGGCGCAGGGCTTATCCAGGGACAGCGCCATCCCCTTGATGGCGGAGATGCCGATGCGCAGCCCAGTAAAGGAGCCCGGCCCGCAGGAAACGGCGAATACATCAACTTCTTTCAGCTCCCGCTTTGCATTTTTCAGCAGGGAGTCCACCATGGGCAGTATTGTCTGGGAGTGGGTGAGGGCGGTGTTGACGAAGAATTCCCCCACCAGTGTATCGTGATCCCAAAAGGCGCAGGAGGCGGCCTTGGAGGAAGTGTCCAGCGCCAGTACGCGCATGTATAATCAGTTCCTTTCTGGAAATGGGGTGGTCAGGCGCAAAGGTTTTGTATTATTGTGGCCGTGTGATGACAATCTCCCTGCCGTCCTCTTCTCCCTCAATGTAGGAAAATTCGACGACGACGGTCTCTTTCGGCAGAAACTCTGCGATGTTCTCGCTCCACTCGATGGCCAGAATCGCCCCGGCGTCCAGATAATCGAAGAAGCCGGTGGAGTAGAGGGAATCGTAGTCCTCCACCCGGTACATGTCAAAGTGGTAAAGGATGCTGTCCTCGCCCCGATATTCGTTCACCAGCGCGAAGGTGGGGCTGGAAACCTCCTCCTCGGGCAGTCCAAGCCCCCGGGCAAGCCCCCGGGTAAAGGCGGTTTTTCCGGCGCCCATGCCGCCCCGGTAGGCCAGCACGTCGCCGGGCGACAGGGTGGGGGCAAGGTCGGCCCCCAGCTGCTCGGTCTCCGCTTCGCCGTGGGTGAGAAAGCGCCACTCCATCAAAACAGCCCTGTGATATTGCCGTCGCCGTCCAGGTCGATAGAGTTTGCGGCGGGCACCTTGGGGAGCCCCGGCATGGTCATAATCTCGCCGGTGAGAGCCACCACAAAACCCGCACCCGCGCTGAGCCGCACCTCGCGCACCTGCACGGTAAAGCCCTTTGGCCTGCCCAGCAGTGCGGGGTTGTCGGAGAGGCTGTACTGCGTCTTGGCGATGCAGACGGGCAGCTTTCCGCCCCCCAGCGCCTCGATGTCTGCGATGGATTTTTTGGCCGCGGCGGTGAACTCCACCCCATCGGCCCCGTAGATTTTGGTTGCGATGGCGCTAATCTTGTCCGGGATGGACTGCTCCAGAGGGTAAAGCGGCTGGAAATTCGAGGTCTCCGCACAGGCCTTGACCACCTGCTCGGCCAGGGCGACCGCGCCCTCCCCGCCCTTGGCAAAGCACTCGGAGAGGCAGCAGTCCGCGCCCTCGGCCTTGCAGTAGTCCATAATCATTTGCAGCTCGGCGTCGGTGTCGGTGGCGAAGCGGTTCAGGGCCACCACCACAGGCAGGCCGTAGCTGCGCATGTTCTCAATGTGAGCGCCAAGATTGACCATTCCGGCACGGAGGGTGTCCAGGTTTTCGGCGGCGAGGTCGGCTTTCTTCACGCCGCCGTTGTATTTGAGCGCCCGAACGGTGGCCACCAGCACCACTGCAGAGGGCGCAAAGCCGCCGTAGCGGCACTTGATGTCGAAGAATTTCTCCGCCCCAAGGTCGGATCCGAAGCCCGCCTCGGTGACAGTGTAGTCCGCCAGCTTGAGGGCAAGGCGGGTGGCCGCAATGGAGTTGCAGCCGTGGGCGATGTTGGCAAAGGGGCCGCCGTGCATGAGCGCGGGGGTGCCTTCCAGCGTCTGCACCAGATTGGGCAGGCTGGCATCCTTCAGAAGCGCCGCCATGGCCCCCTGAGCCTCCAGATCCCGGGCGTAGACGGGCTCGTTCTCCAGATTGTAGGCGATGAGAATATTCCCAAGGCGCTCCTTCAAATCCTCCAGGCCGGTGGCGAGGCAGAGAATTGCCATGACCTCGCTGGCAACCGTAATCTGGAAGCCATCCTCCCTGGGGAAGCCGTTGGGCTTGCCGCCCAGGCCCACCACCGTCTGGCGGAGCGCCCGGTCATTGATGTCGAGGCAGCGGCGAAAGAGAATCCGCCGGGCATCGATGTGAAGGGCATTGCCCTGTTGGATGTGATTGTCGACAAGGGCGCAGAGCAAGTTGTTGGCCGCCGTGATGGCGTGGAGGTCGCCGGTGAAGTGGAGGTTGATGTCCTCCATGGGCACCACCTGGGCATAACCGCCCCCGGCAGCACCCCCTTTCACCCCGAACACCGGGCCGAGCGAGGGCTCCCGAAGGGCCACAATCGCCCGCTCTCCCAGCCGGGAAAGGCCCATGCCGAGGCCCACCGTGGTGGTGGTTTTGCCCTCCCCCGCCGGGGTGGGATTGATGGCAGTGACCAATATCAGCTTGCCGTCGGGCTTGTTCTGCAGGCGCTTCCAGGCGCTGGTCTCTATTTTAGCCTTGTATCTTCCGTAGGGAATGAGCTCCTCTTCCGAAAGGCCCAGCGCCTCCCCGATCTTGCCGATGGGCTTCATGGTCGTACCGCGGGCGATTTCGATGTCGCTGAGCATGGGATCATTACCTCCTGGGGTCAGATGGCTATTTCTCCTGTATTCCTGCTATTTTCCGGCCTCTTTGAGCGACGCCTCCACCAGCCCCGCAAACAGGGGGTGCGGGCGGTTGGGCCTGCTCTTGAACTCCGGGTGGAATTGCACGCCTACAAACCAGGGGTGACTGGGGTCCTCTACAATCTCCACCAGCTTCTCGTCGGGGGAGATGCCCGCTATGGAAAGGCCCGCCTGCTCCAGGCGATCCCGGTACTTGTTGTTGAACTCGTAGCGGTGGCGGTGGCGCTCATAGATCAGCTCGTCGTTGTACAGCTTCTCGCAGAGGCTGCCCGGCTTGAGTTTGCAGGGATAGAGCCCCAGGCGCATTGTGCCGCCCTTTTCGGTGACATCCGCCTGCTCCGGCATGATGTGAATAACCGGATCGGGAGTGTTTTCGTTAAACTCGGTGGAGTTGGCCTCTGCGAGGCCCAGCTCGGTGCGGGCATACTCCACAACCGCCATCTGCATGCCCAGGCAGATGCCCAGGAAGGGGATTTTCTTCTCCCGCACGTGGCGGATGGCGTCGATCTTGCCCTCGGTGCCCCGCTCGCCAAAGCCATAGGCCACAACGATGCCGTCGCAGCCGGTCAGCATTTCGCCGACGTTTTCCGACGTGATCTCCTCGGAGTTGATCAGCTTGACCTGCACGCGGGCGTCGTTGGGGATGCCGCCGTGGCGCAATGCTTCGGTGATGGAGATATAGGCGTCGGGCAGGGCGACATACTTGCCCACCACCCCAATGGTCACATCCCTCTCAGCATGCTTCATCCTCTCCACCATCTCGCACCAGGCGCGCATATCGGGGGCCTCCACATTGGAGAGCTTCAGATGATGGCAGACGCTGCGGGCCAACCCCTCCCGCTCCAGCATGAGGGGGGCTTCGTAGAGGCTTTCAAGGGTGAGGTTCTGGACGATGTCCTCCACCCTGGTGTTGCAGAACAGCGCAATTTTCCGGCGCATATCCTCGGGGAGCTCGTAGTCGGTGCGGCAGACAATGGTGTTTGGCTGAATGCCCAAAGACAGCAGCTCCTTTACCGAGTGCTGAGTGGGCTTGGATTTGAGCTCGTGGGAGCCGGAAATGAAGGGAACCAGGGTGACATGGATGTACATGGCGTTTTCGCGGCCCACCTCGGCGACCACCTGGCGGATGGCCTCCAGGAAGGGCTGGCTCTCCATATCGCCCACCGTGCCGCCGATTTCGGTGATGACGATGTCGGTGTCCCCCGAGTTGCCCACCCGGTAGACACGATCCTTGATCTCGTTTGTGATGTGGGGGATGACCTGGACGGTGCCGCCGAGATAATCGCCCCGGCGCTCCTTGTTGAGGACAGTCCAGTATATCTTTCCGGTGGTGATGTTGGAGTTGACCGACAGGTTTTCGTCCACAAAGCGCTCATAGTGGCCCAAGTCCAGATCGGTTTCGGCGCCGTCGTCGGTGACAAAGACCTCTCCGTGCTGGTAGGGGCTCATGGTGCCGGGGTCCACGTTAATGTAGGGGTCAAACTTCTGAAGGGTGACCCGGTAGCCCCTCTCCTTGAGCAGTCTGCCCAGAGAAGCCGCCGTTATACCCTTGCCGAGCCCGGAAACCACGCCGCCTGTCACGAAGATATACTTTACCGCCATGACTACCAACCTCCATAAAAGTGCATTTCTATGCCGTTCTTTTGACATGCGGCCCCTGCGGTCGAAACCGGAGCCATAACCTGTAATATTGTACCATCTTCGTCTTGTGGAGTCAAACAGTTTTGGGGCCTGCTACTCCCCAAGATCATCCTCCCACTGCTCGCCGTAGGGGTCTTCCAGCAGCAGAGTGCTCTCCGACAGCCACACCACCCGGTGGATGACCGTCTCGTTGTAGCCCGGGCCAAAATCCAGAGGAAGGGGCTTCATAAAGAACCGGTTCTGCTTCAGGTAGAGGCTGGGCCTGCTGACATAGTCGTATTCCACCACCAGAGTGCGCTCGCCGGAGGGGGAAACCGCCTCGAAGTGCCCCTCCCGGGGATTCAGGAACAGGGCGAGCTGATCCAGCGCAAACAGCCCGCCCAGCAGAGCAAGTCCCACAAAAAGGGTTGCCAGCCAGCTCCTTTTGGGCACAAACCAAATGGTCAGCCCCAGCACTGCCGCCGCTGCGGCCAGCAGAAAAGGGGCGTGGCGAAAGGCTGGAAAGACGACGACGTTGAGGCCGGAAAGAACAAGGGCGCACAGCGCCAGCAAAAGAAGGGCAAAAAAGCACCAGACCGCCGGTTTCGGGCGGGGGCGCCGAATTCTGGGTTTCATGGGGTCTCCTTAATAACAATGGATAACTCTCGCGTTTTATTTCTTCAATCATATCACAAAGGCCCCGGCAAGAACAAACAATAAACTGTTAAAAAAACGAAAACCGCCCCGCAGTTTCTCCGCAGGATCAGTTGCGGAAAATGTGCGGAACGGCTTTATTGGGGAGCCTGGCACAGGGATACCCGGTCTCCTCCGCGGAAATTCATGCTGTGAGCTACTCTTCCTCTGTCTCGGTCTGCTCACCGGGAGCCGCATGAGGGGAATCCTTTGCGGAGATCAGCCCCACATAGAGGGGGGAAAAGCGGTCGTACACCAGATGCTTGTCGTTCTTCTGCCCCAGGGAAATGGGCTGGGAAAAGGCCGGGGCGGGCAGTGTGAGAGTGACGGAGGTGCCCTCACCAATCTGGGAGTCCAGGGCTATCTCCCCCCCATGGAGGCGTACCACCTGCCCCGCAATGGAAAGCCCGAGGCCGAGGCTGGCAATAACTCCGCTGTGGGGGAATATGAAGTGTGGCTGAAACACATGAGGCTGCGCCTCCGCCGGGATGCCGAGCCCCTTGTCGGAGACGGTGAGGCGGACGCCGTCCCCATCCCGTTCGGCGCACAGTGTGATCTCATTGCCGGGGCGGGTGTAGTAGAGGCTGTTGTGCAAAAGGTTGAACAGCGCCTGCTGAAAAAGGGAAACATCCAAGCTGACAACGCTCTCCCCTTCCGGAATTTCAAAGTGAATGGGAATGCCCAGCTCGTCGCCGATGGCAGTCACAGAGCCCCGCAATGAACGCAGCCAGCCGAACACATCCACAGAGGCGAGGTCGGGCAGCGGGGATTCCTTCAGCTCCGCAAAGCGCGCCAGGTTGGAGGATACCCGCAGGATGTCGTAGCCCTGCAGGGCTATGCGGTTGAGATGGGGCTTTACCCAGTCGGAATGAACCATCTCTGCCTTGAAGGCCATGGCGTCCATAGAAGAAAAAATGTCGGCGACAGAACTGCGCAGCCGCTCCGACAAGCTGGCCGAAACGCCGAACTCGCTTGCACCGTCCCAGCCATGGGGCCCGCCGGGAAAGGCTGTTCCATCGATGAGCAGCAGCAGAATCCCCTTCATCGCATCCTTCTCAAACAGCGGGGAAAGGGATAGCCTAATAGGGGAATAGGAAATGCGATCAGTGAGAACCGCGCAGCCCTCCGCCTCAATCTTATGGGCGAGGACTTCCAGCTCCTGCTCCTTCAAGACATCCCTGAGGCCGGAGACCTCTGTAAGAGCGGGAGCAATATTCTTGGCGGCTTGATTGCTCCAGTAAACCTGGAAGCCTGTGTCGCAGAGCAAAACAGGGAGGGGAAACTCCCTGTAGGTTTTGATGTGGTCTGCAATAAATTGCAGGAAGGAAAAATCGAACATGCGCTTCAGTCACCTCAATTAAGCAAATAAGTTATTTCTTTGGCTTTATAAAAGGATTCGGCGACAGGCGTTCTGTTTCGACATCGTTTGTCGAATTTTGTCGAATACTGTCGCTCCCTATTATAGTACGCAATTGAGGGGCTGTCAAAAAAGTATTCTCTCCACCGAATCAGGGCTGTATTTTGTGATTACGGGTATTTGTCCATACTGTATTTGGGCTGTGTTCTATTTAGTAGGACGTACTTAATTCAACAAAACAGTCAAATAGTGTTGCCAAACAGGAAACAAACGGGATTACTCACAGAAATAACAATGGAAATCGTTACTTTTTTTAATAAAGCGTAAATACTTCGGGCACTCGCTTGTAGTTTGGCCGTTTTTGGGGTAGAATGAACACATCAGGGATTGTCAAACAATTGTCGATCCCAACATATAAGGAGGATGATTCCGATGGCAATTAAAATTGGTATCAACGGATTTGGACGCATCGGCAGATTGGTTTTCCGGGCGGCAGTTGGCCAGCCCGACATTTATGAGGTAGTGGGCATCAACGACCCCTTCATGTCCCCCGATTACTGCGCCTACATGCTGCGCTACGACTCCATCCACGGCCAGTTCAAGGGCGAGATCAGCCACACCGACAACGCCGTTATCGTCAACGGCCACGAGGTCAAGTTCTTTGAGGAGCGCGAGCCCGCCAACATTCCCTGGGGCAAGATCGGCGCCGACTATGTTGTGGACGCCACCGGTATCTTCCACTCCAAGGACAAGGCGCAGGGCCACATCGATGCAGGCGCCAAGAAGGTTGTCTACTCCGGCCCCTCCAAGGACGACACACCCATGTTCGTCTGCGGCGTCAACCTGGACTCCTACACCTCTGACATGAAATTCGTGTCCAACGCCTCCTGCACCACTAACTGCCTTGCCCCTCTGGCAAAGGTCATCAACGACAACTTTGGCATCGCCGACGGCCTTATGACAACTGTCCACTCCACCACCGCCACCCAGCTGACAGTTGACGGCCCCTCCAAGAAGGATTGGCGCGGCGGCCGTGCGGCTTCCGCCAACATCATTCCCTCCTCCACCGGCGCAGCCAAGGCTGTGGGCAAGGTTATCCCCGAGTTGAACGGCAAGCTGACCGGTATGTCCATGCGCGTTCCCACCCTGGACGTCAGCGTGGTCGACCTCACTGTCAACCTGAAGAAGCCCGCTAAGTACGAGGAAATCTGCGCTGTCATCAAGAAGGCCAGCGAGGGTGAGATGAAGGGCATTCTGGGCTACACCAGCGACGCCGTTGTCTCCAGCGACTTCATCGGCGACGCCAGAACCTCCATCTTTGACGAGAAGGCAGGCATCGCCCTGACTGACACCTTTGTCAAGCTGGTTGCCTGGTATGACAATGAGTGGGGCTACAGCTCCAAGGTGCTGGATTTGATTAAGCACATGAGCAGCGTCGACAATAAGTAAGCTGCTATCCAAACATAAAAAAGAGGCATCCCACAGGGGATGCCTCTTTTTTATTCGCACTCCAATTTTACTTAACCTTTCACTGACCCCACCGTAAATGCCCAGGGCATCAGACCAGCCTTTCTATCCTTTTACAGACCCCACCGTAAATGCCCAGGGCATCAGACCAGCCTTTCTATCCTTTTACAGACCCCACCGTAAATGCCCAGGGCATCAGACCAGCCTTTCTATCCTTTTACAGACCCTACCGTGATGCCCTTTACGAAGTATTTCTGAAAGAATGGGTAGATCACCATGACCGGCAGCACGCCTATAACGGCAATTGCCATGCGGATTCCCACGCTGGGCAGGCTGCCAATATCCACATTGGAGGTCATGGTGCTCTGGCCGCTGGTGAGAAACTGAATGTTGCTGATAATCGTGTTGAGAATCGCCTGGATACTGAACAGATTCTCGTTTGTTATATAGTATAGGCTATTTGTCCAATCATTCCAATATCCCAGCCCAACCATGAGCAGCAGGGTGGCGATCATGGGGGTGGAGAGGGGCAGCACGATGCTGAACAGGATGCGGTACTCCCCGCAGCCGTCGATGCGCGCGGCCTCCACCAGGGCATCCGGTATGTTGGAGGTAAAAAAAGAGCGCATCATGATGATGTAGAAGCCGTTGAGCAGCAAGCTGGGGATAATGAGCGCCCAGATCGTGTTTTTGATGTGGAAGGTCTGCGTCCACATCATGTAGCTGGGCACCAGGCCGCCGTTGAACAGCATGGTGAAAAAGACGAAAAAGGAAAGCCCGAAGCGGAAGGGCAGCTCCTTGCGGGAGAGGGGATAGGCGAAGAGCGTAGTCATCAGCACCCCCGCAAAGGTGCCAACAAAGGTGACCAGCAGCGTGATGCCATAGCCTCGGAAAATCTTGGTGCTGCTCTGAAAGAGATAGGTGTAGGAGTGCAGGCTGAAGTCTTTGGGGAAAAAGCGGTAGCCCTCCCGGATCAGCGTCGGCTCAGCGGTGAGGGAGGAGGAGAGCAGCAGCAGAAAGGGGGCGATGGTGGAGGCAGCCAGCAGAATGAAGATAACATTCAGCGCCACCTGCCCGCCTATTTTTTTGTTTACCATATTCTCACCTCTCTTGTTTTCAGAATGCCGCTAAAACAGCGCACTGTCTTCGTCCACCTTGCGCACCACGAAGTTTGCCCCCAGCACAAGGAGGAAACCGAGGACTGACTGCAGGAATCCCGCCGCCGAGGCCCTCCCCACATCGTTGAGCTGGGTCAGCCCCTTGTAGACAAACACGTCGATGGTGTCTGTGACCGAGGAGATGAGCCCCGAGCGCATGGGTACCTGATAGAACAGGCCGAAGTCGGAATAGAACATGCGGCCTATGGCCAGCAGCACCAGCGTGATGATGGTGCCCTTGAGGCCGGGGAGGGTGACGTTCCACACCTGCTTCCAGCGGTTGGCGCCGTCCACAGTGGCCGCCTCGTAGAGGGAGGTGTCGATGCCGATCACCGTGGCGTAGTATATGATGCTGGAATAGCCGAAGCTTTTCCACAAATTCACGATTGTGAGGATAAACGGCCAATATTTTGACTGGGTGTACCAGCTGATCTTTTCCCCGCCCAAGGAGACGATCAGATTGTTGAGAAAGCCGTTCTCCTGGCTGAGGAAGCCGAACACGATGTAGGACACCACCACCATGGAGATGAGATAGGGGATGAGAATGACCGTCTGGTAGATTTTCTTGTTCAGCTTGCCCCGCATAAAGTTGAGCATGACCGCCACCGTCACAGCCAGGATGTGCCCCAGCACGATGAAGGTGAGGTTGTAGCCGAGGGTATTTCTGACAATATTGAGGGCGTCCTGCGTCTTGAACAGGTAGGTGAAGTTGCTCAGCCCCGTCCAGGCGCTGCCCCATATTCCCTTGCCGTAATCAAAACGCTTGAAGGCCACCACGAGCCCCGCCATGGGGATATAGTTGTTGATGATCAGGTAGGCGATGCCCGGTATCATCATGGAAAGCAGGGCGGCCGACATCTTCAGCCTGGCCTGTGTCTTTTTCTTGCCGACAGCCGGTTTTCCGCTGCGGGAAGCAGCCGTATTCTCCATTGGGTGCGACCATTCCTTTCCTGTTGAAGAGAGAGCCGCTTTCAAGAGGGATTCCTGAAAGCGGCTCTGCATGAATCCTTTGGCTATCCTGCCAGATAGGCGTCCAGCTGCTCCTGCTTGGCGTTGATGATATCCGCGAGGCCCGCGGCCTCAAACTCCGCGTTTGCCTGCTCGATGGTGCTCTCTACATCCACCGCGCCGGACATCAGCGCCTTGTAATACTTGTCCATGACATTGATGCAGGCTGTGTACTGATCCACCACAGGGGTGGTGTCGAAGGAGAAGCCGAAAGCCTTGGATTTCAGCGTGGTCTCCTTGTTGAACACGATCAAATCCTCAAAGAAGGTGGGGCCGTTCACGTCCAGGGGATAGGAGTTGGCGGAGTAGGGGGTGATCCAGTACAGGTCGGCCATGCCGTAGCCCACGTCGCCGGCGGTCTTTCCCTCGGGGAAGGAGATCGTGCCGTCGTCGTTCTTGTTGAAGTGCTTGCCCTCTATTCCGTTGTTGAGGAGGATGGAAACCTCCTGGTCGGTGTAGAGAATTTCCATTGCCTGCCAGGCGGCGTCCTTATCCTTGGAGTTGATGTTGATGCCGTAACAAAGCTCCGCGTAGGAGTTTGCGACCGCCCAGGCGTCGATGATCACAGTGCGGATCATTCCGGACACGCCGTTGACGCCGTAGTTGTCAAAGCAGGCGATGGCCTTTTTGTTGGTGATCATGGCCTTCCAGCCCTCGGTGTTGCTGAGCACGTCCTGCATGATGAGGCCGTCCTGGTACCAGGAGCGGGTCCAGGTGCAGAATTCCCGGAAGTCGTCGGTGTCAAAGAGGTTCTGAACCTCGGTGGTCTGGCCCATATCGGGCAGAACGCCGATGTACTTGTTGTCGCCCAGGCCGTCCCAGCTCCACTGGGTCATGATCGCGTCTCCGCCCTGGGGAGCGAGACCGTAGCGGTCGGGGTATTTCTCGTGGGCATCCCGCAGGAACTTGTCCACATCCTCCATGGTCAGTTTCTGTCCGTCTTCGATGCCGAACTCCGCCGCGATCTCCGCGTCGATGTTGAGGCCGAAGTAGTTGCCGAAGTTGCGCATGTTGGGAATGCCGTAGATGGTGCCATTGACGGTCGTACCCTTCAGCTCCTCGTCTGTCCAGACAGACTTGAAGGCATCGGAGGCATTTGCGTAATAGTCGTCCAGGGCAACCAGCTGGCCGTTTTTCACAAAGGTGGTAAGGGGGGTGGCGAACAGCGCGGTCACATCCACCTCGTCCCCAGTCAGGAGCAGGTTGGACTGCTGCTGCCAGTTGCCTGTGGCGATGAATATGAACTCAAAGCTGATGCCGTACTTGCCCTCAGTGATGGCGTTGATGGCGCTCTGCACCTCACCGGCATCGGGCATGTCATAGGTGGTGGGAATCGCGACAACAACCTTTTTTACCTCGCCGGAGGCTGCGGGCTCACTCCCGCTCTCGCTCCCCTCGTCGGCGGATGCGCTTGATGCGGCTGTGCTTGCAGGCTGGGATTCGCTGCCCGCCTGGCTGCCGCTGCCACCATTACAGGCCGCGAGTGTGAACACCATAGTCAGGCACAACAACAGGGCAATCAGTTTCTTCACCGTGAAAGACATATGCACTACCATTCCTTTCTTGGGGTGGCGCTTCCTTGCGCCGAACCTTGTAGCACCATTGTAGGGCACCGGGCAGCAGGTTCTCTGCAATTTATGTGACAGCGTTTTTGTTTTTTGTGATGTTTCCACAAGATTGCAGCAGGATAACCGGCAGGCATGTCACGAAAACGATAAAACGCCGCCGAAGGGGCAGCGTTCTCTCTTTTGTTCACTGTTGCTTTTCCTTTCGGTATTCCTGGGGCGTCAGCCCCGCCAGCTTTTTGAACATCTTGGAAAAGTGGGAGAAGTTGTCGTAGCCCACCTTGGAGGCTATGATGCTGATGGACAGCGCCGAATCCCGCAGCAGGGACTTCGCAAGGTTCATCTTCTCCATAATGAGGTAATCCTTGAAGGTATAGCCGGTCTGGGCCCGGAACAGCTTGGAGAAATACTCCTCGTTGAGGTGAACCTGCTCCGCCACGTCCCCCCGGGAGATGTTCTTGCTCAAATTGCGTTTGATGTAGCCCTTTGCCAGCTTGATGACATCCTCTTCCTCGCCGCACTGGCCGCGCTCCGTATCCCGCCAGAAAACCCCCGCCTTGCGCCCGGTGTTCTCCCCCGCCCGGCGGTTCAGCCCGGCGAAGATGCGGGAAAAATCCTGCCCGGAGGTCTCCCCCGCGGGGTAGACGCCAATGCGGAACTCCATGTTGGCCTGAAAGAAGCGGTAGAACTCCTCAATGCCCCTGGTGTAGAAGTCGTAGTCCGCCCTGCCCTTTTCCAGCACGAGCAGGATGCAGTAGCGATCCTCCGCAAAGCCGGAGACCGCCACCTTGCCGTTGGCGTGCTCGAACAGCTCCTCGATCACATTACAGAAGGCCAGCCGGATGAGCCTTTCGTCCCAGTCCTGCCGGGGGCCGTCCCAGCGGAGAATCTCCGCCAGAATGGGGTAGACGATGAGCTCCTCCCCCTCGGTCTGAAAAAGCTGGTGCAGGCTGAGATAGAGCTGGTTGGCGGCATCCTCCCTGCCGGTGTCCACCTTCATGAGCAGACCGTCCAGGATGTTGTTCCGCTGCTCCTGCAGCAGCTTTTTCGAGCTCTCCAGGCGGCGGATTTTCTCCTTGTCCTTCACCTTGCTCCAGGCCTTTTTCAGCACCGCCTCCACATCCTCGTACCGCACCGGCTGCAGGATGTAGTCGAAGCCGCCCATGTGGATAGCCTCCCTGGCGTACTCGAAGTCGGCGTGGGAGGTGAGGAAAATCCCCTCCACATCCGGCATCTTCTCCCGCACCCACCGAAAGAGGGAGAGACCGTCCTCCTCCGGCATCTCGATGTCCGTGACCAGCACGTCCACATCGAAGTTGCGCAGCACCATTTTGGCCTCCTTGGCGCTGCAGGCCGTGTAGACCTTCTCCACCGGAATGCTCTCCCAGCGGATGTCCTTTTTGAGGCTCTCCACAATGGCCCTCTGATCGTCCACCAGCAGCACGTTCATACCGGCTTTTCATCCTCCACTTCCCCTGCTTCCTCCCCACTGTCCGGCAGCTCCACTGCCCCGGGGAGAATCAGCTCACTCACCGCACCCCTGTCATTGCCGAAGCGGTACTCCGCCCGCTCACCGTACAGCAGCCGGCAGCGCCGCTTGATGTTGTTGATGCCCACATATCGGCTGCCCGCGGCCGCCTCGCCGTTCAGCTCCCGCAGCATCTCCTCGGGGTAGCCCTGGCCGTTGTCCGTCACCGTGATATCCACAAAGCGCTCCCCGTCGATTGCCAGAAGCTCCGCCGACACGCTGAGCAGCAGGGGGATGCTCGCGCTGCCGAACTTCGCGTACTTCACGCTGTTTTCTACAAAGGTCTGAATGCAGAGCACCGGCACCTGCCAGCTTTCCGCCGCCTCCTCCACCCGGAACTCGCACCGAACCTCCCGCCCCGTCACATGCTTTTGCAGCTCTACGTAGTTGCGGGTGAATTCCACCTCCATCAGAAGGGGCACGACCTCCCGCTCCGACTGCAGAAGGTAGCGCAGGTGGGCCGAGAGGTTGACGATGAGCTCCTGCATTTTGGCAGCCTCCCCCTCCACCGCCAGGGCGTTGAGGGTCTTGAGGCCGTTGAGGTAGAAGTGGGGTTTCAGCTGCAGCTGGAGGTACTGCATCTGGGCTCTCTGCCGCTCGATGACCTCCTCGTAGGCCGTCAGCTTGTGGCGCTCGATCTCTGATACCATGGCGGACATCGTCTCGCTCATGTCCCGCAGCTCCCGAAAGCCTGTATCCAGCACCGGGGCCTCCTGTATTTCCCCCGCCCGGATGCGGTTCATGATGCCGGTGAGGGCGCGCAGCGGGTGGAGGAACTCCCTGCGCACAAAGACGTAGAGCAGCACCACTGCGATGAGGGATATCAGTGTAACCGCCAGCAGCAGGAGCTGCTGAACCCCCATGATGCTCCAAAAATTGTAGTCCCTGACCATGCAGACCCACAGGTCGGTCTTTTCCAGCCGGGCCGCGTAGACATAGTGCCCATCCACCCGGCCCGACCAGACAATAAAATTGTCGCTGATTTTTTCCCGCAGGTTCAACTGGCTCTCCAGCTCATCCCCCTGCAAAACCCTCTGGCCGCTGATGAGTACGATTTGCACCGGCTCCCCCATGCTCTGGGAGAGCTGCCGTTCCATGTCCCCCAGGCTGTGCACCGCCGCAACCGCCACGTTGCCCTTGCGGCAAGAGACCGCCAGCAGAACCTGCTCCCGGAAGGGCAGCAAAAACCACTTCCGCATGCTCCCCTCCGTGACCACCTGCAGCCGCAGCTCCTTGCTGAGGGCGGAGGAGTCCTCGGCCTTGATGATGTCGTTGTTCACATTATACCATGAGTGGGAGAGGTGGTCATAGTAGATAAAGTAGCCGTGCATGGCCTCCTCCAGCAGCAGCTTGCTCTGCATGGCCTCCCGCAGCTCGTAGGCGCTGCGGTAATTTTCCAGGGAGGAGAGCAGGCCGGACAGCCGGTTGAAGTCGGCGTTGTAGGCATAGACATCGTAGAGGTGGCCGTCGATGCTGTCCATGGCCTCCCGGGTCTTTTCCAGGTAGCTCTGGAGCAGCTGCAATTCCCCCTGCCGCTTGTTCTCCTGGTAGCTGCTGATTTGCAGCCAGGAGGTGGCCAGAAGCAGCACAAGCAAAGCCATGTACCCGGCCATCATGACCAGGAGGATGGTTTTTCTCATATAAAGGGGCCGCTTTCTCCGCTTCATGGCGCTGTCCTCCCCGGCAATGGCTTATCTGTCCACTGTGACCGGCTCCCCTGGCCCGAGCTCGATGCCCGCACCCTTCCAGTGCAGCGTCCCGCCGGGAGCGGTGGCAAGCACGGTCAGCTTTGTCTCCTCCATCTCCACATCTACATGTCCCTCCGGCAGCGGCACACGGGCCCGGAATACACCTAAGTCGCCGGGTGCGGGTCGAACCTCAAAGCTGTCGTAGGCGATCCCGGTGTTGCGCACTCCCGCCCGAAAGCGGCCCAACAAGTAGATGGGGGAAGCACTCCAGGCGTGGCAGAGGGACTTTTCGTAGGGGTGGCCGTACATGGCGTAGTGCTCCGCACCGCTCTGGGTGGGGTCGAATTCCTCGTAGAGGGTGGTGGCCCCGGTAGCGAGCATCGCCCCGTAATACTCCCGGATAGAGCGCTCCAACAGATCACCGTTGCCCGCCAGGCAGTGTACCTGGTTTTCGTAGAACTTGAAGTAGGGGGTGGTGATCTGGCGCACGTCATCGTTCAGGAGCACCCGCTCGTAGATATCCACTTTTACATCTTCGTCCAGTGGCAGGAACAGATAGGCCAGGATGTTGCTGTGCCTTGTCACATTGCGCTTGCCCGATTCAAAGCTGTCGATGAACACCTTCTTCTCCGGGTCGTAGAACTGCTCCAAAATAGCGGCCCGGAGGGCCTCGCTCTGCTCTCCGCAACCCTTTTCGTCCCGCCCGGTCACTCCGCAGATCAGGCTGTAGCAGCGCAGGGCCTCGGCAAGGAGCACCTGTTCCCCGCAGAGTGCCCCCTCCTTATCCATGGGAGCCCAGTCAATGAACACCCAATCCTCCGGCTTGCCCCGCATGAAGCCGTCGCCGTCCACCCTGCCCCTGCAGAAGGCCATGACCTCTTCCAGCTGGGGGGAAATCTGCTCCAAAAAAGCTCTGTCTCCGTAGGTGGTGTAATACTCCCACAGGCTGATGACCCAGAAGAAGGTGTAGTCCATGATGGTGTTAATGTGGGAGCGAAAGGGCTGCTTGCCGCCCAGAGCGATCAGGGTGCGCTTCTCAATTTCCGCGTCGAAAAAGAGGTAGCGGTTGACAAACAGGCACTGGTAAGCATCCGCCGACCACACCCAGCGGTCCCGTTTGATGCCGTCCAGAAAGAACTCCCGGCAGTTGAGGTGAAAGGTGTAGGCTGCCACATCCCACACCCGGTTGACCAGCTCCTCCCCGCAGAGAAAGGCTCCCCTCCGCTCCAGAGGCAGGTACTCGTACCGGGCGGCCACATCGGCGGAGCTGTCGCTCACATGAATGTAGCGGAAGGCCTGGGCATCAAAGGCGATTTTGCCGTTCTTGGGCTGCACGGTGGTGTGGATGACGCTCCACTCTGCGTCCAGCGCCTCCTCCCGGGACTCACCGAAGCAGATGGTGACAGGCGCGTCGGAGTCAACAGAAAATTCCGTTTTAGCAAAGGTCTCCCTGCCGAAGTCGAAAAGGACGCCCCCGGCAGTTTCCTCTTTGGAAGTGTAGGCGATGGGCTCGTAGCAAAAGGGGAATACGGTGGGGATATGCTCCGGCGAATCGAAGCCGCAGCTCCATCCCACCGGCGCGGCGGGGCCGTTCAGGTCGTCCGCCATCCAGCCTTCCCCGGTGGTGATCACTCCGTCGATGTATAGGCAGGGGAATGCGTCCGGGTTGGATACTGTGACTGTGATCTCGGTCGTGCCCGGCTCCAGGGTAATTGTATCCCTGCCGCCATATTTTTTGATGTTGGGGTACCGGGAGCCCACCGTCACCGCGAAGGAGCCGCAGGCCTTTATATGAAAGACCCCGCCACCCGTGGTGACGGTTCGCCGAGAGCGCACGACGCTGTCGGGGGAGTAGAGCTTCCACACAGGGGGCTCGGGGTGGCCGTACTGCACTCTGCGGTTGTGCACCAGCAGGTTGTGGTAGGTTTCCATTTCGCCGAACTTCCAAATCCACAGGCTCATCTTTTCACTCTCCGCGTTTCATTGAATTTTACTATTTCTGACAATGATTCTACCAGCATGTTGGACAATTTGCCACAGTTTTTGTGACAGCCGCTGTCGGTTTCGTGATGACTTCCCCCCGCCACTCCACTCTTTGCAGTTCGCTAATCCGCTTTGTGAAAGGATTTTCTCCATTTGCACCTGTGCGACCTCCCATTGCGGTGCGGTTGCATTGTCCGCCGCCGAAGTGGTAATGTACCAGTATGAAAGCGTGGAAAGGAAGGATTTGACGATGGAGAGCATGAAGCTGACCGACCTCCGCACAGATTACACCGCGGAACCATTGGGGCTGGACAACCCCTCCCCCTGTTTTGGCTGGCGCTTTGAGGGGGAACGGCAAGGCTTCCGCCAGACAGCCTATCACATTGTGGTGCGGAACAGCGGCGGGGATACCCTGTGGGATTCCGGCAGGGTGGAATCCGACCGCTGCCAGGGCATCCCCTATGAGGGGGAAGCCCTTCTGGGGGAGACCGCCCACACCTGGTCGCTGACTGCCTGGGATGAGTCCGGCAGCCCGCTGGAAGCTTCCGCCTCCTTTGAAATGGGGCTGATGGGCGAAGCCGCCTGGGGGGATGCCCAGTGGATCGGCTCCCCGGAGCTGGAGCTCTCCGCCAGAGCCCTGGGCATCTTCCGCATCGAGACAACCTTCCGCATTGGGGAGGGGGGCAGCTGCGGGGGGCTGGTATTCGGGGCAGCGGACGAGCGGCTCCTACACGCCAACCGCAACACCCACCTGCTGGAGGGGGAAAACTATATCGCTTACTTGGTGGATGTCTCCCAGAGCCCGGCAAAGCTGCACATCTACCGGGTGGGCTACTCCCCGGAGGACAGGGCTGACGTCCCCCTTGCCTCGGTGGACATCGCCGAATTTGGCAATCCCGGCAACCAGCCCATCACGGAGGCCAACCGCCACGAGTTCCACACCCTGGCGGTGGAGGTGTACGGCAACCACGCCATGGCCTTTATAGACGGCGTGCTGGTGGACGCAGTGGAGGAGTTTCACCCCTTTCCCCCTCCCGGCGGAATTGTCCGCCACGGCCGCCAGCTGAATCCCGCGGCCATCAACGACATCCCCACCTTTCCCCGCCTCTGCCAGATCGGCTTTGCCGCTGGGGAAAACACCACCGCTTCCTATCAAAACCTGTTGGTGTCCAACATTCGCACGCCAAAAGCTGTCCTGCTAAAAGAGGAGGCCAAAAATCCAACCCTGTTCCCCGATTTGGCCAAAGATGGCCTCTTTCAGATCACAGGGGAAAAGGGGCTGGCGCTTGTGCACCGCGACCCCAGCCACGGGGCCGCTCCCATCCTGCGACGGGAAGTGACGATAGAAGCAGGAAAAGCCCTCGTTTCCGCCCGGCTCCACGTGGCGGCAAGGGGCATCTACGAGGGCTATGTGGGCGGCGAAAAGATCGGGGACGCCTGGTTCCAGCCCGACGCCTCCCAGTTTGACCGGCACCTCTACTGCAAGGCCTACGATATCACCGAGATGCTCCGGCTGGGGAAAAACCTGCTGAACTTCCAGCTGGCCTCCGGCTGGTGGTCGGATGCCCAAACCTTCACCCTCATGAACTACAACTACTTCGGGGACAGGCCCTCCCTGCTGGCAAAGCTGGTGCTCACCTATGGGGACGGCTCGAAAGAGAAGATCGTCACCCGGCCCGGGGAGTGGCTCTGCTCTATGGAGGGCCCGGTGCGCTACGCGGGCTTCTTCCAGGGGGAGACATACGACGCCGGGCGGGAGGCCATCTACAAGACACCCGGCGGCGAGTGCTGGCATCCGGCCGTGGAAGTCTTACCCGTTCCCATCCCCGAAGCGGAGAGTCTCATGATGTGGCCCGCGCCCAACCACACCCGGCCCGAAATTGTCGCCCACATCGGGGAGCCGGTGCGGGAAATTGCCCGCATCCGGGCGCAGAGCAGGACAGAGGTCGGCCCCGGCGTCTTTGTCTACGACATGGGGCAGAACATGGCGGGAGTTCCCCGCATCCTCCTGCGGGGGGAAAAGGGCCAAGCCGTCACCCTGCGCTACGGCGAAATCCTCTACCCCCACCTGCCGGAATACGACGGGCTGGAGGGACAGCTGCTCACTGAAAACCTGCGGGACGCCGAGAACAACGACGTCTACATCTGCAGAGGCAACGCGGACGGGGAGTGGTTCTCCCCCCGCTTCACCTTCCACGGCTACCGCTACCTGGAGGTGAGCGGCACGGACAATCCCCCTGCGCCAAAGGAGGTGGAGGGCATAGTGTTGTCCTCCATCGGGGCCTTCACAGGCGGCTTTTCCTGCTCCAACGACATGGTGAACAAGTTGTATGAGAATATTGGCTGGTCGCAGCGGGCCAACTTCATCAGCATCCCCACCGACTGTCCCCAGCGCAACGAGCGCATGGGCTGGATGGGCGATATCCAGGTCTTTGCCAGAACGGCTTCCTACAACGCGGATGTGCAGTTGTTCCTCCACCGCTTCCTCCAGTCCGTGCGGGACTTGCAGGCCCCCGACGGCCGCTACCCCAACATCGCCCCGGTGGGCGGCGGCTTCGGCGGCATCGCCTGGGAGAGCGCCGGCATCATAGTCCCCTACGAGCTCTTCCGCCAGTACAGTGATCTGCGAGCGGCGGAGGAAAACTACCCCGCCATGCAGGCCTATCTCTCCTACCTGGAAGCCCACACCGTGGACGGCCTTGTACAGCCCGGCGTGGGCATGCTGGGCGACTGGCTGGCCACCGAGATGGGCACCGACAACGACCTACTCTGGAACGCTATCGCCGCCTACTGCTACAGGCTGATGGCCGAAATGGCGGCGGCAGTCGGAAAAAACGATGACGCCGATGTGTACCGCAGCCGCTTTGAGGCCCTGCGGGCCGTCTGGACTGATAAGTTTATCGACCCGGCGAGCGGGAAAACCCGCAAGCTGGACGGCGCAGTCAATGACACCCAGTGTTCCTACGCGCTGCCCCTGGCCTACGGCTTGCTGGAGGGGGAGGAGCGCAGAGTCGCCGCCGGGCACCTGAACCGCAGGACGACAGAGCTCGGCTTTACGCTGACAACCGGCTTTCTGGGTACCGGCCCAATCTGCCAGGCATTGTCCGAAAACGGCTATGCAGACACCGCCTACAAGCTTCTCCAGCAAACTGAGTACCCCTCCTGGCTCTACTCTATCACCCAGGGGGCGACCACCATCTGGGAGCGCTGGAACTCCTACACGGTGGAAAACGGCTTTGGCGGCAACAACAACATGAACTCCTTCAACCACTATTCCCTCGGCGCAGTGGGGGCATGGCTGTACGGCCACGTGCTGGGCATCCGCCCACAGAAGGCCGGGTACAAGGAGTTCCTCCTGGAGCCCGTTTTCGGCGGAATGGATCACGCCGAGGGCTGGTACGACAGCCCCTACGGCAGAATCGAGAGCGGCTGGCGGCGGGAGGGCAAAGCCATCCGCTACCGCGCGGTCGTCCCGCCCAACACAAGGGCGAAGCTGCGGCTTCCCGGCATGCCGGAGGGCACGCTCATGGAGAGCGGGAGCCACTCCTTCCGGGTCGAGCTGTAATTCCCACAAAACTAAAACACCCCCTGCGCCACGCCGGATGCAGGGGGTGTTTTCTAATCATTTACGGGCAATCGGCATCACGCTGTCCTTGACCACAACCTGGCCGCTGACCACCTTGAGGCTGGGCAGATAGCTCTTGTTGTGTATTTTCCGGATCAGCCTGTCCACACAGGAGCGTGCCATCCCCTCCATATCCACCGAATAGGTCGTGATGGTGGGGTCGGAGATGTCTGACCACATGTAGTTGTCAAACCCCACGATGGACACATCCTCCGGCATCCGCACTCCCTTCGCCTTCAGCATCAAAATCAGCTCGTAGGCGGTCTGGTCGCAGTTGCAGACAAAGGCGGTGGGCAGCCGCTCCGGCAGGGTGAGAGCCAAAAAGCCCTCCTTATCCCGATCGGGGATCACCATGTTCTCTGTCACCGGGAGGTTCTGCTCGCTCATCGCCCGGCAGAAGCCGTAGTATCTGTCGCTGATGCTGCTGGTCGCGCCCAGCGTTCCCACATAGTAAACATCGGTGTGCCCCTGGCTGAGAAGATGGTTCGTCACCGCATACATCCCATAGTAGCCGTCCGAGATGATGGAATCGTTGCCGTTAGTGCTGTCGTAGGAGTCCAGAAACATGATGGGCGCAGTGCTCACGCTGTTCAGGTAGCGGTGGTATTCCGGGCGAAGCTGACCGATGACAATGACGCCGTCCGTTTTGCCCTCCTGAAGCAGCCGGGGCGGGGTGTTTCTCCCCTCGTCCTCCTGGCGAAGCACCTCCAGAATGCCGTAGTAATCGTTGGACATCAGGCGGGAAATGACCCTTTCGTACATATCCCAGTAAAAGGAGTTTTGCTTTTCCACGAAATGGTAGGGGATGATGATGCCAATATTCCCCGTGCCACTGCGGTTTACCTGCTTTGCACCCCCGAAGGTTTTGATGTAGCCGATCTCCACGGCAGTCTGCCTGATTTTTTCCCGCAGCGTCTCGCTGACGCCGTCTTTCCCGGAAAGCGCCTTGGAAACCGTGACGGTGCTCACCCCCATGCGCGCTGCAATATCCGCCATTCTCACGGCTTTTGGCATGACGACGACATCCTTTCCTGCAGCAAATGGGCAAAGGGTTTGAAAATTGGGCCCGCCATTTTTGCTGCTGTGGTTTCATGGCGAGAGGCCGTAAAGCAAAATTAAGTAATTATAAAGATTATTTACTTAAATTATAGGTATTCGTTTGCCAGCTGTCAATAGAGCACTGCTACAAATCTGCCGACACATCTTTGGGCATAATGGCTCATGCGTGTTGACCACCAGTCAGCCCTTACTCGCCTCGCGGTACGCGGCAGGCGTGATGCCAAAGTGTTTTTTGAAGCACTGTATAAAGTATGGTGCGCTGCCGTAGCCCACTTCCTCCGCGATGGCCGTGATGGTCGCGCCGCTCCCCAGCAGGAGCTTTTGCGCCTCGCAGAGCCGCCGCTCCGCCAGGTACTCCATCGGGGTTGTGTTCCACCTGAGCCGAAATTCCCGGATAATGCGAAAGCGGCTGACGCCGAGCTCCTGCTCCAGCCTTTCCAGCGAAATCGGCTCCTGGGGAAAGGTATCCAGTATCTGTTTGCACCGCAGCAGCCAAGGGGGAGCCGCTTTTCTATCCCCCTCTTCCCCAAGCGGCTCCAATGCGGGGATGCCCCGGGCAATCAGCTCGTAGATGTCCTGCTCCCCCACCGCGGCGATTGCAGGGCCTGTTATAGGGTCAGCCAACTCCATCCCCGTGCAACTCATGTAGCTGAATGTGACATCGTCATCGCTCTGCAGCGTGATCCTGTGGCCAAAGGGGATGACCAGCAACTCCCCAGGGGGAAAAGGGAAGCGGGCGGAGCAGTATTCGACGATAGCCTCGCCCTCCCGCAGGAGGACAAACAACAGGCTCTCCGCCTCCTCGCTCACAAGGGGCAGGGCG
Organism: Oscillospiraceae bacterium; assembly: GCA_047973265.1. Lineage (GTDB taxonomy): Bacteria > Bacillota > Clostridia > Oscillospirales > Ruminococcaceae > WRAV01. Next base: position 27,935 of record JBKEBS010000160.1, read on the forward strand.
CCGCTTCCCGTGCACTGTCCTCCCCCTGTCCGTCGGAAGGGCTGTGGATAATCTGGTGTGTTTTCGAGCTGCATCTCCCTGTTTCTCCTCCTCCCTTTGCTTTACGCTAACTATATTATATGGATATCCCACAGCGCCGCAAAGGATTCCCACACCAAAAGAGAGTTAAAAATGCAGTTATTTATGGTGTTTAGTTTTCTTAATGCAAAATGCCGCTGTTTTTAAGTTAATTAATTGTGCGTTATCACTATTTCAATCGACAATTATAGTGTCATTGTGTAGAAAAGATTGTCGTTTATCAATTTAATAATATTTTTGCAATATTTTGTAATGACATTATTTAGCTAATTATGTAAGATGTCATTAAGGTTAATTTAGTCAGACGAAACAGATCGGAACAAATCTGCCGACTGTACAGCACATCTTCCAGTCGGCGAGTCGGGTAAATGAAAGGAAATGGTATTAAAGATGAAAAAAACAGCAGCACTTATCCTCTCCATCCTGTTGGTTCTTTCCTTTGCAGGCTGTAACGGGGGAACAACCTCCAGCAGCGCGGCAGCCTCCACAGAGAGCTCCGCGGCAACCGAGTCCTCCGCTCCGGCGGAAGATTCCTCCGAGGCTCCTTCTGAGGAAGCCAGCACCGAGGGCACCGCTACCCCTGACGGCACGCCCACCATCGACTCTCTGACCCTGGGCGAGGACTACACCGACATCACCGCGACCCTGGAATTCAAAACACACCGCACCGACATCGTCGACACCGTTTTCCAGGGATATATCGCAGACTTCCAGAAGATGTACCCCAACATCACCATCAACTACGAGGCCATCACAGATTACGCTGAATCCATGACCACAAGGCTCAGCACTCCGGGCTGGGGCGATATCTGCATGGTTCCCACTACCGTTCCCAAGACCGAGTACCACAACTACTTCCTGCCCCTGGGCGACACCGCAACCCTGGGCCAGACCTACAACTTTGTAGAGAACATCGCCTTCGACGGCAAAACCTACGGTGTTTCCTCCACCAACAACGTCAACGGCATCGTCTACAATAAGGCCGTCTTTGAGGCCGCAGGCATCACGGAAATTCCCAAGACCCCCGAGGAATTCCTGACCGCCCTGCAGATGATCAAAGACAACACCGACGCCATTCCCCTTTACACCAACTTTGCCGCCGGCTGGACTATGGGCGGCTGGGACGGTTACATCAACGGCAGCGCCACAGGTGACGCCGACTTCATGAATGTCAAACTCCCCCACATGAAAGACCCCTTCGCCGATCGCGGCGACGGCACCGGCCCCTTCGCTGTCTACAATGTCCTCTACGAGGCAGTCAAGCGCGGCCTGACAGAGGATGACCCCACCACCACCGATTGGGAAGGCTCCAAGGGCATGATCAACCGCGGCGAAATCGGCACCATGGCTCTTGGCAGCTGGGCGATTGTCCAGATGCAGGAGGGCGGCCCCAATCCCGACGACATCGGCTACATGAGCTTCCCCATCACCGTCAATGGCAAGCAGTACGCCACCTCCGGCCCTGACTACTGCTACGGCATCAATGTGAACGCCTCCCAGGACAACCAGATCGCCTCCATGCTGTACATCAAGTATCTGGTGGAAGAATCCAACTTTGACTACGACCAGGGCGGCGTCCCCACCGTAAAGACCCACGATCTCCCCGAGACCCTGGCCGCTTTCGACGGCATCGAGCTGGTTTCCGACAATCCCTCCCCCGCCGGTGAGGAAAACCTCTTCACAAACATCAACGTGGACTCCGAGGTTGGCCTGAACATGGACAACCAGCATGTCATCGACATTGTCGAGGCCGCGCTGACCGACTCCAAGAGCATGGAGGACATCGTCGCCGACTGGAACGCCCGTTGGACAGCTTCCCAGGAAAAGTACGGCGTAACCCCCCAGTAAGCGATAATTCACACACAGAATATCTGCTTTTGATTATTCAAGCTTCTGCCACTCCTCCGCCCCCTTGGCGAGGGGTGGCATCTGCTTTTTCCCTGCAAAAGATTCTGTCAAGAAAGGAATGGAGCCCATGACCAAGCAAACCGGCGCCTTGGCGTCAAAGCCCGGCGGCTCCCGCAAAAAGCGAGGCGGCTTTTACAACATCAAGACGCAAAAGATAGTGGTTGGAATCACCTTTATGATCATCCCGCTGATTCTGCTCTTCGTCTTCACCTACCTGCCCTTCGGCAAGATGGCCCAGTTCAGCCTTTACGAAATGCGCTACATCGGCACAAGAACCTTCGTGGGGCTGGGCAACTACAAGGACGTCTTCACCCGGCCCGAGCTGTTCAACTCCCTGAAGCTGAGCCTCTACTACCTGCTGGCTTCTGTAGTGCAGCTGGGACTGGCCCTCTACTTCGCCACCATCCTCAGCTTCAAGCTGCGGGGCGGCAACTTCTTCAAAGGAGTCATGTTCTTTCCCTACCTGGTCAGCGGCATCGCCATCGGTTTTATCTTCAAGTTCTTCTTCACCCGCGGCTTTGTGCTGGACTCCCTGCTGGTGTTTCTGGGGGCAAACCAGGAATCTCTCCCCTATTGGCTGCGGGATTCCAGCGTCAACAACCTCATGCTGGCGGCCACCTCGGTGTGGCGCTACATGGGCCAGAATATGGTGCTGTTCATAGGCGCAATCATGTCGGTTGACCCCTCGCTCTACGAGGCGGCGGAAATCGACGGCGCGAACAGCTGGCACAAGTTCAAAAGCATCATAATGCCCAGCATTAAAACAATTGTGGTGCTGAACCTGATTCTGTCCATCACCGGCTCCATCAGCGCGTTCGAGCCGCCCTACGTCATCACGAACGGTACCTTTGGCACCGGCACCTACTTCTTCATGATGAACCAGATGGCCCATGAGAAGCAGAAGGTGGGGCTTGCCGCCGCAATGGCGGTGGTGCTGATGCTGATCATCATCCTGGTGACGGTGTTCCAAAAGGTGGTTTTCCGCATCTTCTTCGAGGAGGACAAGAACGGCTACACCTTCTCGGAGCGCAGAGCCAAGAAAAAGAGAGAGAGGGGAGGAACGACAGCATGACGACAACATCGCGCAAGGGCAGCGTCAACAGGGCAAGCCTGGTAAAGAAGGGGATCTTCACCTTCCTCAAGTATCTCTCCCTTTTGTTGGGTTCCTTCGCCTCCCTGTACCCCCTCGTTTCCATCGTCATCACCGCTTTCAAGACGCCGGAGGAGTACGCATCCACCAATGTCATGTCCCCGCCTGCCAGCTGGCTCAACTTCGATAACTTCATCACCGCCTGGCAAAAGGCCGGGATGGGCAGGGCCTTCCTCAACTCCGGCATCGTGCTGGTCTGCGTGCTGACCGGGTCAATCCTCATCAGCTCCATGCTGGCCTTTGTGCTCAGCCGCTTCAAGTTCCCCGGCAACGGCCTGATCCGCAACCTCTTCCTCTTCGCCACCCTCATCCCGGGTGTCGCCATGCAGGTCACGGTCTACCAGATCATGTACACCCTGGGACTGATCAACAGCCTGAGCGGCTATATCATCCTGCTGCTGGGCACCGACGTCATCTCCATCTACATCTTCCTGCAGTATTTTGAGAATCTCTCCATCTCGCTGGACGAGTCGGCCATCCTGGACGGCTGCACCTATTTCGGGGTGTTCTTCAAAATCCTGCTGCCCCTCCTCAAGCCCGCCATCATCACCAGCATGATTCTCAAGGGCGTGGGCACCTACAACGAGTACTACATGGCCAACCTCTACCTCCAGGATAAGAACCGTCTCCAGGTGGTGGCAACCTCCCTCTACACCTTTACGGGGCCCATGGGGAACCAGTACAACTACATCTGCGCAGGTGTCATCATCACCATACTGCCCGCCCTGCTCATTTTCATTCTCTGCCAGAAGCAAATCTACGCGGGCCTGGCCACCGGCTCGGTAAAAGGATAACCCCGAAAGGATTGTATTGCCGTATGAGTAACGTAAACCTTCTCGGCCCCGCCCTGCCCAATGTGCCCTGGCAGGAGAGGCCGCAAGGCGCCAGCCCCAACCAGCCCTTGTGGCGCTACAGCGAAAACCCCATCATCCGCCGCAACCCCATCCCGGGCGTTGCCAGAATCTTCAACAGCGCCGTACTCCCCCACGAGGGGAAGTTCATCGGCGTGTTCCGGGGAGAGCAGACCGACGGCGTCCCCCACATCTACTTTGGCCGCAGCGAAGACGCCCTCCACTGGGATATCGACAGCGAGAAGATCGCCTTTGTGGACAGCAAGGGCAACCCCGCCCCACCGCCCTATGCCTACGACCCCCGCTTTGTCAAGGTAGAAGATGCCTGGTATGTCATGTGGTGCCAGGATTTCTACGGCGCCTCCATCGGAATGGCCAGAACAACCGACCTGAAAACCTTTACCCGGCTGGAGAACCCCTACCTGCCCTTCAACCGCAACGCTGTGCTCTTCCCCCGCAAGATCGGCGGAAACTTCGCCATGCTCAGCCGTCCCAGCGACAGCGGCCACACCCCCTTTGGGGACATCTTCCTCAGCGAGAGCCCGGACATGGAGTTCTGGGGCCGCCACCGCCACGTGATGAGCAAGGGTGACAACTGGTGGGAGAGCCTTAAAATCGGCGGGGGAGCCGCCCCCATCGAGACCAGCGAGGGCTGGCTGCTCTTCTACCACGGGGTGGCCGGCACCTGCAACGGCTATGTCTATAGCATCGGCGGGGCCATACTGGATATCGACCAGCCCTCCATCGTCAAGTACCGCTGCAAAAACTTCCTGCTCACCCCTGAGGAGTGGTATGAAGAGCGGGGCTTTGTCCCCAACGTCGCCTTCCCCTGTGCGACCCTCCAGGATGCTGACACGGGCCGCATTGCCATCTACTACGGCGCGGCGGACAGCTATGTGGGCGTGGCCTTCACCACGGTGGAGGAAGTCGTCGCCTACATCAAGGAAAACAGCGCTGTGACCGAGTCCGACACCGAAATCGGCATCCGGTAGGCATTGACTGCCGCAGCCATCACAACTATACTGTCCCAAAAGGGGGAACGCATATGACCACATCAATGTACGATCAGGCCAGGGGAATGCTCACCGGCAACATCATCCCTTTCTGGAAGGGCCTGCGGGATAATGAATACGGCGGCTTCTACGGCTTTATGGATTTTGACCTCAACCTGGACAAAAAAGCGGTAAAGGGCGGCATACTGAACAGCCGCATCCTCTGGTTTTTCTCCTCGGCGGCGATGGCCCTCGAGGACAAATCCCTGCTGGAGGAAGCCCGCCACGCCTACAAGTTCCTGACCGACGTCATGCTGGACAAAGAAAACGGCGGCGTCTACTGGTCGGTGGGCTACGACGGCGCGCCCGCGGACACCACCAAACACACCTACAACCAGGCCTTCGCCGTCTATGCCCTCTCCGCCTACTACGACGCCAGCAGGGACGAGGAGGCGCTGAAGCACTCCTGGGATATCTTCCACCTGATCGAGGGCAAATGCACCGACGAGTTCGGCTACCTGGAGGCCTTTGACCGTGAATTCAACGCGCTCCCCAACGACAAGCTGTCCGGCAACGGCCTGATGGCTGAAAAGACCATGAACACCCTGCTCCACGTGCTGGAGGGCTACTCCAACCTGTTCCGCAGCACCGGAGATAAGCGGGTGGAAGCAGCCATGGAGCGCATCTTTGGCATCGTGCTCACCAAGGTCTACAACCCCGCGCTGCGCAGGCAGGAGGTCTTCTTCGACCGGGAGATGAACTCCCTGGGCAACATCCACTCCTTCGGTCACGACATTGAGGCCAGCTGGCTGCTGGACTGGGGCGCCGCCATGCTCTCCGACCAGACGCTGGCCCAGAGGGTGTACGCCATGACCAGCGAGCTGGCCAAGGAGACCAAGCTGCTCGCCTACGACGAGAATTCCCTCTGGAACGAGAGGGCAGGCGGCGTGGATGACACCAACCGCATCTGGTGGGTGGAGGCGGAGGCCGTGCTGGGCTTCTTGAACGAGGCCCGCAAGAATCCCGAGGACACCTCCTTTATGGAAGCCGCCCGGGACACGCTGGCGTATATCCAGAAATACATCGTCGATCCCCGGCCCGGCTCCGAGTGGTTCGGGCGGGTGAACGCCGCGGGAGAGCCCATCCACGACCCCATCCTGGAGCCCTGGAAGTGCCCTTACCACAACGGCCGGATGTGCATTGAGATTATGAAAAGGAATGAATAATATGCCCCTTCATCCAAAATACCCCGGGATCGCTGCCGAATACGAGGAGCTGCTTGCCCGGCCCAACACCCCGTCGCCGGAGTACAACGGCATCTTCACCCGCTGGGAGCACCCCGTGCTCACCCGGAAGCACATCCCTCCCTTCTGGAAGTACGACCTGGACAGCGCCACCAACCCAAACTTCATGGAGCGTCTGGGCGTCAACGCCGTCTTCAATGCCGGGGCCATCAAGCTCAACGGCAAATACTACATGGTCACCCGGACAGAGGGCGCAGACCGCAAATCCTTCTTCGCAGTGGCGGAGAGTGACCACCCAACACAGGGCTTCCGCTTCTGGGATTTCCCGGTGGAGCTACCCGACACCTGCCCTGAGGAGACCAACGCCTACGACATGCGCCTCACCCTCCATGAGGATGGCTGGATCTACGGTGTATTCTGCTCCGAAAGCAAAGACCCAAGCAATCCCAGCCTCTCCGCGGCGGTTGCGGCGGCGGGCATTGTGCGCACAAAAGATCTCAAAACCTGGGAGCGGCTGCCCAATCTGGTCACCTTAAACAGTCCCCAACAGCGGAATGTCCTGCTGCTGCCCGAATTTGTGAGCGGCAAGTACGCCTTCTACACCCGGCCGATGGACGGCTTTATCACCACCGGCAGCGGCGGGGGCATCGGCTACGGCGTCTTCGACGAAATCACGAATGCCGTCATCGACGAGGACATCATCACCAGCGCCCGGAAATACCACCAGATCACCGAGTAGAAGAACGGCTCCGGCGCGGTTCCAATCCGGACAGACAGGGGCTGGATTCACATAGCCCACGGCGTGCGGAACACCGCTGCGGGCCTGCGCTACGTGATCTAACTCTTCGCCACCGATCTGAACGATCCCTGGAAGGTTACCG
>JBKEBS010000161.1:0-30871 GCA_047973265.1 Oscillospiraceae bacterium
ACATACTCTGCAAGAGCGAACCCTACTATCCATCTGCCTATGCCAAAGAGGACAAGCCTCCTGTTGCACGACAAATTTCTCAGGAACAGGCGTTTTCTATGCTTGCGAGAATGGGATTCATCGTTTCCGATTCACAGCATGCCTCACACGCTACATAAAGGCTGATCCTTCTTGATTGGACTGCCTTTATGACGGTCTGCTTTGCTATACCCTTTTTAGGGCGGTGTGTCACTGATTTGTTTCAAACTTCATTACCTCTCAGAATTCGCTTTGCCTAGCTGAATAACCCGGTCTTTTCGCGGATCGACTTGACCTCGTATCCGGCCTCCTCCACCGCAGCCCGCAGGCTTTCGTCGGAGGCGTCCGCAGTTTCAATCACTGCCTCGTTCTTTTTCAAATTCACCTTCGCCTTTACGCCGGGCAGCGCATCCAGCGCCTTTTCCACCCTGGCCTTGCAGTGCTCACAGCTCATGCCGCCGATTTCCATTACCTTTTTCATACAATAATCATTCCTCTCATTTATTTCGCGTGTCTTTTCGGCTTAAAGAAGCGCAGCCGCAGCGCATTGGTCACAACGCACACGGAGCTCAGACTCATGGCCGCCGCCCCGAACATCGGGCTCAGCTTCCAGCCCAGCAGGCCGTAGAACACGCCTGCCGCCAATGGAATGCCGATGACATTGTAGCAGAATGCCCAGAACAGATTTTGCTTGATGTTGCGGATGGTCGCCTTACTCAACTGGACGGCCGTGACCGCATCCAGCAGATCGCTCTTCATCAGCACGATGTCGGCGGATTCAATGGCTACGTCGGTACCCGCCCCGATAGCGATGCCCACATCGGCCCTTGCCAGCGCGGGGGCGTCGTTGATGCCATCCCCCACCATCGCCACCTTCTTGCCCGTCTCCTGAATGGCTCTGACATGAGATTCCTTGTCCTGGGGCAGCACTTCTGCCACCACGGTGTCGATGTCCAGCTGGCGGCGGATCGCCTCGGCGGTGCGGGCATTGTCCCCGGTGAGCATCACGACATCGATGCCCATTGCCTTGAACTCCTCGATGGCCTGCTTGCTGGTGGGCTTCACCGTATCCGCCACAGCGATAACGCCCACTGCCTTGCCGCCCCTGGCAAAATAGAGGGCGGTCTTGCCCTCCTCCGCCCATGTTTCGGCGGCATTCCGGAACCTGCCGGGATCGACGGCCTGCTCCTCCAAGAGCTGCAAATTGCCCGCCAGCACGGTCTCTCCCGCTATTCGGGCTATGATGCCCCGGCCGGAAATCGCTTCAAATTCCTCCACCGGCGCGGTATCCACGCCGAGGGCCTCTCCCCTGGCGACAATCGCCTCGGCAAGGGGGTGCTCCGAGGGTTTCTCCACAGAAGCCGCCAGCTGAAACATCTCTCTCTCCTCCAGGTCGGAGGCAAAATCAGTGACCGAGGGCTTGCCCTCTGTAATGGTACCCGTCTTGTCCAACACTACCGCGCCGATGCTGTGGGCGGTCTCCAGCGCCTCGGCGGACTTGATGAGAATGCCGTTCTGCGCCCCCTTACCCGTGGCAACCATGATAGCCACGGGAGTGGCCAATCCAAGGGCGCAGGGGCAGGAGATCACCAGCACCGCGATACCGATGGAAATTGCGAACTCAGGGCCCGCCCCCAGCAGCAGCCACACGGCCGTTGCTACCAGCGCTATACCGATGACGATGGGTACAAACACGCCGCTGACCCGGTCTGCCAGCTTGGCAATGGGCGCCTTGGAGGAGCCAGCCTCCTCCACCAGCCGGATGATCTGGGCCAGGGCCGTGTCCTCGCCCACCTTTGTCGCCCGGAAACGGAAGAATCCCGTTTTGTTGATGGTCGCGGCGGCCACTGTGTCGCCGACGCCCTTCTCCACCGGGATGCTCTCCCCGGTGAGGGCGGACTGGTCAACCGCTGAGCTGCCCTCTGTGATGACGCCGTCCACCGGGATGCTCTGGCCGGGGCGCACCACGATGATGTCGCCCAGCACAACCTCCTCCACGGGAATGGCGCTCTCCACGCCGTCCCGCTCCACCACCGCCGTCTTGGGGGCAAGGTCGACCAGCTTTGTGATCGCCTCGGAGGTCTTGCCCTTGGAGCGCGCCTCCAAGTATTTGCCCAGGGTGATCAGGGCGAGAATCATGGCAGCGGATTCAAAGTACAAATCCATGGAGTAGTGCTCCACCACCGCCATATCCCCGTGGCCCAGCCCCCAGCCGATGCGGTAGATGGCAAAGATGCCGTAGGCGAGGGCCGCCGTGGAGCCTATCGCGATGAGGGAATCCATGTTGGGCGAGCCGCGGAACAGCGTCTTGAAGCCTACCTGGTAATACTTGCGGTTGACAAAGACGATGGGCAGAGTGAGCAGGAACTGGGTGAAGGAAAAGATCACCGCATTTTCCGTCCCGTGGAAAAAGCCGGGCAACGGCCATCCCATCATATGGCCCATGGCCAGGTACATCAGCGGGATCATGAAGGCGAAGGAGACGATGAGCCGGAAGCGCATACTGCGCAGCTCCGCCTCCATGGGGTTTTCCCTGGCGGCAGCGGCGGCGGGCTTTGCGCCGTGGAGGGCCGCTCCGTATCCCGCGTTGTCCACCGCGCCGATGATGGCCGCCTCCCCCGTCACATCCGGATTGTACGCGACGCTCATGCTGTTTGTGAGGAGGTTGACCGTGACGGTCTCCACCCCTTCCACCTTCTTCACCGCTTTTTCCACCGCGGCGGAACAGGCCGAGCAGGTCATTCCGGTGATGTCATATTTTTGCTCCATACTAATGATCATTCCTTTCGGAGGTGTACTATCTATCTTTCTCTTTAATACCCCAGGGGGGGTGTAGTATTTTCTATAGTATACCGCCGAGTTCTCTTCTTGTCAAGCCCGCAAAAAAAGAACAGCCACTATGGCTGCTCCTTTTCGTGCTTTCTGATTTCGGGCCAGGCAAAGGCATATTCGATTGCCGCCTCTATGTTGATGCCGCTCTCCCATGACCTGCATCGGGTGCCGTAGGGAACATTCTCCCGGTAGTACTCACACCATGCTCCGCTCTCGTCCAGGATATCCAACATGGTCAGCAACACATCGTCCCCCCTGATGCCGAGCTTCGCGAGGTTATAGAGCAAAAGGCCGTAGTCATAGCCCGTGCAGGAATCCCCGTCGGGGCGGGAAGGCAACACGCCGGTGGCCCTGTACTCCGCCAGCATTTTTGTCACCGCCGCGGAAAGGAGTTCCCTGTCCGGCTGGGCCGCCCCTATGTACAGCGGCATGAGGGAGACCGACTTCAGCCGGTAGACTTTCTCATCATCATCCGGCTCCTCCCCCGCATCCAGGCAGCTCCGGCAGAGATATGCTCCCCGTTTGCTGCGCTCTGTCCAGCCAAAGGCCGTGCATCCCAGGCAGACCCCATGGCGGAAGCGGGGCGGCTCAGCTAAGGCCCTTCGAGCGGGCTGATTGGCGATCTGCCCGTCCGGCAAGAAGTTGCCGCCCCAGTTCTCCTCACAGAGGGAGAGCACATCCTGTGCCTGCTCTGTCTCCTCAGCACTCCACAGGCCCTCTTCCCCGGCAAAATCCACCAGCTGCCTGCCGCCCGTAACAAAGAGGAGAGTTGCCTCGGCAGAGCCGTCATCCATCACGGTGCGGGGCAGCAGTCCCCCTGCAATGTAGGTCTCATCGCCATTGAAGGGCAGCATTCCACCGATTATGTTGTCAGCCTGTGCGCGAAAGGCCCATTCCAGCATGGGGAACAGCTCCCGGAGGAATGCACGGTCGCCCGTGGCCCGCAGGTAATCAAAGGCCTGCAATAGCAGGTAGCCCGTGATCTCCACCTCGTCGTTTTCATGGATATGGAAGATTCCCTGCTCCGGGGTTCCCTGGGCGTTGTGGATTCTCCCGTACCGTCGGAAGGTCTCCAGGTACAGCTCCAGAATCTTTCGGGCCTCCTCGTGGCAGCCCAGGGCCAGCATCCCTCTGGAGACGCCGTACTGATCCCGCACGTAGAACAGGTGGTAGTTGTGCCCCGCCAGCACGCCTCCCTCTCTGCCCTGCTGCGCCTTGATGAGCACCGCGACGCTGTCGATAGCTTCCAGCAGCCGCTCCCGGCCGGGAAGCTCTCGGGGAAGCTGCTTGCTGAAATCCCGGCGGGCTAGGGTGAAGCAAGCCCAATCGGCAGCCGTCCGCTTCTCCAGTTCCCCATCCGGGGCGGACAGCGCAAACTCCGCATTGGTCAGGGTGGAGGGGTAATCCTCTCCACCGGCGAGAATGATCGCGCCCTCCCCCGGCCCTAGGCGCAGAAGCGCTTCGCTTCCGCCGACAATCCTGCTTTCCGCCTGTCCCTTGGCCCGCAGCGCCATGGTCACCGGCAGCAGCCGGGGATAGTCGTTGTAGATGTACGCCCCCGCCGCCAGCTGAAACAGGTAAGAAGCAGTGGCCTCCTCCGAGGACAACAGCTCCGCTTCACCCCAACCCAGGCGCAGTGTCAGCCCCATCGTCAGCCAGAAACTGCGCACCAGCACAGGCAGCTTGGCGTCCACAAAGTCGATCATCTCCCCGATGATCACACCGCCGGAAAACAGGCTGTGGCGGTAGATTGCCGAGCCCGGCAAGCGCTCTGTCCGCACCTCCAAATCCAGGCCGCTGTCCACCCGCAGCGTCAAAAAAGACGGCGCGCTGTACGGCGGCCCAAACACCTGCACAAGGTCGGGGCCTTCACCATATGCGGCCATTTTACTGTTTCCCAGTGCGTGGAGGCTTCCGCCATCCTCCCGGCGGTTATTCCAGTGGCGCATTCTCAGACCACCTTTCCGTTGCCATTCCACTTCCAGTGTAATATACTGGGAGCAACAAATCAATCAGAAAGGTGGATGAACCTTGCAAAGAAACGATTTGACCTTCCGGGAAGAGACGCCCGCCGACTTTCGCGCCGTGGAGGAGCTGACCAGGGAGGCCTTCTGGGATGTCTACCGCCCCGGCTGCGACGAGCACTTTGTGCTGCGCAATCTGCGGAAAAGCCCCGGCTTTGTGCCGGAGCTGAGCCTGATCGCAGAGCAGGACGGCGAGCTGGTGGGACATATCGCCTACAGCATCGCCACATTGGAGGCCGACGACGGCAGCGAGGAGAAGCTGGTTCTCTTTGGGCCGGTCAGCGTTAAGCCCGGCCTGCAAAAAAAGGGCATCGGCAGCGCGCTCATCCTGCACAGCCTGGAGGCAGCCAGAGAGATGGGCTTCCGCGGCGTGTTCATCTATGGCAATCCCGCCTACTACGGGCGGTTCGGCTTTGGAGATGCAGCGCGCTTCTCCGTCACCACTGCAGACGGCAAAAACTTCCCGGAGTTTATGGGGCTGGAGCTCACCCCCGGCAGCTTGTCCGGCCTTTCCGGCAGACTGCGTGAGGACAATGCCTTTTATGTCATTCCACCGGATGAGCTCGCCGCCTACGACGCAACTTTCCCGCCGAGGGAGAAGAGATTTGTGGGAACGCCTATCAATTAGTGGCAGATATATTTAATCCACAAAGTTTCCCTCTACCCGGTGACAAAAATAGCGCCCTTGCTTGTTTGGAAGAACTTTCCCTTTTGTCCGGGGACAAAAGCTACGTCTTCATTTCTTCAGTAATCTTTTCCTTTGTCCCTCTGACCCATTTCCTGCTTTTCCTCCGTCCTACTGAACAAGAGGGAAAGTTTCATTGTACCAATTCTCCTGCAAAAGCCCGGGGGCAACAGCCTCCGGGCTTTTCTCCGCGCAAAAACAAAACCGGAAGTCTCAGTGACTTCCGGTTTTGTCGTTTATTTTATAATTGCTTTTATTCAGATTACAATGCATTCAACAGTGTTCTTCTGACCATCCTCACTGTTAAGAACTGAAAACTCAGATTTGATGGTCACGAAGCCATCTTCAACAAAAATCGATGTGCAGTAGGTTATGAGGGTCATGATAAAGCAGGAACGCTTGTGGCCACGGTCTGTGCGTTCCCCCTTCTCCGCGATGTAGTAGGAGGTGTAGTAGGCGAAGTTGCGGGAGGTGGTGGTGTCGTTGTAGTAGACCTCCACCCCCTTGGCGGACGCATTCGTCGCGCTGGCGTTACAGTGAACGGAGACCAGGAAATCAACCCGGTGTTCCTGGGCGATTGCCAGGCGGTCGGTGAGCTCCACCCGGTTGTCGCCGGTACGCAGCAGTACCACTGTTGCGCCAAGGCCCTCCAGGCGGGTTTTGAGGCGCTGGGCGGTAGACCAGTTGATGTCCTTCTCATAGGAGCCCGTGGTGCCGTATCCGGCAGCGCCGCGGTCATTTCCACCGTGGCCGGGGTCAACGGCGATGGTCAGGTTGGAGAAGGGCTGCTCATCGCTGCCCCTTGCCGGAGTGCGCTTAAAGATGATGGTGGTGGTGCCGCCGCTGTACTCCACCAGGAAGCCCCACAGGCGGCCGCTCTCCTTCTGGGTGAAGGTAAGGACGGTGTGGCCGTTGCTTTCGCTCACATCGACGTTTGAGAAGATGGAGCTGTCACCGAGGTTGATACCGCCTATGCCGGTCGTGCGGTAGAGAGTCAGGGTGAGGCTCTCGGCGGTCTGGCTGTATTTGTAGACAGGGTGGGAGTTGCCCACCAGCGTCAGCTTCTCCTGGGTGCTGCCCGGCGAATAACTGATGCTGGAAATGGGGTTGTTCACCGCAACATTCTTGGTCTGAGGCGTTACTGCGGAGGCCAGCACCCACATGCCGGTGCCCAGCTTGTACATGTCGCCCTTGTAGTCGGTGACGGTGTCGACCGCGCCCTTTTTCAGGATGGTGACATAACCGCTGCTCATGCTGGAACTGGCAAAGCCGGTGGTGGAGGTGCTCTTCACCATAATGCGCAGAGTGGCATCGGTGCCAACCGCGAACAGGCTGCCTGCGCTGGTTGCAGTGGCCTTTTTGCTGCCATAGGTGACGCTGTACTTGATCGGCCCCAAATCAACCGTGCCGGTGGCGGAGGGCATTGTGTACTTGGCGGAATAGGCCACATAGGTGCCGGTTTTCACCGTCTTGGTGGCATTCAGGGTGTAGCTCTTGCCGTTGACTGTGGCTGTGACGGTGGAGCCGTAGGGCGCCGTGCAGCGCAGCACAAAATTAGTGGAGCCGCTCTTCACCGCGATGTCGTGCAGCGGAAGGGGTGAGCCCACCGTGAAGCTGCCCGTGCTGGAGCCGGCGGAACCGGAACCCGAGCTGGAACTATCGTCGGCGGGGCTGCCGGAGGAGCCTCCGGGCACGTTGGGGGAGGCGTCGGGCTGATCCATATCGTCATCAACCGGAGTGAGTGTCACATCACCCAGCGGGCCGGTCAGCTGCGCCGCTGTTTCAGCCAGCGCCGCGGCGAGCTCAGCGTCAACCTCGGCTTCGTAGCCCTCGCCCACATATTCGCCGGGTAGATACTCTGGCTCTGAGGACAGCTGGCAGCCGGAAAAGACGCCAATGCAGAGAACTGCGGTCAACAGCAGGGCGGCAAATCGCATCAAATTGCTCTTTTTCATGAAAACCTCCACAGTACGTAATGCTAATCCCCCACCATACCCGTCTTAAATCAGGGTTTCGCAACAGTTTTTTCCTTCACATATACGACATATTTTAACACGATTTGCTGGAAAATCTACGAACAGAATGTGAACAAGAAGGATGCTTCCAATAAAGAAGCATCCTTCCCAGTTTTCGGGCCACAAATTGTATTGATTGTCCAATCCCCTATTCAAAGAGCGGGGTGGAGAGGTAGCGCTCGCCTGTATCGGGCAGCACCACCACAATAGTCTTTCCGGCAAATTCAGGCCTGCGAGCCAATTGGGTGGCCGCGTGAAGAGCCGCGCCGGAGGAGATGCCCACCAGCAGCCCTTCCAGCCTGCTGATGGCGCGGGCGGCCTCGAAGGCCTCCTCCCCTGCCACCTCGGCAATCTCGTCATAGATATGTGTATCCAGCACTGCGGGCACAAATCCCGCGCCAATGCCCTGGATAGGGTGAGGCCCTTTCGCCCCGCCCGCCAGAACAGGGGAGGCGGAGGGTTCCACAGCAATAATCTTCACGTTGGGATTCTGCTCTTTCAGGAACTTGCCCACGCCTGTGACCGTTCCACCGGTGCCCACACCCGCCACAAAGGCATCCACAACGCCGTCGGTGTCCCTCCAGATTTCCGGGCCGGTCGTCGCATAGTGCGCGGCAGGATTGGCCGGGTTGTCGAACTGGCCGGGAATAAAGGAGCCGGGCGTTGCCGCCGCCAGTTCCTTTGCCTTCTCGATTGCACCGGGCATCCCCTTGGCCCCCTCTGTGAGGACAAGCTCGGCCCCATGGGCTGTCAGCAGCTTGCGGCGCTCGACGCTCATGGTCTCGGGCATGGTGAGGATGACACGGTAGCCCTTTGAGGCGGCCACCGCGGCAAGGCCGATGCCTGTGTTGCCGCTGGTAGGCTCTATGATGACAGAGCCGGGCTTCAATAATCCCTTTTGCTCTGCATCCTCAATCATTGCCCTGGCGATGCGGTCTTTCACGCTGCCCGCCGGATTGAAATACTCCAGCTTTGCCAGGATTCTCGCCTCCAGCTGCTGGGAAGCGCCGTAGTTTTTTAGCTCCATCAAAGGGGTATTGCCGATCAACTCTGTAAAATTACCAAAAACAAGTGACATAAATATTGTTTCCTTTCTGTTGCGGCAGTTGCCGTTATGCTGTCTTTATTCCCAAACTGGTTGCCATGTAACGCCTAATTTATCGGTAACCCATGCGACCTTCCGCAAGTTGCCGACCGCTTCCGGCCCCATCATCACAGTGCCGTCCCGGGAAAGCGCGTCAAAAAATGCGTCAAATTCCGCTTCATCCACACAGTCGACGTAAATTGACATTGCCCAGCTGAATTCAGAGGACGGGCCAATCATGTCCATAAACATGATCTCCTGACCCTTCAGCGTCAATATGCCGTTCAGCACCTTATCTGCGCCATCCTCTCCCCCAGCACTTCCGTAGCGCACGATATCGGCAATTTCGGCTCCGGGGAGATTTGATGCATAATACTCCATGGCCTCCTCCGCCACTCCGGGAAAGGTCAAAAACATTGTGATGCTTTTTCGATCCACCAAGAACACCTCTTTCAAATAATTAAAAGTCACTATAGCTGATTCACTCAAAAATCCAACAGGTTTTTTGAAAAGCGGGTTTTACCCGCTTGGCGCTTGTTGCGCCTGAATCTTGCTGCATACGTCGTTTGTGCGGCAAAAGCCGCACACCACGCTTTGCGTGGACTCTTAAAAATGTTCGATTTTTAAGAGAAATGACTATATAAAGAACTATACTTGGTTATCCGGGCTGAATTTGCCGAAAAAGGGAAACGCCTTGCAAAAACAAGGCGCATAAGTTCACTAAAATTCCGCCGAGCCGCTGGTGCGGGGAAAGGGCAGCACGTCCCT
Organism: Oscillospiraceae bacterium; assembly: GCA_047973265.1. GTDB lineage: Bacteria > Bacillota > Clostridia > Oscillospirales > Ruminococcaceae > WRAV01. Next base: position 9,427 of record JBKEBS010000161.1, read on the forward strand.
GATGTTGGCCACGCCGGTGACATACATGATCAGCCGCTCGAAGCCCAGGCCAAAGCCCGCGTGGCGGGTGCCGCCGTACTTCCGCAGCTGGAGGTACCAGTCATAGCCCTCCGGCTCAAGACCGCATTCCTTCATACGGCGCTCCAGCACGTCCAGACGCTCCTCGCGCTGGCTGCCGCCGATGAGCTCGCCCACGCCGGGCACCAGCAAATCCATGGCCGCGACCGTCTTCTCGTCGTCGCTGAGCTTCATGTAGAAGGCCTTGATCTCCTTGGGGTAGTCGGTGACGAAGACCGGCTTGCCGCACACCTCCTCGGTGAGGTAGCGCTCGTGCTCGGTCTGCAGGTCGCAACCCCAAAATACGGGATACTGAAAGCGGTCTTTCACCTTCTCCAGCTCAACGATTGCATCGGTGTAGGTGAGGTGGGCAAAATCGGAGCTGACGATGCTCTGCAGCCGCTGAATGAGCCCCTTATCGTAGAAGTCGTTGAAGAACTGCATCTCGGCGGGACATTCCCGCAGAATGTCGGCCAGCACATATTGCAGCATGTCCTGTGCCAGCTTCATGTCGTCGTTCAGGTCGGCGAAGGCAATTTCCGGCTCCAGCATCCAGAATTCGGCGGCATGGCGGGGGGTGTTGGAGTTCTCCGCCCGGAAGGTGGGCCCGAAGGTGTACACCTTGCCAAAGGCCAGGGCAAAGGCCTCCGCCTCCAGCTGGCCGGAAACAGTGAGATTGGTCTCCTTGCCAAAGAAGTCCTGGGAAAAATCGACCTCTCCCTCTTCGGTGAGAGGGGGCTCCTTCGCATCCAGAATGCTCACCCGGAACATCTCCCCCGCGCCCTCGGCGTCGCTGCCGGTGACAATGGGCGTGTGCACCCAGATGAAGCCCTGCTCGTGAAAGAAGTTGTGCAGGGCATAGGCCAGCCTATCCCGCACCCGAAAAACCGCCTGAAAGGTGTTGGTGCGGGGGCGCAGATGGGCGATCTCCCGCAGGTATTCCAGGCTGTGGCGCTTCTTTTGAAGAGGATAGTCAGGGGTGGAGAGGCCCTCCACGCTGACTGCATCCGCGTTGATCTCAAAGGGCTGCTTCTGCTCCGGCGTGAGAATCACCTTTCCGGTGACCACCACCGCGGCGCCCACATTGAGCTTGACGATTTCCTTGTACTCCGGCAGCTTGGCGTCCTCCAGCACCACCTGTGCGGTGCGGAAATGAGAGCCGTCGGACAGCTCCAGAAAACCGATTGCCTTGGAGTCCCGCAGGGTGCGCACCCAGCCACCGACTGTGACCTCCTTCCCCTCAAAGGAGGCGGGGTCGGCATAAATCGCTCTGATTTCGGTACGGTTCAAGATATCCATCCTTCCATGCATATACTATTGCAATTCTCAACTAAAACTTGGGGTCGGGGAAGTCATCCCCGGGCTTTTTCTCCTCCCTGGGGGGATCTTCTATCCCAAGACCTGTGCTGGGCGCATCGCCGCCCCACACGTCGTCCAGCTTCTCCAAGGGGTCTTCCTTGGGCGCCGTCACAGTGGGGACATAGGGTGCGGGCCCGGTGGGCACTGCGGGAATTTGCTCTGGCAGCGGCCCGTCAAGCAGGGTGGGGTTTTCCCTGCGCTTGGTTTCGATGATATATTGGGCGTACATGGCGTAGGCCGTGTTCATATATGGCATGGAATAGAACATCACGGGCCAGGCAAAAGCGCTGAGAATGCTCCAGCCGATAAAGGAAAGGCTGAACCACAGCAGGCTGAACCGGTAGCCCTTGGAGTATTCGATAGATTCCTTGACCGCCTGGGAGACTGTCATGGCATCGTCGTCCACAAAGAGGTAGGCAGCCAGATAATACTTGTTCAGATAGGCGCTGACGAGCAATATCGCCGCGATGAAAAGCAGCACAAGCACTATGATGCCCATGCCCATCATAAGCCCAAAGCTGGCGCTGCGGGCGAGAGCAGGGAACAGTGTGGGAATCATGATGACGCCGAAGAGCAGCAGGTAGGGAACCAGCAGGAAGAGCAGCATCCACAGCGCCTGGCGCACGCTCAGGCTGATGTTGAACCACAGCGCCCGGCGGTAGCGGCGGAAATTCTCAAAGAAGTGGAATACCTTGCCGGCGGAGGGAGCCTCTCCCTTGACCAGCTGTAGAAACCAGTAGTAGGCGCCCATTTGAAGCGGGCCGATCAGGAAAAAGCTGACCAACAGGAATACACCCTGCATCGCGAAGAGAGGGGTCATCGCACCCAGTACCCTGATGAAATCCTGGGCCCCGGAGATGCTCCCGGAAGAGGCGTAGTACAGGGATGACTGATAGGTCAGCACCCCAACCTGGAGAAAGATGCCCATAATAAAGGAGACTGCAAAGGGGGCCAGCAGCACCAGTATGGCCTTTCCCCAATTGTTTTGCAGGGCGTGCTTGGAATTTGCTTTCAGCATGGCAAAGAGAGACATTGTGTTTCACACGGCGGTCGGCAGCAGGGCGGACAACCGTGTTCCTCCTTCTTTCATAATCAATAATATGTGAACTATAAATATCAGCGTTCAATGCCCTCCCGGGCGGCAATTCCCCTCTCATAGGGGTGTTTCAGGCAGACGAAATCTGTGTGGTAATCGGCCAGCTTTATCAGCGGCTCCGCCGGGCTGCGGCCTGTGAGCACCAGCTCCTGCCAGGGCGGACGGCTTTCGATCATAGTCACCAGGTTCCCCAGCGGAAGAAAGCCGCAATTCACCGCATCCACCACTTCGTCCAGCACAATGAGGTCGTAGTCCGCCTGCCGGGACACCACCTCACTGAGGCATGCCGTGTGGCTGTCGGTTTGCAGCTTCCGCTCCTCCTCGGTCAGCGTCCAGCTGAACTTGGGGATACAGGAGGCCCTCAGCAGCTCTGCGCCCAGCTGTTCCAGCCCCGCCGTCTCGCCGGAAGGGGTCGCCTTCAAAAATTGGCAGAACAACACCCGCCAGCTGTGGCCCAACGCCCGCAGGGCGAGGCCCGCGGCAGCAGTGGTCTTTCCCTTGCCGTTCCCTGTGTAGAGGTGGACAAGCCCGATTCTATCAGCATTCTTTGTCATATTCCATCCGGCCTATTCGTTGTAGTACAGCCCGTACATGTCCATATCGTCCTCCAGTGTGGGCATGGGCACGTGAGCGAAGACCTCCGCCGCCCTGTCCCTCATCCACATCTGTGGGGTCATCAGCAGGGTGTAGCCGCAGCCGTTGTCCACTGTCCACTGGGGCAGAGGGAGCTTGGGCAGCGCGATGGCCGCAAGCAGCGTCATGATCACACCGCCGTGGGTGATGATGGCCACATTGGTCACCCGCTGCTCCATCATGCCCACGAAGATATCGCTGACGGCGTGGGTGATGCGCTCAGTAAACACGGCGAGCTGCTCGCCGCCCGGCGGCGTGAACTCGAAGGAATTCTTGATCCACTTTTCAAAGTCGTCGCTGCCCCGGAGCTCCTCAAAGGTTTTGCCCTCAAATTCACCCAGGTTCATGTCCATCAGGCCGTCCATGGTGATCACCTGGGTGTCGGGATAGAGGATGTCGGCGGTCTGGGTACAGCGGCGAAGCGGGCTGGAATAGACCAGCTCCACCCGAGGGTACTGGAACTCGGTCGCCAGCTGCCGGAGCCCCTCCTCGCCCTTTGGGCTGAGGGGAATGTCGCTCTGGCCCACATAGCGCCGCCACATTCCCTCGGAGGTGGAGCCTGTGCGGATCAGGTGAATCTTATAGTTGATCATGGGATCACTCCTTATTTGGACAGCAATAGTCACTTCACGGATAATTCCGGTCACATCATACTACTTTTTTATGGCAAAGCATTTACTTTGCGTTTTCCATAAGATATAATATACGGTACGTAGATGGTACGCTCAAAATTGCTCAGAAAGGGACTGGTCAAACATGAACGTCGATTTCCCGAGAATTCTCACCCTTCTGCGAAAGGAAAAAGGCATCAGCCAAAAAAGTGCGGCCCAGTCCCTGGGCATTTCACAGGCTCTGCTCTCCCATTATGAAAAAGGGATTCGGGAGTGCGGCCTGGACTTTCTTGTGCGCTGCGCCGATTTTTACGGCGTGTCCTGCGACTATCTCCTCGGGCGCTCCCCTGACCGCCAGGGCTCTACTCTGACGGTGGAGGACATTCCCGAAGCGGAGGGCAAGCCCGGTCAGGGCATCGGGTCCATTCTGCCGACCCTCAATAAAAAGCTTATTGCCAACGCGCTGAATGTCCTGTACGACCTGCTGGCCAAGGCAGGGGACAAGTCCCTTGTCGGGGAGGTCTCCACCTACCTGATGTTGGCGGTCTACCGGATGTTCCGGGTGCTGTACGCGGCCAATCCCAAAAACCAGGAGGCCATGTTCCAGCTGCCGCGGCGCATCCACGCGCCCTATGCCGACGCCGCCATGCAGATAGCCGCCGCGAACGCCGAGTCTATCGCCCAGGGCGCGCCCGTCGCGGGCATGGACAAGCTGAAGAACACCGAGGTGCTGCTGATCACCACCGAGGGCCTGGCAGAGCAATATCCCCTCTACTCCTCTTCCCTGCTCAATCTGGTGCAGACAGCGGAAAACCGCATCGGCTACAAGGAAAAGAGTAAAAAAGGAAGTTGATGTTTTACTCAATTATTGTAGCATTTTCGGCCAAAAACTGCAACGCATATTTTACAGGGCGCCGCTTATTGTGCGGCGCCCTGTTTGTTTTGCCCTGCTCCTGCTTTATTAACCCATCAAAAGATAGATTGCACCGCCAAGTACACCGCTGCCGAGCATGACATACATGGGGTTGGTCTTGAATTTTCGGAGTATCGCCAATCCCGCAAGGAACAGGCCCACCGCGACAAAATCTACCGCCCCGATCCCCCAGGAGAAGCCGCCCTCGCCCCAGACCGACAGCAACAGCATGGACATTCCCGCCGAGAGAATCAGCGCCACAACCGTGGGACGCAGCGCACCCAATATCCCCTTGAGAAGCCACAGGTCGCTGTATTTGCGGTACAACCACGCTAACACCGACACAATGACAGCCGAAGGCAGTACGCAGCCCGCAGTGGCGATAAGCGCCCCGCCAATCCCGGCGATGCTCATGCCCACGAAGCTTGCGGAATTGATTGCGATGGGCCCCGGCGTCATCTGGGAGATGGCGATTAAATCCGTGAACTCCGCCAAGCTCAGCCATCCATGGCCGTCCACCACCTGGCTTTGAATCACCGGCATGGCGGCGTATCCGCCCCCAAAACTGAATAATCCCACCTGGAAGAAGCTCCAGAAAAGCTCAAGATACAGCATCACAGGCGCTCCTTTTCGGTTTTGTGATCCCAGGCGCTCACCAGCGCGCCCGCAACCGCGCTGAACAATATGATGTAGATCGCGTTGACCTGAAAAAGATATCCCGCCACAAAGGCGATTATCATCAGCAACAGGGGAATGATTTTTTTGCTCTTGATGATCTTCCCCGCCATGGATATCACGACATCAAAGATGACGGCGCAGACCCCCGCCATCATGCCCTTGAGCACTGCGGCGACGATTGCGTTCTCCCGGAACGCGGTATAGAACAGCGAGATCACCGACAAAATGATCAGCGGCGGCAGGATTGTCCCCACAATGGCGATGATTGCCCCCGGCAGTCCCATCACCTGCCAGCCCACCAATATGGCCGCGTTCACCGCCATGGCCCCCGGCGCCGACTGGGCGATGGCTGCCATGTTGAGCATGTCCTCCTCCTCCAGCCAGCCCAGCTCATCCACAAACTTTTTTTTCATCAGCGGGACAATCACATATCCCCCGCCAAAGGTAAACGCGCTGAGATAAAAGGTCGCGCCAAACAGCTTCAGGCAGTTTTTCAGGGTCGGTTTCATTGCGCCGATCATTCCTTTCCTCGAATCTATCTCCAGTTATCCATTATACGCCTTGCCAATCAATAATGAAAATAGTATATTATAATCGATTTCATTTGTAATTCATTATGATAGGAGAGAGCTGTGACTATTCGTCACCTGAGAATCTTTGTGGCTGTCTGCAGCGAGGGCAGCACCACAAAAGCCGCTGAAAAGCTATATCTGGCCCAGCCAACCGTGAGCCTTGCCATCTCTGAACTGGAAAAGCACTACAATGTCCGGCTGTTCGACCGCATCTCCAAGCGGCTGCACCTCACCGATGCAGGCAGGCGGTTCCTCCAGTACGCCCAGCACATCACGGGGCTATTTGACGAGATGGAGGAGGGGGTGCGGCGGTGGGAGACCTCCGGCACGCTGCGCCTCGGCAGCAGCATCACCATTGGAAGCCGGCTGCTGCCCGGCCTGATCCGCCGCTTCTCCGAGGGTTGCCCCGACGTGGAGGTAAAGGCGCGGATCGGCAACTCGGAGGAAATTGAGCAACTGGTACTAGACAATCGTGTGGATTTCGGCCTGATCGAGGGCCTCTCCCACAGCCCCTACTTGCACAGCGAGATATTTCTGGCGGATGAGCTGGTGCTGGTCTGTCCCCCCGGGCATTCCTGGACAGCGGAAGGGGATGGTATCCGAGTGGAGGAGCTGGCGGAGGAGCGCCTCCTCATGCGGGAAAGGGGCAGCGGAGGGAGGGAGCTGTTGGAGAGCATCCTCCGGCTGCACGACCTTGAGGTGGAACCCGCCTGGGAGAGCACCAGTACCCAGGCCATCATCGGTGCAGTGGCCGAAGGGCTCGGGGTGGCGGTCTTGCCGCTGCTTTTGGTAGAGCAGCCGCTGAAAGAAGGCAGACTGCAGAGGGTGGCTATCCGGGATGTCTCCTTCCAGCGGAATTTCGTGATCATCCATCACAAAAACAAATACCTCACCGCCTTCGCCAAGGAGTTCATCGAACTCTGCATGGAATGCCGTCACAAATAAATTCTCCCCCTGCCAGATTACTTTAGGCAGGGGGAGAATTTTGTCAGTTCGGACATCCATCAGCGAATTTTTACAGCTTGCATCTGGGCCCGGACGCAGAGCTCCGCCGCCTTAAAAGCATGCTCCTGTGTCATGGCCTTTTCGGTGCGGTTCAGGCAGTCCAGAATCAGCTGGCCGAAGAAGGGGTAGCCCACTTTTCCGGCGACATCGAAGCGGGTCTCCTCCTTCTGATTCGCGAGAAATACATGGTCGGGGCCATCGTTCGTGGCGAAGTTCATGTACTTGCGCAGCTCCATAAACCCATCGGTGCCCAAGATGAACAGTCTGCCGTCCCCCCAGGTCTGGAGGCCGTCCGGGGTGAACCAGTCCACCCGGAAATAGTCAGTTGCGCCGTTGTCCGCCACCAACATGGCATCGCCGAAATCGTCCAGCTCGGGATGGTCGGGGTGGTTATAGTTGGCGATCTGGCTGCGCACCACCGAAGCATCCTTCGCCCCTGTGAAAAAGAGGAACTGCTCGATCTGATGACTGCCGATGTCACAGAGGATACCGCCGTATTTCTCCCGCTGGAAGAACCAGTCGGGGCGGCTGGGTGCGTTCAACCGGTGGGGGCCCATGCCCAGCACCTGGAGCACCCGGCCGATTGCCCCGTCCTGAATGAGCTGCCCGGCGAAAACCGCGCTCTCCACATGGAGGCGCTCGCTGTAGTAGACCATGTATTTGCGGCCGGTCTCCAGCACCTTGGCTTTGGCCATCTCCAGCTGCTCCAGGCTGGTAAGGGGCGTCTTGTCGGTGAAGTAGTCCTTGCCAGCACTCATCACCCGCAGGCCCAGGGCGCAGCGGTCACAGGGGATTGCAGCTCCCGCCACCATCTGCACCCCGTCGTCGCCCAGGATCGCCGCTTCATCGGGGGCGGTCAGTACATCGGGGAACTTCTCCACAAACTCCGCCACCTTGGCGGGGTCGGGGTCGTAGACGCTTTTCAGCACCGCGCCAGCCTCCATAAGGCCGTTGCACATGCCGTAGATGTGGCCGTGATCCAGCCCGATCACAGAAAAAGTGAACTCCCCCTTTTTCACTACCGGGGCGGGCTTGCCCTTGGGTGCAAAATTCATGCCGTCGGAAAAATTGGCCATTGTATTGCTCCTTTTCATGTTATTTCATAATACGTTAAATACTTACTCCAGCTTGTCTTTAGCATATTATCAACAACTGTTCTTAGGATTTTATTATGTTTTGGTTGTATTAAAAATAAATAATCACGCATCGAGAAACGAGACGCCCTTAAATAAAACATCTCCGCATTTGCCGTGCTTTCAATATCTCTAAACCGGGTGAATCGTTCTAAATACTTTTCCTGTGGAGAACGGTCTCTATGGTTATACACAATTACACTTGCCCCAGCATAGTAATAGTCGACAACTTCTTTATAAGCTGTAAACTTATTGCCATGTATATGATGGGGCCTTGTGCTTTTCACTTCCAGCCCATTGTCTGGGTCAAGAAGAACCACATCTTGTGCGCTCAGTGCGGCAAGGGCTCTGCTGTGCCATTGGGCGCGAAAAAGCATTTTGTCCAACGTTTTTGAAAAATCAAGCGGCTCATTGTAGTAGATTGCATTCCTGATGAGACCAACCCGCTCAAGCTCTGAAACCCGCCGAATATTGTTCTGAACTACTTGCTTTAAGATACAGTATAATTCAAAATCTGGTGTATCACAAGGGGCATCCAGATAAGTTATGTGACGGCCATCCGATCGGCTATCATCGGGGGTTAGATACCAATTAAGACCGATATGCAATCCTGCGCTTTCAAATGCTCGTAAAAAACCAAATTTTGTATAATCCCCAATATCACCAACATATTGATTTTTCAATAGCTTTACTACCTATCTAGTGTATATTTTTAGTCATCGTTCCTCTGTCATAAAACAGGGTGTGCCACAACGGCACACCCTGTTTTATGACATAATTATCTTACCGGGGGAACTTTAGCGCTGCCTGGGCCGCAGCCAAACGGGCAATCGGCACCCGGAAGGGGGAGCAGGACACGTAGGCCAGGCCCACCTTGTGGAAGAAGGTGATGGAGGAGGGGTCGCCGCCGTGCTCGCCGCAGACGCCCAGCTTGATTTCGGGGCGGGCGGTCTTGCCAAGCTTGACAGCGGTCTCGACAAGCTTGCCGACGCCTTCCTGGTCAAAGCGAGCAAAGGGATCGGACTCGTAAATCTTGTTCTCATAGTAGTAGGGCAGGAACTTGCCCGCGTCGTCGCGGCTGAAGCCGAAGGTCATCTGGGTGAGGTCATTTGTGCCGAAGCTGAAGAACTCGGCCTCCCCGGCAATCTCGTCGGCGGTCACACAGGCTCTTGGAATCTCAATCATGGTTCCCACCTGGTACTTCATGTCGATGCCGCTCTTGGCGATGACCGCATCGGCGGTCTTGACCACGACGCTTTTCACGAACTGGAGTTCCTTGACCTCGCCCACCAGGGGAATCATGATCTCGGGAACCATCTTCCAGTCGGGATGCTTCTTCTGGATGTTGACAGCGGCCTCGATGACGGCCTGGGTCTGCATTTCGGCAATTTCGGGGTAAGCGACGGCCAGGCGGCAGCCGCGGAAGCCCATCATGGGGTTGAACTCATGCAGGGAGGTGATGACCTCCTTGATCTGCTCAACGCTGCGGTTCATGTCCTTGGCAAGGGCCTGGATGTCGCCCTCGTCGGTGGGCAGGAACTCGTGCAGCGGGGGATCCAGGTAGCGGATGGTGACAGGCATGCCCTGCATGGCCTCGTAGATGCCCTCAAAGTCGCCGCGCTGAATGGGGAGCAGCTTGGCAAGGGCGGCCCGGCGCTCGTCCTCGGTGGAGGAGAGGATCATCTCCCGCATGGACTTGATGCGGTCGCTCTCGAAGAACATGTGCTCGGTGCGGCAAAGGCCGATGCCCTCGGCGCCGAACTCGACAGCCTGCTTGGAGTCGCGGGGCGTGTCGGCGTTGGTGCGGATCTTCATGACACGGAACTCGTCGGCCCAAGACATGATGGTCTCGAAGTTGCCGCCGATGGAGGCTTCAACAGTGGGAATGGCTTCGGCGTAGACATTGCCGGTGGAGCCGTCCAGGGAGATGTAGTCGCCCTCTTTGACGGTCTTGCCGCCGAGGGTGAAGAATTTGCCTTCCTCGTTCATGCTGATCTCGCCGAGACCGGCCACACAGCAACGGCCCATGCCGCGGGCGACAACCGCCGCGTGGGAGGTCATGCCGCCGCGAACGGTGAGGATACCGGCAGCCTCGTTCATGCCCTCAATGTCCTCAGGAGAGGTCTCCAGGCGGGTGAGAATGACTGTTTCGCCGCGTCCTGCCCAAGCGACTGCGTCCTCAGCGTTGAAGACAACGCGGCCGCAGGCAGCGCCGGGAGAGGCGGGAAGGCCGGTGCCGATGGGGGTGGCGCTCTTCAGAGCAGCGGTGTCAAACTGGGGGTGCAGCAGGGCATCCAGCTGCTTGGGATCGATGGAGAGGATCGCCTGCTTCTTGTCGATAAGGCCCTCATTGACAAGGTCGACAGCAATCTGCAGGGCGGCGCTGGCTGTGCGCTTGCCGTTGCGGGTCTGCAGCATGTACAGCTTGCCCTTCTCGATGGTGAACTCCATGTCCTGCATGTCTTTATAGTGAATCTCCAGCTTGCGGGCGGTGTCGGCAAACTGCTTGTAGACGTCGGGCATGATCTCGTTGAGCTTGTCAATGGACATGGGGGTGCGGATACCAGCAACCACGTCCTCGCCCTGGGCGTTCATGAGGAACTCGCCGTAGAGCTTGTTTTCGCCGGTGGAGGGGTTGCGGGAGAAGGCGACGCCGGTACCGGAATCATCGCCGCTGTTGCCGAACACCATCAGCTGCACGTTGACGGCGGTGCCCCAGGAGTAGGGGATGTCGTTCATGCGGCGGTAGTAGTTGGCGCGGGGATTATCCCAGCTGCGGAACACGGCGGTGATCGCCTCAATCAGCTGATCTTTGGGGTCGCTGGGGAAATCAAAGCCCTTTTGCTCTTTGAAGTAGGCCTTGAATTTTACGACCATCTCCTTGAGGTCTTCGGCGGTGAAGTCGGTGTCCAGCTCAATGCCGCGCGATTCCTTCATCTCGTCGATAATCTTCTCGAAGTTGGACTTGGGCACTTCCATGACCACGTCGGAGAACATCTGGATGAAGCGGCGGTAGCTGTCGTAGGCAAAGCGGGGATTGTTAGTCAGGGCGGCGAAGCCCTCCACCGCGGTGTCGTTCAGGCCGAGGTTCAGAATGGTATCCATCATGCCGGGCATGGAGGCGCGGGCGCCGGAGCGGACAGAAACCAGCATGGGGTCTGCGTTGTCGCCGAACTTCTTGCCGGACATCTCCTCCAGCTTGGCGACGTAGGAGAAGATTTCCTCCACGATCTCGGGTGTGATTTTCTTGCCGTCGTCGTAGTAGCGGGTGCAGGCCTCTGTGGTGACTGTGAAGCCCTGGGGAACAGGCATGCCAAGACCGGTCATTTCAGCCAGATTGGCGCCCTTTCCGCCGAGGAGCTCACGCATGGTGGTATTCCCTTCGGAGAACAGGTAAACGTACTTGTTGCTCATTTACACTACCATTCCTTTCTTTTGCCCAAACTTCTGTCCAGGCTTTACCCTATTTGAATCCATGAAAAGATATCTTGGGTATTTTACATTATTTGACAATTCCCTAACAGGTGAAGTTTATCAAAAAAAAACTGTTCCGTCAACCGAAACAATCTGAAAAAGACGCGTAAAATCCCGCGTCTGGAAAGGTGCCTTTGTGTGCAAGGTGACTACATTTCAGCCGGTCTGCCGCTGTTTCGCCAATTTAGGGGCGGTTTCCCTTGCAAAATGCAGGGAAACTTGCGATAATGATTTCGTGACAAACAACGTTTGCCTTACAGCTGAAAAACAAGCTGATTGACTTAATGGAAGGATTGATTTTTATGCCCCGCTGCGGACTGATTTTACACGCCGCCGAGCCGCATGGCTCCGGAACAACTCCCCCCGCCCTCTACGAGCTGCTGTTCCGCCCCCTCCTCTCCCGCGTGCTGGACAACTGCCGGGCGGCGGGCTTTGACGAGGGCGTTGTCTGGCGCGGCATCGGCGATGAAGCCGTGCAGCCGTTGATTCCCGACAGCTGGAAAACAGACGCCTCCCCCTTCGACTACCTGAAAAACTCCCGCAACGACTGCATTTTGCTGCTCTATGCGGATATGCCCTTTCTCACCCCGGAGGATATCACCGGCCTGCTGGACGCTCTCTGGGATGGCACCAAGCCCTTCCTTCTGAAGGGGGGCGACGCAATGCCCGGCGCGGGACTGTACCCGAGGGAGATGCTGTTGGAGCTTCTGCAGGCGGGCAAATCCCCCTCCGACGCGGCCAGCATGAAGTATTCCGGCACCGACCCCTACGCCCACGACGTGGAGGAGCTTGCCCTGCTTCGGGTGAAGAACCGCCGCACCCTGTCGGAGGCTACCGAAATTCTCCGCTGGGATGTCCTGGAAAAGCACCTGGAAAAAGGCGTCAACATCCCCGTATCGGACGGCGTCGTCATCGGGGAGGATGTGGTCATCGGGCCGGACAGCACCATCCACCCCGGTACAATTCTAAAGGGCCGCACCACTATAGGCGACCGGTGCGAGATAGGCCCCAACTCCCACCTCACCGACAGCACCGTTGGCAACGGCTGCACCGTCATCTCCAGCTACATTGACTCCTCCCGGGTGGAAAGCCGGGTCAAGATTGGCCCCATGAGCAACATCCGCCCCGGCAGCCGCATTTCGGACGGCGTGAAGATCGGCGACTTTGTGGAGATCAAGAACTCCACCATCGGCGTTGGCACCTCCGTCTCCCACCTCACCTACATCGGCGACAGCGACGTGGGCAGCGGCTGCAACTTCGGCTGCGGGGTGGTCACCGTCAACTACGACGGCACCAGCAAGCACCGCACCGTTGTGGGGGACAACACCTTTGTGGGCTGCAATGTCAACCTGGTCGCGCCTGTCAAGCTGGGCGACCGGGTGTATGCCGCCGCGGGCACCACCGTCACCGAGAATGTCCCCGACGACGCCCTGGTGATCGGCCGCGCCCGCCAGACCGTGAAAGAGGGCTGGCGCAAGCGCAAGGGGTTGTTTGAAAAGAAATGATCTTTTCCGTCTGATTCAGCAATTGATGAGAGGAATGATTGTTGCGATGAAATTACACGGCAGGGAGATCAAGATTTTTTCCGGCAACGCCACCCCGCAGCTGGCCGAGGGCATCGCCCGGGAGCTGGGCCTGGAGGTCGGGCTGAGCAAGGTGGGGCAGTTTGCGGACGGTGAGACCTCCGTTCACATCCAGGAGACCGTCCGGGGCTTCGATGTCTTCCTCGTCCAGTCCACCTGCAAGCCGGTCAACGACCACCTGATGGAAATTCTCATCATGATTGACGCCTTCCGGCGCGCCTCCGCCTCCCGCATCACCGCCGTCATCCCCTACTACGGCTACGCCCGCCAGGATCGCAAATCCCGCGCCCGCGACCCCATCTCCGCCAAGCTGGTGGCGGACCTCATCACCGCCGCTGGAGCCGACCGGGTGCTCACCATGGATCTCCACGCCCCCCAGATTCAGGGCTTCTTCGACATCCCGGTGGATCATCTCGAGGGCGCCCCTCTGCTGATGGACTACTTCTCCCACCTCTTTCACGGGCCCGAGCGGGACAGGGTGACAATCGTCTCCCCCGACCTGGGCTCGGTTGCCCGCACCCGAAAATTTGCAGAGAAGTTCGACGCCCCTCTGGCCATCGTGGACAAACGCCGTCAGCGCGCAAATGAGAGCGAGGTCATGAACATCATCGGCGATGTGAAGGGCCGCACCGTGGTGCTCATCGACGACATCATCGATACCGCGGGAACCCTTGTGAACGCTGCGGAGGCCATTGTGAACGCCGGTGCAAAAAAGGTCTACGCTGGGGCAACCCATGCAGTTCTCTCCGACCCGGCTGTGGAGCGCATCAAGTGCAGCGTGCTGGAACAGGTGGTGGTACTGGACACCGTCCCCCTCGCCGAGGAAAAGCAGTGCAACAAAATTGTGCAGCTCTCCTCCGCCAAGGTCTTTGCCGACGCCATCAACCGCATCTACGAGGAAAAGCCGGTTTCTCCGCTCTTTCTCTGATGATATAGATATCATAGCATCTGTCAGGTGAGACAGCCCGTCTGTCTCACCCTTTTCCTGTCCCCTGCGCAGGATTTTTCCAAAACACGCATTTTACTGGAGAGGATTTTCCCGTGGATATTTTTGAAAAGTTTAAGAGCTATCTGGGCGGCTCCGCCCAGCCCACCGGCCCGGTGGAGTACCTTGTTGTGGGATTGGGCAACCCCGGTCGGGAGTACGAAAACACCCGCCACAACGCCGGATTTCTTGCGGTGGACTACATCCGGGAGAAGGAGCGCTTCGAGATGAAGAAGCTCAAATTCCAGTCTCTCACCGGGGATGCGGAGCTTGAGGGAAAGCGGGTGCTCTTTCTCAAGCCCTCCACCTATATGAACAAATCCGGCGAGGCTGTGCGGGATGCCGCCAGCTTCTATAAAATCCCCCCTGAGCGCATCATAGTCCTCTGCGACGACGTGAACCTTTCGCCGGGGCGGCTGCGGCTGCGAAAAAGCGGCAGTGACGGCGGCCAGAACGGCCTCAAAAACATCATCTACCACCTGGAGAGCGACCAGTTTCTGCGGCTGCGCATCGGCATCGGCTCCAAGCCCCACCCCGAGATGGATTTGGCCGACTGGGTGCTCAGCCGCTTCACCCCCGATGAGCTGAAGCAGCTGGGAGATGTCTTTGAGCGCGCCTATCACGGCCTGAAGCTGATTCTTTCCGATAAACTGAACGACGCCATGACACTATGCAACACAAATGTTGAGGGAGCAAAACAGTGAAGGAATTCTATAAAATCCTCCAGGCGGACAGCAGCTTCCGGCAGCTGGAAAGGGGCCTCGCCAAGGGCGACACCCCCCAGCTCATGGTGGGGCTGCCCAACGTGCACAAGGCCCACACCATCTACTCCCTCTGCATGGCGATAGGCGCACCAGCGCTCGTACTCACCGCCGACGAGCCCACCGCCGTCCGGCTCTGCGAGGACTTGAACACCCTGCTGGGCTTCGAGGGCGCGGTGTTCTTCCCCTCCCGGGAGCTCACCTTCCGGGAGGTCGAGGGCGTCTCGCTGGAATATGAGCACGCCCGTCTCGGCGTGTTTGAACGCATGCTGGGTGGCACCGCCCCCATCGTGGTGTCCGGTGTGGAAGCCGCCGTGCAGTACACCATCCCCGAGTCGGAGTTGCGCCGCCACACCGCAGCCCTGCGCCCCGGCGAGGCGCACAATCTGGACGAGCTGCTGGAGCTGCTTGTCTCGGCGGGCTACGTTCGTAGCGAACAGGTGGAGGGCGTCTCCCAGTTCGCGGTGCGCGGCGGTATCCTGGACTTTATGCCCCCCGGCGTGCCCAATCCCTTCCGGGTGGAGTTCTGGGGGGATGAGGTGGACACCGTCTCCACCTTCGACCTCGCCACCCAGCGCAGATTGGAAGAAGTCCCCCTCGCCCGCATCACCCCCGCCCGGGAGGCGCTGGTGATGGATTCCTCCGCCCTGGCGAAGAAGCTAGAAGCTGTCAAAAAGTCCCTGCGGGGCAAGTACGGCGCACTGGCAAAGGAGCATATTGACACCGATGTGGAAAAGCTCTCCTCCGGGGCAAGCCTGGTCAGCGCCGACCGTTTTCTTCCTCTGCTGTACGACCGGCCCCACACCCTCTTCGACTACTGCCGGGACAGGCTTTTCTTCGCCTTAGAGCCCGTCAGTATGCGAGAGGGCCTCAAAAACGCCTCCTGGCAAATGAACGAGGATATCAAGATTCTGCTCAGCGAGGGCATCCTCTTCAAGGGAATCGATCGCTTTTCCCTGGACTTTGCAGATGTCGCAAAGGAGATTCAGGAGGGCCGCACCGCAGTGCTGGACACCTTCGCCCGCACCCTGCCCGAGGTCTCCTTCCGGGGCATGCACCAGGTGAATGCCGTGCAGCTGTCGGTGTGGGGCGGGGACTATCAGCTGCTGCTGGAGGATTTGCAGGATTACATGGCCCGTGGCTACGCCGCCGCCGTTCTCGCCGGGACAAAGCGGGCGGGACAGGCCCTGCTGGACGACCTTAACCGGGATAAGGTGCCCGCCGCGCTGGCCGAAGATTTGGACGGCATCCACCCCGGAACGGTCACAATCCTGGAAGGCAGCCTCTCCGCGGGCATGGAGTATCCCGACCTCAAGTTCGCGCTCATCACCCACGCAAAGACCTCCGCCCCTGTGGCCCACAAAAAGCGCCGCCACAAGGAGGGGAAGAAGCTCCGCAATGTCTCCGACCTGACCGTCGGCGACTATGTCGTCCACTCCAGCCACGGCATCGGCGTGTTCGAGGGCATCGTCAAGCGGGACATGCACGGCGTGGTGAAGGACTATATCAAAATCCGCTACGCGGGCACCGACGCGCTGTTTGTGCCCGTCACCCAGCTGGATTTGGTGAGCAAGTACATCGGCGCGGCGGAAAACGCCAATGTGCGCCTCAACCGGCTCAATTCAGTGGAGTGGCAGAAGACCCGCGCCAGGGTCAAGGGCGCCGTCCGGGAGATGGCCAAGGAGCTCATCGCCCTCTACGCCAAGCGCCAGAACACGCCTGGCTTCGCCTTTTCTCCCGATGGGGACTGGCAGCAGGAGTTCGAGGAGCGCTTCCCCTATGAGGAGACGGATGATCAGCTGCGCAGCGCCCAGGAGATCAAGGCGGACATGGAAAAATCCATGCCGATGGACAGGTTGCTCTGCGGCGACGTGGGCTTCGGCAAAACCGAGGTCGCCCTGCGCGCCGTCTTCAAGTGCGTGCTGGACGGCAAGCAGTGCGCAGTACTTGTTCCCACCACTATCCTGGCCTGGCAGCACTACCAGACTTTCCTGCGCAGGATGGAGGGCTACCCCATCACAGTGGAGCTGCTCTCCCGCTTCCGCAGCAAAAAGGAACAGGCGGAGACGGTGAAGAAGCTGACCAAGGGTCAAGTGGATGTGGTCATCGGCACCCATCGAGTCGTGCAGAAGGATGTGCAGTTCAAGGATTTGGGCTTGGTGGTCATCGACGAGGAGCAGCGCTTCGGCGTCGCCCACAAGGAGCGCTTCAAGGAGCTGCGCACAAACGTGGACATCCTCACTCTCTCCGCTACCCCCATCCCCCGCACCCTCAACATGGCCATGAGCGGCATCCGGGATATGTCCCTCATCGAGGAAGCCCCCCAAGACCGCTACCCTGTCCAGACCTATGTGCTGGAATACGACCAGGGCATTATTATCCAGGCCATTCAGAAAGAGCTCCGCCGGGGCGGGCAGGTGTTCTACCTCCACAACCGGGTGGACTCCATCGACAGCTGCGCGGCCCGCCTGAAAAAGCAGCTGCCCGACGCCCGCATCGTCACCGCCCACGGCAAGATGGGCGAGGAAGCCCTCAGCGACATCTGGCAGGCCCTGGTAGAGCACGAAGTGGACATTCTTGTCTGCACCACCATCATCGAAACCGGTGTGGACGTCCCCAACGCCAACACCCTCATCATCGAGGATGCGGACAACTACGGCCTCTCCCAGCTCTACCAGCTGCGGGGCCGGGTGGGCCGCTCTCCCCGCCGTGCCTACGCCTACCTCACCTTCCGGGGCGGCAAGGCACTCACCGACATTGCCACCAAGCGGCTGTCCGCCATCCGGGAGTTCACAACCTTCGGCTCCGGCTTCCGCATCGCCATGCGCGATCTGGAAATTCGGGGCGCGGGCAACATCCTGGGCGCTCAACAGCACGGCCACATGGAGGCGGTGGGCTACGACCTCTACCTCCGCCTGCTGGCCGAGGCTGTCAGCGAGGAGACCGGCGAATCTGTCCGGCCGCCCACCGAGTGCATCATCGATGTCCGGGTGGACGCCTACCTGCCGGAGGACTACATCGGCAACCTCTCCCAGCGCATTGACATCTACAAGAAGATCGCCTCGGTGGAAACCGGGGAGGACGCGCTGGACATCATCGACGAGCTCATCGACCGCTTTGGCGAGCCGCCCCAGTCGGTCAAGGGACTGGTGGATGTCGCCCTCGTCCGGGGCAGGGCCTCCCGCCTCGGCATCACCGAGATTACCCAGAGCGGCGAGCGCATCCTGCTCTATCCCGAGCAGCTGGACATGCACATGGCGGGGGCCGTCGCCTCCAAAATGCAGGGCCGGGTGATGGTCAACGCGGGCATGCGCCCCTACTTCTCCGTCAAGCAAAATCCGGGGCAGGGGCCGGTGGACACGATTCGGGAGACGTTGGAGCTGATGGGAGGAGAGCCAAAGGCAAATACCACTCAATAAATCATCTCTTTGCTTTTGGCTCTATAAAGCTTTTTCTGCTTTTGCCCTTGCGAATACTGGACATTTCCCCCATCGGGCTGTATAATTGGACAGGTTACAGCTAAAAACATGCAAAGGAATGTTGACAGATGAAGCATATTGGAAAGATGGCCGCCCTTCTGCTGGCGGTGCTGATAGTGGCGACGACCACAGCTTGCGGCAGCGGCGGCGACTGGGTGTACGAGTACAATGGGGAGCGGCTTCCCGCCGGTTTCTACATCGCTTATCAGATGCAGGAAATCAGCAATTTCAGCCAAGAGCTGAGCGAGGCGAACGCCGACAACACCGAGTGGGTCGCCCCCACAACCTATAAGGATACGCTGAAAGCGGAGCTGAACGGTGAAACCGGCACCGATTATGTCATCCGGAACGCCAAGGAGGAGAGCCGCACCTACTTTGCGGTGCTGGAGGAGTGCTCCCGCCTGGGTGTCGCCATCGACGCCGAAGAGCTGCAATCCATGCGCTCCTCTCTACAGGAAAACTGGAAGACCAGCGGCGCTGCCTATGAGGACAACGGCATCAGCATGAACTCCTTCCTCAAGCTCCAGGAGGATGTGACCCGCAGGGATCTGCTTTTCACCAAGCTGTACGACACCGGCGGCGAAAAAGAAGTATCCGCCGAGGAACTGGAAGCAGCTTTTATCGCAAACTACGCCAAAGCGGAGATTCTTCCCCTCAACCTCGTAGACCACACCCACAACGAGGAGCTGACAGTGGAAGAGCAGAACGCAGCAATCCGGGAAATGGCGGCAGATTTCCAGAAGCGCCTGCAGGACGGCGCTGTAGCAGGGGAGCTCATGATCGAGTTCGACCAGAAACTGGCCGAGTTGGAGCACTCCGAGATGGCGAGCACCCAGGAGGGTGAAGAAGCCCAGGTTGAGGATATGTCAGTGCTGGTCAGCAAGGAAATGGCCCCCTATTATATGGACAATCTTGTGGAGACCATCTTTGATACCCCCATTGGCGAAGCGATTATTCACGAGGGAGAAAGCTCCATTTACGTCATTCTCCGCAAGGATGTCATGGAGGATCCCACTCTGATCGACAGCTACCGCGCCCGTATTCTCTCCGAGCTCAAGGGGGATGAATTTGAGGCCTATCTGGCGGAGCGGGCAAGCAGCATGAGCATCGGCGAAAACGCCTCGGCCCTTAACCGCTACACTCCGGGCAAGCTCAAGGAGCCCCAGCAAGGCTAAACCGATACGCAAAAGGATCACTCCTATCTCTGGGAGTGATCCTTTTCACATGGCCGTCGTCTTGACAAATGCGTGATTTCAGGATAAAATATGTCTTGTGCAACAGACACCTGCGGATGTGGTTTAGTGGTAGAACATTAGCTTCCCAAGCTGAGAGTGAGGGTTCGATTCCCTTCATCCGCTCCAAAAGAAAACCGCTTAGTTAAGCCGAAAACTAAGCGGTTTTCACTATTTCAGAACACATGAAAGAACACACTTCACCGCTCTATCTCGATCACCTTGTAGTAGTCCCCATCTGTACCTGCATTTAGCAGCCGTGCGTGCTCCTCGGCAGCCTCCCTACTGGATAGCGCGATCTTCTGCCCCACAACACCATACAGGACTTTGCTCCCGGTCTCCGGCTTCCATGCTATGCCGAAGTAGTCCAGCACTGCCTTTGCGTAGGCGACGCCGAAGGCCTTCTGCTTTTCCTCTGTGTTGATGATCTGCACATCAGTCTTGTTATCCACAAAAGCGCCCTCACAAAGAACAGCGGGGCATTTGACCTGCCGCAGCCAGCCGAAGTAGTCCGCACCATTGTACAGCCTGGTCTTCACTCCCCGGCTGTTCTGGCCGAGCTCTTTCACGCGGGCTTCCAGATGTTCCGCTAGCTTGAGGGATTTTGTCGCGTACTGGTTGGTCTGCCGGTACACCTCGAAGCCGTCCCCGCCGCCGGCATTGTTGTGAACGTCGATAGCGATGTCAGGGCCGAAGGCGTTGGCCTCTTGTATCTCCTCCGTCAGCGGGTCGTTTTCGTCCTTTGTACGGGAGATGCCCACCGTCACCCCATGGCGGAGCAACTCGTCATACATGGGAATCGCCATTCCGAGATTGATGTCGGCTTCCCTGAGACCGTTTGCAACTGCACCGGGGTCATTCCCGCCGTGTCCTACACCAATAAAAACTCTAGGCATCGCCTTGTCCCTCCTGCTTCAGTATCTGATTTCCCAGCACTGCTACTCCCGCGCAAAGCACACCCTGCACCAGGGCTGTGAAAATGGCCGTGAACACATCTTTGTATGTGGCAATGTCCGAGGACGCCAAAACCCACAGGATGGCTAAAACGACACCCGCAGCCATTAGCATCAATGGGATATGCCTGTTGTCTGCCTTTTCTATGTGTTTGATGGCCCAGCCGATCAGGTTTAACGCCGGGATGAGTATCAGCAGCGCAGGGTCGATGTATTTGAGAAATTCCACTATTTCATTTCCTCCAGTTCTTCTTCAATGGGGAGGCCGCAGACGCGATTATAGAGCTGCGTCCCTGTGCCGTTCCCGCCCAAATCGTGATAGCTGTCATACAGGTATTCTACGTTCTTCAGGTCTGCTACCGTGATCTTGCGCTGACTGATGTGAAAGCGGCAGGCCTGGTAGAGCCGGTCGTGCAGGATGGCAAGAATCCCTTCTTTGATGATCTTTTGCTCGGCTTTCGCCTGCTCCTCAATCAGGATTCGCTCATCCCGTTCCCTCTGGAATTTGGAATACAGCCGCTTCACAGCGAAACCTGTTGCGGCTGTGATACCTGCGAACAGCCAGTTGAGCCAGTGTTCCTTGACATAGTTAAGTATGTTCTGCATATCGCATCGCCCCATCTGCCCGCCTCCTCTGGGGCGGTTATTGTTGTGTTGTTAGTCAGTCTTAGAGCCCTAATAATCACCCTTTTTGTAAGCTCTTCTTTGTAGGAGCCCTATTGTGCTGGAAAGCAGATGACTTCCGAACTAATGTAAATCGCGTCGGTTGTGCTGAACGATGTCACATAGATTCTTCCAGCAGCGCTTACGTGCAAATGTCCGGTTGCCGATATCCAAGAATTGCTACCGCTGATCGTCGCCTGTGTTGTCATTGGTGATCTAGGCCGGAATCCCTCTGGCAACTGCCCTATGGTGTCCCCA
>JBKEBS010000162.1:0-5213 GCA_047973265.1 Oscillospiraceae bacterium
TCGCTCGAGCTCAGATTAACTTTCCACTTCTTTGCCCGCACTATAATCACCACCTTTCGGTGTTGATTATATCATATCTTTTAGTTGACGTATACTACTAGGGCGATTGAGGCACAGATGCTGCGCCGCACCCTGCCCCACGAGCTGTTCGACGACGATTTCGTAGTGCCCGACCACTATGCCATGGGCTGGCACACCCATTTCAACCTGTTTGGCCACGAGGACAAGCGGGAATTTGCCGAGCTGGACGGACACCAGAGCGTGGGCCATGCCTTTGTTCACCTGATCGAGGATTTGGAGGCGGACTGGGATAAGCTGGGCGAGAGCGAATGGAGCGTGGACAGAGAGGGCACCGAGCGGGAACGCGCTATACTGGAGGATGTGCTGGGCGACATTCTGCCTGTGCGCATGGCCATGAACTGCCTCTATTCTGTCCCCACTCAGAAGATTGTCCACATGATGAGCATGGAGAACATGCTGTTTGCCATGATGGACTATCCCGAACTGTTCCACAAGCTCATGGGGCGCATCGCCGATGACACCATCGCCCACTTCCGCTGGCTGGAAAGGGAACGGCTATTGCTGCCAACCACTGACTGCCAGGGCCTGGGGCAGGGCACCTACTGCTACACCGAGGAGCTGCCCTCATCGCTCCCCGCAGACGGCAGCCCCCTGACCACGAGGGACGTTTGGGGCTTCATGGATTCCCAGGAGACGGTGGGGATTTCCCCCGAGATGTTCGAGGAGTTCATCTTTCCCTGCTACAAGAGGATTTCCCAGGAATACGGGCTCCTGTCCTACGGCTGCTGCGAGCCGGTTGACCCCATCTGGGAAAGTTGCCTGTCGGGGCTGGAAAATCTGCGAAAGGTCTCCATCTCCCCCTGGTGCAACCAGGAATACATGGGAGACCGCCTTCGGGGGAAGAACGTGGTTTTCCAGCGCAAGCCAAGCCCCAACTATCTGGGGGTGGATGTCAACCTGGATGAGGAGGCCATTAAGAAGCACATTGCCGAAACGGTGAAGGCTGCCCAGGGCTGCACGCTGGAGATCACGCAGCGGGATGTCTACACCATACACAGCAATCCGGCGAAAGCCAGACGCTATGTGGAGCTGTGGCGCGAGGGAACCCGGTAGAGCGGCGGAAGAAAGGAGGGGGAGCGGAATGGATAACTACGGATATACTAATCAGTGCCTGACGCGGAACGGAGCACCCTGGATGCCCACTATGGGGGAATTCCACTACTCGCGCTACCCACACCGCCACTGGCGGCGGGAGCTCGCTAAGATGAAGGCGGGCGGCATCGACATTGTAGCGAGCTATGTGATCTGGATTCACCACGAGGAGGAAGAGGGCCGGATCAGCTTTGCAGATGACCTGAATATCAGGGGATTTGTGGAGGCTGCCGGGGAGTTGGGTATGCTGGTGTTTCTGCGCATCGGCCCATGGGTTCACGCAGAGGTGCGGAACGGCGGCTTCTCCGACTGGATTGTGTCCAGGCCCTATATCCCGCGCAGCAATGATCCCGCCTATTTGGAGGATGTGCGGCGCTTTTACAGCGCGATCTACGGCCAGGTGGAGGGGCTCTTTCACAGGGATGGCGGCCCGATTGTCGGCATTCAGATAGAAAACGAATACGCCCACGCGGGCGGGGGCCTCAAAGGGGAGGAGGGAGAGCGGCACATGCGCGGCCTCACCGCCATGGCAAAGAAGATCGGCTATGACGCCCCCTATTGGACGGCAACGGGCTGGGGCGGCGCCATGACCGGCGGGCTGCTCCCTGTCATGGGCGGCTACGCCGAAGCGCCCTGGGATCAGCGGATGTCTGAAATCGAGCCCTCCGACAACTTCGTATTCACTGCAAGGCGAAACGATTCGGCTATTGCAAGCGACTACGGCAAGGGCTCCGATTTGACCTTTAATCCGGCAGAGTTTCCATTTCTGACAGCAGAGCTTGGAGCAGGTCTGCAGGCGACCTATCACCGCCGCCCCGTCGCCTCGGGGAAGGATGTGGAGGCGATGTCTCTCTGCAAACTGGGCAGCGGCACAAGCCTGCTGGGCTATTACCTCTTTCACGGGGGAACGAATCCGGTGGGGCTGCGCAGCACCTTCCAGGAGAGCAGAGAAAGCGGCTATCCCAACGATCTCCCGGTGTATTCAGTGGATTACAACGCCCCCTTGGGGGAGTTCGGGCAGATGCGGGATTCTTTTCGCAGGCTGCGGCGGCAGGGGCTATTCCTCAGGGAGTTTGGGAATGAGCTGGCGGCAATGGAGGTGAATAGCCCTCTGGGCAACCCGGAAAATCCCAGCAACTTCGATGCCCTGCGCCACACCCAGCGGGACAACGGCACCGGTGGCTACATTTTGGTCAACAATTATCAGCGCCGCCATGGTATGGCCGATCATAAGGAAAGGGCGCTGACTGCCGCTGTGGGTAGCGGAGAGATTGCCTTTCCTCCACGGGACATCAATGACGGGCAATATTTCTACTGGCCCTTCCGGCTGCAGATAGGCGATGCCTTGCTGGAGAGCGCCACCGCGTCGCCCCTGTGCACGCTACAAACAGCAGAGGGGATTATTCCTGTTTTCTTCGGGAATTTCGACCCTGCGTACAACTGGATTACCCCACCCAAAAACGGAAGAGTGCTGACATTGTCCGAGGAGGACTCTCTTCTGGCAGCGAAAATCAACGGCCCCGCAGGGGAGCACCTGTTGCTGTGGGATGGCGTTTGCTATGAAGATGGGAGTGGTGCGCTGCTCTTGGAAGGGCCAGGCTCCGGGGAGCTTCGGGTCTGGCCGCCGTTGCCCGCTGCCCCGGAGGGGTTCTGCAAGCTGGGGGAAAGGGATGGCTTTGCCATCTACGCTTTGCCGGAAAGGGGAAGCAGTGCAGAGGTGGCGTTTGCATGCGTTGCCAGGA
This sequence comes from Oscillospiraceae bacterium, assembly GCA_047973265.1. Lineage (GTDB taxonomy): Bacteria > Bacillota > Clostridia > Oscillospirales > Ruminococcaceae > WRAV01. The sequence goes on from JBKEBS010000162.1 coordinate 2,916, forward strand.
GCGAAAAGGAATCCCGGTGGAGACTGGACTTCACCTATTCGGGGGAGATGGCGGGAGCTCTGCTGCAAATTGAGGGCATCTACGATGTGGGCAAGCTGTATGTGAACGGTGATTTTGTCCAGGACTTCTTCTATAACGGGGAGCCCTGGATGCTGGACATGGAGCGTTTTGGCTATCCCGAAAGTGCGGAGGTGGTGCTGACCCCGTTGCGGATTGACCAGCCGATTTTTCTTGACCGCTGGCCGGAGCTGCCGGAGGGGAAGGGCTGCGAGTTGCTTTCCGCACAGATTGATCCGGTCACCATCCATGCGCTGAAACTGAGATAATTCCCACATAAAAGAACGGGACTCTTTATAAGGAGTCCCGTTCTCTATATAGTGTCCGTACTGCTGTTTTCTACCGCCGCCCGGTAGAGGTCACCTTTTTTGTGGCCCGTGGCCCTCGCCACATCCTTTGCTGCTGCGGAAAGCGCCGTGCCCTGCTCCGCCATCCGCTGTATCAGCGTCACGGCCTCTTCAAAGGAGAGGGCGCTCTCCTCGGGTTCCGGCGCAGCACCCTCCAGCACCAGCACGAACTCCCCACGGGGCGAGTTGCTTTCGTAGTGGACAGTGGCTTCCTCCAAGGTGGTGCGCCAGACCTCCTCGTGGAGCTTGGTCAGCTCCCGGCAGAGGGAGATGCGGCGGTTGCCCAGCACCTCCAGCATGTTGCGCAGGGTGTAGGGGAGCTTGTGGGGGGCCTCGTAGAAGATCAGGGTACGGGGATCGGTCTTCAGCGAGTGCAGGTGCTCCATGCGGCTGCCCTTGGTGGTGCTTAGAAAGCCCTCGAAGGAGAAGCGCCCGGTGGGCAGGCCGGAAACCGCCAGGGCGGAAACCACGGCGCTGGGGCCGGGAACCGTAACAATTTCCACACCTGCATCGGCGCAGAGCCGAACCAAATCCTCGCCGGGGTCGGAGATGCAGGGCATGCCCGCGTCGGTGACGACCGCGCAGCTCTCACCGGCCAGAATGCGGGCGAGGATGTGCTCGCCCCGTTCCCTCTGGTTGTGCTCGTGATAGCTGATCATCGGCTTGGAGATGCCGAAGTGGGTGAGCAGCTTGCGGCTGACCCGGGTGTCCTCCGCGGCGATGAAGTCGACCCCCTCCAGAATCTCCTTCGCCCTGGGGGAGAAGTCGCCCAGGTTGCCGATGGGGGTTCCCACCAGGTAGAGCATCGGTCTGTCAGGTTTCATTTGCGTTCCCATCCTCAATATATCCATACATTCCGTAAATGCGCTCCATTTCGGGAGAGGTCTTGCCGCCCTCCCGCAGGATCAGCGGCGGATCAATCTGCAGAAATGGCTTTGCGCCCCGTTTTCCCTCCACCAGCACCAGCCAGGGGGCGGAGTGGGGGTGCTGCTGTACAAAGCGCACCCGCTTGGGCTCCAGGCCGTTTTGCCGCATGGCGGTCAGAACATCCACCAACCGTTCCGGCAGCTGGCAAAGGCAGAAGCGGCCCCCAAACCGGAGCAGCCAGGCAGCGGCGGCGCAGACATCGTCCAGAGTGCAAAGGGTTTCGTGCCGGGCGATGCGCGCACTGTCTGTTTCGCTGATGAGCCCGGTGCCCTCCGCCTTGTAGGGCGGATTGCAGGTGACCAAATCCATTGTTCCCACTGGGAAGTGGTCTCGAATCTTCCGCAGGTCGGCCAGCACCGGGTGGAAGCGGTTCCCCAGCCCGGAGCGTGCGACGGAATTTGTCACCTGCTCTATCGCGGGTGCCTGTACGTCCACCGCCCAGACTTCGCTGGGGGAGGCGGCCTCCTCCCGCATCCAGAGAAAGGGGACAATGCCGCAGCCGGTGCACAAATCCACGGCTTTATCCCTTCGCTTTGGAGCGGCGAAGTGGGAAAGCAGGAAGCTGTCGGTGCCAAAGGTGTGGGCGGGGGAAACCTGGATTTCGATGCCGCCGCCCAGCTTTTCGTAGGAATGGTTTTGCAAGCGTTCACCTCGATGATTGATATTCTGTAAAGATTGGAAAGTATAATTTCCAAATTATTGTACCCCAGGAGCGGAGAATGCACAAGTCATGACTTTTCAGCGGGGCATTATTGTGGTATGATATGATACGAAATTAAAGCGATATGATCGGCGATAAAATTTTCAACATATCTTCGAGTGAATGGAAACTTGCAGGCAAGTTTTCTGCTCATGAACGAAAAAGAGATGTTAGAAAATTATTGTCGACCATATATAGGCCGGAAAGGTATGATCAATATGCAGCAAGCAAACGAGGGGAAATCCCTTCTGATTGAGGTGGAGGGAA